>CAZOOK010000055.1:0-21512 GCA_964581385.1 uncultured Salinisphaerales bacterium
GCAGAGTCGCGAGCGTCTTGAAGGCAAAATCGGCGACCACCTCATTAAACTGGCCTACCAGTCCCTGGTCGGAACCGAACACGACGGCGCCAATCGCACGCGCAGCAGTTCGTCCTTGTCCCTTCATCATCAGTGACGCCGGCTGGCTTTCCCGAAAAAACGCGCTCAAGCCGAGCTCCACGGTCCGATAGTAGTCGGCCAGCGCGCGCACCGATTTCTCATATTGCCCGATGTTCGAGGCCGCCAAGGTTTTCATCGTGCGCACGACCGATTGGAGATCGCCGGCGCTGCTGATCTTGCGGCTCAAGTTCGCCATGGTGTCGCTCACGTTTTCTCCTTGAGCACGGCTTTCGGTTTGATTTCCGCGCTGCATTCCGGCCGGGGTTGGAACTCCGCGAGCGACTTGCGGGCGATTTCGATAATCGCTTCGCGATCCTCGTCATTCAATTTCGCGGCGGCTTCGAATCGCGCGCTTATCTCAGCCGGGATACCCGCCGCCGCCGCGCGCACGGCGTGTTCGGCATCCACCATCCGCTCGATCGGCACCGAGTCAAAGAGCTTTGCGGTCAACGCCAGCAGGATGGCGATTTGCGCGGGCACGGACACCGGAGCGAATTCCGGCTGTTTGAGGCAGGCGCGGATTCGCCGTCCATGCTCGATGATCTGGTGAGTGTCTTCATCCATGCGGGCGCCGAATCGGGCAAAGGTCTCAAGCTCCTCGAACTGTGCGTAAGCAAGTTTGAGGTCGCCCGTCACTGCACGATACGCCGCCCGTTGCGCCTTGCCGCCGACGCGCGAAACGGACTTGCCGACATCGATAGCGGGCAGCACGCCCAGTTCGAACAGCGACGGAGAGAGGTAGATCTGTCCGTCCGTGATAGAAATCAGGTTGGTCGGAATGTAGGCGGAGATGTTCTGCGCTTCGGTTTCGATGATGGGCAAAGCGGTGAGCGAGCCATCCCCGTGTTCCTTGAGCAGATGAGTCGCCCGTTCCAGCAGACGCGAATGAATGTAGAAGATGTCGCCGGGAAAGGCTTCGCGACCGGGCGGCCGGCGGAGCAGGAGAGAAAGCTCGCGGTAGGCGCGAGCATGCTGAGTGAGATCGTCGTAAACAATCAGTACATCGCGACCCGCCTTCATGAAATGTTCAGCGATGCTGGTTGCCGCGTACGGGGCGATGTAAGCGAGGCCCGGCGGATCATTACCTTCGGTCACCACCGCCACGGTGTAATCCATCGCATCCTTCTCCCGCAAAACCGCTACGGCCTTCGCCACGGCGGACGCACGCTGGCCAATGGCGCAATAGACGCACACGACATCCTCGCCCCGCTGGTTAAGGATGGTGTCGATTGCAATAGTGGTTTTGCCAGTCTGCCGGTCACCCAGTATTAATTCGCGCTGGCCGCGCCCAATAGGAATGAGCGCATCAATGACTTTGAGGCCCGTCTGGAGCGGCTCGGTGACGGGCGCGCGGTCCATGATCGGCGTGGCGGAACGTTCGATGGGCAGGCGCTCGCTGGCCACCACCGGACCTTTGCCATCAAGCGGCCGACCAAGCGGGTCAATGACCCGTCCCAGCAATCCGTCGCCAACGATCACGTCCATTACCCGGCCCGTGCGTCTGACTTCATCCCCCGCGTGCAGATGCCAGTATTCGCCGAGCAGCACGACGCCGATTTCGTCTTCGTCTACGTTGAACGCGATGCCGAACAACCCCCCGGGAAATTCGAGAAGCTCCTCAAAGGCTGCGCCTGGCAGTCCGGAAACCTTGGCGATGCCGGTGGAGATCGTCGTAATCGTGCCCACTTCGTGCGGTGCCAACTGTGGAGTAAAAGCTTCCCGTGCCTGGCTTATTCCAGCGAACGCGTAGTCGAGGATGCCCTGCAAACTTTCAGGCGCAGTGGTCATGGGCTCTTCGCTTCAGGTCGGTCCTTCTCTTTCAGAAGTTCGCCGACAAGCTTTTCCAGCGACGCGAGATAATCCGCGATGCTCCAAACCACCTTTTGTCCATTCATGGTGAATTCGATCCCGCTGACCAACTCCGGTGCGGTCTCGAACCGCAGGTGAATGTCGGCCTCGAAGGTTTCGTTGAATGCATTTCGTATCGCCGCGCGCTGCTCTGGGGGCAGCTCAAACGCGCTCCGAACAACGGCGGGCTCGGCAGTTTTTTTAAGGGCCGCGGCGAGACCCTCTTTCGCCTTGCCATCCATCTCCCGCAAGCGGCGTGTGAACACCTCTCCCAGACGCTCTTCCAAACTCGTCGTAGCGAGATCAACCAGCGTCTTTCGTGCGATGGCAAACACTTCCTGTTGGATCCGGCGACTGATCGCTTGATTCAGATTATGAGCCTCGTTTCTCAGCGCTTCCTGTCGTTTCGCACTCAAGGCGTCGGCCGCCGTTCGCGCCTCGTCCAGGAGCCGCTGGAATTCGGCTTTCGCCTCATCCGTCGCCTTGCTCAGAAGTTCAGCGCGCTGCCGGTCGAACTTCTCGTTTTTGTGCTGGAACTCGTCGCGCTCCTTCTGGGCTTCGGCCATTTTCGCGTCGGCGTCGGCAAGTGACGAAGCGATCCGATTTTCGCGCGCGTCGATGGCGTTGAGAATAGGCTTGTATAAAAAGCGCTTCAGCAACCAAACCATGACGAGGAAGTTGAGCGCTTGCGCACCGACGGTGAACCAGTCGATCAGCATCGGTTACTTCCCCGCGGCTTGGGCGATGACGTGATTCCAGAACGGATTGGCAAAAATGAGAATCATCGAAACCACGAAGCAATAGATCGCGATGGATTCGATCATGGCCAGGCCTACAAACAAGGTGCGTGTGATCGTCGTCGCTGCATCGGGCTGCTGCGCCAAAGAACTCAATGCCGTTGCGACCGCACGCCCCTCGCCGAGCGCGGGTCCGATACTCCCCAGGGCAATCGTCAGGCCAGCTGTGACGATCGAGGCGACGGCGACGAGGGCGGTGATATCCATGGAGAGTCCTTTGGATGGTTCGTTAGTTTCAAGTCTTGGGCACTGGATCAGGCTTGGCCATGCGCATGCGCGTGGCGGCTGCGATGTAAACGGCGGCCAGGATGCTAAAAATGTAGGCCTGCACCATGCCGGTCAGCAGGCCGAGCGCGCTCATGGCGATCGGAAAGAGGAAGGGCGTGATGGTCAGCAGAATGGCGATAATCATCGTCCCGCTCATCATGTTGCCGAACAGGCGGACCGCGAGGGCCAGCGTGCGGGATAGTTCGCTGATGATGTTGAACGGCAGCATGATGATCGTCGGTTCCACGTAGGACTTGAGGTAGCCGCGCAGCCCCTGGTCCTCAATGCCGAACAGCGGCACCGCCACCATGACGCACAGCGCGAGTGCGGCGGTGGTCGAGAGCGAGCCCGTCGGCGGCTCGTAGCCGGGAATGACCGTGCAGAGGCTGGCCAGGGCAACGAATAGGAATAGCGTGCCCAGGAAGCCGATATATTTTTCCGGGTGCTGAAGGCCGACATCCTCGATTTGTTTCTCGATGCCGGTGACGACGATTTCCAACAGGTTCTGCCAGCGGGAACGCGTATGCTCGGTGGTCAGTTTGCGCGTGACGAGCTTTGAACCGACGGCCAGCACGAGCATCAATCCCCAGGTGAACACAATCGTGCCGTTGAGTTTGAAAAATCCGTGCTGCCAGAAAATGATCTCGTCGGGACTAAGGCGCATGGCCGTCCTCCGCTACTGCTGCCGTTCGGCTTTGTCTTTCTCCTGACGGTCCGCGCAGCCGCGTCACGACCAGGCGCGCAACGACAAATCCAAGTAGACACGACAGCAGCCGCTGCCACTGGCCGCCGCCGACAAAATAAAACCCCGGCAGGGCGATGCTCATTCGCAGCAGCAGGCTGCCGAAGAACCAGAGCGCCGGATGTGTGGACGAAACACCCCTCTGGACGGTCCACCAGAGGCCGCCGAAGAAAATCACCCCGAGCAATAGACCCGATGTCAACGCCAGTGCCAGCGTCACCCATTCATGCATCGTCACTCTCCCGTTCGTCCCGCATGGCCTTGTCTTCCTTGGCGACCCAGTGCCACGCGTTGAAACAGCCGATCGCAAGCCCTGCCATCAATAGCATCAGCGTCCAGGCATGAGTGTCTGGATGGTGCTTGTCCAACCAGAGACCAAGCGCTGCGCCGAGCAGCGTCGGCACCGTCACCGACCAGCCGATCAGGCCCATCATGCCCAAGCCGAACCAGATACTTTGCTTGGACTTGCGCGCCTTAATTTTGCGTGCCGCCTTCGCGCCGACCTGTCCGGCGAGGCTCGTTTCGTTCTTCGAAGCCCGCTTTGTTGGATCGTCATTCATGTTGAAAAGCCACGAAGCGACGCAGAAAACCGGCTTCCAATTTCGCCATGACGGTGCGCAGGCTTTGCTCGCGTTCGTCCAGGGTCAGAAACTCCTTTTCGACCGAATCCTTTAGTTGTCCGAGATCCGTTCCGCCTATCGCCCGGCGCACGGATACGAGCACGTCCGGGCCGGTCTTGACGAGCACCCCTTCATCCACGGCCACCACGACTTCTCCATCGGACTCTGTCTCGTAGATCAAAATTCCCGGTGAGAGCGCGGCTACACAGTCGAGTCGGTGCGGCAACAGTCCGAACGAGCCCGCGCGCGTGTCCGCAACGATCCGCGACACGCCAGTCTTCTCGGCGAAGATTTCGAACGGCAGGAGAATCTTAAGATTCATGAGCATCGGCGGCATGTTCCATCTTCGCTTGAGAATCTGTTCCAGGCTTTGATGGAGTTTTGGATGGTCCTTGGGGCTTGGAACCGGCGCTCGCCTGCGCGACGTCCGTGCCTTCGGA
Organism: uncultured Salinisphaerales bacterium; assembly: GCA_964581385.1. Classification (GTDB taxonomy): domain Bacteria; phylum Pseudomonadota; class Gammaproteobacteria; order Nevskiales; family Nevskiaceae; genus CAZOOK01. The sequence continues at coordinate 4,835 of CAZOOK010000055.1, forward strand.
CTTTTTCTCAGGAGCCGATGGACTTGTAGGCGCTCCGGGATTGGGTTTGGCTCTTCCCTTCGCTTCACCAATCGGCCCGATCATATAGAGCGCGCTTTCCGGGTCGTCTTTGAATTCATCGCGCAGGATTCGCTCGCAACCGTCGAGCGCGTCCGTGAGGCTGACGAGCTTCCCTTTGAGGCCGGTGAACTGTTCGGTAGTGAAAAAGGGCTGCGTCAGAAAACGCTCCAGTTGGCGCGCACGCGCTACGACCTTGCGGTCCTCCGCCGCCAGCTGCTCCAGGCCGAGCATGGCAATGATGTCCTTGAGTTCTGCGTATTGCGCGAGCGTCCGCCGGATTTCCTGCGCCAAGCGGTAGTGCCGTTCACCGACGATGCCTGGCGTGGCCATCTTGGAACTGGACTGTAGCGGGTCGATGGCCGGAAACAATCCTTCACTCGCCCGCTTGCGCGACAGCACGATCGACGCGGACAGATGCGAAAACACGTGCACCGCCGCCGGATCGGTCAAATCGTCTGCCGGCACATACACCGCCTGGATCGACGTGATGGCGCCGGCATCCGTGTTGGCGATGCGCTCCTCCAACCCCGATAGTTCGGTGCCCATTGTGGGCTGATACCCCAGGCGCGCCGGCATTTGGCCCATCAAGCCGGACACCTCCATGCCGGCCTGGATGAAGCGGAAAATGTTATCGATGAGCAGCAGCACATCGCGGTGCTCGTCGTCCCGGAAATACTCGGCCATCGTCAGCGCCGCATGTCCCACCCGGAACCGGCTGCCCGGCGGCTCATTCATCTGGCCGAAGATCATTACCATGTTCTTCAGCACGCCGGCTTCTTTCATATCGCGGTAAAGCTCCTCACCTTCGCGACAGCGTTCGCCAATGCCGCAAAAAATGCTTACGCCCTCTTGGTGCCCAATCATGTTGTGGATCATCTCGGTGAGCAGTACCGTTTTGCCCACGCCCGCGCCGCCGAACAGTCCGGTCTTGCCGCCGCGTTCCAGCGGCACGAGCACATCGATGACTTTGATGCCCGTCTCAAAGATTTCAGACTTGGTGGAGCGTCGTGCCAGCGGCGGCGGCGCTTGATGTACAGAGCGCCATTGAACATCGGACAGCGCCGCTTCCCGGTCTATCACGTTGCCAAACACGTCGAAAATCCGTGAGAGAGTTCCCTTACCCACCGGGGCCTTCAACGGCCCGCCCGTGTCCTCCACGACCATGCCCCGAGCGAGACCTTGCGTGGGCGTCAGCGCAATCCCGCGCACGCGACGCGCATCGAGCTGCGCTATCACTTCGATAACGATCTGTCCTTCCGCTCCGGCGCGCAACAACGAATAGATCGGCGGCAAACGCACATCGAACCGGATATCTACGACGCTACCACGCACCGAAACAACGGCGCCGCGATTTGACGGAATGGCTTTGTTTGTGACTTCCGGTCCGCGCATGTTCATTCAAACACCGACGTTTTCAGCACTCAGGTTTTCGCCGGATCGCGCTTTGCCCAGCCACTTCCAATTGCGAATTTCTGGCAGATCCTCGCCGTATTTGCAGATGTATTGCTTATGCTCGATCAGCTTTTCTTTGAGCCGTTGCTTGAGGTAGCCACCCTTATCGCCGGTCTGCGGTAGGCGGTCGATGGTATCGATGACAAGATGGAAGCGATCCAGATCGTTCAGCACGGTCATATCGAAGGGCGTGGTGATAGTGCCCTCCTCTTTGTAGCCGCGGACGTGAATATTGGAATGGTTGGTGCGGCGGTAAGTCAGTCGGTGGATCAGCCACGGATAGGCATGGAAGGCGAAGATGACCGGCTTGTCCTTGGTGAAGAGTTCGTCGAAATCCACATCGCTCAATCCATGCGGATGCTCGCTTTGCGGCTGCAATTTCATGAGATCGACCACATTGACCACGCGGATCTTCAAATCGGGCAGATGTTCGTGCAGGATCGAGACGGCGGCAAGCGTCTCCATCGTGGGCACGTCGCCACAGCAGGCCATGACCACATCGGGTGCAACGCCCTGGTCATTGCTGGCCCACTGCCAGATGCCGATGCCTTCAGTGCAGTGCTTGACGGCGGCGTCCATCGCCAGCCACTGCGGTGCCGGGTGCTTGCCGGCGATGACGACGTTGACGTAATGCCGGCTGCGCAGGCAATGATCCGTCACCGACAACAGACAGTTGGCATCGGGCGGCAGGTACACCCGAACGACCTCAGCCTTCTTGTTCACGACATGGTCGATGAAGCCGGGATCCTGGTGGGTAAAGCCATTGTGATCCTGGCGCCAGACATGCGAGGCCAACAAGTAGTTCAGCGAAGCAATCTTGCGCCGCCACGGCAGCTGCGATGTCACCTTCAACCACTTGGCGTGCTGATTGAACATCGAGTCGACGATGTGAATGAACGCCTCGTAGCAGTTGAAGAGTCCGTGTCGTCCGGTGAGCAGATAGCCTTCGAGCCAGCCCTCGCACTGGTGCTCGCTGAGCATCTCCATCACGCGGCCGGCGGGCGCGAGAAATTCGTCGTTGGGCACGGTCGCGGCGTCCCACTGGCGCTGGGTCACCCCAAAGAGCGCTTCCAGACCATTGGAGAGCGTCTCATCAGGACCAAAGACCCGGAAGTTTCGCTGCTCGCTATTCAGCTTCGCCACATCGCGCAGGAAAGGCCCCAGCACATGCGTGTCGCCGATGCCGGGCGCGCCCGGTGCGGGCACGTCGGCCGCGTAGTCACGAAAATCCGGCATTCGCAAATCGCGTAGCAGCATGCCGCCGTTGGCGTGGGGATTGGCGCCCATGCGCCGCGCGCCCTTGGGTGCCAGTTCGGCCAGTTCCGGTTTCAGGCGGCCCTGCGCATCAAACAATTCCTGTGGATGGTAGCTCCTGAGCCAGTCTTCCAGCAGCTTGAGGTGTTCGGGATGGGTGGCCGGATCGGACAGCGGCACCTGGTGCGCCCGGAACGTGCCTTCGATCTGCCGGCCATCCACCACCTTCGGTCCGGTCCAGCCCTTGGGTGATTTGAGTACGATCATCGGCCAGCGCGGCCGCGTCAGGTTGCCGTTGACGCGGGCGTCGTGCTGGATTTTCCTGATCTGCTCCACCGCTATGTCAAGCGTCGCGGCCATGGCCTCGTGCATCAGCGCGGGCTCACGACCTTCGACGAAATAAGGCGTCCAGCCGTAGCCACGCAGCAGTTGTTCCAGTTCCTCGCGCTCGATGCGGGCGAGAATGGTCGGGTTGGAAATCTTGTAGCCGTTGAGATGCAGGATCGGCAGCACTGCGCCGTCGGTGGCTGGGTTGAGAAACTTGTTGGAATGCCAGGCCGTGGCTAGCGGCCCGGTTTCTGCCTCGCCGTCGCCGACGACGCAGGCGACGATCAGATCGGGATTGTCGAATACCGCCCCGAACGAGTGACTGAGTGAATAGCCCAGTTCGCCGCCCTCGTGGATCGAGCCCGGGCACTCCGGCGACGCGTGGCTGGGGACACCACCGGGAAACGAGAACTGCTTGAAGAGCTTTTGAAGGCCGGCCTCATCCTGGCCGATGTCGGGATAGATCTCGCTGTAAGTGCCCTCAAGGTAGGTGTTGCCCACGACGGCCGGCCCGCCGTGCCCGGGGCCGGACACATAAATCATATCGAGGTCGTATTTCTTGATGACCCGGTTCAAGTGCACGTAGATGAAATTCTGGCCGGGCGTCGTACCCCAGTGTCCCAGCAGCATGTGTTTCACATCCGCCAGCGTCAGCGGCCGCTTCAGCAGCGGATTATCGTAGAGATAAATCTGCCCTACGGAGAGATAGTTGGCGGCGCGCCAGTAGGCGTCCATTTTGTGGAGCAGTTCCGGTGTGAGCGCGGTGGTGTTCATGGTCTATGCTTCCTAAATGGATCCGAGATTGAGGACGCGTGCAACAGACCTCGCGATCACGCGTTCCTCTTCGGTGCGGATGACCCGCACGCTGACGCGACCCGCATCTGCCGAAATCAGCGGTGCGTTCGTCGCATTGCGCGCCGAGTCGAGTTCGATGCCGAGAAAGCCCAGCCCGTCGCAGATCCGCTCGCGGATAAGCGACGCGTTTTCACCGATGCCACCTGCAAAGACCAGAGTGTCCAAGCCGCCGAGCGCAGCGGCAAAAGCCCCGATCCACTTCTTCGCCTGATAGCAGAACAAGGCCACGGCCTCCGCTGCCCGCACATCACTCGCTTCGCGTGCGAGCAAGTCGCGTATGTCGGAACTGATCTCGGAAACGCCGAGCAGTCCGGAGTCGTGGTTTACCATCTGGTGGAATTGGGCGGCGGTCATCTGCTCGGTGCACGCCAAGTAGCTGACCAATCCCGGATCCAAATCTCCGGAGCGCGTGCTCATGGGGATGCCAGCCGTGGGCGTGAAACCCATGCTGGTGTCGATGCTCTGACCATTGCGCACGGCGGCCAGGCTGGCGCCGTTGCCCAGATGCGCAAGGATCACGCGGCCGGTTGTCGCCGCCGGATCGCCGAGGCGCGCGAGTTCTTCCAACAGATACGCGTAAGACAAACCGTGGAAACCGTAACGTTGCACGCCCTTCGCGTCGTAGCGCCGCGGAATCGGTAGCAATCGGGCAACGCGGGGCAGGGTGCGGTGGAAAGCCGTGTCGAAGCAGGCAACTTGCGGCAGCTGCGGATGCCGCTGCCGGAATGCCTCGATCAGCTCGATCTCGCGCGGCAGATGATCCGGATCGTAGGGCTTGATCCTATCGAGCTCGTCCAGCAAGGCCTGCGTGATAGGCTCAGGTTGGCTACGCTGCATGCCGTGGACAACCCGGTGTCCAACCGCCCGCACTGAAATAAAAGCCTGCTGTTGTTCGAGCCAATCGATCAGGAAAGCGGTCGCCGATCGGTGATCCTCAGCGGCGAGATTGCAGCGGCCCGATGGTTTCCGATTCGAAGCCGTGAAGCTTAGATTCGTTTCGCTCAGGCCGATGCGGTCGATCTTCCCATCGAGCGTTCGCTCCAACGCTTCGCCGATCTGATACAGCGCGAAGCGGATACTCGACGAGCCTGCATTGAGCGTCAGAATGCTTGGGCTATCGACTTTCATGGACACCGCCTTTTTCATTCCGTAGTCCGAGCGACTGCCAGCGTGGCGCATGTCGATCGGTAGTCGGTGTGAAGAATGGATTGAATCCGCACGCCTTCAGGGACCTCGACGAACATTGGAGTGTTCTCGATGTAGATCACTTGCCGCGCGGGCACTTGGGCAAGCTCCAGCGCGAGCCGGAAAATATCCGCGTCAGGCTTGCGGATATGCACGAAGCAGGAGGAAGCAAAGCAATCGACAAACCTCATGTCTAGTTACGACCTTTAAAAGATACCGACTGCAGCGAGTTTTTTCGGTGCCGTACCACACCGACAGGATGGTCATCCGGTTCTAAGGTTTTTGCATGGGTTGCATTCGATCTTTTGCGGTTCACTACGCTTACCGCTCGAAATCAATTCATCGTTGCCACAGGATGCGTGCGTCTTCTAACGGAATTGCAACGCCTTCGTAGCGCGGGATTACGCGTGCTGTGTAGTCCGCGGCAGGGCGGGCCGCCGGCACGGCCGCGCCGTACACGCCGCCGCCGGCTTCGTCGCGAATTGGGCGAACGCGCTTCATCTCCTGGCGAACGGAAGCGCTGCCCATGACACCATCGGCGTAAAGCTCGACCTGAACCGCTTCGACATCGAGGTCGTTGAGATAGAGCTGAACCTCGAACAGGTGCTGTTCGCCACGCGTCTCAACCTTTATGGCGCCGAAGCGCAGCTGCGCCCACTGGTGGTCCAGACGGTGCTGCCGATCGATGATCCGCTTGCCAATGGCGCCTCGATCGGCACTACGCAATCGATAGGCGGACGCGGCCGGGAGATAGTGTTGTTCGGTGTATTCGCGAACCGAGCGGTTGGTGGAGAAGCGTGGCGTCAGCTGCGCCATGCTTTCGCGCATGCGATTGACCCAAGCGGTGGGAATGCCGCTCTCGTTGCGGCCATAAAATTCAGGGATCACCTCGTGCTCGAGCAGATCGTAGAGCGCGTCAGCTGCGGCCGCGTCTGAGGCGGGATCGTCGCCGTGCTCGCGGCCGTCGCCCAAGGCCCAGCCCACTTCAGGCGTGTAGGCTTCCGCCCACCAGCCATCCAGTTCCGAGAGATTGAGGCCGCCGTTGACGAGCACTTTCATGCCGCTCGTGCCGCAGGCTTCCCACGGTCGCCGCGGCGTATTGATCCAGACATCCACGCCCTGCACCAGGTGCTCCGTCAGCAGCATGTCGTAGTCGCTCAGGAAAACGATGTGCGGCCGGATTTCCGGCTGACGAATGAACTGAATCCACTCCTGGATCAAGGCCTGACCTGCACGATCGTCCGGATGCGCTTTGCCAGCGATGATGAGTTGCACCGGGTGCTCGGGGTTGGCCAACAGGCGCAGCAGGCGTGCCGAATCGTGCAGCAGCAGGTTCGGCCGCTTGTAAGTCGCGAAGCGGCGGGCGAAGCCCAACGTCAGTGTGTCGGCATTGAACAAATGCTTCGCCACGTCCACCGCTTCGGGCGACGCGCCGGATGCGGTCAGCTGCCGGGACAGGCGCTGACGGATATATTCGACAAGAGACGTCCGGGCGGCATTGCGAAACGGCCAGAGTTTGGCATCCGCGACGCAGCGCATTTCCAGCTCTAGCGATTGCGTCGTTCCCAGCCAGCGGGCCTTTCTACAGGCCTCAGTCCAGAGATCATCGGCTGGGGCTGAGTCCCAGGTGGGCGTGTGGACACCGTTCGTCACATATCCGACGGGCACCTCGTTCTTCGGCCAACGCGAAAAGAGTGGCTCGAACAGCTGCCGGCTGACGTCTCCGTGCAAACGGCTCACGCCATTCACCGCTAAGCTTCCACGGATGGCGAGATAGGCCATGTTGAAAGGCTCCACCGGGTCGTGCGGATTCTGACGACCCAGAGCGAGCAAATCATGAAGCGTTATGCCTAGCTTCTGTTCGGCATACAGACCGAGATATTGCTCGATGAGCGCTGGGGCGAAACGATCGAAACCGGCGGCCACCGCCGTGTGAGTCGTGAAGAGATTTCCCGCGCGTGTGACGGCCAGTGCGACTTGAAAGGGTTGGTCGGCTTCTTCCATGAACTGTCGGGCGCGCTCCAACACGGCGAAAGCAGCATGCCCTTCGTTCAAATGACAGACCTCCGGCTGGAGACCGAGCACTCGCAGCAACCGCCAGCCGCCGATGCCGAGCAGCAGTTCCTGCTTGAGGCGCAGTTCCGGTCCGCCGCCGTACAGCTCGCTGGTGATCCCTCGATGCACGGGAAAGTTCGCCGCGTCATTGCTGTCCAGCAGGTATAGCTTCACTCTTCCGACCTGAACCTGCCATGCGCGCAGCCACACGGAGTAACCTGGCAAAGCGATCTCGAGCCGCAACCAGTCGCCGTTGGCTTTGCGCAATGGCGTGATCGGCAACTGGCCGGGATCGTTATATGGGTAGAGCGCCTCTTGCGCTCCGTCTTTGCCAATCTCCTGGCGAAAATAGCCCTGCTGGTAGAGCAGACCGACGCCGACCACCGGCACGCCCAGGTCGCTGGCGGCTTTGAGCTGATCGCCGGCGACATTGCCGAGCCCGCCTGAGTAGATAGGTAAGGCTTCGCTGAGCATGAACTCCATGCTGAAGTATGCGGCGCAGCTCAAGGAACTCTGCAGATGCGTCTGCTGAAACCAAGCCGGAGCCTCCGCGGATTGCCGCCGGGTTTGCAACAAGGAATCAACGTCCCGGCGAAACATGGGATCAGTCAGTAGCCGCTCGACGCGGTCACGCGAGACCGTTTGCAGGACCGCCCACGGATTATGGGTGATCTCCCATAATTCATGATCCAGCTGCCGCCATATTTTGTCGGTCGCATGATTCCACGACGAGCGCATATCCAGGGCAAGCTCCGCCAGCGTATCGAACCCGGCGATATCCGTCGGCGGAAAGCTATAGATCGGGTAGCTGATAGGTGTCGGGGGGTTCACGGTGCATCCTTAATAGCTTTCTCTCAGCGGCGCTGCCGCCCCGGCGCCAGCCCCTTGCGGCAGGTCGGCGGTCATGCACTAAAGGCCGCAGGTATTGCCGAGAACGAGATATCCGGCCATCGATCGTCGGTGCCGTTCCGGAGGTCTGCCGCCATACCGGTCAATTTGTGCGCGAACAACGTGGCGTATTCGCGCGCCGATCGGCGCCAGCTGAAATCGGCGCTCATCGCGTTGGCCTGCAAGCGTTGCCACGAACCGCGGCGCGCCTGGTAAACATGCAGGCTGCGATCGATTGCCGAGGAAAGCGCGTTGCCGGTGGCATCGTCAAACACGAAACCGGTTGGCGTTGCTTTATTGCATTCGGCGTCGGCGACGCTGTCGGCAAGGCCGCCAACACGCCGCACAACCGGAATCGTGCCGTAGCGCATCGCATAGAGCTGCGCGAGTCCGCAGGGCTCGAAGCGCGATCCATGCAGCAGGATGTCGCCGCCGGCGTGCATGCGATGCGCCTTCGGTTCCGTGTATTCGATGCGTGCCGATGCACGACCCGGAAACGCGGCAGCCAGCTGCGAGAACCCTTCTTCCAAATGGCGGTCGCCGCGGCCGAGCAGCGCGAACTGCATGTGCGGCGCGCGCTGCATAACGTGCGGCAGACGGTCGAGCAGTACATCGGCCATTTTCTGCGGCGTGACGCGACTGACGAAAACAGCGAGTGGTGCATCGGCGTCAACGCGTAGTCCCAGGCGATGTTGCAGATCGCATTTGCACGCGGCCTTGCCGCCACAATCGGCGCGCGCATAGGCTTGCGCCAGATGGGGATCGGCAGCCGGATTCCACAAATCGTCGTCGATGCCGTTCAGGATGCCGACAAGATCGCTGGCGCGCGAACGCAGCAGGCCGTCGAGACCAAAGCCAAACTCGGACGTGCATATTTCGCGTGCATAAGTCGGGCTGACGGTGGTGATTTTGTCCGCGTAGCGAATGCCGGCCTTCAGAAATGAAAACTGCCCGTAGAACTCGGCGCCGCCGGTGGCGAGCGTATGGAGCGGCAGATCGAACTGCCGCGCAACGTCGAGCGGAAAGTTGCCCTGAAACGCGGCGTTGTGAATCGTAAACACGCAACGCGGCCGCGGCTGCGGCGCGTGATGCAGCAGCAGGGGCACCAGCCCCGTGTGCCAGTCGTTGCAGTGCACGACATCCGGCCGCCAAGCAATCGCCGTGCGCCCGAGCGCGATATTCGCCGCGACATGGCTGAGCACCGCAAAGCGCCGCGCATTGTCGGACCATTCCTGTCCCTGTTCGTCGACGTACAGCGAACCGGAGCGGCGATACAGTTCGGGACTGTCGACCAGCCACACCGGTAAATTCGAATCCGACATGCGCCCGCACCACACGCGCACCGGCGCGCCGAGCACCTCACCCAGTTCGGCGACGACATGCAGACCCAGCGCTTGTTCCAGCGCGGATGGATACGCCGGCATGATCAGTCGCGCTTCAATGCCCAGCCCCGTTAGGGATTTCGGCAGCGCGCTCGCCACGTCGGCAAGGCCGCCCGTCTTGGCCAGCGGAAAGATTTCGGAAGCTACGACGAGCACATGCAGCGAGCGCTGCTCTTTTGCTGCCGCGCATGGATAGGCCACTCGCGCTTGAGGGGCATCCACAAAGGTGCTGCTCATGCCTTGAATTCCATTCCTTGCGGAGCCCGAATCTACAGTTCGACCGTTTGCGCTGTAATTGATTCAAGTCAATCGGCACTGCGTTAACAAAGCTGTCATCAACACCAAGCCGTCGCTCCACACCGAAAAACCGGTCTCGCGACAGCACGAATCGGAGTATCTCGGCTATTACGGATATGCCTCCTACTGGGGTAGCACCGGGTTCTGGGGTGCTGGCATGTATCCGTACACCTTGTTTACAGGCTACACCGGTTACACGACAGAAAGCGGTGGACAGTTGTTTAGCGCGAACCGCGCAATTAAGAAAGCCTAGTGTCAACAGGCGGTGTTCTGCGAGCAAGTGCGCAGCTGCACCATCGGTCTGTCAGGCGGTGAACTTGGCGCGCGGAGGGTACTTGCAGGTGGCAACGAACGTCCTCGACTTGACTTGGCTCAGGCGATGGCCGAACAAATTCGCCTATCCTCTCCAAGAAGATTGACCCCCAATCGATGTTTTCAGGTTTATCGAGTGTCACTGCCTGGAGCCTTCATGGAATTCAAGGACTATTACGCCACGCTTGGAGTGCAGCAGACTGCCACACAGGACGACATCAAGCGCGCCTACCGCAAACTCGCGCGCAAGTACCACCCAGACGTGAGCAAGGAGCCGGATGCCGAATCCCGATTCAAGGATGTGGCCGAGGCCTATGAGGCGCTGAGTGATGTCGAAAAGCGGGCCGCCTACGATGATGTCGGCACCCGATACAAGACGGGGGCCGAGTTCAGCCCGCCGCCAGGATGGGACGCTGGCTTCGAGTTCAGTGGCCGCGACTTTGGCGGCGGAGACCATTTCGATCACAGCGACTTCTTCGAAGCCCTGTTCGGGCACCGGCCCGCAGGCGCGCGCGGGTCGCGAAACCCGGGAGTCAGGGCCGGCGGAGATCATCACGCCAAGGTGCAGATCGACCTGCAGGATGCCTATCGGGGAGGTCATCGCACGATCTCCTTGCGCATCCCCCAGATGGATGGGCAGGGGCAGGTGACCATGAAGCAACAGCAGCTAGAAGTGTCAATTCCAAGGGGCATCCGCAACGGGCAACACCTTCGGCTGGCCGGTCAGGGCAATCCCGGGCAAGGCGGGGAGCAAGCCGGCGACCTTTACCTTGAGATCGAATTTGCGCCGCACAAGCACTTTCACGTTGACGGCCGCGACGTCTACCTCGACGTACCGATCGCTCCTTGGGAAGCCGTTCTCGGGGCGAGCGTTACCGTCCCGACGCCCGACGGCAGCGTTCAACTGAGCGTACCGCCAAATTCAGCGGCAGGTCGCAAGCTGCGCCTCAAGGGCAAGGGAATTCCCAGCGCCTCCACCGGCGGCCCGGCCGGGGACTTGTACGCAGCCCTGTCGATCGCGCTGCCGCCGGCGGATGCGGCGCCGGCACAGGAGGCCTACCGCGAATTGGCCAAAGCCTTCGGCGATTTCAATCCACGCGGCTCACTGGAGGCATGATGCGATGAGCGATCCGAACATATCCGTGGCAGGCTGCGTCGTGGTCGAGGAAGAGGTCCAATTCACGCTCGTCGAGTTGAGCCGAGCCAGCCACACTGACATCGAGCAGTTGCTTGCGCTGGTCGACGTGGGCGCTCTGACGCCGAACGGCGAGGATCCGCAGCGATGGCGCTTTGAAGGCACCAGTCTGCAACGCGCTCGTGCGGCTCTGCGCCTGTCGCGCGATCTGGAACTCAGCGCCGCTGGCGTAGCCCTGGTGCTTGATTTGCTCGACGAGATCGAGACACTCAGATCGCGACTTCGGCGCCTCGGCAACGACTGAACAGCGACATCCGCCGGGAGCTTGTTGGTGCCGGGAACATCCATGTGCTCGATGGCCGTGACGGCAGCTCGCTGCCGGCCTGTCAGTGGAGAAGGCTGGGCATCAGTGCCACGCTGCCATTCCAAATGATCTGAATCCCGATGCACATCAGAATGAAAGCAGACAGCCGTACCATGACTTCCACGCCGGTCTTGCCGAGCACTCTGGCAATGTTCGCCGCGAACCGGTACGAAATGTAGATCGCCGCGCCAATTGCCAGCAGGCCGATCAAGGCGCCGGACATATACAGCACGAAGCGCGAGAGCTGCGCAGTTGCGGCAGGATAGTGGCTGCCGATCGTGATGGCGATAGACATTGAACCCGGTCCCACCGTCAACGGCATAGTCAGCGGATAGAAACTGCCCGCAGACTGCATCGCTGGCTTGGCGTTCACCTCGGCTTCCGCCACCGCGCCGCCGGACCATTGGTCATCCCCTTTGCTCAACAGCTTCCAGCCGATGGACGTCACGACCAAGCCACCCGCGATGCGCACGACGGCCAGATCAATGCCGAAGAACACGAGCAGCGACGGCCCCAGCACCATGGAGCCCAGTAGCAGAAAGAAGCTGTAACGTGTCACTCGCCAAGCAGTGGCGTTTCGTTCGGCAACGGAACAGGACCGGGTGAGATCCAGAAAGAACGGCGCCGACTCCAGTGGATCGACGATGGGAAAGAGTGCCACAAACGTCAGCATGAAAGCACTCAGGAGTTGGCTCATGTGGTGGGTATTCTTGGCGCAGGATTCGTGGACAACAGCCGACCAGCCGCGGTTGCCGAGAAAGCGCGTCGATTACCGTCAGCTGCGCGGATCTTGCAGTTCTCCAGATCATTCATGCTTCGTAACATGATTCCTTCTCTATTGAGTGCGTGGGTCAACAAGCGGCCAACGTATTGCTAACACGCCTGGTCGAAGAGGCTGCATCGAATGCTTACGGTCGTCCGTTCGGCAATGCACAGAAGGCACGGGAACGGTCTCGCGTCTGGAAATGAGTCGAACGCACGCAGGCTGCGCTCATTCCGTTTAAGCACCGAACGGATGAAGCGCTCGATGCTCACGTGCGTGAGCGGAGCGAAGGCGCGGCTGACGAGTCTGACAACTGAACGGCTTGCGCACGTCTGCCATTGTTTGCATAAGACTCCAATGAGTGCAGGCTTTATTCCACCGCGCCGCAAACTGCGATGTTTTGCATCGCACAGACGCTCTACTCGCTTTGTACTACGTTCGACGACCCCGCTGCAAAATTAGAGGATAACGATGCAAACCGACTCACAGATACGGCACGACGTGACAAATGTCACCTTCAGGAAATAATGGATTTTAATCTCGCCAAGGCCGAACGGCAGCAGATTTACGATCTGCTGTGCGGCCTGGTGGCGCCGCGGCCCATCGCCTGGATCACCAGCATCGATGCCGCCGGAAGAGTCGATGCCGCTCCCTTCAGCGCCTACAACTACGTGGGCACGGATCCACCGATCGTGGCCATTGGCATTGCCAATCGGCCGGGCCGGGGCATGACGGAAAAAGCCACGGCACGCAATATCCGCAGTGCAGGCGAGTTCGTGATCAACGTCGTCAGCGAGGCGGTCGCGAAGGCGATGAACCTGAGCGCAATCGACTTTCCACCATCGATCGACAAGATCGAAATCACGCGTCTGAAGATGGAACCCTCGCTGCTGGTCAAGGTTCCGCGTATCGCGACTTCACCGGCAAGCCTGGAATGTCGCGAGATCACGACCTTGGAAATCGGCCGCAACCGGATCGTTCTGGCGCAAGTCGTGGCGATTCACGTGAAGGACGAGTTCGTCGATCCGGCTGGTCCTTTCATTCGTGCCGAAGCCCTTCATGTGGTGGGCCGCATGAACGGCCTGGGTGCTTACGTGAAAACCGCTGGTGCGCTATTCAGCATGCCGAGACTCAGTTACGAGGCATGGAAGCTGGATGAATCCCCGCCAGCGGCGACCACCGAACCCACTGCCTGAGCATTTGGAGTGCCGATTCATGACTTGCCTGTTCGACCCCATTCGCTTCGGCGACATCGCCGCCGCCAACCGTATCGTGATGGCGCCACTGACTCGTAATCGCGCCGGCCCTCACGCAACGCCGACGGCGTTGATGGCGAGTTACTACGCACAGCGCGCCAGCGCCGGCCTGATCGTCGCCGAGGCCACCCAGATTTCACCCGAGGGGCAGGGCTACTTCGGCACGCCCGGTATCTATAGTCCGCAACAGGTCGCCGGCTGGGGCGGCGTCACCGATGCGGTGCACGCCAACGGCGGCAAAATCGTATTGCAGCTCTGGCATGTCGGCCGCATCTCGCACATCTCCCTGCAACCGCAAGGACAGCCGCCCGTATCGAGCACTGCGCGGCGCGCGGACTGCAAGACCTTTACGGCCAAGGGATTCGAGGACACGTCCACGCCGCGAGCGTTGCGCCTCGACGAATCGCCGCGCGTCATTGCCGACTACGTTCACGCCGCGCGCCTTGCGATTGATGCCGGATTCGACGGCATCGAGGTGCATTGCGCCAATGGCTACCTGCTGGAGCAGTTTCTTCGCGACAGCATCAACGACCGTACCGACTCTTATGGGGGGACCCGCGAGAATCGCACACGACTGCCGGTCGAGGTGATGACCGCGATCGTGACCGCGATCGGCGCCGGCCGGGTGGGAGTGCGCATGTCGCCGGTCACTCCTGTCAACGATGCGGGACAAGACAGCGACGCGCAGGGACTGTTCAACCTGCTGGTCGAACAGCTCGCGCCGCTGAAGCTGGCTTTCATTCACGTCATCGAAGGCGCGACCGGCGGCGCGCGCGACGTGGCGCCGTTCGATTACGGAGCGCTACGCAGCCGCTACAAACGCGGCAACGAACACGGCGCATGGATTGTCAACAACGGCTATACGCGTGAGATGGCGCTGGAAGCCGTTGCCACCGGCGCAGCCGACATGGTGGCCTTCGGCAGGCCCTTCATCGCCAATCCGGATCTGGTCGCGCGCTTGCGGCACGGCGCAGCACTGGCTGCGGTCAAGACCGACACACTCTACGGCGGCGGTGCCTCGGGCTACACCGACTATCCGGCGCTCGAGCCGGCGCCGGCCGAAGGGGCCGCCGCTGGCCGCGTGGCACTGATGGACTATTGAGCGTCACTCCGTCGGAAGCACCGCCGCTGCGTTCCGCAAATTCATGCACAAGGAGACTATCGATGTCGAAGCTGACTGCGGAAGAACGAGACGCGATCCCGGCCAGGCAGTTTGCCTTTCCGGACCAGCGCAAGGAGCCGCTCGAAAACGCGGGTCATGTTCGCAATGCCATCGCGCGTTTTGATCAGGTTGAAGGCGTCAGTGATGCCGAGCGCGAAGACGCCTGGAAGCGCATTCAGGCTGCCGCCAGGCAATACGGAGTGGCGATGCAAGAATCGGCTTGGCGAGAGTCAGGAACTACGCGCAGCTGAAACGGGACGATGCCGTTTCCTCACTGGCCGCGCAGGATCGTTGCCGGCCCGCTCGCAAACTCGTCTTGCGTGTGCCAGACCGCGGCGTTGCAGCGCTCGGTGCTTCAGCGAACAGACCCTTCAGAGCCCGGCGTGCAAGGTCTGCGGCTCAACCAAGCGGCCTGTCTCGATGGCGCGTTGCAATTCCATAAATGGAGATATTTCGATGACGACAACAAATTGCAAGGACCTGGCAACCGAACCCCAGTCTGGTTCATCACCGGCTGCTCGACCGGTTTCGGCCTGGAGCTTGCCAGGCAGGCCATGGGACATGGCTACCGCACAGTGGTGACGGCACGCGATCCCGGACCTTTGGAGCGCCATGCCAGCGCAAGCAACGTGTTGGTACTCAAACTTGATGTCACCCAGCACGATCAGGCCGCTGCGGCGATCAAGGCGGCCGAGGAGAGATTTGGCGGTATCGACGTGCTCGTGAACAGCGCCGGTATCGGTTACTTCGCGGCGGTCGAGGAAAGCGAAGAAGCCGAGGTGCGCAAGATGTTCGAGGTCAACGTCTTCGGCCTGGGCCGGATGATTCACGCAGTGCTGCCCGGCATGCGCAAGCGCCGCAAGGGTTTCATCGTCAACTTCTCGTCCATCGGCGGTCTGCGCTTATTTCCTGCGGTCGGTCACTACAACGCGACGAAATTTGCCGTCGAGGGATTGTCCGAAGCGCTTTGGCAGGAAGTCGAGCCGCTTGGCATCAAGGTGATGCTGGTCGAGCCGAGCGGCTTCCGCACCGATTGGGCGGGGCGTTCATCGTCATTGCGCTGTTCTATGGCGACAACTGCAACATGGTTTACGGCGACGCCCAGGCAGTGCTGGTGAAGATGATAGAGGCGGTCAGAGGGCAGGGCCTTGCCACCGCAGCATGAATGCATTTCCAGGAGATCAACATGAGACCCTATCAAATCGCCGTGGTCGTCGGAAGCCTTCGCAGGGATTCCTTCAATCGAAAGCTGGCGGAAGCCGTTGTAAAGCTGGCGCCACCAGAATTCTCATTCAAGCAGGTGCAAATCAGTGATTTGCCCCTTTACAACCAGGATGACGACGCCAATCAGGCCGACAGCGTAAAGAGATTGAAGAGCGAGATCGAGGCAGCACACGGTCTCCTGTTTGTCACGGCGGAGTACAACCGCTCGATTCCGGGGGTGCTCAAGAATGCGATCGACCACGCTTCGCGACCTTATGGCCAGAATGCATGGGCCAGAAAACCCGCCGGCGTGTTGGGCGTATCGGTGGGCGTCATCGGCACCTCGATAGCGCAACAGCACTTGCGCAACGTTCTCGCGTACCTGGACGTTCCGACGCTTGGGCAACCTGAAGCCTTTATTCAGGCAAAAGATGGATTGTTCGATCAGGCTGGCAACATCGGTGCGGGCAGCAATCAATTCCTGCAGGGCTGGGTGGAACGCTATATCGCGTGGGTGAAGCAGCATGCTTCCTGACACAGACAAAAAAATGAGGCGTGAGCAATGACACCTAAGAAAATGCAGGTCGCCGTCGTTGAGCAATTCGGGAAGCAAAGAAAACCCCTATACCGAATATCCCAGGCGGCTCTGCGCGATTCCGCACAGACAGTGGGACGTTCTGAATTCATACTTCGTCTCGATGTGCTCTGGACTTTGAGTACTGCGATCA
>CAZOOK010000056.1:0-21425 GCA_964581385.1 uncultured Salinisphaerales bacterium
AACAACGAATCCGCCGTTTCTATTTCAGCGTCCGCTGGTGACGTATCCGGGCTAACTAATAAAGTTTGAAACACGACATCGACCATCTCAGAAAGGTCCCCCCGAATAATCAGGGGCTTACGTTCTGTCCCGAGGTGGATGGGCGGACAGTTGTCTGTTTTTCAAACTGTGAACAATGTAATCCAGAAATACACCCCTACTCGAGCGCGGGCTTCATCTCCGGGTCACCCTTTTTCATCGCGCGCTGATAGGCGGGACGCTCGCCGATGCGCTTGAGATAGGCGAGCAAATTGGGCGAAGCGCCCAGACCGCGCCCCGTGACGGCGCGCATGGTGGTCAGCGGGAAGACCATCATGATGTCGGCGGCGGTGAACTCGGGTCCCGCGAAGTACGGTACCTTGCCAAGCCGCTCCTCGCTCATGCGATAGGCGAGTTCCTGACGCCCGGTGAATGCTTGCGCGGCCTGTTTGTTATCGCCGGCCATCCTTGAAGCCACGATGCTCATCATCGCGGCCGGCACGAAGAAGCCGTTGCCAAAATGAAGCCAGTAAAGATAGTCCGGAAAGTTCGGCGCCTCCGAGCCCACCACGAGACGCCCTCCGCCGTGGCGGGCGAGAATGTAATCCATGATCGCGCCCGTCTCCGCCAGCGAAAAGCTGCCGTCGGTGATGATAGGTGCCGTGCCTTGCGGATGCAGGGCCTTATAGGCTGGCGGCGCGGCTCCATTCGGATCGCGCGAATAGGTTTTTAACTCATAGGCAATACCAAGTTCCTCGCAGAGCCATACGATCCGCTCGGATTGCGAGACCCCCAGGTGATGGACAGTGATCATGTTAGAAGTCTCAGCTGGCGGTTTGGTGTGGCGATGCTACTCAAGCGTACAGAGCCCTGCCAGCTCGACGTAGTTCACATCGAGGCGATACCGAGCCCCAACCGCCGTTCCAATATTTTTCCTCAACGATATCTGGCAGAAGCAGCACGCATTCGAAATGATCAGTTTTTGATGAGCAACAACCGTGCGTGACACAGCTATATGGCCGCAATCGAGTCCCGCATCGATCGCGTGAAATCGACCGTATATCCCTGACGTCTGGACTAAAGTCTCACTTTGTTGTTACCTATACATGGATGCATGCTGGTTTCTGGTAATTGGAGTCTGCGTGGAACACAAGGACGATATATGGCCGAGATCTCGCACATACCGCAGTTTCGCGCTTTGGTTATCGAAGATCACGAATTCCAGCGGGATATCGTGGTGCAAATCCTCAAGCTGTGTGGAGCCGTGGCAGTATCCGAAGCAGCCAACGGTGCCGCTGCAATAACGGCGATCGAATCTACCCGGGAAGCCCTCGATATCTTGGTGTGCGACCTGAATATGCCGGATATGGATGGCCTTGAATTTCTACGCCACCTGGGGGAACGCCACTGCGCCAATTCCGTCATTCTCGCCAGCGGCCTCGACGCATCCATTATCAGAAGTGCCGAGGTCATGGGCCGCACATACGGAGTCCGATTGCTGGGAGCGATCGAAAAGCCGATTACGAAAAACAAGCTGCTCCCGTTACTGCTGCGTCATTTCGGACAGCAATTGACACCCTCGCGTCCGCAGGTTCAGTCAATGTCGCCGGCGGAAATCATGAAGGGGTTGGAAAAGCGCCAATTTGTGCCTTTCTTCCAACCCAAGGTTGACATGCGCAGATGCACGCTCGCTGGAGTGGAAGCGCTGATGCGCTGGCGGCACCCCGAATACGGGGTGGTGATGCCAGCGGCGTTCATCTCAGTCATGGAAGAAAACGATCTGATCACCCGCTGCACGTATGACCTATTTGAATCGGCCCTGGTTGCCTGCCGTCAATGGTTCGATCGGGGTTACCTGGTTTCAGTGGCGATCAACGTCTCGGTGGAATCCTTGGCGGATACCACGTTGCCCGATCAATTCAGCTCCAGGGTCGATGCCGCAAATCTGGATCCGGGCTTGATCACGATCGAAATTACCGAATCCACGGCGATGACTGACCTCGGCCATTCCCTGGAAACGCTGGCACGTCTGCGCATGAAAGGCTTTGGTCTGTCGATCGATGACTATGGAACGGGATTTTCCTCGATGCAGCAGCTCACACGCATCCCGTTTAGTGAATTGAAAATCGACCAGACCTTCGTTACGGGGTCGGCGCGCGAACCCGTACTTTCCGCTTTGCTTGAAAGCAGCGTGGGTATCGGGCGACGCCTCGGGCTCAAGACGGTGGCCGAAGGAGTGGAATCAAATGAGGATTGGGAGGTAGCCGCCAAGCTTGGTTGCGACATCGCGCAAGGTTATTTCGTCGCCAAGCCGATGCCTGCAGCCGAACTGTTGGGCTGGTACGAAACCTGGCTTGGGAAATATGGGCGGACTCCGCCGCACAACGCGGTCATCAATACCTGAATCGCGTCAATGACGAGCCGGCAGTGCTGAAGCGTACGGAGACGGCCGTATTGGACCTTTCGGTACTGCGCGAGAGCATCGGCGACCGTCCCGAACTCATTGCGGACGTCATGGCCAGCTTTCTCCTGGCGATAGATACAGAACTCGATGCCCTGCTCAGAGCGGCTGACCAGTCCGACGCCACTATGACCACGCGGGCCGCACACCGCATAAAGGGAGCTGCGCGAGCCGTAGGTGCCACAAGATTGGCGGAGCTTTGCCAATCAATTGAAGCAGCAGCTCACGTTTCCAGCTGGGACTCAGTGCATCGCTGCCTGCAACGCTTTCCTGTCGCCGTCGAAGAAGTGGCCGACGCAATCCGCGGGCCCTAACCAGGGCGAAAACCGTCCGGCCACTTCCCTGACACTATTACTAGGCAGCGTCCGGCAGATCGAAAACGATCACCTCGGCGTTGTGGCCACCCCGCAGCCTCAACAAAGTAGTCTCGACTAATTTCAGGGCGTCGCCGGCTTCGAGCTCAACGTCGTTCGCGTTTAGCGCGCCGCGTGCCATATGCACATAGATGCGCCGTCCCGGCTTCACTTCGAGCGTGGCACTCTCCGCCTCGTTGAACAGTCCGGCATAAACTCGCGCGTCCTGATTGATGAGTAGCGAACCCTCGGCGCGATCGGGCGAGACAATGAGACGCAAACGACCACGCTTCTCGTCAGACGAAAAGCGCTTCTCTTCGTAGCTCGGTTCGATACCCTGCAGACTCGGCTGAATCCAAATTTGCAGGAAATGCACCGGCTCGGTGCTGGAAGGATTGAACTCGCTGTGCCGCACACCCCGGCCCGCGCTCATGCGCTGCACGTCACCAGGTCGGATCGTTGAGCCATTGCCCATAGAATCCTTGTGTGCGAGTTCGCCATCAAGCACGTAGCTGATGATCTCCATGTCACGATGGCCGTGCGTACCGAAACCGGCACCCGCCTGCACTTGATCTTCGTTAATCACGCGAAGCGGACCGAATTCGATGTGCTCCGGATCGAAATAGTCGGCGAAAGAAAAGCTGTGAAAGGATTCGAGCCAGCCGTGCTCGGCATGACCGCGCTCGTTACTGCGTCTGATTTCATTCATGACATTCTCCTTGAGGCATGAAGATAAGGGCGAGCGCGTGAATAAAAAAGAGCAAAATTCAGCTCAAACCAATCGATAAATCGAATGCTTTTGGCACCCGGCTTCGAGTGACCGGCATGCTCGCTGATGGACTGATCAGGGGTGTCGCTGAAGATGTTGCGCGCTCAGGGGCCTGGTCATGACAGACGTAGTCAGGCCGATGCGCATCGGATGAGCGTGAAGTGGTCACTCCTCACAGAGCGCTAGCGCGCGGCAGACCTGTATTATTTTATGAATTAACCATGTAGCCGAACCGAAAAGAACTGCGGTACCTGCGCAAATTTAGAAATCCCCCAAACGGCGACATTCCGGAATTGAGTAAATGAGAACAGTCGGTCCTCGACGGATTACGCTTGGTGTGACGTTGTTCATACTCATACTCATCGCCGCAGTTCCGGCGATCAGATGGCGTGTGGTCTTAGTGGCTCTGAAAGCCGCAGGCCAACTCGAAAGCGTCGACTGGAGCGACCTCGCGTACGTGGGACGGCCCAACTCGGGGATCCGGCTCTCCCGGCTGGATTACCATCGCAACGCGTTCACCGTCATCAATAACCCGATGGATTCGCCGGCCGATCGGGAGCGCGGGCGAACGCTGTTCGCCAACAACTGCGCCCGCTGTCACGGCGGCACCGCGGACGGGGGAGCCGGCCCCGCATTAACCGGCCGAGCATTCACGCACGGCGACAGCGACTGGGCGTTATTTCGCACCGTCAGCCACGGCGTGCCCGGCACAGCCATGCGGCCGGCGCCGCTTTCGCGTGATGACGTGTGGCGTGTCATTGCGTTTCTTCGCCAACTGGCCTTTGATCGCTCTGCGCACGCATATGGGTCCGCCATCGGCAGCACGGCACAGATTCCTGAAATAAAAGTCACAACCCCTGAGATGCTGCAACGCGCGGGCGATGACCTCGACGATTGGCTACTGCCTTCTGCAACGTATTCGGCTCAGCGATTCTCCGGTGACGCCCAGATCAATGCCGCGAACGTGTCACAACTGGCCGTGCAATGGATCAACCAGTTTGGCACCAGCGATGCACGCATCGAATCGGTCCCGATCGTCGTTGGCCAATGGATGTACGTGACATTGCCGCAGGGCACGGTCATGGCCATAGATACCAGAAATGGAGCGACCATCTGGAAATACGAGCGGCCGCCACCGCCGGACGTGCTGCTATGTTGCGTCACCACTAATCGTGGCGTTGCTGTCCTTGGGACACGTGTCTACGTCGGCACGCAGGATGCGCATTTATTAGCGCTGGATGCCAAAACCGGCCGACTGATTTGGGACCAGACAGTAGCCAACTATCGCGATGGCTACAGCATTACTTCCGCACCATTGCCGGTCGGAGACCAGATCATAACGGGCATCGCAGGCGGTGATTTTTCGACGCGTGGATTTATCACGGCCTACGACGCCGAAAGCGGGGCCATGCGCTGGCGCACCTACACTATTCCCGGCCCGGGAGAGACCGGCCACGATACCTGGCGAGGTAATTCCTGGCGTACCGGTGGCGCCACCACCTGGGGCATAGGTGCCTATGATCCGCAGCTAGGTTTAGTGTATTGGGGGACCGGGAATGCAGCTCCCGATTTCTACACTGCCGATCGCGGCGGCGACAATCTCTACTCGAATTCTCTGCTTGCTCTCGATGCCGCCACCGGCCGCATCGTTTGGCACTTCCAGTTCAGCCCCGGTGACGATCACGACTGGGACTCGATCCAGACTCCGGCGTTGATCGACGTCTTGGAAGGTGGCGTGCAGAAACGACTGCTCGCAGTCGCAAACCGCAATGGATTTTACTACGTGCTGGATCGCGTCACGGGGAAATTCGTACGTGGGGAACCGTTCGTTAAACAAACCTGGGCGAGCGGGCTGACCATCGACGGGCGTCCGATCCGCCTTGCGGGAACTAGCCCGACGCCGAATGGAGTGCTGCTATACCCCAGCACCAACGGCGGAACAAATTGGTGGCTATCTGCTTTCAGTCCCGCCACCCATCTGTCCTATGTAGATATACAGGAGCGCGGTGGTATGTATTTTTCAACCGAAACCGCGCCGAGCCCCACGAAGGGCAAACCTTTCGTCGGCAGCTTTGGGCGCGATGTCGACGGCGATTTCCACTACGCGGCGGTGCGAGCCATCGATCCGATGACCGCTTCGGTCCGATGGGAATACCGCAACTCCGGCTATAGCGATTGGCCTCGGGGTGGACTGCTCGCCACGACAGGCGGATTGGTGTTCGGTTCTGACACTTCCAGAGTCATCGCACTGGACGCGAGCAGCGGTCGCTTGCTGTGGTCGTTCGACACCGGTGGTCAGATTTGCGCCGCACCGGTAAGTTTTAGAGTCGGCGACAGGCAACACATCGCGATCATGGCAGGGCAGATGCTCATTACGTTTGCTCTACCACCTTCTCGCTCGTAGAGCCACCAGTGGATCCGTGTAGAACGCTGTCATGGCGCGAGCTCGTCCTGTTCCGGCGCTGCTTTCGAAGGTGCGGGCATCATCACTCTCCCTAGAAAACCTAGCCTTGCAGCACAACAATATTCAGTTTGAGCATGCCGAACGGCTGCGCTCCCAGCCATGTCGATCGCTGACGACGTGCCCTGGACGTGGGTGTGGAAAGTCCCCACTCAGTTCATCTCGAGCCTATGCGCGCAGGCGAATACTCCCAACGAGAAGCTGAGACCGATCGGCACAGGGCCCGACGAGAATTTCGACTTCCCCGGGCTCGAATGTGGGCCAGAGATCGGATCCCAGGAATCGTAGATCCGATGCGGACAGAGATATCTCGACCGTCCCGGTTTCGCCAGGTCGCAAGGTGATCTTTGCAAAACCCTTGAGCTCCAGCAGCGGCCGCGCGACACTCGCCAGCTTGTCACGCGTGAAGAGGAAGACCGTCTCTTCAGCGACTGCTTTGCCCTCATTCATGACATCGACTCGAACCTCTATCTCGTCGGCTTCCGTCACGCTGGCCGGTGTGATGCGTAGGTTGCTGAGAGTGAAGCGGCCGTAGGTGAGACCATGGCCGAACGGGTACAGGGGTTCATTCGGCACGTCGAGATATTTGCTGGTGAAATGATCATTGGGATCCGCAGGTCGACCACTCGGGCGTTGAGCGAAGAAAATGGGCACTTGTCCCAGGGCGCGCGGCCAGGTGATCGGCGTGCGTCCACTCGGCGAAACGCGCCCCGTCACCACGTCAGTGATGGCGTTGCCGGCTTCGCTTCCGAGAAACCAAGCCGCAAGGAGGGCATCCGCGCTCTCGGCAAGCCAGGACACCATGAGTGGCCGGCCTGAAAAGATGATCGCGATGACTGGAATGCCAAGCTTGCGGGCACGTCTGCATACGGCTTCCGCGAGCGCGCGCTGCTGCCCGGGAAGTTCAGGATAAGCGCGGCTCGCCGCCTCGCCGCTCATGGTTGCCGCTTCACCAAGGCACAGGAGGATCGCGTCCGCCCCGTCGCAAAGATCAACGGCAGCGGCAATGTCTTTCTTAGCTTTGTCGTTGATCGCAACACCAGGCGCATGCAGGATCTCCGTTCCCGGTAATCCTTGGCGCAGACCCGCGAGGACGCTGACGTGGCCCTCCGCCACACCTGCCGCCCACCACGGTCCACGCATTTCCTCGGCAGCGTCTGCGAGCGGACCAATGACGCATAGCCGGCGGAGAGGGTCCGCGAGCGGTAGCGCGTTCTTTTCGTTCTTCAGCATCACGATGGCGCGCGCTCCGACTTCCCGCGCCAATTGCCGCCGCTGAGCCAGCACGGCGTGGGTCTCAGGCTTCGAACCTCTGCGGTACGGGTCCTCGAAAAGGCCGAGATGCTCCTTGAGCTTGAGCACCCGGCGCACCGCTACGTCGATCTCGTCAATCGTGACGAGTCCGCGCTCCAGTGCGATCGGTAGGCCTTTACGGTAAGCATCGGCCATCATGTCGATGTCCACGCCGGCCTTGAGGGCCAGTGCCGCCGCATCGGGCAGGTCGGCAGCGATACCGTGGCGGATGAGTTCCCCGATGGCGTTGTAGTCACTGACCAAAACACCATCGAAGCCAAGCTGTCCGCGCAGGTAGTCACGCAGCAGTACCGTGTTGGCCGTCATCGGAATACCGGCGAGGTCTGTAAAGGCAGGCATAATCGTCGCCACGCCGGCCTTGACCGCCGCCACAAAGGCGGGCAGATGGATTTCGTGCAGTGTGCGCTCCGAGATATCAACGGACGCATACTCCCGTCCCGCCATCACCGGACCGTAGGCGCAGAAATGCTTGGCACAGGCCGCGAGCGAATCCGCGGAAGCCAGGTCCGCGCCCTGAAAGCCCCGAACCTTTGCTTCAGCGATACGCGCGCCGAGCCAAGGATCTTCGCCCGGACCTTCGGCCGTGCGGCCCCAGCGTGGATCGCGGGAAACATCCAGCATCGGCGCGAACGTCATGGCCAATCCATCGGCAGCACCTTCCGCGGCCGCCTCGCGTGCTGTCCGTGTCCAGGCCTCCGGATCGAACAAGGCCGCCTCGGCCAATGGAATCGGAAACAGCGTCCGGTGTCCGTGAATGATGTCGAGCCCGATCAGCAGCGGAATGCCGAGACGGGACTCCTCGACCGCCAGACGCTGCATCTCATGCACGGGTCCCGGACCCACCATATTTAGTAGATTGCCGATCGTGCCGGCTTTGATCGCGTCGGTGGAATCGCCTGCGATGATGGGCCCCGTCACCGCATAGCTGGAAGCCGTCATGGTGAGCTGGCCGAGCTTCTCCGCCAGCGTCATGTCACTCATCAACTTTTCGATCCGGCTCATCGAATCCAGTCCTTAGGAAAAAGTGCCGTTCGCATGATAGGCCGGCTGCAAGAATGCGTCAGCAAGTCTGACCGGAAAAGAGGTCGAAGCCAAACTGCGCGGCGGGTCGGTGAACGACGCAACATGCCAATTGCGCAAAAGCAGTTCACAATCGGTAAACGAGGAGGTGGCCATGCCAACAGGCGACAAGATCACGAAACGCAAATCCCCCGGTGGCAGCGCTGCCAGGTCACGGAGCATGCCGAACCCAGCGTCGCTGGCCGCTTTGCCCGACGACGAACTGCTCGAAGTCGTCCAGCGACAGACCTTCCGTTTTTTCTGGGAAGGCTCACATCCGGTCAGCGGCCTCGCGCCCGATCGGCGCAAAACTCGCGAGAAAGCGGTGGACGATCTGGTTGCCATCGGCGGGTCGGGCTTCGGCATCATGGCGATCATCGTTGCAGTCGAGCGTGGATGGGTGACGCGCGAGGCGGCGGTGGATCGTCTCGACAATATGCTCGAACTGTTGATCCGCGCGACCTGCTATCACGGCGCGTTCCCGCATTTCGTGAACGGGCGTACCGGTGCGACTATTCCGTTCACTCGTAAAGACGATGGCGGCGACCTGGTGGAGACCTCATTTTTGTTCATGGGATTGTTGTGCGCGCGGGAATATTTTCAGCGCCGGACACTGGACGAAGAATCCCTGCGCAACCGAATTACCTGGATGTGGGAAGAAGTGGAATGGGACTGGTACACACAAGGTGGGCGTAAGCTGCTCTATTGGCATTGGAGCGCCTGCAACGGCTGGGCAATGGATCATGAGATCCACGGTTGGAACGAATGTCTGATCACCTACGTGCTGGCAGCCTCTTCACCGCGCTACGCCATCGATCCGATCGTCTATCACCGCGGCTTCGCCGGCGGGCGTGATTATTTAAACGGCAAGTCTTACTACGGTATCAAGATGCCCCTCGGCATGCCGTACGGCGGACCGCTGTTCTTCACCCACTATTCCTTCTGCGGCCTCGACCCGCGTGGCCTCAAGGACCGCTACGCCGACTACTGGGATTTGAATGTCCGCCATGTGCGCATCAATCACGCGCACTGTGTCGCCAACCCCAACAAGTACAAGGGTTATAGCGCATCCTGTTGGGGCCTCACTGCCAGCGATGACCGTGCCGGGTACTCGGCGCATGCACCCGACAACGATAACGGGACGATCTCCCCGACCGCGGCGCTATCGAGTCTTCCTTATGCGCCGCGCGAAGTGATGCAGGCTCTGCGTTATTTTCTGGAGCACCACGGCGAAAGAATCTGGGGGCGCTACGGTTTCATCGATGCGTTCTGCGAACAGCAGAATTGGTACGCTGATACCTACCTTGCCATCGATCAGGGGCCTATCATCTTGATGATGGAGAATTACCGCAGCGGTCTGTTGTGGAAGCTGTTCATGGGCATACCGGAGGTACAGCGCGGCTTACGCAGGCTGGGATTTTCCAGTCCCCACTTGAACAAGGAGATGGATCTTTGAGGGAATCATTCGGCTCGTGGCTCGATCGAGAATATCGCTACGCCACCACGGCGATGCTCAGAAGCGTATCTCCCGTCGACATCGTCAAGACGAGACCCGGCTTTGGTCAGACCGTCCGCCCAGTCAAGGGCGCCATCGTCGCTACGCCTGTTCTGGGCGCCTACGATCCGGATCCCGACTATTTCTTTCATTGGTATCGGGACTCGGCGGTGGTCATCGATGCATTGCGCCTGCTGTTCGCGGAAGGAAGTGTCGGACCGGACGCGCTCACGCACTTCGGGGATTTCGTGCAGTTCAGCCTCTCGCTGCAAAAGCTCGACGGTCGCACATTGGCCGAGTCACCGTCGTGGCGCGCCAATGTCGCCGCCGATTTCGTCCGGTTCCTGCGCGACGATGCCGAGCTGTCACGAGTCCGCGACGAAGCGGTAGCCGCTGAAACGCGCGTCAATCCCAACGGCACGATCGACATTTCGAAATGGGCGCGTCCCCAGCACGACGGGCCACCGCTGCGGGCACTTGCCTTGTTGCGATGGGCGCAGAGCGAATCGCTGGCTCCAAGTATGGATAGCGAAGCCTCGACATTGATTCGCGCCGATCTCGGCTTCACGTTCCGTCATTGGCGCGAGCCTTCCTTCGACATCTGGGAGGAAGAGCAAGGGCAGCACTACTACACCCTTCGCGTTTCGGCCGCCGCGTTGGATGCAGGCGCCTCCTGGCTGCAAGCCAGGGGTGATCACCAGCAAGCGCAGGCATACCGCGCGGAAGGAGAAGCCATTCTTCGGATACTCGACGGATTCTGGCTTGCCGACGAAGAATATTATCGATCGCGCATTCTGACCTCCGGACGTTCCACCAAGGAACTCGATATTGCCGTAATCCTCGCCGCTATTCATGCGGGAGCACATAACCCGGAAAGGAACGACGCACACTCCGTTCATGACCCACGCGTGCAGGCCACTCTGACTCGGCTCGAAGCCCTGTTCGATGCGGCCTATCCGATCAATAAAAACCGTTCCGCACAAAGTGGGCCCGCCATGGGACGTTACGCGGGTGATGTCTATTACTCCGGCGGTGCCTATTACTTTTCGACCTTGGGTGCCGCCGAGTTCTGCTTCCGCGCGGCGGTTGGTGCAAAGGACGCGCGAACCTGGATCGAACGCGGGGACGCCTATCTCGCAACCGTGCGCACATTCACGCCGCAGAGTGGCGAATTATCGGAACAATTCGACCAGCGCACCGGCGCGCAGACCTCTGCGAAGCACCTCGCATGGAGCTATGCCGCTTTCATCTCTTGCGTGACCGCGCGCCGCGGCGTTGTCGGAAAATCGGGACAATGAGCAACGGATTGTGGATGCCGGCGCCGGACGGGGTCCCGACCGGTTGAGAGCCTCTGAGGTGAAAGCGCGTCAGCAGTCTTAGCGGCGATACCTGGATTCATGATGTCGGCAACGAACTATTGAAAGACCAGCAAGGATGACAGACCAGTCAGAAGACACCCTTGAGGTCGCATCGGAGACCGAGGAGGCGGCCCACACCGGACTTGGGCTGCAACTTGGCTTGATGCTGCGAGCTCTTTATACGTCACCGGTCGGCAAAGCGATCCTGTGGCTCGTGATCGCTATCGTTCTTGTCGTCGCTGTCACGGCGTACGGACAGATTCGCCTCAACAAGTGGAACAAACCTTTCTTTGACGCTCTGTCGCGCCGCGACTTCGGTGGCTTCATCGTTCAGCTCGGCGTGTTCTTCCTGATTGCCGGCATTCTTCTCGTCCTCAATGTGACGCAGAAATGGCTGGTGGAAACTTTGAAACTCCGACTCCGCGAAGGTCTCGTACAGGACCTTGTCGGTCATTGGCTGAAGCCGCGACGTGCTTTCTGGCTCGCTCATACGGGACCGATGGGCGTCAATCCGGATCAGCGCATGCACGAAGACGCGCGCAAGCTGTGTGACCTATCGGCTGATCTTGGTGCTGGTCTTCTCCAAGCCTCGATCCTGTTCGTAACCTTCGCCGGCATACTTTGGGTTCTTTCCAACGATTTCAGCTTCCATATTGTCGATCGTGACTACGCGGTTCCCGGCTTCATGTTGTGGGCAGCCATCCTGTATGCGGGCATCGGTTCGCTGCTGAGCTACTGGGTGGGGGGAAACCTGATCGGTCGCAATGCGCGGCGCTATGCGCGGGAAGCGGACCTGCGCTTTTCACTGGTGCGCATCAACGAGCATCTGGACGGCATTTCGCTTGCGGCGGGCGAAGCAGACGAAAAGCGGCGTGTGGACCTCGATCTGGCCGATGTGCTCGCCGCTGCGCGCCAGCTCGTCACCGGCCTCACCAATCTCACCTGGGTTACCGCGGGCTTCGGCTGGATCACGACGGTGGCGCCGATCCTGGTTGCGGCGCCACTCTACTTTGCGGGAAAGATTTCCTTCGGCGGACTCATGATGGCCGCCGCCGCCTTCACGCAAGCACAGTCGTCACTGCGTTGGTTCGTGGACAATTTCAGCGTCATCGCCGATTGGCGCGCGACCCTGCTGCGCGTCGCGAGCTTCCGCCAGGCTCTGACCGCGAGCGACGTATTGCGTGAAGGTGAAAGCCGCATCACCTACGACGAAGGCGAGCCTGGGACCCTCACGATCGAGAATCTCGAAATCGACTCTCCAGCCGGCCATGACATGCTTCAGGAAAGAAACGTGGTTATGAAGGCAGGCGAGCGCGTCCTGGTCTTGAGCGCGCCCGGAACCGGGAAAACACAGTTATTCCGGGCACTGGCGGGCTTGTGGCCATGGGGCTCCGGGCGAATCACCAGTCCGAGAGGTGAGCAAATCCTCTATGTGCCACGTGGCACACCCTATCTGCCCCGCGGCACCCTGCGGGAGGTACTCGCGTACCCGTTGAAGATCGAAGATTTCAGCGCCGCTGCGTTCGCCCACGCATTGGAGCGCGCCAACCTCGAACGCCTCGAACCGTGGCTCAACGATATTCGCCGCTGGGACCGCGAGTTGAGCCAGGACGAGCAGCTGAGTCTCACCTTTGCCCGCATTGTTCTGCAGGCACCGCCGTGGGTGCTGATCGACGATGCGTTCGGCTCTCTGGACGACGACGCTCTCGAGCGTGTCGTCGACGTTTTAGGCAATGAGCTCAAACACACCAGCGTCATTCATATAGGCCGGGTGGCACAGGGACGCGATCTGATGTTTTCGCGCATCCTGCATCTCGTCAAAGCTCCTGGAAAGTCTTCACCCGCCCGCGAAAAGACGGCTGAAGCGCAGTCCCGAAACGATTTAGAAAACCACACATGACGAAGATTCTTTCAGTGAGATGGCTTTGCTTCCTCTTGTGGGTGCTTGCGCTCACACCTTCCTGGGCGGATACGGCGGAGTTCGAATTTCACGCACCTCGCACTGTCACTGATGCCGATACTCCCGCGCTCATGCGCGATCTGGCGGAGCGCATCCTGCCCGTGTACGAGGAACAGGATCGCGAGCGCTATCTCGACAATCTGTCCGCGCTGCAGCTGATGACTGGCGACTACAAAGCGGCGGATGACGCGCGGCAATCGCTCCGGGATCAGCGGCGCAGCGAGAACTTGGACCGGCCGGTTGATCAAGCCATGCTATTGGATCTCTATGCACACGCAAGAGCGGTCGAAGCAAGTGGTGGCGTTTCGTTCGCGCAGGCTTTCACGCAAGCGTTTCGAGAGGTGGTCCCGCCGCTCAACGATCGAGACGCGTACGCAGTCACGTCATGGCTGCGGACCCCGTTGCCCTCGTTGCAGAACGCCCTGCAAAAATCGTTCGATCGATTGCGTGGAAAATCCAACATCACACTTCCCGAGGCGATCGACCTCATCCGGACGTATCTTTCCTTCGATGCCCACCGCAGCTTCGACTCTCTGGTCGACGCACTCGACAGCGATGATGATCGGCGACGCTATCTCACCGAAAACAATGTGCTGATCAAGACGCCCGAAGGAGTCAGTATCCATGCTCAACTAATTCGTCCAAAGAGCAGCCCCGGACCACTCCCCACATTGCTCGAATTTACGATCAACGCGTCTGCGGAGGAGGCCATAGCGAGTGCAGCGCATGGCTACGCCGGTGTCGTCGCGTACACGCGGAAAACGAAAAATGTTTTCGACGGAATCATTCCCTTTGAGTACGACGGCGAAGACGCGCGGGCGGTGATCGACTGGATTGCCAAGCAGCCCTGGAGCGATGGTCGCATAGGAATGTACGGCGATCGTTACAGTGGCTTCGCGGCCTGGGCCGCCGCAAAGCAGCCGCCGTACGCACTTAAAGCCATTGCCACGTCGGATGCCATGGCACCGGGCATCGATTTTCCCATGGCAGGCCATGTCTACCGAAATTCCGCGTATCGATGGGCAATACGCAACACGCAAGGAGCCGGTGAATCCGGTGACGACGACGATGCGCAATGGCGCTCACTCGACCAAACTTGGTATGCGAGCGGAAAGAGATACCGCGACCTCGATCGCCTGTCCAAAAAGCCGAGTCGGATCTTCCGCCGCTGGCTCAATCACCCAAGCTACGATCTCTATTGGCGGAAGATGATTCCATACCAGGATCAGTTTGGCGGGATCGATATTCCCGTACTGTCAACGACCGGTTATTACGCCGATGGCGAAGTCGGCGCTTTGTACTATTTCACCCAGCACCATCAATACAAACCGGCCGCTAACCATACCCTCGTGATCGGCCCTTACGATAAGAACGCGATACACAACAATCCATCGACTGTTCTGGGAGGTTACGCGGTCGATTCGGCGGCCCTCGTCGATCTTCGCGAGCTGCGCTATCAATGGTTCAACTATATTTTGAAGGGCGGTGCGAAGCCGTCTCTGCTCCAGGACCGCGTTAACTACGAGGTCATGGGCGCGAACGAGTGGCGACATGCTCCATCACTCAAAGCCATGGCCAACGGAACCCTAAGGTTTTATCTGGATACGACAAGCTCCGACGACCAGCATCGGCTCGCCAAGCATAAATCCTCGAACGCCAAACACCTCCTGCAGACGGTGAACCTGGCCGATCGCAGCGACGCCGATTGGTCACCACCGATCGATATCATGGGCAAGAGTCTCCCAAGTTATAACGACATGACCTTCGTGAGCGAACCGCTTAAACAGCCGATCGAGGTCACTGGCCTGCTGTCGGGTCGGTTCGATTTCGATACGAACAAGATGGACATGGATCTCAATCTTGCTCTGTATGAACTATTGCCCAGCGGCGATTATCTTCAACTGTCCGACCCTGACGAATTCCGCGCGAGCTACGTCCGGGACCCCATTCATCGCAATCTCCTCAGAGCGGATGCACACCAGCGTTTTATATTCAGGAGCGAGCACATGACGAGCCGCAAGCTTCAGGCAGGCAGCCGCGTGGTACTGGTACTGGGCGTCAACAAGCGGCCGGACCGGGAACTCAACTATGGAGTGGGAAATGACGTGAGTGAAGAGTCCATTGGAGATGCGGGGATTCCAATGAAGATCCAGTGGTATGGCAGCAGCTATATCGATGTCCCGATTCGAAAATAACGAGCGGGCAAACAGCGCACGGCGGAATAGTGCCGCGGATTTCCAGCGTGCTCCCGGGACACCACCACTGCCGAATACACCCTTCCGCTTTATCTGGTACTTCGTCGCCCGCTACCGCAGCCGGTATCTGGCAATGCTGCTGCTGGAAACACTCAATGCCAGCTGCGGCATTCTGATTCCCTACGCGATGTCGCGCATTATCAAGGCGGTGACGCGGGCGCATGAGCAGTCGATGGCGCTGGTCGCTACCCTGCACGGTCCTCTTCTGTTGTTCCTGGGCCTGGCACTCGGCGAGGTGGTGTTCGGGCGGCTTTCCGCTGCAATCCAGATCCGTCTCGGCCCGCGTCAGCGGCAAGCGGTGACGCGGGCCATCTATCACTACCTTCAGCATCACTCTCATCGCTACCTCAGCAACAATTTCGCGGGCGCCCTCGCCCACCGCATCAGCGAAACCTCGATGGGTGTGACGCAGACACTGTGGTCGCTGCTGACCGAATTCTGGCCGACCTTCATCGTGCTCACGCTGTCGGTGGTCCTGCTGTACGGCGCACACCCGCAACTCGCGGGCATGATGCTGATCTGGGCAGTGGGCTTCGTCGCCATCTCCTATGTCTTGGCGCGGCGCTGCCAGCCGCATGCATTGAAGGCATCCGCTGCGCGCAGTGAGACCACGGGCGCAGTGGTCGACTCGGTGACGAATCTCACCAGCGCGCGTCTGTTCGCACGACTAGGCTTCGAGCGCGAGCATCTGGACGAAAGCCTGGTCGAGGAACTCAAGGCGATCCGGCGCTCCAATAGTTATGCCGAACGGGTACGCTGGTTCCAGTTCGGCGCCGCAGCGGTGCTGAAGATCGGCACGCTCTACTACGCCCTGCAGCTATGGGGCCGCGGCGCGATCGGTGTTGGGGATTTCGTCATGGCGGTAAGCCTGTCGCTGCTGATCATCAATGAGGCTCGCAACCTGAGCCGGCGTTTCCTGGAGTTTTTCGAATACATCGGCAATGTCGCCAACGGCGTGCACACCATCATCCGGCCGCATGAACTGGTGGATGCGCCGGACGCACAGCCGGTGACCATCGAACGTGGTGACATCGAGTTCCGGGACGTGAGCTTCGCTTACGGCGCCGAGACGCGGGTCTTCGAGAATCTGAGCGTGCGCATTCCGGCCGGGCAGCGCGTGGGGCTGGTCGGCTTCTCCGGCTCGGGCAAATCGACCTTCGTCAGCCTGATCCTGCGCTTGTTCGATCCGCAGACGGGGCAGATCCTGATCGACGGCGTAGACCTGCGCGCGATGACCCAGGATGCGCTGCACACACAGCTCAGTCTGATCCCGCAGGACCCGAGCCTGTTCCATCGCACACTGATGGAGAACATACGCTACGGGCGCGTGGAAGCCGGCGACGCGGAAGTGATCGAAGCGGCAAAACGCGCCCACGCCCACGACTTCATCGCGCAGATGAAGGAGGGCTACAACTCGATGGTCGGAGAACGCGGCGTGAAACTCTCCGGCGGCCAACGCCAGCGCATCGCCATCGCCCGCGTCGTGCTCAAAGGAGCGCCGATCCTGATCCTGGACGAGGCGACCTCCAGCCTGGATTCGATCACGGAGAAGGCGATTCAGGAAACGCTGGATCAGGAGATGCGCAACAAAACCGTAATCGTAGTGGCGCACCGGCTCTCCACGATTGCCAATCTGGACCGCATCCTGGTGTTCGACGGCGGCCGCATCATCGAAGATGGCAGCCATACCGAACTGCTGTTGCTTCGTGGCGCCTACTTCCGGCTGTGGAGCCGGCAGGCAGGCGGTTTCCTGCCGGAGGATCTAACCGGTGAGCGAGTGCACTTGCATCCCGCAGCGGGAACGGACGCACCGATGCCGGAGAATCGACCGATGGTGATTGTCGAGAATTTATCTGACGCCGGCGTGCCCGATCGGGTCGAGCGCTAAATCCGCTGAGGAAGGCCGCTCAAACACAGACAATATCGCGCCGCAGCATTCCATATGAGTCCTCGAGGAATGGAACTCCAGCCCTGAACGCGATATGTTTATTCCGGGGGGAAGAAAACAGTATGAATACGGTGCCGCTACCCAATGCTGCGAACGGAACCACGTGGACCATCCAGGATCTTGCGCCGCCAGTCGGCGCTTTAATCACCGGCCTTGACACCAGCCGGCCGCTGCAGGCCGACCAGATCATGGCGCTCAAAAAAGCGCTGCACGAGCGTCATCTGCTATTGCTGCGCGGTCAGCAGATCAACGACGAACAGCTCCTGCGCCTGGCCAACTATTTCGGCAGCATATACCGGCCGCCGGCGGGTGAGCAGGTGCTGGGCCTGGACCCTTTTTCCGGCGACATGCCGGACATCGTCAGAGTATCCAACGTAGAGGGCGGCACACTCGGCCGCCACGCACTGGCGGCGCATACCGATCACCATTGGACAGCCATACCGTCGTCCGGCTCGCTGGCCTACGCGGTGGAAATTCCCCGCGCCGGTGGCGACACCACCTTTTACAATCTGGTGGCGGTCTACGAAGCCTTGGACGATGCAACGAAGCGCGAGATCGAAGGTCTGCGACTCATTACCTACAACCCCTTCCTGCGACACCGCAAGCCGCTGAGCTCGCGCAAAATTCCACGCTACCGCACACCGGACATCGAGCCGCTCTCGCCCTGCGAGAATCACCCGCTGGTCCGCACGCATCCGGAATCGGGTCGCAAACTGCTCTACCTCAGTGCAGACACCGAAGTGGAGTTAATGGATACCGATCCGGTCTGGGGCGCGGCGCTGATCGAACGCCTACGAGCACACATGCTGCAACCACGCTTCGCCTACATCCACCACTGGCAGGTGGGCGACATCATTTACTGGGACAACCAGGCCACCGCCCATGCCCGCACCGCTTTCGATTCTGCCGAAAGGCGCGTGCTCAAACGCGTCAGCTTTGGGGGCAGCCGGCCGTTCTGATCATTCACTGCGCTGCCGTAGGTCAGCGTGGCACGGAAAAGAGCCAAGTCCGACGGGGTGCTGGGCCGCGCCGCCTGACCATCTCATCCAATAACTTGGCGCGTGTTGTGTACGTCTGTGGTCGTTGCGTTGCTGCTCAAAAGGGCGCCAGCCAAGGCGCGGGCGGCAGGGCATGGTGGTTCCATGTCCAAGGCCCGCAACGCCGGCGGGCACCCTTTTGCGCGCAACCCGAGGGGACGGTCACAGAAGTGCATAACGCGCTCCGGTGCCGACTAGTTATGTTACGGTCAGCGAGCGCAATCCTTTGCGAATAACATAACCGGCACCAATGACGGCATCGGTCCACTTTACGGAAGATCTGCTATTTTCAACGCTGCTGCAGTTGATCGTAATGATCCTGTGCGCACGCGTCGGCAACAATATCGCGCGCCGGATGGAACAGCCTGGCGCGGTCGGTGAAATCGTTGCTGGCCTGATGCTCGGACCTTCGTTGTTCGGACATTATTTTCCGCAGTCGGCAGCGTCCATATTCGGTAAAACCGCCTCGACCCCAATCACGATCATCAGCCAGATCGGCCTTGTATTTCTGATGTTTCAGATTGGCACGGATTTCGAGTTCGGGCTGCTGTCCCATCGCAGAAACAGGAACGCTACGATTCGAATCGCGGTTGCGTCGATCGGAGTGCCATTCACGCTGGGCTTTCTGGTCGGCAACGTTTCTGCATCAGTATTAGCTCCCAATATCGACGCGCTGATTTATAGCCTGTTTCTCGGCGTGGGCATGGCCATTACCGCAGTACCCACTCTAGGACGGATTTTGCGCGAATATGATCTGACGCGCACGGAAGTAGGTGTAGTCGCGATCTCGGCGGCGGCGATCAACGACGTTGCGGGTTGGGTACTTTTAGCCGGAATCGCAGCGTATGCTTCCGCCCAATTTTCCGTGATTGGAATGGGGGCTCAGGTGGCTGGCATCGTGGGCCTCCTGGCCGTGGCTTGGTTTGCCCTACGTCCCTTGGTTGGCTGGCTGCTGCGTAAGTATCCAATCCGGAACAACGAAGTACCATCTAACTTGATAGCAATTGTGATTTGCCTCATCTTCGCGGCAGGCATCTGTACTTATAAGCTGGGCATCTTCGCGATCTTCGGCGGCTTTCTGGTTGGACTACTTTTTCATCACTACAAAGACTTCGTTTCGGCATGGCGGCACCAGATTGGTCAATTCGTGCTGGTATTCTTTCTGCCCGTCTTCTTCACTTACACCGGGCTGCGGACGAATGTGCTCGGACTGGTCAGCGCGACGGACTGGCAATGGCTGATCGTGGTGCTGGCGGCGGCTACACTTGGAAAGATCATACCGGTCTACTTCACGGCCCGGTTTTCCGGCTTTAGCCAAGGAGAATCGATGGTCCTCGGTTCGCTTATGAATACGCGCGCGCTGATGGAACTGATCGTGCTCAACGTCGGCTACGATATGGGTTTCATACCCCAAAATGTGTTCACGATTCTGGTGATCATGGCGGTGGCGACAACAATCATGACCGGCCCGCTGCTAAAGATATTGCTCCCACGCACCGGACACTCCATTCCGGTCAGGGTGGAAGCCTGAGCTGCCACAAGAATTGCCCAGAGGCCCTATGGCAACGGTGCGGGATTCGCCAGATAAGCATTCGACAACTTCTTGAACTGCCCACCGTCGGTGGTGATGGTGGTCTGGTAATCCGCACCTACACTGAACACGATTCCGAGGCCGCCAACAGCGGTGAGTTGTGAGGGATTCTTGAGGAAGTAGTCGACGCGGTTGTCGCGGTAGTGGTATTCGGTACCGCCGGCGGTGGCTGAGGGGACACCCATGGGAGTCTGCCACCAGATCAGTGGGCGTTTGATGCCCAGATAATAAGCGTTGGCTTGCGTGAGATTGTCTTGGAAGTTGGGGTGCGTGGTGTTGGTTTCGTCCCAGTACCATGGACCGTCGCTGCGCATGCATACAGCATCCTTGGCTGCCTCGAAGCAGCCGGCGTCACGGTCCAGCGTCTGCATGACAACGAAGTCATATTGTTGCGCGTAGACCTTGCGCATGAATACCACCACCTTGGCGGTACTGCTGCCGCCCCAATCTGCGGGCGGAATGCCGAGGTAGGCTTTGGGCGCGTATTGATTCGCAAGCGTCACCATGCAGCGCGAGAAGCCGGTGACGTCGTTGGGCAACGACGCACAGGCAGGCGTGATCTGCACCTGCACCACCATCTTGGTGGGATCGCCATTGGGCGCCTGCTGTTCGACGTAACCCCAGAAATCCGGTTCGACATTAACCAGCGCCGGCTTCCCGTAGAGGGCCAGGCGCTGAAACAGCCGGATGGCATTGGCCCAATAGCCCGTCATGAAATTGGGATTATTCAGGCCGGACAGATTGCCATCGCCATTGGTCGCCATCTGATAGAGCGTGAACATGGGTACGGCGCCAAGCGCGTCGGCCTGAGCCGCAACAACGTTGACGTAGTTGCCGCTCGGACTGTTCCAGGTCGGCCAGGACCCTGCGCCGACGCCGACAAGATACTGGTCGTAAATGTCAGGCTTGATGCCCTGAGCCTGGATGTCGCTCGCATTATTGCCGTAGCCCAGGCCGACGAGCAGACGAGAGGGTTTGCCGAGCTTGGCAGCCAGCCGGGCGGCGGACGCGCTGGATGGTAGCGATGTCGCGCTGGCAGTGGTTGCGATCAGGGCGAACAGTGTTGTGAAAAAGACGATACGTTTCATACGCGAACCTTGCCTTATTGGATAACCGCCGACACCGGGATTTTCAGAATTCGACGGCCGCGATCGCACCGCAATCCACATTCGCTTCGCATTTTACGTGGCGCACCTGTAGCACCCGTGTAGCGCCAGCGAAAATTCGCCCCTACAAACTCCGCGATTTTTTTATTTTAAGCACTTGATTTTATTGGTGCCGGCTACAGGATTCGAACCTGTGACCCCCTGATTACAAATCAGGTGCTCTACCAACTGAGCTAAGCC
>CAZOOK010000057.1:0-20278 GCA_964581385.1 uncultured Salinisphaerales bacterium
GCAGTCACCTTGCGTTCGTAGACCGGCAAGGTGATGTGCTTCAGCGCCATGTAGTCGCCGTAGTAGAAACAAACATCGCGCACTGACACTTTCTCGGCCAGTGGAGCTTTGGGCGCAGCAATGCCGGGTGGCTCCAGATAGGGCCGCTGCATCTTGACACTGCCGGCGGCGACGGTGGGGTCGTTCATGGTTCAGCCGTTGGATTTCGAGGAAGACAGCGAGCGGGCAACAATATTCAGCGTCAGCACCGTGAATGTGATCAGCAACGCGCCGGTCCAGGCCAGCTTCTGCCAGTCCGCGTAAGGACTCAGCGCAAATTGGTAAATCACCACCGGCAGATTTGCCATCGGCGCGTTCATGTTGGTGCTCATGAACTGATTGTTGAGGGCGGTGAACAGCAACGGAGCGGTTTCGCCGGTGATGCGCGCCACCGCTAGCAGTACGCCGGTGAGCATGCCGGCGCGCGCCGCTCGATAAGCAACATTGGTAATGACGATCCAGCGCGGCGAGCCGAGTGCGGATGCCGCCTCGCGCAGGCCATTGGGTACCAGCAACAGCATATCCTCGGTGGTGCGCACGACAACGGGCAGCACCAGCAGCGCCAGTGCGACACCGCCGGCCCATGCGGAAAAATGCCCCATACGCACGACCATGATCTGGTAGACGAACAGACCGACGACGATCGAGGGTGCAGACAGCAGCACGTCATTGATAAAGCGGACGATCGAGGAAAGCCGACTATGGCGTCCGTATTCGGCCATGTAGGTGCCGGCGAGAATGCCGACTGGTGTACCGATCGCTGTGCCGATCGCTGTCATCGCCAGACTGCCGAAGATCGCATTGAGCAGACCGCCGTCGCTGCCGGGCGGCGGGGTCATTTGCGTAAAGACCTTCAGCGAAAGACCACTGACGCCCCTGAAAATCAGCGTCGCCAGAATCAGAGCAAGAATCACAAGGCCGGACAGCGCCGCCGCCCAAGCGAGTGTCATCACGATTTGGTTGGTGAAGCGGCGGCGGCGATAGAGCATGGTGTTTGTCACCTCACTTCCCCGCCTTCTGTTCCAGGCGCATCAGCATGAAGCGGGCAGTGGCCAGCACGAAGAAAGTGATGACAAACAGGATCAGTCCCAATTCGACCAGTGCCGACGTATACAAATCACCGACCGCCTCTGTGAATTCGTTGGCGATGCTCGCCGAAATGGTGGTGCCCGGCGCGAGGATGGAAGCACTGATCCGGTGAGCATTACCGATGACGAACGTCACCGCCATGGTTTCGCCGAGCGCGCGCCCGAGGCCAAGCATGACGCCGCCGATGACGCCGCTGCGGGTATAGGGGATTACGATCTGATTGACGACTTCCCATGTCGTGCAGCCGAGGCCATACGCCGATTCCTTGAGCACGGCCGGAACGGTGTCGAATACGTCGCGCGTCACTGACGTGATATAGGGCAGCACCATGAAGCTGAGGATGATGCCGGCGGTCAGGATGCCAATGCCATAGGGCGGACCGGCGAAAAGATTGTGGATCAAAGGGATCGACGAAAATGTCGAGATCAATACGGGCTGCACGTGCGCCTGCAGAAACGGCGCCAGTACGAACAAGCCCCAGATGCCGTAGATGATGCTGGGAATGCCGGCCAGCAGTTCGATGGCGGTACCGATCGGCCGCTTCAGCCAGCGCGGGCACAGTTCAGTGATGAAGATGGAGATGCCAAGACTGACCGGAATACCGATCAGCATGGCGATGAGCGAGGTCACCAGCGTGCCGTAAACGGCCGGCAGTGCGCCAAATTTTTCAGTGACCGGATTCCACGACTGGTTGCTCAAAAAGCCGAAGCCAAACGCTTTGACCGCAGGGATCGATCCATAGATCAGCGTAATGATCACGCCGCTGAGCAACACCAGCACCGTGATCGCCGCAACACGGGTCGCATTGCGTAGCAGCGCTTCCAACATACCGTGGCGGCGCAGCGTCGCAGGCGAAATCGCGACTGCCTCGTTCGAATAGCTCACTGCCACTTGCGCGTATGAATTCAAGGGACGGCCCCAGACTTTACCCGATGATGGGTGACCGGCTCACGCCGGCCACCCCGCTTCATCGGCCAATCGACAGACCTGCTGCGACAATTACTTCCATACGGGCAGGCCGACGCCATCCTTGACGTTGTCCTTCCACGACTTTTGCACGAGGGCCACAACCTTGTCCGGCATTGGCACGTAATCGAGCTCGTCGGCCAGCTTGCCGCCGTTCTTGTACGACCAGTCAAAGAACTTCATGGCTTCCAGCAGCGCCACCGCGTCATCCGGCTTCTTGTACACGATGATGAAGCTGGCGCCGGTGATCGGCCAACTCGCAGCGCCTGCTTGATTGGTCAGGATCAGGTAGAAGCCTGGCGCATGTTCCCAGTCAGCGCTCGCAGCCGCTGCCTGGAAAGTTTCAGCCTTCGGCTCGACAACTTTGCCGTCTTTGTTGACCATCTTGAGGTAGGTCATCTTGTTTTGCTTCGCGTAGGCATACTCGACGTAGCCGATAGCGCCTTCGGTCTGCTGCGCGACGCCTGCGACCCCTTCGTTGCCTTTGCCGCCGACGCCCGTCGGCCATTCCACCGCCGTGGAAGCACCCACTTTGTCCTTCCACTCCGGGCTGACCTGCGAAAGATAATTGGTAAACAGAAACGAGGTGCCAGAACCATCGGAACGATGCACCACTGCGATCTGAGTGGACGGCAACTTCACGCCGGGATTGAGCTTTTTGAGAGCCGCGTCGTCCCATGCCGTAATTTTGCCGAGGTAGATATTGGCCAGCGTGGCACCGTCAATGACCACTTCGCCCGGCTTAAGGCCCTTGACGTTCACAACCGGGACGACACCTCCCATGATCATCGGAAATTGCGTCAGACCCGCCGGATCCAGCTCGCTGAGCTCCAGCGGCTTGTCGGAAGCGCCGAAAGTAACGGTTTTGGCTTTGATCTGTTTGATGCCGCCGCCGGAACCGATCGACTGATAGTTGAGACCGATGCCAGTCTTGGTCTTATAAGCATCCGCCCACTTTGAGTAAATAGGATACGGAAACGTCGCGCCAGCACCGGAAATGTCGGTCGCGAAAACCGCCGAAACGTTAAACGCCGCCATCACGCCAATGGCAACGCGGCGTAACAGTGTGTTCTGCATGATGCTCACGGATATCTCCTGAGGACAATGAAAGCGGGGACGCGGTGTGATTTCCCCGCTGGGAGAATAATGATCCTGTGTGACAGTTTTGTTGCAGACGTCTGTGTAGGCTTCTGAAACGCGCCCAAATCGCTTTGAAATCAACCGTTACGGCGGTCAATCCGGTAAACTGCAAAGCGGCGGCAAAAAGCGATCGGGCGCTATTATGACAAAGGAATTCGACCGCGAACGCAGTGGTCCGCGGCCTACTTCACGACTGCCGCCGGCAGTGGCTTACTTGGCTTCTGCTCGGCAATCGTCCCGATCGCGGCAGTCACCATCTTTTGCAACGCCTGTTCGACCGGCGTGTTGTTGAAATAGTTGAGGAGGCCTGGCAGCTTGACGCTGCTGCCGCCGATATCGAACAGCCCGGTAAAATCCAGCGCATAGCGGGTGTTCTTGCCCTCCACCGCGGTGCTCGCAACGATGCGGCCGGTGGCGACATCAATAATGCGCAAATCCATGGCCGCATAGCCGCGCTTGAAGCTCAGATTGAGCACGCCCCAACCGTACCTGGCATCGCCACCGAGCGGGATCGGAATCGGCAGCGCGCCGCCCTCGCTGCCGGCACCGGTATCGAAGGCTGTTAGCGCACCGACCACAAGCAACTCCGCTCCTTCAAGCTGGCCAAGTGGGATGCGGGTTTTATCGCCGACTCGCATCGATTGCGAAAAATCCTGCTCGACCATCACTGAATTGAGGTCCTCGCGATCAAGCACGATGAATTGACCGGTGTTGAACAGCTCAGTCACCAGCATGTCGCGGATGCCGGCGATAACCCCCGTCGGCGTCATCTGGCCGTTCTTGTCGCGCGTCAGGTTGATGAGCCCAAGCTGGCGCGACAACGAGCGGTTCCCGCTGGC
The DNA here is from genome assembly GCA_964581385.1 of uncultured Salinisphaerales bacterium. Classification (GTDB taxonomy): domain Bacteria; phylum Pseudomonadota; class Gammaproteobacteria; order Nevskiales; family Nevskiaceae; genus CAZOOK01. Next base: position 4,074 of record CAZOOK010000057.1, read on the forward strand.
GGCGGATTTGTCCACGATCGCACCGACGGCGATGCGATATTTCGTGCCGTTCGCATTTTCAGCCCGCGCCTCCGCCACGGTCTGGCCACCGCCTTTCGTAATCTCGGCGGTATTGGAACAGCCAACGATGGCAACGGCGCAGACCAGCGCCAGCAACCACGGCCGGATCATGCGCGGATGCGCCGCCCGTGCGCGCTACAGCTTATTACTGACGATGTAGTTGACCGCCTTTTCGATGCAATCGCGGATCGCCTGTTCCATCGGCGTCTTGCTGTAAGCGCCGAGGCCGATCGGCAGCGAGCTGCCAGTGAAGACAATGCCGACGCCATTGTTGGCGGACGTGCCATTGACAGTGGTCGCATTGACGACACGGCCACTGGCGGCGTCGACGACACGGATATTGATGGTGACACAGGCCTGCTTCGCCGATATCAGGATGATCGACCCGCCACTGCAATTCGTTTCAAACGCAGTGATCGAGCCGCGAATCAGCAGCTGCGCGCCTTCGAGCTGACCGATCGGCGCCGCAGTCTCCTTCTTGAAGCGGCTGCTGTTGGAAAGATCCTGCTCTTGCGTCACCTCGTTCAGATGCTCGCGTTCGAGCACGATAAAGCGTCCGGTGTTGGTCAGCGAATCGGCGAGCATATCGGCCATACCCTGCCCGACCGGCGCATGCTGCGCCGATTTATCATCGAATGCGCTGACCGCGATACGGTACTTGGGCCCGTTGTAAGGCTCCGTTCGCGCCTGTGTGATGCTCTGTCCGCCGCTGGAACTCACGACCGTCGCGGAACTCGTGCAGGCTGCAGCAATCACTGCCGCGAGCAGGGAAACAAGCAGGGATTTAATCGGCATCGCTGACTCCATAATCGCACTTGATTAATAAATAACGCCGTGACCGTCGCACCGCTGACAACAAAGCTGTGCGACATTCGATAACGACCCGGCTATATAACCTTGTTAAATTGTCCTCTATGCACCGCGATTTGTCTCTGATCCGTTTCGCCATCCACGGTGGCGCCGGCAATCCGGCGCGCGAAGCGGCTCCACGCACAGAACACCGCGAAGCGCTGCGGCGCATCGCCAGCGCCGCCTGGCAGGCGCTGCGCGACGGCGCGAGCGCCACCGACGCGGTCGAAAACGCGGTGGCCGCGCTCGAGGATTGCCCGCTATTCAACGCCGGTACCGGCGCCGTCCTCAACGCCGATGGCGTTGCGGAACTCGATGCCGCGATCATGCGCGGTAGCGATCGCCACTGCGGCGCAGTCGCCGCGGTCACTCGGCTGCGCAATCCGATCCACGTCGCGCGCGCGGTCATGGAACGCTCACCGCATGTGCTGCTGGCAGGCGCCGGCGCTGAGCGCTTCGCCCAACACTGCGGTCACGCGCTGATTGATCCAGCCACGCTGATCGTCCCCGAACGCCTGCGCCAGCTCGACGAGGCGCGCCGCGCCGGCCGCGTAGCACTCGATCACGATCATGCAGCCGAAAAACCCGCGGCAGACGAATCCGGCTTCGGCACCGTCGGCGCGGTCGCACGCGACGCCGAAGGCTCACTGGCGGCGGCGACCTCGACCGGCGGGCTCACCAACAAATGGCCAGGCCGCATCGGTGACACGCCGCTGATCGGTGCCGGCACTTTCGCCGACGATCGTAGCGTCGCGGTATCCTGCACCGGCAGCGGCGAGACTTTCATCCGCACCGGCTTCGCGCACGCACTGCACGCGCGTGTGCTGCGTGGCGAAGGATCGCTGCAGCGCGCCTGCGAAGACGGCCTTGCAGAATTGAGTGCGGTCGGCGGACGCGGCGGTTGCATCGCCGTCGGCCGTGACGGCAATCTTGCGCTGCTGTTCAACTCGACGGCGATGTACCGCGCGTGGTGCCGCGCGGACGGCCAGGTCGGCGTCGCCATTTTCAACGACTGAGAACCATCATGGGACTGAACATCGCCATTCTCACCGTTTCCGACACGCGCACGCCGGAAACCGATACTTCCGGCAACCTGCTTGCGCGGCGCGCCGTCGAAGCCGGCCACACCATCGCCGGCCGCGCGCTACTGAAGGACGACCGCTACCTGGTACGCGCGATGGTATCGGCGTGGCTGGTCGAGGATTCCGTCAACGCGATCGTCATCACCGGCGGCACCGGCCTCACCGCGCGCGACATCACTGTCGAAGCAGTGCGACCACTGCTCGACAAGGAGATCGACGGTTTCGGTGAACTATTCCGCTGGCTGTCGTACAGCGATGTCGGCACTTCCACAATCCAGTCGCGCGCGCTCGGCGGCATCGCCAACCGCAAGCTGATTTTCTGTCTGCCCGGCTCCACACGCGCCTGCGAACTGGCCTGGGATAAAATTCTCGGCCCGCAATTCGACACCGAAAACAAACCCTGCAATTTTGCGGAACTGATCCCGCGCTTTTAGAGCGTGTTATGCACTTTTGTGATCGCAACGATTACAGAAGTGCATAACACGCTCTAAGCGCGATTACGACTGCTCGGCGGCATCCGTCTCGGCCAGATCGGCCTCGAATAACTGCTCCAACTCCTGCGCCGCTTCGCGCGCCGTCTGAATCAGCTTCTGCTCGTCGCGATACACGGCGAACTGACGTAGCAGCGTGTCGTGGTCGTGCTCGCGGAAACGACGCAGATCGCGTTCGATGTGCGACTCCGGCTCGCCGAGCGCGCGCAGCAATTGCGCGGTCAGTTCCAGACTTGATCCGTAGGACCGCCGGATCACGTCGTTGATACCCAAATCCATCAGCTGCATCGCATGGCGACGGTCGCCGGCGGCGGCGAACACGCGCAGGTGTTGAAAATGTCGGCGCACGGTTTCGGCAACGCGCAGCGATTCCTCTGGATTGGCGATCGCCAGCACGAAAAAACGCGAGTGGTCGGCGCCGGCGGCGCGCAGCACTTCGATGCGCGCGGCGTCGCTATAGAAAATCTTGTTGCCGAATTTGCGCACGAAATCGACGTGCTGCCAATTTTTTTCGAGAACGGTGAACGGAATTTTCTTGAGGCGCAGCATGCGGCCGAAGATCTGTCCGAAAGTACCGAAGCCGGCGATGATGACGTCGTTGGCCGCTACATTGATCTCGTCGAACGGCGGCGTTTCCGCTGGTTTGCGGAAGCGCGCCTGCAGAACGTATAGCGGCGGCGTGACGATCATCGACAAGGTCACGGTGACAATCAGTTCATCGTGCAGACTGTCGCCAAGCAGGCCAACGCCAGTGGCGACGCCGAACAGCACGAAAGCGAATTCGCCACCTTGCGACAGCGCGACGCCGAGTGCGCGCGCCGAGTCATGGTCGAGCCCCCTGGCGCGACCGATTGCATACAGCACCAGCACCTTGATCGCGACGAGTCCGACGACGAACGCCGCAATGCGCAAAGGTTCGCGCGTAAGCAAGCCGATGTCGACCGACATGCCGACGGCGATGAAGAACAGGCCCAAGAGCAGTCCCTTGAACGGCTCGATATCCGCTTCCAGTTCGTGCCGATATTCCGAATCCGCCAGCAGCACTCCGGCCAGAAACGCACCGAGCGACATCGACAATCCCGCCACGTTCATCAGCAAAGAGGTGCCGACGACCACCAGCAGTGCGGCGGCGGTGAACAGCTCCGGCATCCGCATCGACGCAACGACGCGAAACGCCGGCCGCAACAAGTAGCGCCCGCCGACGATCACCAGCGCCACAGCGGCGACCGCGCGCAGAATCTTCAACCCATGCACACCGTCCGCAGCCGTCGTCGCGATGGCGGGCGCCAGCAGCGGCAGCAAGGCCAGCACCGGGATCACCGACATATCCTGGAACAGCAGAATGCCGAAGGCGTCGCGCCCGTGATGCGTGGTCAGTTCGCGGCGTTCCGACAGCATCTGCAGTACGAACGCGGTGGACGACATTGCCAGACCGAAACCGACGACTAAGGCTGTCTGCCACGCGAGACCGACAGCAGTGCCGGCCAGAGCGAGCACGGCGGCGGTCACGACCACCTGCGCGCCACCGACACCGAATACAGTCGCACGCAGTCGCCACAACCGGCTTGGCTGCAGCTCGAGCCCGATGACAAACATCATCAGCACGACACCGAAGCTGGATAGATCGAGCACGCTGTGATAATCGGCAACCCAGCTGAACCCTGAGGGACCGATCAGCATGCCTGCTGCAAGATAGCCAAGGACGGCGCCAAGACCGAAGCGCCGGAACAACGGCACCGCGATCACCGCAGCGGCGAGGAACAGCGCGAGATTGGCGAGCATCGGCTTCCCGGTAAGCAATGGCTGGATTCCACATTCTCATGCGGACGCCACTGCATAGCCAATCTCTGCCGGCCGGGTGTGTTATTGCATCGGAAGATTCGACGCCAGCTAGCACTGAGCCGGCGCTTCGACACCTTCAGCGACAACCGCCGTGCGCAGATTGCGAACGATGCTGAGGGTAGCGCGGTGCTATCCCGGTCCGGGCAGGCGCAGACGCTTCGCTGCGTCGGGTGGTATCAGCTTCGAATTGGCGTGATCGGTTCGCCACTCCGCCAGCCTGCGACGGCTTCGGCAACACCGATTTTGGTAAGAAAATCGGTTTGCAGCTCGCTGTCCGGGACCGGATGCCCATCCTTCTCCTCATGGGCCATAACGTTGGCGACGTGAATGGCGGAGATCGCGGTGAAAGTGGTTTCCCCCGACGCCTGCGGGTTGTGGTGGTAGGCCACGGCGTCGATCAGCGGCGGCGGCAATCCCCATAGACTGAGCATGTGCGCACCGATCTCGGCATGTGTGCATCCGAATAACTCCAACTCAACGCTGTGCTCCGACCGTTTGCTGGCTTTGACGGTGGCCTGCACCGCGGAATATTGTTCGGGCAGGCCGACGGCTAGAATCATACGGCCGACGTCATGCAGCATGCCGGCCGAGAGCGCCGTCTTGCGCTGCTCGCTGTCCTTGAGCATCTGCGCAGCCAACTGCGCGGTGCGCAGCGAGTGGATTTGCAGCGCATCGAGCGAAAACCCGAGCGGCGCACAGACATCGCTCATCGCGCGGCACAGTTGCAGCGACAGCAGCATGCTGCGGATCGGCAGCACACCAAGCATCGAGATCGCATCTTTCACCGTGCTGATGCTGCGGCTGCTGCCGAAGAACGCGGAATTGGCCATCTGCAGGATGCGCGCAGTCATGCCGACATCCTGCTCGACAATCGCGGCAATACTGCCCATGCTCGATTGCGGCTTTTCAATTTCGCGCAGCAGATCCCAATACACCCGCGGCAACGCCGGCAAACTGCGCAGTGTGCCGATCGCCTGCTTGACGCCCGGATGATCCATGCGACTGTGCAGGCCGCATACGCGCTCGATCGCGCTCTCAATAGAAGCAGCGTCGGATTTCGTTAACAGCTGATGCGCCAGCGGCATCAGGCGCTGGGTACCGCCGACGGTGGGCTGGCTGGAAAGAATGAACCTTGTGACATGCGGATAACGCTCACGCACCTGGTCGAGAAGCTGCGCGCCGTCCATGCCGGGCATGCGCATATCGCTGACGATCACGTCCACCGGCAGACGCGCCAATTCTTCCAGCGCCTTCTTCCCGCCGAGCGCGAAACGCATGTCCCATCGCGGCTTCAGCGGATTCAGCCGGTTTTGCAGACCCTCCAGAGCAGCGACCTCATCATCGACAAATAGCACCTTGATCATGTGGTTTGCTCCTGTGCACTGCCGCGAATTGGAATGCGCACGTAAAACATGGTGCCACGCCGGGCCACAGTGTTGATGTCTGAACCGGTTCGCATCTCCTGCTCGGAATCGAACGGCCTCCTTATGTGTAGGCGCTCCCTTACGCATTCTTGCCGCATTTTAATCAGTCCAGCAAGCGTTTCACTGTGCTGATCAGGTGCTCGGGTTGAATTGGCTTGACGATCCAGCCGGTCGCGCCAGCGATGATTCCCTGCTCCCTTTTCTTTGACGACGTTTCCGTGGTCAGAATAATCATCGGCGTGAACCGATAGTCGGGAAGATCGCGCAGTTCCTTGATAAGCGCCGGACCATCCAGATTGGGCATATTGAAGTCGATCAACAGCAACGAGAAACGCTCGTCGCGCGCCATCTTTAGGGCAACTTCTCCATCTTCGGCTTCAGCGACACTGATTCCGGCGGTTCTCAGCGCCAAACAAACCATCAACCGCATTGCCGCGGAATCGTCCACGGTAAGCACGCGTTTTCCCGTTGCGCTCACAGAGCCTGTCCTCCATATCTGACACCGGCCCGGCAACCGGCTCCGGCACTTCCACCAACAGTTGTGGCCGCGCCGGTCAGTAACAAGAATTCAATCAAGTAAGCCATGTTCGGCTGTGGTCGCTCGATTCGTCCCGACATGATTTCTGCTTTTATATAAAGCTCCAGCCAGTTCTTTCGGCAGCGTCGGACCTTTCTTGAACGCTCATAGCGCTGGATGCGCAGCTCGCCCGCCAACCGGCGCACGGAATTCAGCTATCGTTGCACTGCGTCAACTATTCCACTGAACATACATGAAATCACTTGCATTCGCCGTAGTCGCTCTAATTGGGATCGTGCCGCCCGTGGTTGCCGGGGCTGAGGCCGACGCTCAATGGCCGGAATCGCCCCATCCCGCGCCAGCGCCCACCACCGCTCCGCAGCCGGACAACGCCGAAAAACTGGATGTCCCGTTGATCGCGGAACCGCCGCCCGCCGCCAATGCGCCGGCGCCACTGGTTCGGCAGCCGTGGCTGCAAATCGACCCTGACCATTATTCGCTCGTCAGCGCTGGCCGCGGGCTGTCGCTGCACAAACCGATGTTCTTGCTGCCCATCACCTGGAGCGAGGACTATCACGGTCGATCGACCGAGATTCTGTTCGACATCAGCCTCAAACAACGGCTTTTCGGCGTGCCGCTGTATTTCGGCTACTCGCAGAAATCGTTCTGGGATGCCTTCAATTCGAAAAAGTCGAAACCCTTCCGCGAAACCGACTTCAACCCGGAACTGTTCTATCGCTGGGTACCCGAGGATCAAAAAGCATGGCACCACCTCGGCGCGGACATCGGCTTGGAGCACGAGTCGAACGGGCAGTCGTTACCGGATTCGCGCAGCTGGAATCGTCTCTACGTGTCGCCTTTCCAGGCGGCGGGCGAGCACATCGTCTACTGGAAGTGGTGGTGGCGAATACCGGAGGACGAGAGCAGGCCGCCCACCGATCCCCAGCGCGACGACAATCCCGATATCCATCGTTACTACGGCTACAGCGAACTGCACTTTGAGCAGCAGGTTTTCGACAGACACCTCATACACGCGATGGCGCGATTCAATCCGGAAACCGGGCGCGGTGCGTTCAATCTGCAATACAGTCTGCCGAACGGCAGCAACGATTTCTTTTGGATGTTCTATTTGTGGCAGGGCTACGGCGAAAGCCTGATCGACTACAACCATTCGATCACGCGCATCGGCGTGGGGATCATGCTGGCGCGTTGAATCTCACAGCTCCATACGCAGCGTCGCGCCGACGATACGCGGCGGTCCGGGATACAAGCCAGCCGTCGGCATCATCAAGACTGCTCTAGAAACGACAGTACGACCGGATTTACCCACTGCGGCCGTTGCTCGAACGTGCTGTGCCAGGTGCCGGGCAGGATATACAGCTGGCCCCGTGGCAGCGATCGATAGATTTTCAGGGTGTGTTCCAGTTTGATCATGTCGTGATCACCGGCCATCACCAGCACCGGCTTTTGGATGTGCGCGAGAAGATCAGGACTCAATTCGGATTGCGTCGGCGCGTTCAGCCACAAAGCCGTCAGTTTTGCGCCGATACCCGCTTGCGCCGACGGCATATCGCGCGCCGCGCGATGAATGGCCGCAATCTCGCTGTCTTCCAAGCCGTCCGGCGATATATTGGCGCCGCTGACCACGACGCGCCGCACCAATTCCGGATGACGCGCAGCGAGCATCAAAGCGATGATGCCGCCGTCGCTCCAGCCGATCACGTCCGCATTGGACACACCAAGCTGCTTCAGCAGGCTGACGGTGTCCTCCATCATGTCCGCATACGTAAGCGGCGCCGCTACATCGGGTGTGTGACCCTGCCCGACTTGCTCCGGCGCAATGACTTCGCGACTCATCGCAAACGTGTCGAGCTGTCTGGAGAACGAACTGGCGATCGTATCGCCGCCGCCATGTAACAGCACGAGCGGCGCACCCGTTCCTCTGATCTCGAAGTAGAGTGGATGCCCATTGACGATCGCCCAATGGCCGTAGGTGTTCCCCGGTGTGGACTTCGCCGCCGTGAATTTCGCCGCAACAGTGAACGCCGCAAACAGAATGCCCACGGCAACCAACGCTTTGGCAGAGGTATTTCGAAACGGTTTGATAGCCATGCGAAGCACCACTCGTAAACATATCGATCATCGCGGCAATCGAGCGACTCGCGGGGCGGAATGCGCATTCGTGTTGCCGGCATGATCTATATGCAAGTTTTGGGCTCGTCGGCCTACGCAATCGCTTTGGAAGCACCGGACAAGGCGCGTCGGCAACAAGAGTTCAGTTGGACAACTGCGTCAACATCTTGGTTTATTTATGGTTTTATGCGACACATTTTTTCGTTTCGCCACAAGTCCGGCGGCCTACTAGGGATATGCTCGGCAACCGATCTTTAACTTCGCGTGAATCTGACAGGGTCAACCGGCCCTGCTCGGTCCCGTTGTCTAGGGCGCGTGAGGCGAAAAATGTGCGCGGAGAGATAACAATTATGCGGCTGCGAATTCCATGCCTCATGCTCCTGGCAACGGCGCTGCCCGCCGCCGCGATGACTGGAGAGGAAGCGCGGCATTTGCAATGGCGCACCGGCTTCGGCGCCACCGACACAGAACTGCAAGCACTGGCAGCACAACCCTACGATACGGCCGTCGATCGGCTGGTTGCCGACGCCAAGCACCACATCAGCGCCGCAACGCCACCGCCGGAATGGGTGAACGATCCGCTGCCGAAATTCCGCAAGCTCAAGAACGCTTCACCGGAAGAGAAAAAGGCCTTCATCCAGACTCGCATCCGCGAGGCTTACGAACTGCAGGGCTGGTGGATGCGCGAAATCGTGAACACGCCCGCGCCGCTCGCCGAACACATGACGCTGTTCTGGCATAACCATTTCACATCGAGCCTGCAGAAAGACAAGCTCGCCGTGCTGCTGTACCGTCAGAATCTGACGCTGCGCCGCTATGCGCTCGGCAATTTCCGCGATTTCCTGCACGCGATGGCACACGATCCGGCGATGATCGTCTACTTGGATAATCTCACCAATCGCGATCAGCACCCCAACGAAAACTTCGCGCGCGAACTGATGGAGTTGTTCACGCTCGGCATCGGCCATTACACCGAAGACGATGTGAAAGAAGCCGCGCGCGCCTTCACCGGCTGGGGATTGGAACGCGACACCGGCGATTTCAACGAATACCGGCGGCGCCACGACGACGGCAAGAAAAATTTCCTCGACCATAGCGGCAATCTCGACGGCGACGATGTGCTCGACATCATCCTCGCGCAGCCGCAGACGGCTCAGTTCATCGTCGAAAAGCTATGGCGTGAATTCGTTTCGCCGGATCCCGATCCGCAGCAGGTCCAGCTCCTCGCCGCGCAATTCCGCAAGAACTACGAAATTGCGCCGCTGGTGGCCGCACTGTTGAAGACACCGCAGTTCCGCGATCCGAAGAACTACGGCACGCTGACCAAGTCGCCGATTGATCTCGTCGCAGGCACGCTGCGCAGCTTCGGCGTCACGCTCGACGACGGCCGCTTCCCGGCGCTGGTCAGCGCGCGGCTCGGGCAGGCACTTTTCAATCCCCCGAACGTCAAGGGCTGGCCCGGCGGCGAAAGCTGGATCAATTCACAAACGCTGGTACAGCGCGAACAATTTCTGCAAGCGCTGAGCCGCGGCTTCAACAATCTCGGCGGCGACGCGCCGGAGAAGCCGATGATGCAGCCGACCGTAAATAAACCCGACAGCGATCCGCTCGTACAGAACAAGAAAAAGATTCGCGCCATGATTTTGCGCGCCGCCGCTGCGCTCGAAATGGAGCACTACCTCGGCGCGTTCTCGCAGTCGCACACGCTGCCACAGGCGCAGATGGTGCTGCTCGCAATCCCGCCGGTCATGCCGTCCAAGCCCGATGCAGACGCCGCGACCTGGCTGCGCGCGCTGCTGCTCGATCCGGCTTACGAGGTGAAGTAGGAGACCGCCATGCCCATGCAGCGCCGCGACTTTCTCAAATTCTGCGCCGCGACTCCATTCGCCTTGCGGACGAGTCTTGCATTCTCCGAACCGTCCGCGCCGCAACGTTATCTTGTGCTCATCGAATTCAACGGCGGCAACGACGGCCTCAACACGGTGATCCCGTACGCGGATGCGCGCTACCACGCGTTGCGTCCGAACATCGCCGTTGCGCGCGACCAAATCGTCCAGCTCGACGAGCGCGTCGGCCTGCATTCCGCGCTCGCCCCGCTGCTGCCGCTGTGGAACGCGAAACAGCTCGGTATCGTGCAGGCGGTTGGCTATCCGCAGCCGAATCGCTCGCACTTCCGCTCGATCGAGATCTGGGACACCGGCTCCGACGCCGACGAGTACCTGGACTCCGGCTGGCTCGCACGCGCGCTGCCGCACAGCGGGGTCACGCAGGACTTCACCGCCGACGCCGTCGTCATCGGTCGCAACCCGCAGCCCGTGATGGGCAATTACATGCGCACGCTCGTCGTCGAGGACGTCGATAACTTCGCGAAGAAAGGCGAGAAGCTGCGCGACATCGCCGTCAGCACCCCCAATCGCGCGCTCGCGCACGTGCTCGACGTGCAAAGTGAAGTACATGCCGCCGCGCAAAAGCTGATGACCGCAGCCGAAGATGCGCCCGCACCGCAGGCCGATTTCCCGCGTACGCCATTCGGGCACTCGCTGGAACAGGCGGCGCGCCTGATCCTCATGAATCACGCCACGCCGGTGATCAAGGTCGCGCTCGGCAGCTTCGATACGCACGCGCAGCAGCGCAACCAGCAGGACCGCTTGCTCGGCGAGTTCGCAACCGGGCTCATCGCGTTCCAGACCGCGATGCAGCGCGCCGGCGCTTGGAACCGCGTCCTGATGTTTACTTACTCGGAATTCGGCCGCCGCGTCGCCGAAAACGCCAGCAACGGCACCGACCACGGCACCGCTGCGCCGGTCTTCGTCGCCGGCGGCGCCATCAAGGGCGGCCTCATCGGCGCAGCGCCCTCCCTGACCGATCTCGACGACGGCGATCTGCGCACGCAGCACGATTTCCGCAGCGTCTACAACACCGTTCTCAACGGCTGGTGGAACCTGCCGCAAACCCTGTTCGACAAAAAACGCTACCCGAACCTCGGCTTCGTTTAAAATGCCCGCTCGCGCAATGCAGCCCATGCCTGGGTGGCGGAATCGGTAGACGCAGCGGACTCAAAATCCGCCGGGGCCAACCCCCGTGAGAGTTCGAGTCTCTCCCTAGGCACCATTTATACTTCCAAGTCTTTCCAAAACATTCCAGCGCATTAACTGAAATCAAGTTAAATAAAGGCTTTCCCGTCCATCGGCTTCCCGACCCTTCCGATTGAAGCCAGCAGGATATGTGAGTAGGATGGTGAGTAACAGCCAACAGGTTGGCTTCAGCGAAGCTAGTTACTCACATGCCCGGTTTAACAGATGCCAAATTGCGCAGCCTTAAGCGCGAAGGGAATCTATACCGCATCGCCGACGCCAACGGCCTGTGCATTGAAATTCGCCCGAATGGCGGGCGGTACTGGCGCTATCGCTATCGCTTTGCCGGCAAAGCAAAGATGCTTTCGCTTGGGGCCTACCCGAATATTTCGCTGAGCGCGGCCCGCCAAGCCAGAGACGAAGCGCGAGCCGCGTTGCGCGCCGGCAAGGACCCTAGCGAAACCCGTCAAACCAGCAAGCTCGAAACACTGCATCGTAGAAACAACAGCTTCACTGCATTGGCAAACGAGTGGTATGCCATTAAGCGCCCCGGTTGGTCTGACGCGACCGCGTACAAAACGCGGCTTTACTTGGATAAAGACCTTTTGCCAATGCTGGGAAGTCGCCCAATCGCAGAAATCACGCGCCCTGAACTAGTCGAAGTACTGCGACGCCTCGAAAAGCGCGAAGCGTTCAACGTAGCCAAGAAAGCGCGCGGATGGCTCAATCAGATTTTCCGCTACTCACTCGCCAAGGGCGTTTTGGAATCGAACGTAGCCACTGATCTTGATGTAATTGCGGCACGCGCCCCAGATACAAAACACCACGCACACTTGTCGCTAAGTGAATTACCGGAATTTCTGCAAGCGCTAGAAAAGTACGAAGGTAAAGTGACAACTATCTACGCAATTCAACTATTGCTATTTACCGGCGTGCGGCCCGGCGAACTGCGCAAAGCTCCATGGGCCGAATTTGATCTTGATAAAGCAGAATGGTGCATTCCAGCAAGTCGGATGAAGATGCGCCGCGCGCACGTTGTACCGCTACCCGCACAGGCCGTTATGATTCTCCGCGCGCTTCATGCAATTACCGGGCGTGGGCCGCTGTTATTTCCATGCCGCGACAATATACGAATGCCGATGAGCGAAAACACTGTTAACCAAGCCTTTTACCGCCTGGGATATAAGGGCAAGCAAACGGGACACGGCTTTCGACATTTAATAAGTACCGCATTAAACGAACAGGGCTTTAATCGCGACTGGATAGAACGGCAGCTTGCACATGGTGACGACAACGAGATAAGGGCGGTATATAACAAGGCTCAATATCTGAATCAGCGCCGAAAAATGATGCAGACGTGGGCTAACTATCTATATGGCCTCGCTCACAATAGTTGGAACGTTGTTCCAATTCGCGCTGCATAGCAAATAATCATTCCAAAAATTTGGCACGACTAAACGGCAAATGGTCCGACTGAAAGAACCTTTCGATCCGGAGTTTTTCGAGGCGCGGCGTCGTGCCGAATATGACGCGGAAGGAGCTGCCGAGATACTTAGAATCATTGCACGGCGGTTAAGAAATAAAGAACCGCTCGGCGAGCCGGCCGCCAATTTTCTAGCGGATGCTTTTGAAACCGCTGTCGCCAAGCCTGAAAAAAACCGCTTGTCGATGCTTGGACAGGAATTGAAACTAAAAACCTTAAATAGACGGCCCAAAGATTGGTTTAAAATTGGCAAGTTCGTTTACGATTTAATCAGCGCGTCTATCAACGAAACACAAGCGATTGCGAAAGGAGCAAAGCATTTCGATGTTTCTCCTAGCACTTCAAGGAACTGTCTAAATACATACAGAAATGCGAAGAAAGTTCACGATAGTTTTGCCTAAAGAACATGCGGCATTGTGCTGGCAAATTCGTTTTCCGCTTGAACGAACGAAGCCACGATAACAGAGGCGAACTTACTAATAAATGATACGGAGGGACACATGGGGAATGGAAGGAGAAAGTCAAGCCATAAAGGACGGAATATAGGCAAGAATAATCCAGACGCAAAAGTAGTTGATCCTGATGCCAGCAAGACACATCAAGAATGCCCATCCGTTCTTGTCCTCCCACGCGCACAAAATCATCCATCCACTAACAAGTCAGAGAAGGTTTATTGGAAAAAGCCAGAACATTGGATAAGTTTTATCACCTTGATCTTTGTTGGCATCTATACAGTCGTCACAACTTGTATGTTGATAACAAGCAAAGATGTCGAAAGCAAGCAACTTCGAGCTTGGGCAGGGATTAAAACTGTCCTGCCCCCCGACCCAATAAAGATTGGGAGCACACTCAAAGCTACGGTTGTACTCACAAATGCGGGGCAAACGCCGGCGCTTAATTTCAAAAATCTCGTTTCTATAAAAGTCCTTAAGGCTGGAATTCAAATTCTCGATCCCAAATACCGAATAGATAGCACCACTCAGAATAGTCTTTCGACATTCCTGCCGGGCAACGTAATGTATGCAACAACGTTGCCTGTAGAAAGCATCAATTCCAACCAAGGTGCAGGGCTGCTCAGCAAAGAAGATCTTGACGATATTGTCAGTGGTAGATTTATCGTATATGTGTTTGGCAGAATAACTTACGACGATATTTTTTCCTTCCATCATTTCACTAATTTCTGCATGTATCTCAAGCGCGATCTTATTAATTTCACATCTTGTGATACCTATAATGAAATGGACCCAAGTTAATAATAGCAAGGAGGTTGTATGGATTTTAGAAAGTGATTGCCAGATATATACTCTATCCGTGAGGACCTTTAACAGCCTCAATAAGAGTCATTCTCATGGCTGATCATCCTCATCCTGAGACTCGCAAAAGCGTATTGAGAGGGATGCTGAATACGATTGTCTTTGTCTGCGTTATGGTTGCTATCGAAAGGGCCTGGGACGAGCATTATATTGGCGCGGTTATAAGTTTCATGATGGGAATTGGCGTAGCCGTTTTCGATTACGAATTTCTTTCTGAGCAATCTGCTATTCATCGGAGGTCAATGATGATCCCCATCATCGGCATGGTTATTAGCGCGTTAGCGTTTATTTCTTTTGCTATCTGGTGGAACTATGGCAAGGAGAAGCAATCAGAAGTAGGACAAATAAGTAAAATCCCCGCGGACGCGCCGGCATCAACAGCACTAAAGGAACCTAATCCGCAAGTCTTTCAAGTTCAATTCGCGAAAATAAAACAGTTAAGTGACTTTATTGGAAAGGATGAGGACTCATTGAGAAAAGATTTCGACTTCTGGAACATTCTGAGTAAAAATATATCTGTACAAAATATAAGAATAAGACTGAGAAATGAAGGGCGATTAGAAACGTTCAAATATAATTTCTATACAGAAGGTGATGGTAGTTTCATCATGCTAGCTATGGAGGGAAAATATCATTTCACTCCTACCGGTCCACACATTGATGAGGGACCTCATGATGTGCTATTTCTGGTTACAACAAAGAAATATCAAGATTCCCAAAATGAGATTATCGGATATATAAACTCTCCTTTGATTCCAGAATCGATAAAAACTCCCTTGGCGGAATACAAGAAAATTGTTGATCAGAATTTTGAATTGATGATCCGCGTATTAAATAAGCGAATGAATGAAGGGGACGATTTCTTTATTAAAAGCCAAGATTACGGTGGGCCATATTACGGGATCATAAATAATGACTATGCAGAAGCATTCAATTTCTTAAAGCCAAAAGCTGACGTTGTTGTGCTCGAAATTGCAAAGTATCTGAAAACCAACTGACGATGTTCATTGCTCTCGCCGAGTCTGCTGCCATTCAATTGCATGACGTGGGACCATTCGCGAATGGCTTTTTTTGTATTCTCGAAGATCGTTCCGGCGAGAACGGAGAAGCGATAGGCGCCATCAGTATCTAGCTAGCCCGGCCTGTTACTTTGGGATTTGCACGACGCGGGTACACCTCTCAGCTTTTGGATAATCGCCTTAATTAGCCCTTGTTCTTAATAAAGTAGGAATTGTGTAGCGTACATATTTAGACATCCAAACGGAGCCTAATATGGCCACACAAATTCTTACGACCATAACGATTCTTCGCCGCCCGGACGTGCAAGCACGCACTGGCTTGTCGCGTTCTGCCATCTATGCCGGCATCAAAGCCGGAACTTTTCCGCCGCAGATACGACTAGGACCTCAAACCGTCGGCTGGCTGGAATCGGACGTTCAAAACTTCCTCGCCGCACGCGTAGCAGAATCGCGCAGCAACACGACGGGAATTTAAGAACATGAATCAACAAGAACTCAGCGCATTTGTCCCAACGCTAGAACAAGCGAAACTTTGGCGCATTTATACCCCCAACGACGCAAGTCTTATCTGGCAAACTGATACTTTATTCTTTAAAAAGCATCACCGGCCAAGTAGGCAGAATCTCTTGCGATGGGCTTATACGAACGAATTTGGATCGGCTCCCAAACACTATTCGATTTCGCCGCCGCTATGGGTTTTAGTCAATGAAATATCAATCGGAACACATAAAGCATCGCCAGTTTGGAGAGGCAGTGCATTTTTCCCAACTAAATTGTTTAGCTCGATGCCAGTTGCGGATGTTAGCTCAGACGGCGAAATTGCTGTCATTTTGACGGAGATTCAACGGCGCGGCGGGTTTGATTGTGAATTCTCATGCAAAGCTGACCAGGAAATCGGTGGTTTGATCACGTAAAACT
>CAZOOK010000058.1:0-18867 GCA_964581385.1 uncultured Salinisphaerales bacterium
CACGCGACACAATTGGTCGCCAGCGCCAGGTCTGGGCGTACGCAAACCATGCATCGCCTGGTCGCAGGTTTGGTCGGTGTGCGCGCGGGTTCTCAGTCCACCACCGTGGAACCGCGGAACGTTCCACGGTTCCGCGGTGGTGGACTGAAAACGCGAGTGTGTGCGTCAGCGTCAGCGCCGGCGGCGCCGCGCAAGGGCGGACTGACGCCGGTGTGCGCGCGACGACAAACTGCTTGAGCGCGTCGTTTGCTTCTGTGCGAGCGCGCGTGCGCGTGCGCGAATGATGAGCGCCGACGACGTCGGCGTGCCCGAGCGCGGCGTCAAGCGCGCCCGTCCGACCACGACGACCGACAACACCTCGCGCGCGATTCGTACCAACGACGTGGTTCCGTTTGCGTTCAAATGGGGCGTCAAGGCCAACGACGAGCGGAAACGCGCGCGAGAGAACGCGAGCGCCAAGCGCCCTCTCGACGACGCGCCGATTCCGCCGCCGAAGAAGCTCGACCGCGGTGCGCAAGAGCGCGCGATGTTCAAGTTCGGCGTCGCGACCAAGTCCGCGTCGTCCAAGGGCGCTGCGTCCGCGACGACGCTCAACTCCGAGCGCGACAACGACGTGTACGCCGACACGTGGTGCAACGCTCTTGCTGAGGTTGAGGCCGACCTGGCGAAGAAACGCGCCGACCGCGCCGAGCTGTTGAAGGAGCCGTGGGAGCGCGTCGTGCGCACGACGACGCGCTCGGCGCTCGAGCAGGGCCACGACAACATCGTGAAAATCCACGCGATCTTCAAGCGTCTCGACGAGTGCATGGGCATGTCGCGCACGCCGACGCAGGCGAAGATCCAGAACATGGCCATCGCGACGTGCGCCCCGTCCATTTACGGCAAGGCGTTCGACACGAACCGGCTGGCGATCATGAAGAAGAACAGGTGGGGCGCGAACGACCTCGCGCCGTGGCTCGTCGTGACGATGCCGCGCCGCGCAGGAAAGACGACGAGCAACTGTCAGCTCGCGCTGGCGTTGCTTGCGGCGATCCCGAACATGAAGATCGTCGTCGTCGCGCCGACGCTCAAGCAGGCCGAGCTGTTCGTGAAGCAAGTAGCCGACTACTTCCACGAAGCGAAGATGTCGCGCGAGTTCCCGACGTTTGCGCAGTCGACGCTCAAGTTCACCATCAAGAAGTCGCGCACCGACGAACGCACCATCCTCGCCCTCACCTCGGGCATCAACGTACGTTGTTGTTCTCTCTCTCGCTCGCTCGCTCTCTCTCTCTCTCGCCGGTACGTTGCTCGCTCTCTCCACTCACCTGACTCAGAACCACACGTCAAACCATGTGTTGCCGTCTCTCCCCACGCGTGCGCCTCGGACTCGGGTTGCAGCTCATCTTCGTCGGCCTATTTGCACAAGCAATCCGATCTGTCCTCATGTGGTCAAGCGTGCCTGCGATGTGCGCGATCAACCATTTGTCGTGCGATTTGCCGCGGCACATGTTGCTCCTCGACGGCGCTCTGTTCATCGCACAAGCCACGATGCAACTCGCTGGCATGTTCAACGTGATGCTCGGCGTGTTTCCGCTGTACACAACAGGACGCGACGGGTTTGAGTACGGCCCGCGCTCTGATGTGCCTTGAACCCATCGCATTACGACGCGTCTCGCAACACGTTCGTCTCGGGTTGGCTGTGATTCGCCCAACCACACACACACACACACATGCGGCACCTACAAAGAAGCAGAAGGGCCGAGCTCGCAAAGGTGCCACACGATGAAGCCGACACCGTCCCAGGAGCGCTCGATGCGCTGAAACGCAGGACCGAACACGTCGCGCGCGATCTTCTCGGCCATGGCGAGGTCGAGCTGCTCGTCGCTTCCGTACACGATCGGGTTGTACGCAAGCGACATCTCAACACTGCGCGCACCACCCGGAGTACCGAGCGGCCCATTCACGGCGACACACTCGCGCAGCGCGGTCTCGAACGTCGTCATCGGCTCAAGGCGATCGAGTGCGAATTCGAGTGTGAGCTGAGTACACACTTCACGACACGTCGTTCAACACTTCTTTTGCTTGTTCCCACAGCGGTGTGAGCGCGACGAGAACGTCGTCTCGGTTCGGTTGTTCTTCGCCTCTGAAACCACGCATAGTGATGTCCACAGCGCAACACCAATCGTCAAAGTTCTTTGTCGTGCGCACGCTTCCAGGCGGAAGCATCATTCCAATGTTGCGCACGCGCATGCGCAACGCCCACATGTTTGCGATGGGTGCAACAACGTCGCATTTGTCGTCACCCTCTTTGACCCAACTCAGCGCGTAGAACACGCCCGCGTTGCGAATGAACTCCGCCGAGTCAGCAACCGTGCCCGTGGCCATCTTGACCTTGTCCATTTCGCGCCGTAACTTGCGCGCCTCCATGCCGACCGCTGGACCGATCATGTTGTTGCCCATTGCGATTGTCCTGTCAATGGGGTGTGACACAACGCAACACACAGCGCGTGCCCCGAATGAGCGTCGAATCCGAGGTGGTGGACCAAAAACGAAGAAACCTTGCTGTCGAGGCGCGGCACGTCCAGAACACGCTCGACGTTGTGACGACGTTTCCAGAATGGTTCCGCGAACACGTCTTTGTTTCTGTTCAGCCTAAAAACTTTGGGTCCGAGTCGATGGAGTACGTCGTGCGCGTCGAGTGCGACGCCGACCTCTCGCCGCTGTTTTTGCGCGTGCTCAAGGCCGAGGCGACCGACGCGGGCGGCGCGGCCGTGTCGCGCTCGTTCGCGACTGACGACGTTCTTGCGATGGAGAACAACACGCGCTTCAAGCTGTTCCTCGTGTTTGTCAAGGTGTTGGCGAACACCGAGGTGGCCGACCGCGTGTTGTTCACAGAGGAGTTCGTCGCTCATAATTGCCGCCAGCTCTTTGGCGAGCCGTCCGCGCGCGCCGACACAAAGGACGTGTTTTTTGAGCAAGACGTCGCGCGTTCGTTTTGCCGCGTCGAGATGGTGCGCAAGACGCTCGACCGAACGACCACGACGTTCAACACGCTCAGCGTGATGGGCGAGACGCTCGTCGCGCTCGTTCGCGCACGCAAGCACGTCAAGAGCCGCGTGCACAACGCGGTTCGCGAGGTGAACGAAATCAACGGCGCGATCGCCGACGTGATCAAACGAATGCAGAGCGTCGTCAAAATGGTGCTCGACAACGCCGTGCTTTGATTTGATTTGAAACGGTTCGCGTCTCGCGCAAGACACACACGAAAACGGACATGGACGACCTCGATCCGTTGCAGCGCGAGGCGGTGCTGGCCGTCGACGACGCGGCCACGAAATTTCTCATCGTGACTGGCGGCCCCGGGACTGGAAAGACGCGCGTGCTGCGCGACGTCGTCGAGCGCCTCCAAACGCGGCACAAGCTCGACGTCGTCGCGCTCGCGCCGACTGGCGAGGCGGCCAACGTCATGCAGTCGGCGCTCGGCGCGCTCGTGCGCACCACCACCGTCGCGATGTTCTTGTCGGACGCGGCTCTCGTGCGACGCGCGCGCAAGCGCCGCTCAGCGATTGTGATTGACGAGGCGTCGATGGTCTCGCTCGTGATGCTCGACGCCGTCATGGACGCCATGGCCGTCGGACCGTGTCATAACGACGACGAATCGGACGTTGAGCGTGAGCTCGGCAACGACGAAGACGCGACGTTGGCGTCGCGGTTCATCTTGGTGGGCGACTGCGACCAGCTCGAGCCCGTGTGCGCGCCTCCAGTCCTCCCAGCGCTGTTGCGCGCGTCCGACCTCATTCCGGGCATGCGCGTGATCAAGCTCACGCGCGTGTTCCGCCAAGGCGAGGGCACGGCGAGCATCACGCGCGCGCTCGCTGCGCTGCGCCAACCGCGCGACATCCGGCTTCAAGATTTGGTTCCGGCGAGCGGCGACGACGACGGCGCGTTTTTTATTGTTGTCGACGACCGCTTCGCAACGCGCGACGCCGCGGTCGAGTTCGTGCAAAAGGCGTACGACGCGCTTGAGATTGACGCGCTCGGCGGACGCGTCGGCGAAGACGCGAATGCGAGTGCGAGCGCAAAAGAGGAAATTCCGACTCTCGCGATGCGCGTGTTGTGTTTCTCGGTCGAGACGCGGCGCACGCTCAATTTGGCCGTACAAGAGCGGCGCATGGGGTTCGGCGGCGACGCGTTCCTCAACCGCGCGCGCTACCCCGACATTAAAATCGGCGATCTCGTGCGGTGCGTGCGCAACTTGCACGAGGACGCGATCAAGGACGACGGTGGCGGAAAACGAAAACGACGAGGCCCGAAGCGGCGCATCGTGACGAACGGGGCCATCGGGGTCGTGCGCGTCGGCGGCGGCGAGCCGCGCGTCGTGTACAACGTCGTCGACGATCGCGGGCAGCGCGCGACGTGGACGGACCGCATGAAAGGCGACGGGTCGTTTGCGTCTGTGTTCGAGCTCGGCGCGTACGCGAGCACGGTCCACTCGGCGCAAGGAAACGAGGCCGACGTCGTGATTGGGCTGCTCGACAGCGCGGCTTTCGTGCGCGCGGCGCGACGGCTCATGTACACGCTCGTGTCGCGCGCGAAGAAACAAGTCGTCGTTGGGTGCACGCGCGCGGCGCTCGACATTGTGTTGCGCGCCCCGCCGGTGTGTCGAGCGACCGAACTGCTCGTTTGCGACGCCGCCGCCGCAACATCGTTGTGAGGTGTGGTCGTACGAGCGCGCGTGCGCGCACATCTAAAACATGGCGAGCGCGGCGGGCAGCGGATCGGCGACGCCGCCGTACTCTCCGTCGGCCACGCCGCCGCCGTCTCGAACGCGAGAGAGGCAGCCGAGCACGCCGTCGAGCGTCGCGTCGAGCCCGAGTCAACGTCCGCCTCCGCGCGCGCGCCCGCGCCCACGCGCTCGCGCGATGGGAGCCGGGCCTCGGTTCATCCCCGTTCCGGTCGCGAGCGCGCAACCGCCGCCGAGCATCGACGTGCGCGCGGGCGACGATCCTGACACGGTTCGTCTGCGCAACTTGGCGGTGGTGGGGTCGCTTCCGGCCGAACAACGGCGCGAGTTCGACGAGCTACTGCGCGACCGCGACGCGTCGCAGCGGCGCGAGCGCCAGCGCCAAGCGAAGCGACGCAACACCGACACGCGCGGACCGCTCGCGCACCCGACGCCGACGCACGACGCGCGCGCGGCGTACCGCGAGGCCATTCGAAGGTCGGGGCTGCGCGCTCACGTCGTATCGCGGACGGTCGACTTGTTTGCGTCGGTCGCGGGGTACGCGAACAGCTCGTTCTTTTACGACTCGAACCGCGAGCTCCTCCAGGCACTCATCGACTGCACGAGCGACGCGCACGATTTGCGCTCGTCGACCGAACCTCCAGTCCAATCAAACACGTTTGGCGTCGCGTTCTTGCGCACGGCGGCGCAAAACTCGAACGCGGCGTCTGAATCAGGCTCAGGCTCGGATTCAGACGACGACGCTAGGCGCCGGCGCCGGCGCCGGAATCGACGCAGGCACAGGCATCGGAATCGGCACGGACATACCAAGAGCGCGAGCGAGAGCGGCAGCGAAAGCGAGAGCGAAAGCGAGAGTGAGAGCGACGGAAGCGAGGCGGCACGGGCGCTGGTGCGGACGGAGCACGAGCGACGCGCTCCGGCGATGCCGCCGACTCCGTGGACGTTTCTGTTGACGTTTTGCAGCAAGGTGGCCTCGGCGATGACGGCGGTGTGGCAGGCGCACGTGGTCGACCGGTGCGATCTGCGCCGCCCGACAGAGGACGAGGCGCTCGAGAACGAGGCTGTGCGAACGGCGTGGGTGCGCATCGCGGCGACGGCGTTCTTTTCGCGTCGGCTCGCGATGCGCGGCCAAACGCGCCACGAAATCAACGCGCTCAACATGTCGATCATGCACAGCCTCGACCCCGAGCTCATTCGCGCGCTGCACGCCGCAAGGTGGCGCTCGACTCCGAATTTGTTCTTCAGCACGCTCGTCAGGGCACAGCGCGAAGCAGAGAACCGCGCGCTCGCCGCTCAATCGTTTGCGTTCTCGCAGTCGTCGGGGTGGTAAGTCGAGTCATTCCTTCAACGAAATCGACCATTGGACGCAATCCGCATCAACCCACGGCGCGACGATTTGAATGGCCGGCGTCTCCCTCACAACGGGCTGCTCTTCGAGCCACAGAATGAACACGCGCAGCATGTCGCGCACGTATCGTCGCACCCTGCCTCCGAAATCGTCCTTCTCCAACTCGAACAAAAGCAGCGCCACCCTCAAATGCGTCGCGTGGTGCAGAAACATCGCGTCGGAGTTCGGAAACATCCTCTTTGCAGCCGCGTACACCGAGTCCATGAGTTCGCTGTTGTTGTGCAAGTGAAAATGCTCGACTGCGACTCGCTCGTTGAGTCGGTCCGAGTAGGCGCGCATCTGGCTCCCCGCGACGCACAACTCGTCGGCGAATGCACCGCCCGGAATGAAGAACGCGGCCGCAAACTTGCTCAGAGTCTCACGCCGGCCGTTTTCGCGCAACAACCATGCGCGCACGGCAGAGACGTCGTCGTTCTTGATTGCCCTTTTGAACCAAGGCTCGAGCGACTCGGCGCGCCAGCGCTTCACATCGTCGAGCGTGCACGGCTCGTCGCTCGGAGCGCACTCTCGCTCTTTCTCGCTCTGCTTCGCCGCCTGTGCGCGCGTTGATCGTTTCGCGGCGCGCGGCATGACTGACACGACACGACGCGAGTTGAGTTGAGGTGTGTGCCTTTACGCAACCGCGCGCATGTCAAACTGCGTGCGCGCGAGTTTGTCGAGCCGCGCGATGCGCTCGCGCGACCCCACGCCGCTCGCAACGTACACGCGCTCGAACTCGGCGTACGTCTCAAACGTCGTGCTCTGCGCACGCGCGCGCACAGCGTTCGCGACGACGGCGTCGACGACCGCCGCGCTCTGCACTCGAATACGCGCCTCGGTTTGGTCCTCCGTCTCGCTCCCGCTCTCGTCGGCGGGCTTGACCGTGAGCACGCGTGGAACCCGAAAAGGCGGAGGAGGCGGTTGCGGACCGCTGCGCACGCGAGGCCGAGACGGAGGCGGAGCTGGAGTCGGAGGAATAGGCAGCAGGGCTGGTGGTGGCTGTGATTGTGCCGGTGGCGTCGGCATGGGCATGGGCACGTCGACGCGAACGTGGCCGAGGGCGTACTCGGTCGCGTACACGAGCGCGTGGCCGACGACGACGCCGACGTCGATGCCGACCGCGTCGCGCTCAGCGTCGTGGAGTGTTTTGAACACAAACACGCTGTTGAAATGCGCGCGCCAGAACCGATCAACAGACTCGAGAACAAGAAAGCGCTGCACGTCGACGCCAGAGAACACGCCCAAGTTGTGCGCGAGCGTCGTTTGGATGTACGCGATGTGCTCCTCGACCTGCTCAAACGTCGGGCGCGGCCTCTGCAGCACAGCCTCGTTCGCGCCGTACGTTCTCGCGCTTGCTCGAAACTGAACCGTTCCGTTTGCGAATGCGACGAACAAAGGCTCGTCGTCGATCCACGCGCTCTTCCACTTCCACCGCTCGGCGTTCGCGCTCGGCGGGTCGCCCGCGTTCACGATGATGTGCTCCTTGACGTCCGCGCGCGCGTACAGCGCCCTCGCCTCGGCCGACGTCACGAGCGCAAGCGCGCGGCGCTGCAACAACCGCGCGACGGGCGCGTTCCAGCGGTGGTGCAACTCGTCGAGCGCGTTGAACGTCGAAAACATCGTCCACGAGAACGCGCGCACGAGGTTCATCGTGCGGCGCACCCACATCTCGCGCCGAGCGAGCGCGACGCCGCCGCCGCCCGTCGCCGTCACCGTCGTGCCGTACAACGTGCTCGGCGACGCGAGGCTCATGCGTTCGAGAATCTCCGCGCGCTGCCCAATCGTGAGCTGGCCGAGCGCGCGCGAGTTCCACATCGCCGCAGCGAGAGCGTACACCACGCGGTCGGTGAGCGCGGCCCCGGCGTTCATCGTCGCGTCGATGCGCAGAATGATTGAGATCGCCTCTTGCACGTCTCCGCGCGAAAGAAGAAACACGACGCGCGCGATCGTGATCGAGTTCAGCGGAAGCGTCGCGGCCGAGCCTGCGTCGCCCGCGAGCATCGAGCGCGCGAGCGACGCCGCGACGGCGAACCCACCTGCGCCAGACTCGACGTTGAGCTTGATTCCGAGCGCCGCAGCAATCGCGCGCGCGTTCTCGACGCTCATCGACTCCTTCGTCAGCGCGTACACTCGCTCGGCCGCCGCGGCGAACAGCGTCGCGGCGCTCGCGGCGCGCTGGCTGTTGTGCACGGCCGTCAGCAACCAGAACCCCGACGACACAACGAGCGCGCCGAGCGACGCCTGGCCGACTGTCACGTTCACGCTCGCAACTTGGAACATCGTCGTTGACATGACTCGACTGGCCACGGCGAGCGGCTGTGCCGCGCGCGCGTCGGCCGCGGCCTCGGCCTCGCGCGCGAGCCGGTCGTGCAGCAACGCGACGGCGGCGAGGTCGTCCGTCGATGCCCACGACCCCGCCTCGGGCGTCGCTGCTGCCGCCACCAGCACGCGCTCGTTCGTCATCGACCACAAGTAGAGCAACCTGAGCGACCCAAGCACGCGCTCAAACTCGGCGTCTGTGAACGCGTTGGCGCGCGCAAACACCGCGAGGTTGCGCAGCGCCGTCGGGACGACGTTGGCGTCGGTGAGCGCGAGGCGGCGGTCGCCTGACGCCCCCGACCGCGCGGCCGCGCTCAAGAACGTCGCCGTCGCGACGGAGTCGAGCCCGATCGCCGCGTTCAGAACGTTCAGCACGTGGTTTGCGGCCATCAAGTTCGCTTGCATCGCCACCGGAACGCGCAAGCGCGCGGTGGCCGCGTACGACGCGAGGCGGAGCAAGCGCCGCGACGCGACGAACGCCGCGACGTCGTCCGACCCCTCCCACGCGAGCGTCGCGGCCGACACGCGCGTCTGCACGACAGTCGACGACGGCGGCGGAGGCGGCGAGAACGCCACAGAGAGAGACACCGACCGGCCAGAGCGCCGACGGCGCAGTTGCGCGTCGAAGCAGTCGACGGCGACGATCGAGCGCACGAGCGACGCCGAAACCGCGAACGCGGAGTCGACGACGCGCTGGATCTTTGCGCCCCCGTCAACGACCATGCGCCGCGTGAGCGCCCTTTTGGCATCAAGAGTCGTCTTTTCTTTTCCGGGCGGCGCAACAGCCGCGTCGACGCGCCCGACGACGGAGTCGGCGAGCTCGAACGCGAGCTCGCGCGCGCGCTCGATGAGTTCGTCCGTCTCGCGCAAGAGCTCGTCGACGTGCTTGAACCGCACGGCGTACGTGGTCGGTGCATTGACGGCCGCGAGAGCTTCGGCGGCGAACTCGGTGGCGTGGCCTTGTTGGACGCGCGCAATGAGGTCGGCGGCTTTGAGACGGAGCACCTCGACGGCCGCGTCAAACGCCGCGACTTCTTTGTTGGCCTCGGCCTCGTCGAACACGAGGTCGGCGGACGAGCCAAGGCCAATCCCGAGGCGCGACATCGTTTGCGCCGATTCGGTGACGGCGAGAAGAGCGTCGCACCGGTCGAGCGCGGAGCTCGTTTCGTTGAATCGAACGACGGCGCGCGACAAAACGTCGGCGCCTTTTTGGTCGACGAACGCGCTCAGCAAGACGAGGTTGGCGTGCGTGATTGAGACGTTTGCGAGGACGCCTCCTCCTCGTTGCGCCTCGCCGACGTCAGCGGCCTCGACGTCGGCCGAGCCGATTCCGGCGTCGGCGCTCGACGCGAACGCGCGTCGCTGCGCGGCGTACATGGCCCTGGCGTAGTGGCCCGCATCTTGCGCGGCGCACGCGGCATTGGCGAACGCGGCGCGCACATCGACACGCGACGCGAACGCGCGCGCGTCGTTTGGGCTCAACGCGTCGCGCGCGGCCGCGGCGTTGCGGCGGCACTGCTCGAACACGGCGTCGTCGACGACGAAGGCGTCGCCGAACTCGTCGACGGGCTCGGTGGCGTCTGGCGCGCCGTCGAGAACCGAGCGCGCGGCCGCGAGCGCGCGGCGCGACCACACGACGGCGACGCGCCGCGCGTCCGAACGCAACGGCGACGACCAAGCTTCGGTCTCGCGCGCGACGGCTGCGCGCACGTCGTCGAGCGTGAGCGAGCGAGGCGGTGGCGGAGGTGACGACGACGGAGCGTCTTTGAGCTCGAGATCGAGCTCGACCTCGGTTTGGACGTACGAGTACGCGACGAGCGTCGACATCGCGACGGCGACGGCCGACGCGAGCGTCGCGCCCTTGACGATCATGTCGCCCAACCCTTCGGTGGGCCGGTCAGCGTCGTTGGTGTAGTCGACCGCGAAAAAGTCTCGCGCGCACGCGGCGTTCGAGCGCCGCGCGAGCAACGCCACATCGAGTGCCTCGCCTCCGCTGAGCATTTTGAACGCCCAAACGCCGAGCGCACATAGCGGTCGGTTCACATCATCTTCACTTCCTGCGCGACAGGCGGTTGATCTGGCAACCAGCGCACGGCAAATTCCAACGCATCCACTGCCTTGTTGTACAACCTGCGCGTCTCGCACTCAAAACGGTGCTCAAACTGGAGATGGATCGGTTCAGCATGGACGCGCGTCACGACCTTGAGGCTCATGGTGTTGGGGTTTTTGATCACACGGGTGACGTCGCCAGCCCAGAACGCGACGTAATCATTGTCTTGTTCGCGCTGCCCGGTTATGTTGCGAACACGAACGCAAATCACAACACGCGGACCCAATTGATCCATCAGTGTTGCGGTGTGGCGAGGCGTTGCACACTCGTTCGTCTTACGCAAACGATTCATCGATCGTGCTCCTGACGACGCGCACTTCGTCCGGCGTAAGCTCGATGCGCTCGTTGCGTAGGATGAGCGCGATCTTCTTGCGCCTCTCGTCTCGCTCGATCAAGAACACCGCAGGGCGAACGCTGGTCATCGGCACGCCTTGCATCTGGATGAGCACCGTGTTTGTAATCTCGTTGAGCTCGGCGAAGAACCCGCGCGCACAGGCGTCGTTAATGACGAGTTTAGCGAGTTCGTCGCTGTAAGGAAACGTTGTCTCGCAGGCGATGGTGTTGGAGTCTCGGAATGCCGGCGTCTTTCCAAACCCAATCTCAATGATGAGATTTTTGACACTGCACTGGTGTGTTTTCGGGTTCGCACATGCGTGTGCGAGCGCTTCGTTCACGAGCGAATGTGCCACCGACGATGTCGGGCGGCGCATCTCGGCCACGAGCTGCATGTTCGCGTACTCCTTGATAAACTGGTCGCGGTTCATCGTCGTCTCGATTCGAGATCGAGGTCGAGTTGTGTTGTGATGCGGACGAGGCGAGACAAGGCGAGTCGTGGTATTGTATTGTGCTTCACTCGCTCTCTCACTCAAACGGTTTGGCAATCGCGTCCGTCATGAGACGCGCTTCGTCGCGGGTGAGCTCGAAGCGCTGGTCGCGATCGACGAAACGCGCGTTGTCGGGGCTGAGCTCGAGATGACGGTCGCGCACGACGAGCACGACCTTCTTGCGCTTCTCGTCGCGTTCGACCAAACACACCCCCGGTCGAACGACGATTTGGGTCACGCGCGTCGTGCGGACGCACACGACACGCCGATCGGTGTCGAGGTCCGCACAGAACCCTCGCGCGACCGCCAGCGCGATGATGTCGCGTGCCAATTCATCCGTGAAGACCACGTCCGTGTCAAAGTCGATCACATTGTCGTCGTTTGTCGTTGGAACCGACTTCGACATGTGGCTAAACCTGATCTCGACGACGAGATCTTTTATGTGCCCTCGCTTTTTGTGCATACACGCGTACATGAGCGCGCAGTCGAGAATCCATGGAGCAGGTTCAGCAATTTTTGGGTCACGCTGCATTTCAACGTACGTCTTGACAAACTCGTTGCGATCCATCTAGTCTCGATCGAATTCGGGTGTGTCGTGTCACAACGCAACGAAGCGATGCGGTCGTTCTCTCAGGTCCGCGACGCGGACTCGTACGCGCGCGCGGCCAACGTCGGAACGCGCCTCGCGCGCATGCACGTCTTTGGCGAAGAAGTCAAGGCCGGAGCGCGCGGCCGTCGGTACACTGCGACGTCCGTCGCGCTCTTTGCCGAGCGCATGGCGCTCATGGCGCCAGAAGAGCGACGAGCGCACGAGTACTACCGCCGCGACGAGCGCGTGCGCCTCTTCTTCGACCTCGAACGTTGGATCATCGCGCCTCCTCCGAAACCAAAGAAACAAGGAGCGCCTCCTCCTCCTCCGATTGTCCTTGAACCGTACTCGCGCGACGAGTTCGACGCCGACGTGCAGCTCATCATCATCGGCGCGCGCGAGCTCGTCGCCGAGACGCGCGCGGTCGCGGCCGACGACGCCGAGCGCGCAATCGCCGACAAGAGGTTGCGCGTCGTTTGGCTCGACGCGTGTCGCGCCGAAAAGGTCTCGTGCCACGTCGTGTTTCCCGACGTCGTCTTTGAGAACGGCCTCGCGTTGCGCGCGTTCGTCGAGGCCGTGTGCGCGCGCCCGGCCGTCTCAGACCGCGCGCGCAAGCTCGTAGACCTCAACGTGTACGGCGCCACGCGCCGGTCGTTGCGCACGGCGTACTCGTGCGCCACGACAGGAGGAGGGTGTCTCGTCCCTCTGCGCGAGGGCGCGCGCGTCGATGCGTTCGACCGCGAGATTTTCGTCGACACGCTCGTCACCGGCGCGCCCGCCGCAACGACGTTTGCGTTTCCGTACGACGCGTCGCGCGTCGGGCCGAAAGACAGGGTGCGCGCGCAACGCGACGACGATTCGGACGACGACGGCGACGACGAACACGCCGGTGTGGGAGGGACAGTCGCCGACGCGGACGCGTCGTTTGTTGCACGCGTCGAGAACGCCCTCGCCGAAGAGTTTCTCGCCGCGCGGTTCCCAACCGCCATCGTCGAGCGCGAGAACCCGCGCGAACCGTTCGACGTCGTCCTCGCGTGCAAGTGCTGCTGCGGTCTCGACGACGGTTCCGCCGACGAGTGTTTGTGCGCCCCGTGCGCTCGACGCGGAGAGCCGCACCGCAAGAACCGTTTGTACTTTCGCGTGCAGCTCCCGCTGCTCCCCAACGCGCTCGACGTCGCGAAACGCGCGAAAACAATCTCGTCTTCGTCGACATCCACGCTCGTGGCGCGTTCGGTCACCGTCGCGTGGAGGTGCATGGACGAAGCCGATTGCGGAAAGGCGTGCGTGTGGGTGACGCCCGACCAGCGCGACGCCGTCGACGCCATCGTTCAGCGCGAGATGGACGCCGCGCTCAACCGCGCTTTACGCGAACGCGCGTCGGAGGAGCAGGAGCATGTGAATGCTGAGAAAGCTCCTCGGTCTCGGCCGTAGCAGGAGGCGGTGCTGGTTTGGCCTTGCGCGGAACGGCCGGGAGCGCCATCGCATTCGCACCAGCGCTCGCACCGACCGTAGTCGTGGCCGCGGCAGGGGCGGCCGCCGCTGCAGATGTGGTCGTGCTGATTCCAATCGACTGCAAGAACGCCTCGTCGGACGTCGCGCTCGCGCCTGCGCCCTCTGGCGCGCCAAACGACCGCTCGAGCGCCTCATCGTACGCCGCGTCCTTCTCAACGGCTGCGGCGTCGAGGTGTCCATTCAACGCCTCGCGCGCCTTTCTCTCTTGACGCGCGGTGCGCAGCTGGGCCGCCGTCCCACCGTGCGGCCCGCCCGACCGCGCATCTCTGCGTTTGTCTGCTTCGAGCATGCGCAGCTCGGCCTTTTGCGCGTCTTGCACGAGACCGGTGTTGACCATGTCGGCGCCGACGTCGAGCGTGCGCTCAATTTGAGCGAGCGCGTCTTGGTGACGCTTGAGCTTGGCGCGCGTGAGCTCGACTTGGCGGCGACACTCGTTCAACAGCGTCGTGTTGCGCGTGTTGTACGCGCGGCGCGCGTTTTTCTCGTGCGCGGCGAGGTCGTCCGACGCAGTCTTGATCTCGCCGCGCAACCGCACGGCGTTGGTCTCGAACGTCTTGCGCTGCGCGTCGCTCAACGTCCCGCGCGAAAACATGGACGCTCAACCAGCTCACGACGACGCTCGACGAGCCGCAGCAGCAGCAGCCGCGCAGTTCCCGCACGCGCGCGTTCACGTCGACGTCGCGGCGCACGAACTCTCGGGCGTTGCGTTGTGCGCCGAGCTCCTCGCGCACGCGACAGGGCGCGCTGCGACCGACGGGCGTGCAGGACGTGCCGCCAAGGCAAAGGCAGAGGAGCAACAGCGTTGAATCACACTGCAATGCCGCACCCATCTCGTCGCCGCGTCGCTCGCCGCCGATCCGAGCCTGTGCTCCCCAGACACCTGGCGCGCTGGTTCTTCAGTCCGGACAACCCGGAGATGCTTCGGATCATTCTGCAGCAGCGCGAGAGAGACGAGGCCAAGATCCGAACGTGTCAGGAGAACATCGCGCGCATCGATGCCTGGATCGCCGCGCATCCAGTTGAGAACGCGTGAGGTGAGGTGAGGGGGGAGAAGACGAGGACATCAAACAGCGGCGACCATCGCGTCGTGCGCAAACGCGCGAACGAGCCCCTCGACGTCGGCGACGCCCGGAACGCCACGGAACACCGCGAGACGTTCGCGCGTGGCGCGCGACGAGTCGAACCCCATCGCGCGCCACACAGGAACCCACGCGTCCGAGTCTTTGTGGCCGAGCACCGCAAACGTGAGCGCCGCGCGCAAACACGGCGTGCGCTCGTCGTCAAACACGCGACGTGCAAACACGCGCTCGAACTTGAACCTCCCATCCGACGTCTCGGGGAGCATCGCGATCAGAAACGGCACGGTGTGAACGTTGACGAGCGTGGTGACGTCGGGCGGGCGCGCGACAGGACACACCGATCGGTCGACGCGCACGCCCCCAAACGCGCGCGAGCACAGAAGCACGAGCGCAACGAGCGGGCGGTGCCGCTGTGCGCCCCACACCATCTTGAGCGCGCTCGGGTACTCAAAGAGCGGCGTGAGGCGCGCCGCGCGCGCCGATCGCTCGTGCTCGCGCGCGAGGTCGAAGAACGCGCTCGCGCGAGAGCGCGAACACGCTTCGGTTGGCGACGAAATGAGGATGCTCGTCTTCCACAGCATGTGCGCGAGAACGCCGCGCGCGACGTCGGGCCACTCGGCCTTTCCGATCTCGAATCGAAGCCACGCGTCGACGAACTCGCGCGTCGCGTGCGTGTTGTCGTTCACGACGAGCTCGTCGTGGATGTCGGCCGTGAAGCCTTGCCCCGTCGTTCGCAACTCGCACAGCTGAGACAAGCACAGACACACGAGAACAAACGCCGTGCGGCGCACGTCGAGAAATTCGCGCACACACAGCGTGTTTGGACGGTTCGCCATCGTGTGCGACGTTTGGCGCAGCACGCGCGCCGCGACGTCGCTCGCGTCGGTCGTCGCTGTCGCGAGCGCACCAGTGCCAGCGCTGCGCGCGAGCACAAGGAAACGACGCACGCGCGCGGTTGGTGTGGGTGCGGGCACGTGAGCGTCTGCGTGCACGCCGAGCGTCGCGCGCACGTCGGGCGGCAAGTAACGCGCGAGCTCGTCAAACGGAGAGCACAGCGCCATGTCCGATTTGGGGCCGTTTATGGAGTACGCCGACGCCGACGCGGACGTCGACATTGACTTGAGCGTCGCGGGAAACGGCGTCGGCGCCGCGAACGGCACTGGTTTGTCCGAGCAGTACGAGTCGGACGCGCGCGAGCTCGCGTCCGACGTCGACGACGTGAAAAGCGTTCTGGGCTCGGTGTGGGACGGCACCGACGGCGGAGACGGAGACGACGACGGAGACGGAGACGGCGACGATCCGTACGTGCCCGCACCGCGCGCGCGCGCACAAATACAAACGCGCGCGGCGGTGGAACCAGTGCCAGTGCCAGAGCCGGTGCAAGATCTTCGATCGACGCGTCCTTCGAAATCGAAGCCGAAATCGAAACCCAAGCCGGCCGCGCGCGCGCAAACGCCCGCGCTTGTGTCCGAGCCAAAGTACGAGTCCGAGACGGACGCGCAATCGCAAGCGAGCGCGCACGCGCTCGCGCTCGCACGCCCGGTGCGCAAAAGGAGCACAAAGACCAAGTTGCACCTCGAAAACTTGATCGCCGAGCGTCACATTTACGTGTGCGGCATTCCCGACGCGACAAAGTTCTTGCGCGCGAAGCTCGGCCACCTCGACGCGATCCGACCCGGCATTCACTTTGCGAACTTGTGCACGGCGACGTTTACTCTCACGCAAACCAACCCGCTCTGGACGCTGAGCTCGCCGCCGCACGGCGGGTCGGCGTTCGGGCTGCAGGCGTTCTTCGACTGCGGCGGTGACGCGTACAAGTGTCAGCCGAGCGTCGACCACGACAACCGCGTGCACCTCTCGAACGTGCACTCGCCGCACATCCCGTTCGACTACAAGAACGCGGCGATCGTCGCGACGTTTGCGCTGCTCGTCACGAACTCGTCCGACCTCGCGCTCGGCATGACCGTCGGGACGGTCACCGACTTCGTCGAGCAGAGCGACGAGTCGGGCGAGAAGCGCGACTCTGTGCGCTCGCTTTGGGCCCCGATGCTCTACGACGCGAAACCAGAGAAAACAACAGGCGACCCGGCGTTTCGCATCCGGTACAAGAGCGCGACGCAAGTGTCCGACCAGGCCACCAAGTTCGTCGCGATGAACGTTCCACCTGTCGCCACCAATGCGGACGGACAAGCGCAAACGCAAACACGCAAGGTCGACACGGAGCGTTTGTCGATCTTGACTCGCGCGGGCGGGCGGTGGGTCGTCGACGAGGCCAAGAACGCCGAGGCGTGCGCGGCCACGTACACGACGGTGATCCACCCGCGCGCGCAAATCACAGAGACCAAGACGCTCACGGTGCCGCACGTCAACGCCGCGGAGAGCGCCATTGCGAGCGACCCGTCAATGACGCCGCAGAGCGTCAAGCGCTCGATCATGTTGCAGTCGACGAACGACATGTTTTGCGCGGTGTTTGTGAAAGGCGGCGGCGACGCGGAGAAGGAGAACGTCCTCGCGGCCAAGCCCAACGACGAGTTCGAAAAGTACGACGACCATCAGCTGCCTGTGTGCTCGATCGCCGAGCTCACGCGCTACGACGTCAAGCCGTGCGAGGACAAGAACCCCGAGGTCATGCGCGACACGCTCAAGCGGTTCAAAATGAAGGAGTGGCGCACGTTTCCTGTGTTTGCGTCGCAGCACGCCATGCTCCTCGACGCGTACTACGCGTTCCTCGAATTCCTCGACGCCGATCGCACGGGGCTCGAGCGCGCGTACTCCAAGACGCTCGACACCAAGATGATGTTCTACAAGCGCCCAAAGTGGCTCAACGACGAGCGCACCGTTCGCTCGTTGACGACCGACGAGCTCGTCGTGGTCAACGCGATGCGGTACTTTGTCGACGCGACGAGCCCGGCCGCCAAGCTCCTCAGCGCCAAAATGGTCACCGACCGAAACGTGTACCTCGTGCCCGACAGCAAAGGCCGAGACACCGAGTGCTACCGCGTGAATCCGTTTGCGATTCACAGCATGCTCTCGAACTTTCACGGAGGGCAGTACACGCGCAGCAAGGTCAACGAGGACAAGGACCTCTCGCGCATCGCCGTGCACGTTCAGCCCGCGCACCGCCGCGACATGGACAAGCCGTTCAGCGTCACGATTACGTTCGGGGTCATTGCCGCGCCGACGGGCATCAACTATCAAGACGCCGACGCAAGCGCGGAGCAAGACGAGCGCGAACACCGGCCGCTCACCGAGGGAAGCATCCACCCCGACGACCACGAACGGCTCATCGCGTCGAGGTAGTCGTGTCGTGTCGTGTCGTTTCTTAGCGGCGCACCGTCCCGTCCCGCGTCTCTCTCTCTCTTCTCCTCACACATCACGCCTGCGCGGCAATCTGGTCCTCGCGGTCGACGGGGGTGTCGACGTCGACGTTGACGTCGTTGTTCTGGCGCGCGTAGTCGTCGTCGACGACCTTGGCGTTTGTGGTGTTGATGCCGAGCTCGTGGCTCAGCCGCTCGAGGTCGTAGGGGGTCCACGCGCGCAAAAGGTCCGTGCTGAACATGTCGCCGAGCGCCTTGACGTCGTCCTCGAGCATCATGTCGGCCATGTCGTCGACCTGGTCGGCGCACGTTTTGGCGTAGACTCGCTCGTCAAACAAGTCGTTTCCGGTCTCGTCGGTCGTGAGGTCCATGTACACGCCGCTGTGCGCGCGCAGGGCGTGGCGCTCGTAACGCTGGCGCGCGCGCTGCTGGCGGCGCATCTCGTTGCGACACGCGCTCTGCTTCTTCGCGGGATTGCGCGTGTGGACGGGACCGGGACGGGGGCTGGCCATGATCCGGGACGAGGAGGGAGGGGGAGAAAGAGAAATGGGGGAGGCGAGATGGTGTGTGTCGCGCGTCGGGTGGGCAAGGGGGGAGGGGGTCTGGGCCCACGCTGGACGATAAGCCTCACACCCTCTCACACCTCGACCTGTGAGTTTTGGCGGGAAATATTTAAATTCAAATAGGACCTGACCCCTTGTGGAAAATATTTTTTTTTTGAATTTTTTTTCTAGGAAATTTTAAATATTAATTTTGTATATTTTATATTTATGTCGTATATAAATATGAATTTATATGTATCTTTATTATAAAGTGTGTATCTACACAATTAGAGCAATTAGCACTCCTACCAAATGAGTGACCAGGCGATGCATGGTTTGCGTACGCCCAGACCTGGCGCTGGCGACCAATTGTGTCGCGTGACTTCCGGGCCAGGGTGGACTGAGAACGCCCAGCGCCAGGTCTGGGCGTACGCAAACCATGCATCGCCTGGTACCACATTTGGT
>CAZOOK010000059.1:0-18391 GCA_964581385.1 uncultured Salinisphaerales bacterium
GATCGCTCACAACACACAACACAATTCGACGACGATGTCGGTCGACGTTCCCGTGTGTTTCGTGTGCTACGAAGACAAGCCGGACGGTTCGGGCGACAAGCCCATGCGCATCTGCGCGTGCCGGTTCAAGTACGCACACCTCGCGTGCCTCGAAAGGTGGCGCGACAAGTGCGTGAACCCGAACAAGTGCGAGCTGTGCCGGTGCACGTACGCGACGAGCATCGAGTACAAGCTCGTTCCGCGCGCGGCGTGCGCGTCCATCGCGCACCAAACGCGCAACCTCGTCGATTCCAAGACCGTCACGGCGGCCGCGCTGTGCGTGTTGATCGCGTACGTCTCGCTCTTTCCGATGCGTTTCTTTGCACTCTACTCGCAGAGCACGAGCGACGGCGCTGGCGTTCTGAATTGCGCTCTGCGCGCGCACGGCGACATTCTGATGGACTGCCTCGTCGTCGCCACCGACTTGTTCACGTCCAACTCGTTCGGATACATGTGCGCGGAGCTTCCAGGCGCGCTCGCGGTCAACATGCCGACGAAGATTTGCGTCGAGGTCGTGTGCGTCGCCGCGTTCTTTTACTGGGCGAAAATAGCCGCGAACGCGGTCGAGACCGACAACACGTGCGACGAGAACGAACAGGTGCACGCCGTCGTCGTGCACGTGATGCTGGCGGTGTACACGCGCCTCGCCGTGGCCATCGCACGCGCGGGCGGCGAATTTGGCGCGAGGATTCAACGCGTCCAGCCGCGCCCGATTCCGATTGCAAACGCGCGTGAATAATCACAATCACACCGAAACGTCGTCGAGACCAGAGCGATGAACGACGCTCCACCCACAACGCCTCGAGCCGACCCGGTTCGTCCGTTGATGCGCAGCGGCGGCGCGAACGGCTCCGATTCCGAGTGGGCCGAGTGCGCCGCGCGCGAGGGGTTCCCGGTGCATCAAATCGTGTTCGAGGGACACCCAGCAGCAGGGCGAACGAATCACAAGGTCGCGACGCGCGCCGAGCTCGACGCGGTTCGGCCGGTTCTCGCGCGCGTGGCGCGGCGCGTCAACAAAAAGGTCCCTCGGCCCGGGTCGTACGCGTACGACCTGCTCGCGCGCAATGCGCTCGTCGTGGCGGGCGCGCACGCCGTGTACGCTGTCGGAACTCGCTCGACACCGGCGACTCCTGGCGCGCTCGGCGTCGACGGCGGTACGGGATGGGCGTGCGAGCTGTACGTCGAGCAGTGCGAACACCCAAACTTGTTTCTGTTCGACCAGAGCGCGCACGTGAACGCGTGGTTCGTGTGGCTCGACGGACTCTGGATGCGGTGCAAAGCGCCGATGTGGCCGGGCGCGATTCCTGTCCGATCGACGTGGGTCGGTATTGGGTCGCGCGACGTGACGGCGCAAGGACGACAAGCGATTGTGGCGTGCGTCCGCCGCCCCGAACGCCCAACACCAGGAACACCGAACGAGTAAACCGACAATCACAACTCAACTCCGGCGGACACAATCGTCGATGAGCTCGTCCTTGTGGTGGTCGATGACGACGGAGCAGGCGAACGACATCTTCAATGCGCCGAGCACGCTCGCCGAGGCTGAGCGCCGTCTCGACACCGCCAAGACCGAGTTGTTGCGTGCACCTGCCCCTGTTCGTCCATCCGAGTGGGGCAGCCCCGAGGGCGTGCAGTACGTGGACTTTTCGACGGGACACGTGCACACTCGCCCGCAGTACAGTGCGCGCATGCGCGCGGAAGACGAGGAGCGCCACGCAAAGGCTGTCGAGCATGTGCGCGTGTGTCAGCGGTGGGTCGACGTGTACCGCTCGGTGGAGAGCAACCCCGACGCTTCGCGCCTGATGCACACGCGCGCGGAGATGGCCGAGACGCGCCGTCAAATCGAAGAGTTGAAGGCTCGACAGAAGGCGCTGGCGCACGCGGCGTTTGAGGACATGAAGAACCTCGGACTCGCGCGTCGCGAGGTTCCGAGCAGCAACAACTACGCGTACCTCTGCTAGTGAGTGACGTGTGAAGTCAAGACGCTTTGCTCGTCCACGCCAACGTCCGTACGTTCGTTCCACCTCGGCGCGCAACGACGAGGGCGCGGTGGGCGTTGACCGCCGCGAGCAGCGTCATCGCGACCACCAGCAACAGAGTCGTGACGACGATGCCCGTGCACATGTCCGCGACTGTGCCAGCGCACATGCCGCTCGCCGCGCCAATGACCGGGACGCAAAACGTGAGAAGTACAAAAGCCGCGGCAACGGCGGCCGAGTCGCGCGCCCGACGCACCGCTCCGCGGAGCGACCGCGGGAAACACCGCGCGTGCGCGCGACGCAACACGCGCATTCGCGTGTGTTTTCGCCTCACACTCGAATTGAATCACAGACAGGACCGATGTCGGCGTCGCACCACCACCCGCTCACGGGCGAGCAAATCTCGCTGATGCAGAGCGCGACCGATCACGAGAAGGAGTACCTCATGTTTTTGAACATGTTGCGCGCGCTGCGAAATGTGGACGAGGAACGCATCAAGGACGCCATTCGATTGCTTGAACTCGCGACGATGCAGGCGCGTCGGGCCGTGAGCGAGGGCAACTTTGCCCCCGCGCCTGCGTCTGCGCCTGTGCCTGCGCCCGACGAGTCGCAGACCATCGAGCAGTGAGCGAGCGCAACGAGGCGAGAGAGGCGTGACGTTCTGTCGTGGTGGTTGCGACCGAGCCGATTCTTTCTCACTCCACCCTCGCGCGCTTCGTCTCTTGCCCCTCGCTCTTGTACGCGAGTTTCGCGCGCACGCGCATGAGCGCCTTGCCGAGAAGATTCTTTCCGCGCCACTGCGCCGGATCTTGCGCTCGCGGGTCCGCGGCCGCCAGTCCGATTCCCCACTGTCGGTCGACCGGGCTCGCTTCCGCGATCAGCGCGTCGCCTGTATCGAGCAGAGCGCCGCGAAGAACGTGGCTCGACGTGAACTTTGCGAACAAAACGTCCTCCATGTACTGCTCGCGCACATCGTCCCACTCCTTCGCGTCAAACGGCTTGACCTTGCGCCCGAGCGTTCGCGCCGTGTACGGCGTTTTAGACGCCACGATGTCGTCCATCGTGCGCGAGTCCAAAAAGTGCTTGGCCTTCTCCCACACGAACGCTTGCTCCGAGCTCAACATGAGCACGCCGTGGTACGAGAACTTGCACGGATAAAAGTTGGAGAATACGCTCGCTTTGGTGTAAAACAGGACGA
The DNA here is from genome assembly GCA_964581385.1 of uncultured Salinisphaerales bacterium. Classification (GTDB taxonomy): domain Bacteria; phylum Pseudomonadota; class Gammaproteobacteria; order Nevskiales; family Nevskiaceae; genus CAZOOK01. The sequence continues at coordinate 3,217 of CAZOOK010000059.1, forward strand.
TGCGCGGATTGGACGCAACAGCGTCCGCGACCGGGACGGCGGCAGCAGCAGCGGCAGGAGCGGCGGAGATCTCGCTCGACATTCCTCGTCGTGTCTTGTGTTGTGTTTTTCGTACGCGTCGGTTGACCAGCACGCGCCGCGCTCGCACGCACACACACGCACACACACACCTACTGCTGCGTGGCCATCAACGACAACGCAAACGTCATGAACGCTTCCGATGCCTTGAAGAGGAGCTTCGCGCGATCATCTGGAACCGCGCACTTTCGCGCGTCTTCGTCCAGCTTCATGCTGTACTCGTACGCCTCCTTCGCAGTCTTGAAATTGTTGTTGCAAGCGAACGCCGCACGTATCGGATCATGGACGGCGTTCGCGACTGACCGCGGATGCGCGCGTTGCTTGAGCTTGTCGAGGTCCGTGAGCACCTTCTTCATCGACGGACCACCGTCGGCGTGTCCGTCGTAGACGGGACCGGTCTCTGCGACCGCGGCCTCTGGCGTCGGCGCCGGCTTCTCATCCGACGCGGGCGACGCTGGCACGACCCGCGTTCCATGGTACGTCAACGGAGAGAACGAGCTGGAGGACGCGACCTGTACCGGGACATCTGCAGCGGCGGGAACGGCGGGAGTCGACATTCGAGTCGCGTCGCGTTGAATTGTGTTGTGTTGTGTTACAACTCAACGACGATGCCGCCTCACCCGCGCGACGAGCCGCTGAACATATCGATCGCCTTGGTGATGTTGTCCGCGTTCGACACGTTTGCGGTGACGAACGACACGATTCCGGAAAAGTCCATGTGTTTCTGGTGGCGCACAACGTACGTCATGATGTTCATCGCGTGGATCGTCTCATACAATTGCATCGACCACGACGCGCGGCGAGCGACGTTTGCATGCGCGGCGCAAGACCGCGAACGCGAACGCGAACAAAGCGAACGCGAACGTCGTGAAGCCGTTCTTGGTCACGAGCCATAATTGAAATCATTCATCGATGGTCAACGTGCGCTCGCGCCCCGAACGGCGCTTCTTGCGCGCGCGGGCGCGCGGGGCGGCGCGAGCCGTTCTCGGCGGCCAAGAGTATGTCGTTGAGTTCAGCGGTGTTTTGCAGCAACATCACTGGGGGATGCGCGCGCTGGAGTTCGTGCGCACGGCGGCGGTCGCCTTCGCCGACGTCACGATTGTGGGGTTCGTGATCCTCGCTGTGTGGTACCCGCACAGAGTCGATTGGAGTACCTTGCTGTACAAGTATCTCATCCTGTGCGTTACGTTGCTGATCTGGCAGGCCGTTTACATTGCCGATTGGTGCAACGCGGTCACCGCAACGCTCGTGCATCCGAGTACGATCTCGGACGACACAAGCGATTGACGCTCGCGCTCGTGCGTCGTCGCTCATGCCGTTCGCTCTAGTCGAGGCATTCTGCTTCATGTCTCCGTTATTTGCTTTTCTTCTCGTTGTTAACGTGAGACCAGTTGGACGTCGCGGACAATTGACGCTGTGGGTCGCGTTGGTGAGCTTCACGACGTTCGTCACGTGCGTCTCGATCTGGTCGTTCGTCGCCGATGCGAGACGAGACGCAGAGACGTTGCGCGTCGCAGCAACTCAATCGCCGTTCGTCGCCAGAACCATTGCGGCAGAGTTTCGTTGGCGACACTCGGGGGATTTCGAGTGGATGCGCGTTGGCGCCAAATTTCATACCGCGAACGACGTACAGAACTGGTGCGACGACTTGAGCCAGATGTCGCTTGGGACGACGGTTGCAGAAACGACGTGCGTGCGACTCTGAACCACCGCCTCGCTTCACACACACGCACACGCACTCGTCTAGACGGTGAGCTCGAGCGAGCGCTGGTGGAGCGTGCGCATGACCCACGCCGCGCGCAGCGCAATGGCCGCGGCGTCGTCGGCCGCGTCGTGCGTGTGCGTGAACTCGAACATCGGCTCGACCTCGACGCCGAGCGCGCGGAGCGACGCGGCCTTGGCCGACGCCTCGGGGTCGCACTCGCCCGCGAGGCCGAGGTACCAGCTCCCCACGTCGAGCACGTCCGTGCGCACGGGCTGGCCGTCGCGCTCAAAGATGTAAAAGTGCGAACGGTCGCCGAGCAGCCAATCGAGCCACGCGAGGTCGAACCCCGCCGTGTCGGTGACGAGGCGCGTGTCGCCGCCGGCCGGGACGCGCGCGCGCACCCACGCCAACAAGTTGCTCGCCACCTGATCCGCAGAAGGAGCGGCAGCGACGCCCGCCTTGGCCTTGTCAAAGAGCTCGGGGTGCTTGCTCCAGAACTCGTCGACGCAGCGCTTCTCCCAAACGGTTCCGGGCGGCTGCGCGACGTACGACGAGAAGCGCGCGAGAACAGCGCCGCTTTGGACCTCGACGAGCGCGAGCCCGACCTGGATCAAAAAGTTCGAGCGCAATCCCTGGCCCGACGCCTCGACGTCGAGCGCCAACAAGTAACGCGGAACACCGCTCATCGACTCGTGCGTGCTCGAATTGAGATGTGTTGGCCGATGCTAACACGTGACACCGCGTCGATCCTTTCGGATCATGTCCACCCACAACCACACGGAGAGCGTCCAGAGAAGAGCTTGAAACGGGAACGTGAACGACTCTGCAAACTGAACCCACGCCGTCGTGTCGGCGCTGGTCCTGATCTCGCAATCGGTCATGTCGCGTCGCGTCCGCGTCGCGTTGCGTTGTGTCACACCGACGTGTTCAACGAAACACCCAAAGGATGACCGACGCCGTACGACGACGTGGCGACCACGTGGTGGGCGTAATACCCGTTGTGCGAGTTGCACGCGACGAGCGACACGGGCGGTCCGTCGGCAAAGTGAAGCGTGACGGTCACCGCGTAATCGTTGTCGCCCACGACGTCCGCGTCTTGGTCTATGTCGAAGCGAACAACCACGCGACCGCGCATCTCGACGAGCTCGGTTTTGTCGACGATGAGCCGCGCGTTCTCGCAACAATCTTGTCTCATGTCGAGCACCATCTCGAAATCTTCTCCGTCGGTGAACGTCACGAGCACCGACGCTTCGTCGCTCGTTTGTTCGTCGTACGAGTACACGGCGCTCGCAACGACGCCGCACGCGTGCGCGCTCATATCACACACTTCAACGTTGGAGAAATATGTTGTGCGACCTTTGCGCCGAGTTCGACGAGGAGAGCCGCGCGTGGTCGGTGATCGGATCCGTCGCTCGCTGCGTCGTGACGCCGACCATCCGCGAATGGTTCGTGCGCTATCCGCGAACCGTCGTCACGTTGATGGTGGTTGACGCGTGTTCGTTGTTCTTTTTCACGTTGTTGCCCGACAAGCCTTTCGCCAATCATACATGGAACAAGTTCGTCGTCGCGGGGAACATCGCGTTTTTGTTTCTCTTCATGGTCGTGCACGTCGATCGGTTCAACAGACGCGCGACGCACTGGCGCGACCGCGCCAAACAGTCTGAGAGCGCGCACAGCCGCGCCCGGACGGACCTCGCGCATGCGGGCGCGGTGCGGTGGTAGCGCTGCGCCGAGGCACACGTCAATTTGACAAACGATCATGTTCGAGCGCGTCGCGCTCGGTGTTCTCCTTTTTGCCGGTTACAACCACGTTCTCTGGCGCGTCCAGGTTCCGCCCGCTCAAGACGACGAGTTCGCACGCCGCGCACGCGAGCGACGCGCGCGTGTTCCGTCGTTGCGCGTGCTCGACGCGCTCGGTGTGTTGCCGCTCGACTCGATGCACTACGGTCGTCCTCCCAAGTGGCCCGAGGGCGCGTTTGAAGTGCTGGCGGTGCCGTGGGCAGCGACGCTGCTTCCGTTCACCGTCGCACTCAGCGTCGCGCTCGACCCGCGCGTGCGACGTGACGACGAGTAAGACAACACACTCGAATACCATGAGCGACGCATCCTCGCAAACGCGCGGCAGTGATCGCGGCCGTCTCGTGGTGGTCGAAGGGTGCGACTGCGCCGGAAAGACGACGCTCGCAAAGTGGCTCGCGAGCGAGCACAAGTTCGTGTACGTCAAGCGCCCCGAGCGTTCGGCCGAACTCTCGCGCACCGGGCCGCTCCTGAACGCGTTCATCCGCGGCGAACAGAGATTCAGCTGCAACGAACGAGACAACGAGCGCGCCGCGCAGTGCGTGTTCGCCGCGAACAACCACGAAGGCGCCGAGGAGATCCGCGCCCATTTGCTCGCGGGCACCGACGTCGTCATGGACCGCTACGTCGACAGCGGCGTCGTGTACCACGCGCAGGCCACCTGCGACGCGTCTCTCGGCGAGACGAGCGCGTTCATCGAGGCGCTCAACCACGGCATGCCGCGCCCCGACCTCGTGCTGTTCTTGCGCGTCGATTCGGAGACCGTCCAGCAACGACTGCGCGAACGCGGCGGGCCGGTCGAGCGCAACGACGACGTCGCGATCCAAAAGGCCGTCGCTCAAGGGTTCGAGCTGCGCTTTGTGAATCGCATCGGCACCGACGTCGTCGTGATCGACGCGGCTCTGCCGGCCGCCGACGTCGCGGCCGAGGCCATCCGTCGCATCAACGACACGATCGCGCGACCGCACACCAAGGCGTTGCGAACGTACCGCGCGTTCAAGATGCCGCGGTCGTGCGCGTTTGCCGCGGCGCTCGTTTTGTCGGTTTTGGTCGAGACTCTCGCGCGTCTCGCGCACGGGATGTTTTTGCTCATCGTGTTTCTCTGGGTGGAACCGCTCGTGTGGACAGCGCGAGGCGCGTGGAACATGGCCAAACAAGTTTGGACGGACACCGAAACAGCCATAAGCGACATTCTCGCGAACGCGGCGATGATGGCGCAGTTCTTCAACGACCTCGCGCGCCACCGCGTCCCGCATCAAGAGTAGAGTGGATCGGAGTGAGAGTCGAAGTTCGTTCATCACACACGCGCTCACACCTCGGCGGCCCATTCCTCAGAAGAAGCCGGAACGGGAGGAGGATGGTGTCAAATCGCCTCGAGGCGATCCCAGCGTTGGCCGTTCGCGTTCAAAACCGTCGCGCCACGGCTTTGCAAATTGGCGAGTTCCACGTCCGTCAGCTTCACGTTCTCGTCCGTTCGAAGTGAGTGCGAGACCTTGAACACCATTTTGTGAGCCATCGTTTTATCGGTGTTGAGCTTCAGCATGTGCTCGACAATGATGCACGGCGGGCTGAACGGAGTCCCAGTCCACGGCACGACACGCCCGCTGAATCCATCTGCCGGAATTCCGATGCGCCCGGTCAACCTTTTGATGCCGGTGGTACTTGTGATGTGCGAGAATTTGCCGTCGCTTTTGTCGTACACCATCCACAAGGCCGACGACGCCAACGTCGTGAGCGACGTCGAGAGCGAGCGGCGCCGAAAAGCCGCGTGGAATGCCGTTCGTTTGAATCGTTGAATTCACACCGCTTCTCATCGGCGAACGCGAACCGTCGAGTCTTTCTGCTCTCACTCTCTCGCAAGCCCGTCCCGGTCGAGGACACCAATGAGCAAACGCGCGCGCGCCGATGTGGTCGACGACGTCGACGTCGACGTCGACGACGAGCACGCTCTGCCGCAAAGCGTGCTCGACGACACGCTCGCGGCCGTCGCCGCCATGCCAGTCGCACCGGCGCCGGCGTCTCACGTCGAAAGTGAGAGCGAGGGCGACGACGACGTCGACGGCGACGACGTGAGCGGGTCCGACGACGACGATGTCGATGTCGAGACGGAGCTCAGGTCGAGCGAGGCCCCGGCGCGCGGCGAAATGGCCGGCATGCTCTTGCGCGCGTCGTTCTCGAGGTACCGCTTCTCGCCGTGGCCTCCGACGGGCGAGGAGGTCGTGGCTCGTCTCCACCACATGCTCAAGTGCAAGAACGACGCGTGCGTCACGCTCAAATGCCGCCACGCGCGCGTTGTGCGCGCGCACTTTCGCAAGAACGGGTGCGACAAAGTTCGGTGCCCCGACTGCATCTTCGTGCGCGCCGCGCTCGTGCGCGGCTCGCCGCTCATGGAGGAGAGCGCGCTGAACAAGTGCTGCGATGTGGTCGGCAGGATGCAACAGCTCGAGTCGTTGTTCCGCCAAACGACGCGCGAGCTCGCGTTCGACCCGCTCAACGACGAGCTCAAAATCGCGCGCGACGATCTGGCCGGGGCGATTGGCGCGCTCGACCGGAGCTTTGAGAAAGCGTACTGCGACATCAACAGTGTGTACCGCATCGAGTTCATGCGCCGCGAAGCCGTGCTCGCGGCCAGGCGCAAAAAGGCCAAGACCGAGACAGAGGCTGTGGCGGAGTAAGCGTATCTTCGTGTGAGAGCGCACAATTGAAAAGAAAAGAACGGAATGGACTCGATCAACCGACAAGCGTTTCACGACGCCCTGCGCCGATTCGTCCCGGACGAGGCCTCGTCGATCATCGCGGTCGACCCCGATGTTCGACGACGTCTCGTCAACGCCGACACCGGCGTCGTGCGTCTGAAGCTCCGAACATCTGGCTCCGGCTCCAGTCCCGACGACGAGAGTCTGCGCCGTCTCGCCGACGACATCCTCGTCGTGTTGAATCAGAACCAGTTCGGCGATCAGAGCGCGACGCGTGTCGAGTGGGTTCGGCCGGACGAGACCATCGCGCAGGTGCTCGCGCGGCGCAAGGCCGAGTCTCTGAAACGCAAGGCAGAAGGGTTGCGCGCGGCCGAGGCCGCACGCGTGGCCGAGCGCGACAAGGCGCGGTTGCGCGCGCTCGACGACGTCAAAGAACGCGTCGGCGAGGACGCGCTCAACAACATTCCGCCCGCCGTTCTCTCGACGCTCAAGACGTACCAGCTCGAGACGTTTGTGCGTTGGCGCGCCGCCAACTACAAGCTCATGGTGGCCGACGAGCCCGGAATGGGAAAGACGCGCACGGCCGTCACGTGCATCGCGGCGCTCGGCGTCGGGCACGGCCAAACGCGCCTCGCGCTCGTCGTGTGTCCTTTGGCCGCCCTCAAGGCGTGGCGCGAGGAGTCCGAGCTCGCTGGGTTTGTGTTCCGCCACATCACGAACCAAAACGTCGCGCGAGACGTTGCCGCGCACAGCATCAGGGCAAACAAGGACACCAACAAGCGCACGGTGTGCGTCGTGACGTACGGGTCGGCCGTCAAGGAGGACCAGGTGTTGTTCACGCTGTTGCGCGAGACGCAATGGGACGTCGCCGTCGCGGATGAGAGCCACATGCTCATGGAAACCGACACGTTGCGCGTTGGGTCTCTCGTTGGTACTACGAGCAGCCCTGGCGTGCTTCGGCTCGTTCCGAAACTCATCTTGACGACGGGCACGCCGATGCGCGAGCGTCCGCGCGAAATGTGGGTGCAGTTCTCGCTCCTGATCAACGGGTTCATGTCGTACGAAGACTACGTGACGCGCTTCTGCGACGGAAAGACCGCGGGCGGGATGATCGACTCGCGCGGGAGCTCGAACGAGGCCGAGCTCAACTCGATTCTCAAGAGGGTGTGCGTGCGGCGCACAAAGGTCGACGTGCTCGACCTTCCGCCCAAGAAGCGCACGCTCACCGAGATCAAGCTTCCGTTGACCGAGCCAGAGGTCAAGGAGTGGACCGACGCGTTCAAGGAGCTGCAAGTTGCGAAGCAAAAGTTCGCGGCCGCCGCCGCGGCTCCTGGCCCAGCGTACCAGACCGCGTTGCACCGCTTGCAGCACGCGAAAGGTCAAGAGTGGGTCAAGAGCGGGACGGCCAAAATGTGCCGCGCGGCGCGGCGCTCGTTGCTCGCGCGCGTTCCCGCCAACCCGAGCGACAAGGTCATTTTCTTCGTGCAGCACCTGAACGTGGCGACGTGGATGCAACGCGTGCTGACCGAGAATGGGCATCACCCCGTGCGCATCGACGGCGGGACGAACCCATCTGAGCGCGCGCGAATCGTGAGCGCGATCGCCGACCCGGGCAACACGAGCGTGCGCATCGGCGTGTTCTCGCTCAAGGCGTGCGGCGTCGCGGCGACGTGTTCACCTGGCGTGACGAGCGTCGTGTTCTGGGAGGTGCCGTGGTTGCTCGGCGACGTCGAACAAGGCGAGGACCGCGTGCACCGCATGAACACGACGCGCGAGATCAGCATCGAGTTCGTGTGCTTGTCTGGCTCTTCGGACATTGAAATCGCGCGCGAGTACGAAGAGACGCGGCTCAAGAAGAGCGAGGTGCTGAGCTTCGGGCCCCCTCCGCCGTCGGACGCGTTCTACTCGCGCGAGCAAGAAGAGGTCGTGACGATCGTCGACTCCAAGTCGAGTCGCACCGTCACCGAGCTCGACCTCGGGACGATCAAGGTCGGGCGCGGCAAGGCCGCGTCGATTCCCGCCATCGACCCCGCGCCGCTTGCGGTGATGCCCGCGGCGCTCCGGCGCGCACAGGCGAGACCTGGCCCGTCGAGCGCTGCGCCAGCGCCTGCGCTTCCGCCTCGCACGCGTTTGCCGCACGCGCCACCTGTACTTGGACCGCTCACAACGCTCGGGTCACGCCCGGCCGCATCTCCGCCACGACCAGCACCAGCGCTCGCAGCGGCAGCAGCGGCGGCGGCCGCTGCTGTTGCGAGCTGGCAACCACCTGCGTGGTTGGGCGCCGACGCACGCGCATCCGCGTACGGAGTGCGGCCGCTCGGACAGACGATCGATTTGACCGGAGGAAGCGAGAGCGAGAGCGAGAGTGAATAATCACACTTTAATTCTGTCGGAGACACACATTGATCCAATCTGACGGACGTCACCGCGACTGCGCCAACGTTGAAAAGCGAGGTAGCCGAGAACTTTTTGCAGACGGAGGAAGGAGCACGTGCCTTTGCACGCGCGATTCGGCAAGAAGAGTTGCTCAAGGAGATGGCGGCTGCTCTCGCACGCAAGGACGGTGTGGAGCCGAGGGTCGAACATCTCCTCTCTGCTCTGAACGCCATGGCCGACGCGATCGACAGAGCACGCGACGAACACGCCGCGACGACGCAGACGGACGACGAGACGGAGAGCGTGCCCACGGGTGTTGCGTCGGAGGACGTTGATGATTGAATTCGTTCTCGTCGCGCGCTCAAACGCAAATTACATAAACACACTTTAATTCTGTTGGAGACACATTGATCCGATGGAGGCTGCAGCTGCATCCGAATCAGTCGCTGATGCAGTCGGTTCAGAACAGATTCGGATGCTCCCTGAAATGCCACCACCGCCCGAGATGACGTCGTTCCAAGATGTCACAGCCTATCTCAACGTCGTTCGCGATCACCTGAACGAGATGAGCAAGAGCCTCGGCGCGATGCGCAAGATCGACACGAACGTTGGTGTGAAAGAGAGCCTGAGCTTTGCGTACAACGGGTACGACAACGGTGTGCGCGTGACGTTTTTCACGCGACACGAGATGCCCGACGACATCAACAAGAGGTGGAAAGCGGCCAATTACGACGTGTCTCGCGACGTCACGCTTCGCATGTGGTTCGAGACGAACAAGCCGCACGCACCTCAACCGTGCTGAACTGGTGGTGGTGACGGTGTGCCGAGACGATTCAAATCGCACGAGCTCACTCTGCGTCGTCCGCGTGTCACGTGCGCTCCTCACCGTCAAGCCTTTACGAGCATAGGCTGCCGCGACGGTCGGACCACGCCGCCGTTGGTCGTCGTCTTTGGTTCAGGAGCGCTCATGTCCAACACGCGTTTTGGCGCGGGGGTAGGTGCAGCCGCGAGCGGGTCGTTGACGAAATCGTGAGGATCGGCCGCGTTCTCACACTGGCCGGGGAACGGGCTCGGTGTGCACGGCTCGGCGTTGACGATACCGAGTCGACCAAGCACAACAACGATGAGAACGAGAACAAAAACGACGAACATCGTCGTCGTCGTCGTCAATGCGGGCGCGCGATTGCGTTGTGTCGAATCATGTCGGCAACCTCCAACTTGATCGCGCGTGCAACGTCGTTGTTCGCGTCGACGACGAGGTGCGCCGTCTTCGTCTCCGTGGTGTCGTCGCTCTTCACGAACGACACACTCAGCGGTGTCCGTTCGTCGCTCGCAGCAACGCTCGCGACATCCACGTAGAACACGCACGTTTCGACGAATGAGACACCAAACCACGCGTACAAATACACGCCTCGTCTCTTTGTGACGACGGTCGTCGTGCACTGCGACGCATCAGGTTCTTTGGTTCCAGCGCACACGCACACCTTAAACGTCACCTCGTCCTCCATTTGACGTGTGCCTACAACGGAAGCAACGCCGAGTGGGTCCCGTCGAGTTTGTGATCGACATCGACGTCCGGAACGTGCGCGACGACGAGACGTTCGAGCGCGGCGCGCGCCTCGCGGCACTTGCGCGCCGCAAACTTCACCGCGTGCATCATCGCGAGGCACGTGCTCAAAACAAAGCACCCCACGAGATAAAAAAGAAATATCGCACCATCCGGATTGCACGGAAAGCGCTGGTACCAAGGTCGGTCGTCCATGTTTGTTTTTATTTGTAGAACGCACACGTACATAGAAACACATCTCATCTCATCTCATCCGTCCAAACGAGACACATGTCGTCTGCCGCAGCCTCCGATGTCTCCGCCGCCGCACCCGTCCCGGTCGCGGACGCAGTCGACAGCGATGCGGCGGCCGCGGCCGTCGCGGCCGACGTCGCGCAGCAAGTTCAGTCAACGGGGGTCGCGGTCGTCGGTCTTCCCATGAGCATCTTTGAGATGAAGTTCTCGCTCGAGGACCGCGAGCGTCTGTACGAGTTTCTCGACAAGCTGTGCTCGGACCCGGCGAGCTTCACGCTCGACGACCTCGTCAAGGTCGAGCCCGCGCTCGAAGTCATGCAGGCGTGCTACCGCCGCATCGGAGCGTGCGGCGCCAAGCGCAATACTGCGCTCGACATCTTCTGGGGCATGGCCGACAAAAGCGGCATGATCGACCGATTCTGCGATCGCATGCCGAAGATGAAGAACGTTCCGTCGTTTGTGCAGACCTACGTGCGAGAGGAACGTCCTGAGAAGCGCGCGGCGCAGCTCGTGCGCGTCGACAAGAAGCGCAAGCGCGACGCCAAGGCTGAGACGGAGACGGAGTCGGCGGACACGTAAGAACGAGAGACATCACACGTTGTCCGACACTCGTGCACTGCTCGTCGGAACTGTCTCAACGAGCCGCTCTGTCTCGCGCGCGTCGTCGGTGCGTGTTTGCGCTGGGCTCGTCGAGACAAACGCATCCAAAAAGAGAACAAAGCACGTCACAAAGATGATCACCGACGCGACGATCATCACGCCGCACACGACGACGAGGCGAAACGTGAACACGAGGGGCGAGTACGCTTGTTGATTTCCGTAGACGATGTTTTGAACGGCGTAGAACGCGACGAACACCGAAAAGAACGGCCCGGCGTACGCGCTCGCGAGCGCCTGTCCGACTCGCGCGTGCGAGCGCAAAACGCACCGCACCCACACCGTGAACATGATGGCCGATGGAAACACGCACGCGACGGCGACTTGGGAAACGGCGATTGTGGTCGTCACGTTCGGCGCGGCGTACGGCTCCCAGTCCACTCCGTCGCTTCGCCCAAGGTACGGAACGAACATCTTCGAGTCCTTTACGCGAACGACGCACGCGTTTGTGCGCGCGCACATGCGGTCGCGGTTGCGGTCGTCCACTGCGGACGGAAACGTGCGCGCGAGCTCGGCGCTCGGCAGCGCCGTGGCAACGACGCACACGGTCCACGCGACCGTCGCGGCGACCATGACGACGAACGCGACGACCTTGGCGAGCTCGCAGCACATTTCGGCGCGCGACGCCGACGCACACCACGCGCGCCATTTGCGCGCGTCGCGCTCGGTTTTATCCATATCGGATGTGTCTCGTCGTGTCTCTCGTTGTTTCGCACACACACACACGCTCGACGCTCAACGCTCGACGCGTCTACGCCTCGACCTTGGTCTCGGCATCGGTCGCAGTCGCGGTCGCGGACGCGGTCTTGGCACGCTTCGCGCCGCGCTTCTTGCCCTTGGGTCCGGCCTGCTCCGTAGCAGCGTCGCCGCTCTGCGTGTGCTTGTCGTCGTCCTCGCTCCCGGCCTCGGCCTCGGCCTCAGCCTCGGCCTTCTCCTCGGCCGCAACAGCAGCGGCGGCCTTGGCGGCATCCGCGGCCGCGATCTCCGCGATCTTTTGCGCCGCGTCGGCCACCGACTTGGCGAGCTCGAGCTTCGTGATCTCGAACACACCGCCCTCGTCGCCCTCCTTCTCATCGCTCGCAACAGCAGCGGCGGCCTTGGCGGCCTTGGCGGCCTTGGCAGTCGCAATCTCCGCGATCTTTTGATCCATGTCGAGCTCGAACTTCGCGCTCTCGAACACACCGCCCTCGTCGCCCTCATCGTCCTTCTTCTCGCTCGCGGCCGTCGCCTCGGCCTCGGCCTTGGGCTCGACCGCAGCAGCAACAGCAGCAGGAGCAGCCTCGAGCGCGACGACCGCAGGAGCGGGGGCCTCGACCGGGACGTCAACGGGCGGAATCGCGTTGGCCTCCATGATCGAGAGCGAGAGCGAGACTGAAAAGAGTTGTGGGATCGAGTCGAGATGAGTTGTGATTCACCGCGCCATGAGTTCGACGTCGCGCTCGCACGCACGGAACATCTCGACCAAGTCGTCGTGCGACGCATCGGGCTTTGCCGCGATGAAGCGAAGAACGTGCACGTACGACGCAAAGTTCTGCACGACGATCATCGTGCTGCGCGCGAGCACAAACGACCCCGCGTCCGTCGTGAGCCGCACCGCGTCGCGCGCCGCGACGACGCGACCCGTCGCGCGGCACACGACCCCGAACGATTCGTCGTCGTCGTCGACGCGCGCGCACGCAAACGTCTCGCTCGACAGCACGCTCGCGAGCACAAGCGCGAGGCCTTCGTTCTTCGCGGCGTGCGCCGCCGCGACGGCGGCGTGTCCGCCCGCGTGCGTGCGCGCGACGAGGCGCGACACAGCGAGCACCACGCACGCCGCGTCAGCGTCGCCGTCGCGCGTCGCGCGTTCGTACACGTCGTCTTCGCTCGACGTCGACCTCACAAACGCGACCGCGTGCGCAAAGTCCGCCACAGTCGTGTCGCTCGGTTGTTCGTCGGGCGCGCGCTCGTCGTCGCTCTGCATATGTCTGTGCTCGATCGCGCGCTGCGCACGGGCGATCTCGCGGCGTGCGCCGCGTTGCTCGACGTCGTGCTGTCGTCGATTGAGGGTACGTACGGCGAGAACGACGCGACGCGCGCGCTGCGCCGCCAAGCCGCCGTCGTCACGCGCGGCAACGACGAAAGCAACTTCTGTCTCGATGCGCCAGTCGACGGCGCGCCGCTCCTTCTCGCGTGCGCGCTGCTTTTGTTGTGCGCCGAGCACACCGCGCTGCCTCCTCACGCGATGCTGCGCTCGTCCGAGTCGGTTCTCGACGACGAGTTCGTCGACGAGTTCGCGCGCACGATTCGACCGCGAACGCTCGACGTCGGTAAGGGCCTCGCGACGCGCCACGTCGGGGCGCGCGCGGCTCTGCGCGAGTTCGCGTGCGACGCGCGCGCGACGTACATCGTCGGCCCGCCGCTGTGCGCCCCGACCGACGCGCAGCGTGAAGACGAGGCCGCCGAGCGCCGGCGCGCGCGCCCCGTGCTCAAACGCGAGCCGTGGCCGGGCGTCGTCGACGCGAGCAAGCCACCTGTTGGGTCGCACCCGCACACGTTGTACATCTACAACTTCGTCGCGACGTTTGATTTCGGGTGCACGCTCAGCGTCGCCGACATGATCCACTCGTTCCCGATGTTGTGTCCGCGCACGCTGCAAGGTCAAATGATGCGGTTCGGCGACCCTCAAGCGACGGTGCTCGCGTTCACGCCCGGGAGCGGCGTGGTCGTGGGCGCGCGCATCGAGCCGCACGCGCTGCTCGGCGCGTGGCGCGCCGTCGCTCTGTTGCGCTCGCTCGGGTATCCCTCCGCGACGGTGTCTCACTTCCGCGTGCGCAACATCGGCGCGACGTTCGCTCTGCGCGGCGAGTTCGACCTCGTGCGCTACGCGAAGGAGCACGACGAAGACAACACGATTGTGAAGCTCAACTTGGGGTTGTTCCCCGGGTGCAAGATCAAGTGTCCAGAGGAGCGGACGACTTTGAACGGGTTCGGGCGCGGCACGTTCACGATCATGGGCGCGCGCAACGTGTGGAGCGTGCTCGCGACGCAACGAACGATGCTTCCGCGGTTGTTGCCGTACGAGTGTCGCGACATCGAGTCAAGACGCGCGGCGCTCGAGAGCGAGCGCGCGGCACGCGTCGTTCGCCCCGAGGGTCCAACCGCCAAGAAGAAGCGCAAGAACAAAGCAGACGCCGCACCGATTGTGACCGACGCGTGGTAGACACAAACCAATTGCTCGACGATGTCGCTCTTCCAGCTCGACCTCGTCTTGTTTCCTGTCTCGGAAGATGGCGCTCCCGATCCGAACCTGTTGTTCATTTACAAGCCTCCGAGCACGCGCCGACGCACGATGCGCGAGTTGGCGCTCGACGCGCTCGGGATGAACGGCGTCGAGCACAAGGCGCGCATCTCGGTGTCGAACCGCGTCGAGCTGATCGAGAAGTTTTACCGCCAGGTGTGGCCTCAACGCGAAACGAACGAGCGCGCAAACGAGGCGTGCATCGCGGCGGCGAGCGCGTTTGGACGTATTCGCGTGGCGCGGCAGCTCGGGAGGCCGTACATCCAAATCGTGCGCATGTACAACCCCGCTCTCGACGAGGCGATTGATTTGCTCGACTCGGCCACCAGCGAGCACACAATAGGCGCGAATGTGCAACGCAACGAGGCGGTGGCGGCTGCGGTCGAGGCCGAGGCGCCAGTCCTCGCGGCAGGACGCCGACGAGTTCAGTTTGCGTCGTCGTGTCCGATCTGCCTGTGCGATTTCGAGACCGTGCAACCCGTCGCGTTTGAGTGCGATGCGGGCCATCTCGGGTGCGAAGGATGCGCCGCAAAGTGGTTGCGCGGATGCCCCGTGTGCCGCGGAACGTGACGTGACGTGACGCGTAACGGTCGTGCACACACACACACACACACGCACCACCACCCGTCGACCGTTATTTTTTACCGGACGACCGTTTCGTACCGGACGACCGTTTCGCACCCGTCGACCGTTTCGCACCGGTCGACCGTTTTTTACCGGACGACCGTTTCTCAACGGTCGGAATTATCCGGTCCAGTTTCGCACGCCGACCAAACCTGCGACCA
>CAZOOK010000060.1:0-17793 GCA_964581385.1 uncultured Salinisphaerales bacterium
ATGGCGCGCCCGACTGGATTCGAACCAGTGACCCCTGCCTTCGGAGGGCAGTACTCTATCCAGCTGAGCTACGGGCGCATGTGCAAGCAGGGCGCAAGAATAACCTGCGGGCGGACGGCGACGCTACTTTGATTTATCCTCGCGGCCGCCATTACGGCGCATCCACAACACAGGACTCATCCGATGAAAACGTACGATTCCAAGGCGCGATCACGCCCCCGCAATCCGCTGCATGCCCACCCGTTGCTGCGCAAGCATGCGGTACACGAAAAATCTCGCAAGGCCGAACGGCGTGCCGCACGGGTGCGCACCGGTCGGGAGCTGGATGATTTCAGCGCGTGCCTAAGCGCACGCTGAAATCATCCAGCTCCCAGAGCGCGTCACTATTGCGAATTGTCTGGAGCGGGCGCGGGAGTTCCTTCCGTGTTCGAATACGGCTGCAACTGATCCTGGCCACCGCTACCCGCCTGCTGACCGCGCCGATGCCGGCTGAAGAACTGCCACACCATATTGCTGGAGCTGAAGCGGTCGGTGTTGGGACCGAGCATCATCGGCATCATCGCTTCGCTGCCGGCCCACTGATGGCCGACGCCATCCAGTCCGCACCAGGTAGTTTCGTTGGCGCCGCAGCCCTGAAAAGTTTCACAGGTCGCGGGACTAGTGCTGTAGGTCACGCTTTCTGAGGAGCTACAGCCGTTTCTCGCCGCGACCTGCTTGGCCATTTCCAGAAATGGCCGGCGATAGGTTACGTCCGACCAGCCGCCCGTGCGTACGGAACCGCCGTCCCAGGGAATGCGCGGATCCTTGCGGCCATGGATCATCAGCACCGGCACGCGCCCGCGGGCGCTACATGAGCTGTTCATCAGCGAGCCGGAATGGATGGCGATGGCGCTGAAGATATCCGGGGCTTCGCAGTCGATGTAGTGCAACAGCATGCCGCCGTTGGAAAATCCGGTGCCATAGACACGGCTCGTGTCGATCTTGTAGTCACTCTCCATCTTGGCGACCAGATCACGCATGAACCCGATGTCGTCGACGTGTTGCTTGCGCGCCGGATCGCAGCACTGATCACCTGCGTTCCACGAGCGCTTGATGCCATCCGGATAGACGGCGATGAAGCGGTCGCTGTCCGCGAGCGTATCGAAGTGCGTCTGCTTTTCCATGATCGCGGCGGTTCCAAAACCGCCATGCAGCGCGATGAGCAGCGGTAGCGGCTTCGACTGATCGTAATTGGACGGCAGATAGACGCGGTATGTGCGCTCCAGTCCGCCGGAGCGCATTGTGTATTCCTGGGATTCACCGCCACGGCCACCCGCCGCTTGCGCAAGACCAGTGAGTAGCAATGCTCCCGACAGCACGGAAATACCCGCATACAACATCTTTTGCACAAGCGCTGACAAAGCATGTTGTCTCATTATTCATCCTCTCGATTCGCGTAGCTTTTTGGTGCAAACAGATAGTCATCCTACCCAACATGCCGCGACATGGCTGTGCACCGCATGCTCTTCTATCGTCGCTTAAGCCTTGGTAAACGTGCTGGCGCCTGCTTCGGTTGACCCGCCGCCGCACCAGAAAGTTCCGGCGCTCCGTCTTGGTGAGCGGCGCGCTATTTGCGTCCGCTACTTGGACAGGATTGTGACAAGCAGGCTTTTCCGGAGCATTGTCCTACGCCCTGCAACAGGATTCGATGACTTGCAACTTGGCATCGGCTTTGCTTGTATACAAGATAGAGTTGGTGGCTAGGGTTCCGGTTCCGCCGTTGGCGGAACGACTGGTCCGAGAGCCGCCAGCCGGATCGAATCGGTCCGGCGGCACGGCGGGACAAAAGCCCGGGAGACCTCGGTGGCCTTGATTGGCATCGTCAGGTATCTGTGTGCCCGACTCTGCCAATCCTCGGCATCAACATATTTACTTTTAAGTAATGAGGATTGGACGATGAAGACTGGCAGCAGATCCGTTCTGAAAACCCCCGTTTTGAAAACTTTGGTTGCGGGCGCGGCGCTCGCGTCGACCTTGTTCGCCTCCGCTGCGACGGCGGCGCCTAAGAAGGACTTTAACGTCGCCTGGACGATCTACGTCGGCTGGATGCCGTGGCCCTATGCCGAGCAATCCGGCATCGTCAAGAAATGGGCTGATAAGTACGGCATTACCCTGCATATCACGCAGATCAACGACTACGTCGAGTCGATCAACCAGTACACCGCCGGCAAATTCGACGGTGTCACCGTCACCAATATGGACGCATTGACGATTCCGGCAGCAGGCGGCGTCGATACCACGGCGGTAATCGTCGGCGACTTCAGCAACGGCAACGACGGCATCATCCTCAAGGACAAGACCAAGCTGGCGGACATCAAGGGACAGAAGGTCAACCTCGTGCAGTTCTCAGTGTCGCACTATCTGCTGTCGCGCGGCTTATCCACCGTCGGTCTGGCCGAGAAGGACATCACCACCGTCAACACTTCGGATGCGGACATTGTCGCGACGTACAGCGCGAAAGACACCACCGCCCTCGTCACCTGGAATCCGCAGCTGTCGACGATCAAGGCCGAACCGGGCGCCCATCTGGTGTTCAATTCCAGCCAGATTCCCGGCGAAATCATCGACACGATGGCCGTGAACACGCAGACGCTGAAAGACAATCCGGCGCTCGGCAAAGCGCTGGTCGGCATCTGGTACGACACACTGAAGGTCCTGGCCGATCCGGGCCCCGCCGGTAAGGCCGCGCGCGCAGCAATGGCACAGGCCTCGGGGGGCTCGCTGGAAAGCTTCGAGGGCCAGCTCAAGACCACACGCATGTTCTATACACCGAAGGAAGCAGTCGCCTTCACGACCAGCCCGAGCCTAGTGAAAACGATGGATCTCGTGCGCACGTTCTCGTTCGACCACGGTCTGCTCGGACAGGACGTAAAGAGCAAGGACGTCGTCGGCATCGGCTTCCCCGGCACGGCGACGCTCGGCGATGCCAAGAACATCAAGCTGCGTTTCGACGCGACTTACATGAAGCTGGCCGCCGAGGGCAAGCTCTGAGCCGAGCTTAGAGTCACAGCCGACGCCGGAGAACGCACGTGCGCCGCCGCATCATGAACATCGTCCCCGGACGCGGGGGACGCATTCTGCTTGCGGCGGTGCCGTTCGTGCTGATCGTACTGTTCTACATCATCGCGTCCGCGGCGCGGCATGCCGAGAATGAGAACGACAAGATCCTGCCGCCGATCTCGCAGATGGGCGAAGCATTGCACGGCGTCGCGTTCGAGCCCGACAAACGTACGGGGCACTATCTGTTCTGGCAGGACACAGCGTCGAGCCTGAAGCGGCTCGGCGTCGGTATCGGCGTGGCGACGCTGATCGGGCTTGTGCTGGGATTGATCGTCGGCCTGATTCCGGTGGTCAACGCCACCTTCGCACCATTGATCGCAGCGTTCTCGATGGTGCCCCCGATGGCGATCCTGCCGATTCTGTTCATCGTGTTCGGGCTCGGCGAGCTGTCGAAAGTCGTACTGATCGTCATCGGTGTCGCCCCTTATCTCGTGCGCGATCTGGCGATGACCGTCGGCAGCCTGCCGCGCGAACAGCTCGTCAAGGCGCAGTCGCTCGGCGC
This sequence comes from uncultured Salinisphaerales bacterium, assembly GCA_964581385.1. Taxonomy (GTDB): domain Bacteria; phylum Pseudomonadota; class Gammaproteobacteria; order Nevskiales; family Nevskiaceae; genus CAZOOK01. The sequence continues at coordinate 3,602 of CAZOOK010000060.1, forward strand.
CTCCACGTGGCAGACGCTACTACGCATCGCGCTGCCGCAAGCGATGCCGCGATTGTTTGATTCATTGCGCTTGTCGATCTGTCCGGCTTTCCTGTTCCTGATCTCTGCCGAGGCGATTTCCGCCGAGGACGGCCTCGGTTATCGCATCTTTCTCGTACGCCGTTATCTCGCCATGGACACGATCCTGCCGTACGTCATCTGGATCGCGCTGCTCGCGTATCTGATGGACTTTGCGCTCGCGCGCGGTGCGCGGCGACTGTTCCCGTGGGCCTACGAGCGAGGCACGTAAGGATTTCATGAGCAGCTCGATCACGGTGCGCAACGTGTGGGTCGAATACGGCGAGCAGGTCGTGCTCGAACGCATCAGCCTGGACATTCCTGCCGGCGGCTTCATCGCTGTGGTTGGACCCTCCGGCTGCGGCAAGACCACCTTCCTGCGCATGCTGCTCGGCCAGGAGCGCCCGACGCGCGGCGAAATTCTGCTCGACGGGCAACCGATGCCGGACGAGCCCGGCCCGGATCGCGGCGTCGTGTTTCAGCGGTATTCGGTGTTTCCACACCTGACCGTACTTGGCAATGTGATTCTCGGGCCTGAGCTTGAAGCGTCGCCGCTGGTCGGCCACGTGTTCGGGTCGCGCCGTCGCAAGATCGTTGAGAAAGCTAAAGCGCTGCTCGACGAAGTGGGGCTCGGTGCCGCGCTGAACAAATACCCGAGCCAGCTCTCCGGCGGCATGCAGCAGCGCCTCGCACTTGCGCAGGCATTGATCCGCAAGCCGAAAGTGCTGCTGCTCGATGAACCGTTCGGCGCACTCGATCCCGGCATCCGCAGCGAAATTCACGCGCTGATGAGTCGGCTATGGAAGGAAACCGAAATCACCGTCGTGATGGTTACGCACGATCTGCGCGAAGCCTTTCTGCTCGGCACGCGCGTCGTCGTCTTCGATCGCGTGCGCAATCGTCCAGAGGAACAGCTGCGTTACGGCGCGACCGTTGCATCGAACATCGAAGTCGATCGCAAACGGCCTGATCGCGTGAGGCCGGTAGAGGAAGAAGCACTCATTTGACTGCCAACGTTGGCCGCGACCGGGACGACCCGGCCGTCGTGTGAAAGTCGCCGGGACGGCCCGGCACGAAAGGGTCGTCGACCCACGGAGAAAACACATGACCATCATTTCCGCCGACAAGGCAGCGATGATCGCGGCGAACCGTCGCCGCTACGAAGAGCTGAAAGCAGCTGGACAGGGCGCATCCAAACCGCTGCCGTTGCCGCCGCCGAGCGATCGCGCCCTAGCGAACCGTTTGGAATCCAACAGCGTGCTCCAGCGTGAAACGATTCCCGGCGGCTGGTATACGACGTTCGCGCTCAAGCGCGGTGAAGCGCTGCGGTTACTGAACACTTCTGGAACACCGGGTGTGTCGATACTGATGTGGAATGCGGATGACACTTCCGAGCGCTACAACGCCGGCGATACCGTGAAGGTGCAGTGGAGCGCGGAGCTGCGTAAGGGCCGCGTGCTGTTTTCCGATATGGGCCGCGTGATGTTCTCGATCGTCGAGGATAGTTGCGGCGCACACGACACGCTGGCCGGCGGCAGCACGCCGGACAGCAACGCGCACAAGTACGGCGACGCATCACTGCGCAACACGCGCGAGAACCTTGTGCTTGGCGCCGGCAAGCACGGCCTTGCGCGCCGCGATGTCGGTCCGGTCATCACTTTTTTCGCGCCAGTCGCGGTCGATGCCGAAGGCCGCTTCGTCTGGCGCAACGATATCGTCAAGGCCGGCGACTTCGTCGATCTCCGCGCCGAAATGAATCTGCTGGTCGCGATATCGAACTGCCCGCATCCGTTTGCGCCGGACAAAGCCTTCGCACCGGGAAGCATCGAAGTCTCGCGTTTCCGGGCACCCACTGCGAAGTCTGATGATCTCTGCCGCAATGCAACCGCGGAAGCGCGTCGCGCGTTCGAAAACACCGATCCGCTGTTCACGATGGGAGCATCAACATGAACACGATCGTTTACGACCACACCATTGCAGCGAATCAATCGTGGTCCGGCACGGTGAAGAGGGGCCAGCGTCTACGCATCGTCGATCTCGAAGGTCAGCAAGCGGTCGATACGTTGTTCTACGCCGCACACAATTTCGGCGAACGTTACAGCGCGCAGGACACCTTACGCGCGCAGGGCGCCGCGTACATCGGCAAAGGCACCCAGTTGATCTCGAATGAAGGCAAGGTGATGCTCACGGTCGTTGCCGATACCTGCGGCCGCCACGACACTTCCGCCGGCGCCTGTTCCTGCGAGGCGAACACCGTGCGCTTCGGTCATCACACGCGCTACATGCACGCCTGCCGCGAGAATTTTCTCGTCGAAGTCACCAAGCACGGCATGAGCAAGCGCGACATCGTCGCCAACATCAATTTCTTCATGAACGTGCCCGTGGAGCCGGATGGCCGGCTTGCGATCGTCGATGGCATTTCCGCGCCGGGCTCCTACGTGGAACTGATCGCGGAGATAGACGTGTTGTGCGTGATCTCCAACTGTCCGCAGATCAACAATCCCTGCAATGGCTTCAATCCGACGCCGGTGCAGGTGACGATTTTCGATGCGGCGTGAGGTGATCCGGAAAATCTCATGTTCAAGAAAATCCTCATCGCGAATCGCGGCGAAATTGCTGGGCGCGTCGTACGCACTTGCAAGCGGCTCGGCATCAGTTCGGTCGGGGTCTACTCGGACGTGGACCGATTCTCCGCACCAGTGCTCGCCGCCGACGAAGCCGTACATGTTGGTCCGCCGCCGGCGCGCGACAGCTACCTGAAAATCGCCGCGATCATCGACGCCTGCCGCAAAACCGGTGCGCAAGCGCTGCATCCAGGGTACGGCTTCCTCAGCGAGAATGCGGCGTTCGCCGAGCAGCTCGCTGCCGCCGGTATCGTCTTCATCGGCCCACGTCCCGAACATTTGCGTGCCTTCGGCCTCAAGCACACTGCACGCGAGCTGGCGCGGAACAATCAGGTGCTGCTGTTACCGGGTAGCGGGCTGCTCGCATCGATCGACGAAGCGCTCGCCGAGGCGAAACGCATCGGCTACCCACTGATGCTCAAGAGTACCGCCGGCGGTGGCGGCATCGGCATGCAGCTCTGTCACGGCGCCGACGAACTGCGCGAGCGCTTCGCTGCAGTGCAACGCATGGCGGCGGCAAGCTTCGGTGATGCCGGCGTGTTTCTCGAACGCTTCGTGGCCGAGGCACGCCACATCGAAGTGCAGATCTTCGGCGATGGCGAGGGCGGCGTGGTCGCACTTGGCGAACGTGATTGCTCGCTGCAGCGGCGCAACCAGAAAGTCGTCGAAGAGACACCGGCGCCATTGCTACCGGAAACAACGCGCCGTCGCCTGCACGCGGCCGCGGTAGTGCTCGGTCAAGCGGTGTCGTATGTGTCGGCCGGCACGGTCGAATTCATCTACGACATCGCGCGCGACGATTTTTATTTCCTTGAAGTGAACACGCGTCTGCAGGTCGAGCATCCCGTTACTGAAAGCGTATTTGGAATCGATCTCGTCGAATGGATGATCCGGCAGGCAGCCGGCGAATTCGCGCTGCCGGAGCAGAACAGCCTGATCCCGAAGGGTGCGGCGATGGAAGTGCGGCTGTATGCCGAAGATCCGCACCACGATTTCCGACCGAGCAGCGGTCTGCTCACAGAAGTGAAACTGCCGACGGACAAAGCGCGTGTCGACGGTTGGATCGAGACGGGCACGCAAGTATCGCCGTACTACGATCCGATGCTGGCGAAAATCATCGTGCATGGCGACGACCGCGCGACAGCCATTGCGAAGCTCGAAGCAGCGCTCGCAGATACCGCCGTGTGGGGCATTGAAACCAATCTGGATTATCTGCGCACGATTGCAGCGTCGGAGGTGTTCCACAGCGGCCGCGTCTCTACCGCCGCGCTGAAGCGGCTCGAATTCGCACCGGCGAGCGTGGACGTGCTCGCGCCCGGCGCGCGCAGCAGCCTGCAGGACTGGCCGGGACGGCTTGGCTACTGGGACGTCGGCATTCCGCCGAGCGGACCGATGGACGATCGCTCGTTCCGGCTCGCGAACGCACTCGTCGGCAATCCCGAGGGAGCACCCGCGCTGGAATGTACGATGACCGGACCGACATTGCGCTTCAATCGCGACGCGTTGATTGCGCTCGCGGGTGCGTCGATGAAAGCGGAGCTCGACGACGCGCCGGTGCCATTTTACGAGCCCGTCGTTGTCGTCGCCGGTCAGACGTTGACGCTAGGTGCCATCGATGGTGCCGGCCAGCGCAGTTATCTCGCGGTGCGCGGCGGCTTCGATGCACCGGCATATCTCGGCTCGCGTGCGACTTTCGATCTCGGCGGTTTCGGCGGGCACGCCACCGGGGTACTCAAAACCGGCGATACGCTGCGTCTCGCGGCGGCATCGCCGCAGTTACCACGTCCGCGCGCCGCGACGGCCGTCGAGCGTCCGCCTCTGACGCGCGAATGGACGCTGGGCGTGCTCTACGGTCCGCACGGTGCGCCGGATTTCTTCACCGGTGAAGACATCGAAACGTTTTTTGCCAGCGAATACGAAGTCCACTTCAACAGCGCGCGCACTGGCGTGCGGCTGGTCGGCCCGAAGCCGAAATGGGCTCGCACCGACGGCGGCGAGGCCGGGCTGCATCCGTCGAACATCCACGACAATGCCTACGCGATTGGCGCGATCGACTTCACCGGCGACATGCCGATCATTCTTGGACCGGACGGGCCGAGCCTCGGCGGCTTCGTGTGTCCGGCGGTGGTCGCACGCGATGAGCTGTGGAAGATCGGGCAGCTCAGGCCGGGCGACAAGCTGCGCTTCGCCCCAGTGGTTCCCTTTGCTGCGCGCCGGAAAGGAGCTGAAGGAACGGAACGCAGGAAGCGTTTGAGTTCGCCGATTCTCGGCAGCGACGATGGCGTTGTGCCCGTCGTCTATCGCCGTGCCGGTGACGACTACCTGCTCGTGGAATACGGTCCCATGGCGCTGGACCTCGCGCTGCGTTTGCGCGTGCATCTGCTCGCCGACGCAGTGCGTGCGGTAAAGTTGCCGGCAATCATCGATCTCACGCCGGGTGTGCGTTCTCTGCAAATCCACTACGACAGCACGCGTCTCAAAACGACGTCGCTGCTCGCCGCGCTCCGCGACCTCGAGCGCGTGCTGCCGCCTACCGAACAGGTCGAAGTTCCGAGCCGCATCGTGCATCTGCCGTTGTCTTGGAACGATTCGTCGATCCAGCTGGCGATGCGCAAGTATCAGGAACTGGTGCGGCCGAACGCGCCGTGGTGCCCGGACAACATCGAGTTCATCCGCCGCATCAACGGCCTCGGCTCGATCGACGACGTGCATCGCATCGTCTTCGACGCCAGCTATCTCGTACTCGGACTTGGCGATGTCTACCTTGGCGCACCGGTGGCGACACCGATCGATCCGCGCCATCGTCTGGTCACCACGAAGTACAACCCGGCGCGCACCTGGACGCCGGAAAATGCCGTCGGCATCGGCGGCGCGTATCTGTGCGTCTATGGCATGGAAGGTCCCGGCGGCTATCAACTGTTCGGGCGCACCATCCAGATGTGGAATCGCTGGCGCTCGACACAAGCGTTCGAGAAACCGTGGCTGCTGCGTTTCTTCGATCGGATCCGCTTTTATCCGGTCAGCGAAGTGGAGCTGGCAGAGGCGCGCGAGGCGTTTCCGCACGGCCGCTATCCTTTGAAGATCGAGCCGGGCACGTTCCGTCATGCCGATTACGCGAAATTCCTCGCCGAAAATCGCAATGGCATCGCCACGTTCAAGGCGAAGCAGCAAGCCGCTTTCGACGCCGAACGCGCCGACTGGAAATCGAAAGGGCTCGATACCTACGTTTCCGATGACGCCAGCGCGACCACCGCGGCGGACAACGACGATATCCCGCCCGGCTGCGCCGGCATCGCGACGAGCGTCACCGGCAACGTCTGGAAAATCCTCGTCGAAGCCGGCGATCACGTCGCGGCCGGTCAGCCGGTCGTCATCGTCGAGTCAATGAAAATGGAAATGCAGATCACCGCGACGCACGCCGGCCGTGTGCGGGCGCTGCGCTGCCAGCCCGGCCGCACCGTACACAGCGGGCAAATTGTCGTTGTCATGGAGGAAACCTGACATGTTGCCGACGGTGCTTGATATCGCCACTCTGCGTGCAGGCTACAAGGCCGGCACGTTCAGACCGGTTGATGTTGTCGATGAAATCCTGCGTCGCATTCATGCGTATCCCGATAAGGCCGTGTGGATCAGCCGCGTCGATGCGGATGCACTGCGCCGCACGGCGCGTTCGCTCGGCGACGAACCCGACGGTCGTCCGCTGTGGGGAATTCCATACGCGGCGAAGGATAATATCGATTGTGTCGAGCTGGATACGACGGCGGCCTGTCCCGCGTTCGTGTACCGACCGACCGTCGATGCGCAGGTTGTTTCCAAGTTGAAGGCCGCCGGAGCCCTGCTCGTCGGCAAAACCAATCTCGACCAATTCGCGACCGGCCTCAACGGCACGCGCTCGCCCTACGGTGCGCCGCGCTGCGTGTTTAATGCCGACTATATTTCCGGCGGATCGAGTTCCGGTTCCGCGGTCGCGGTCGCCGCGGGCCTAGTGTCGTTCGCACTTGGCACCGATACCGCGGGTTCCGGTCGCATACCCGCTGCGTTCAACAATCTCGTCGGCATCAAACCGACGCGCGGACTGCTATCGACGCGCGGTGTGGTCCCGGCCTGCCGCAGTCTCGACTGCATCACCGTATTTGCCGCGACGGTCGGCGACGGCGAGGTTGTGCGCCGCGCCGCGCAAGGCTTCGATGCGGAAGATCCCTACTCGCGGGCGCGCACGTCCACATCGCCGCTGCCGGCGAATCTGCGCTTCGGCGTACTGCCGGCGGCTGAACGCGAGTTCTTCGGCGACACCGTTGCCGCGCAGCTTTATGACGCGGCGATCGATCGGCTATGCGTGCTCGGCGGCGAGCGGGTGGAAATCGACTACGCACCGTTCCGCGAAGCCGCGGAGTCGCTGTACGGCGGCCCCGCAGTCGCCGAACGTCTGGCCGGCATCCAATCTTTCTATGACGCCCATCGCGATGCGATCGATCCGACGGTCGCGCTGATTCTCGACGGCGCACTCGGCCACAGTGCCACCGATCTGTTCAAGGCGATGCACCGGCTCGAAGCCCTGCGGCGGCGCACCGATCAGGAATGGAAGAAGATCGATGTGCTGCTGCTGCCGACCGCACCGACGATTTATACCGTCGAAGCGATCCAGGCCAAGCCGATCGCGCTCAACGCGCGGCTCGGACGCTACACCAATTTCGTCAATCTTCTCGATTGCTGTGCGATCGCCTTGCCCGCGGGCTTCACCGCACGAGGTCCGGCGTTTGGCGTAACGCTGGTTGCGCCCGCGTTCCATGACGACGCGCTGGCAGCAATCGCGGATCGAATGCATCGTGCGCGACCATTCGGCATGGGCGCCGCGCGCGACGCCGTGCTGCCGGCGGCGAGTCGCGTGGAAATGAAACCGCTCGCGGAGCGGCTCGCCATTGCCGTGGTTGGTGCCCATCTCAGCGGCATGCCCTTGAATCACGAGCTGACATCAATCGGCGGCACGCTGCTGCGCGCCGCGCGGACCGCGCCGGATTACCGTTTGTACGTGCTGCCGAACACCACGCCGGCCAAGCCCGGACTGGTACGCATGCCGGGCTTCCGCGGGCCCGGCATCGATATCGAGTTGTGGTCGCTGGACGCCGCCGCGTTCGGTGCTTTCGTCGAACGGATTCCCGCGCCGCTCGGGATCGGCAAGATACGGCTCGACGACGGCGGCGAAGTCAGCGGATTCCTGTGCGAGGCACAAGCGATCGCCGCTGCCGAGGAGATTACAGCCCTGGGCGGATGGCGGCGGTACCTGCAGCGGGAAAAGAGCGCAGCGCGATAGCAGCTTCGTTACCGTGGCCGCCGCACCAGCTCTTGATGTGGCTATCGTCGGGGTGTCCATGGAACAATAGGAAAAGCCAACAGTTCAATTCAGGGGGAAAAAATGCCGCTCAAGCGGAATCTCGTGGCCGAGGGATGCCTGCTTGCAGGCATGATCGCGACACAAGCAGCGCACGCGGATGGCGTTATCCAGCGCCTCAACAATCATTTCGATGCCGCGCTAGGGATGGAGCATCTTAGCTACCACGAGATCAATCCAGCCAGCGGTCCTGTGCATAAGAACACTTTGCCGACGGGCGCCGATCTTGACGGCGAAACCGGCACTCTGTTTTCGCCCGGACTGTCGCTCGCGTTTCAACGTAACCTGTGGTTCATCCACAACGTTCGTGCGGAGGCAAGCCTGCACATGGCCTTCGGCGACGCAACATACAACGGTCATCTTCAGGATCAGAACGGCAACATCGTCGCGCCGCTCGTGGCCAGAACCGGCGAAACCTTCACAGACTTGCAACTGAAGATCGGCAAAGGCATATGCCTACTGGGAAGCGAACGCGATCTTTTGACGCCATATGCTGCCTACGGCCTCAATGAATGGCATCGCAAAGGCGCGGAAGATACGCCCTACGGCTATTCCGAGCAGTATCGCAACCGCTTCTGGGCGGCTGGCCTTCAATATCAGATCGCGCTTACCAGCAAGCTGGTACTGAAAGCGGACGGGAGTTATGGCCGCACGCTGTCGCCACGCATGAATGCTTCCAATCTTTTCGGGACGTTCGAGCTCGGCGCGACGCCGTTGCATAACTATGAGCTAGGGCTGACCTACTCCACTTCCCGCAGCGCTTATATCGGCATAGACACCTACTGGATGCGCTATGCATACAACGAATCGCCACTGGTCATCGACTACACACAGGGCATAGGGGCCTACGAACCAGGATCGAAAACCAATCGCTATGGGATTACGACCGTATTCGGTTATTCGTTCTGAGACGGAACACCAAGCGATTTTCAGCGCAGCGCACGCCGCAGGATATTTCCCGCTGCCGATTTCGGCAGCGACTCCCGAAATTCGATGGACGCCGGCACTTTGCGGCCGGTGAGATTCTTCCGACTGAATTCCTTTAGCGCGTCGGCGCTAAGGGCGGGATCGCTCTTCACGACAAACACGGTGAGCGTCGGCTCAGTCCCTGCGTGGGCGACGCCGATGCAGGCGACTTCGCGCACCGCCGGGTGTAGCGCCAGAATGCTCTCGATCTCGTTCGGAACCACATCGCCGCTCTCTGCCGTAATCAGGTCCGCCTTGCGATCAATGATCGTCACGTAACCCGTTTCGCTCATCGTCGCCAAATCACCCGTACGCAGGAAACCATCCACGGTCATCGCGTGTTCGGTATCGTCCGGCTTGCGCCAGTAGCCTTGCATCACTTGTGGACCCCGCACACATAGCTCGCCGAGCACGCCGGCCGCCGCCGGTTCGTTGTCACCATCGCGTATGGAAACAGTCGTAGAGGGCAAAGGGATACCGACCGTGCCATCCATGTCGGGTCGATGCATCGGGCGAGAGCAGACGACGGGCCCCGCTTCCGTGAGCCCGTATAGGGGCGTGATCGGAATGCCGGTAACGAGGCGCCAATTTTCGGCGACGGCATGCGGGATCGCGCCGCTCCCGAAAACCAGCTTCAGCCGCTCGAAATCGATGCCGCTGAACCCCGGTGCTTCAAGAAGTGCGGCAAATAGTGCGCCGTTGCCGGCGAACAGTGTCGCGCGCGATTCGCTGAACGTGCGCAGCAGTGCCTGAATGTCGTTCGCATCCGAAATCAGCGCATTGCGTGCACCGATCATGACGGACAGCAAGCAGTTAAGAGTCAGCGCGAACGGATCATGCAACGGGCGCGCGGTGACAATGACTTCCGCACCTTCGGTCAACCGTGATGCGAACATCGCATGGTTCTGCATGACGTTGGCAACCAGATTTCCGTGCGTGAGCATCGCTGCGCGAGCAACACCGGTGGTGCCGCTGGTGTATTGCAGCAACGCGAGATCGCTGCTGCCGAGCGCCGTCGGCTTGTAAGCGTGACGTTCGCCCTGCGTGAGGGTGGTACGAAACGGAATCGCGCCTTTCAGTGTCGGTGCTGCGCTGCGTGCACGCTTGGCCGTCATGTTCGTGAGTACTCGACGCACCGGCGGCGCCAGATCGCCGGGTTCGGTCGTCACCACGTATTCAATCGCGGTGCGATCGATGCTGGCTCCCAGCACGGGGCAGAGGCTGTTGAGGATGACGATCGTGCGCGCACCGCAGTCGTCGAGCTGCCGCTCCAGCTCGTAGGCATCCAGTTGCGGATTGATATTGACCGCCACCATGCCCGCGCGCAGCACGCCGAACAACGTCACTGGGTATTGCAGAATATTGGATAGCATGATCGCGACCCGCTCGCCTCGCTCCAGCTTGCATTCGTGCTGGAGGAAGGAAGCGAACATCGCCGCGCGCTGGTCCAGTTCCGCGTAGGTCAGTGTCGCGTCCGCGCATTGGAATGCGGTCAGCGTACGGAAACGCTCGCAGCTGTGTTCGAGCAAATCGACCAGCGATGCGTAAGCGGCAATGTTGGCGTCTGCCCGCACGCCAGGCATGTACTCGGCCACCCAGACGCGATCGTTGAGCGGGTTCACAGTCCTCTCCGTCATCGTGCCCGGCGCAGGCGCGGACACTATTGTTCTCGTGAATCGAGCTTAGCAGCGACCACCGGGGCCGAGGAGTACACGCAAGCGGCGAACCGCATGGCCGGTGGTAAACGCGCCGACGAACGGATTGCCACCGCCTATTTGGGAGCGAGCCAGTCGCGCAAGGTTTCGTCCGCACCACCGCGCGCGCGCGCTTCGACGTCGAGGATCAGCTTCTCGATGCGCTCGGCAAACACGGTGGAACGGGCCCACGACGGCCATTCACCGCGCGTGCGCAACCACAGATCGCCGAGTGTCAGCGTTGCCGGATCACGCGCCGGCAGCAGGCGCCGATCCACACCCGATTCGGCGAGCACACCGTCCGCGATCAGTTCGCTGGCCGCGCGCTCGATGTATTCGAGCGGGATACCGAGCGCGGCGTGCAACTCTTCGCGGGTCGGTGCCGGCTGCGCTTGGATGAAACGACTACCGGCCTCTGCGGCGATCAGCAGCGCGATCCACTCCGCCTCGCGGCTGCCCGGCGGCGGTGGCGTGCCGGCTTTCCGCAGTTCGCGCGGATACTGGACGTAGAACGCGAGCCGACAGCCGAGCAGCAGAATCATCCAGCTCACGTGCAGCCAGATCAGCATGAAGATCAGGATGGCGAAACTCGAATAAACAGCGTTGTAATTGCTCGCGTGTGAAACGAAGACGGCAAAGATGAGGCCGGCGAGCTGCCAGGCGATGCCAGCCACGGCGGCGCCGACTGCAGCCGCACGGATTTTGACCTCGGTATTCGGGATGTAGGCATACAGGAAAGTGAAACCGCCGGTGGTGAGTAGATACGGCGTGAGCCGGCTCACCGCGAAAATCAGCGCGCCGAACGGCTGGATCGCATGCAGATGCGCCGCGACGTGGCTGCCCAATGGCGAACTGCCGAGCCCAAACGCTGACACCATTAACACCGGCCCCACGATGAGAATCGCCAAGTAATCCCCGAAGCGCTGCTTGATGCCGCGCGCGCGCGGAATCCGCCACAGCAAATTGAAGCTCTCTTCGATCTTCTGGATCATCGAGATCGCGGTGTAGATCAGCATCAGAACACCCACCGAGCCGAGCACGCCGACGCGCATGTTGTTCACGAAGCCGATGATGTTGTGTGCCAGCACCGGCCCCTGCACGCCAAGCGGCGCCAGAAATGTTTCCAGCATGGGCTCCAGACTGTTATGGATGCCGAGCGCCTTGAGCAGCGAAAACGCCAGTGCCAGCAGCGGCACCAGCGCCAGCAGCGAGGTATAGACAAGGCTCATCGCGCGCAGGCTCACGTCGCCCTGGGCGATATCGCGCGTCAGCGCCAGCGCGTAATTCGCGGCGGTGGCGAAACGCTGCACGCGGAGTGACTGCGGCCGCCACGCCGCGAGGCGATCCTGCAAACGATCGATGATCGGCACGCGAGCTCCGTTTCGCTCAGAGAACCCGATTGTCGTGCGTCGCGCTTGCCGCTGTCCACGGTGGGTGCACTCTGAGCAAATGAATCCACAGGGTCGTGTTGCCCTTTTGTTATCCAATCCCTTTGCATTTCAAGGGTTGATAAAAAAGCCCTATTCAGAAAATCCCCGAACATTCGGCGATCACCTCAAGCGCGCGCGACTCATGTACGGCCTAAAGAAACGCAACGTTGCAGCTCTCATCGGCGCTAATATCGCGACCATCATCAACTGGGAAAAGGGCCGTACCAAACCGCCCGTACCGTCCATCCCGGCCATCATTGCTTTCCTGTGATGTGACCCCTTTCCGCCGGCGCAGACACTTTCGGAGCGGATGCTCACCAAGCGCCGCGCAATAGGCTGGTCGATCGCCGAAGCTGCTCGGCAACTTGGGGTGGATAAGGGGACGTGAAGTTATTGGGAAAAGGGAAGCATCCCATCGTGGCCGAGATACCAGAGCTTGCTGGAACGTTTCTTGGTCGGCGCGTAGCAGAGTAAGTTGTCAGGGGACATCTGTGAACTAGGTCACAAAATGAACCTACCACCTGCTTTCTCAGACTTCACCGTCCGTGCTAGCGTAACAACAAACACGCGCTGAATCCGAGTTGCATGAATGATTAACAAACGTCATGCGAGTGACGCGGCGCAACAAAACGTTGGGGGGACGTTATGAACAATCACAAAGTATTCAAACCGACTTTGCTCGCCTCGGCAGTGGCTATCGCCTTCTCCATCACACCGAACACAGTCCGGGCTGCCGGAAACCCGGTCGTGGGTCCCACATTCACGGTTCCGTTATCGAACGGAACGGCACCGCTTTCCGTTGCTCGCGCCGATTCCGGTGTCTTCATATTGGGCTGGAGAGGTGATAGCACAAGCGCCGCATCCACCACCAGCGTCCAGACTTTCAATAACGATGGAACACCGTTGAGCGCTGAAATACGCCTTGTGAGTGACCTTTTCGTATCAAATGGCTCTGTTTCGAAAATTGCCGTCGCCGCGGATCTAGACGGCGATTTCGTGGCAAGCTGGATATCTTCGAACCCCAACAAAATCTATGCGCAGCGTTTTTCCCAAGCGGGGGACGCACAAGGTAAACAAGTGACAGTCGCGGCAGCCCCTCAGACGCTCGATCTCGACTGGCAGAACGACACATTCATCCGATGGTTGCCGTAGACTCCGACGGCGACTTGGCAATCAGTTGGACTATCAATCCGACGCTGGCTTTCGGTTGGTGCTGGGGCAATGGGTACACAGGCTGGATCCACGGCTGCTTTGGCGGCAGCTCCAACATAACCTATGTATCTATATATAACACCAGCGGCTCGACACTGCAGTGGAAAGGATCGGGAACGACTATCCGCAAGCTTGGACCCGCTCCGATTGAAATCCCCGGCGGATTGCTCCCACAGTCGGGGGGTGGTTTCCTACAGCTCTCTAATACATATTCACTGACCGGCGGTAGCTCCGCCGTATCCGCACAGCCGCTGAGTTCACATGGGCAGAAAGTGGGTACCGCTTGGACAGCGACGGATCCGGGCGGCAGTCCTGAAACTGTTTCAGGAATTAGCGGTGCCGCTGCGGATGCGAATGGAAATGTTGCAATCGTCTGGCAAACCCTCAACGGTTCGGATTCCCCTATCTACGTGAGACGTTATTCTGCGAATGGAACACCGCTTGGAAACCGCATAACCGTCGCAGATCGCACTAATATCCAGTATTACAATTGCTTCTTCCCCATTGTTGAGATGGCCCCGTCGGGAATGTTTATAGTGTTGTGGGGAGAGGATTTGGGTACTTTCTGTGGAATAAAAGGCCAATACTTCAATACCGACGGCTCACCCAACGGCGCTGCGTTTACCGTCACCGATACCGACTATGTAACCTATTATGGCCCGCCCGCCGCGGCAATCGATTCCACCGGCAATCTAACCGTCGTTTGGGAAAAGACGGCGAGCGTGGGACTTGCCTCATTATTAGGACGAAACATTACTTCGCCTCACTAACCCGGATGCGTCATGAGTATGTGACGATTGCGGGCTGAAGGGGCGTGGCG
>CAZOOK010000061.1:0-17780 GCA_964581385.1 uncultured Salinisphaerales bacterium
CATTCAATCAGGATCGGGGATTTTTACCAGATGGCAGATTTCCCGACGGATACGCCCTTTGCAGACATCCGCGAACGGCAGGTGTCGGGAAGCCCTAAATTGCCGCTGCACCACGGCCAATTGAAGACCAGTCAGAATCTGCTTGGATTCAACCAAACTCACGCCAAAGGCTGCGGCTTGAAGGGCGTCCTGCCGGTCAATGTGCCCGATCACCACCGACTCGTCGCTGCCCTCACATTCCAGCCGGATCGTCCATCGCATAAGAACTCCGCATCAATTGGTGTACGAGCGTATCGTCCAGCGTCGCCTCCAACAGATCAACCGGTTAGCGAGCAGACCCCACCAGTCGTGTCGCTCTCAAGTGTGATCGAGTTCACAGACGCATCGAAATGCTCGTTATACAGTACCGCTCTGCTCAGATTGAGCGTCCGCGCTGCTTTCAGTCAGAGACGCGTGCCACCGTCGGAGGACGATGCTATGAATCAAAGCCTGTCGCACCAAACCTTGACGAGCCAAATGCTTTCTCGTTACCCGCGAACGGCTCTCGCCCGCGCCTTGGCTCTCGCTCTCGGCGGTGGCTTGCTGTCGATGCCGGCTTTTGCAACTACCCTGTCGCCGTTTACGGTGCAAGCCAGCTCCGATGTTGATTATTTCGGCCCCACGGCGGTTGCGCGCAATGCAACGGGTGTTTTTGTAGTCGGATGGCTGGAGGGCAATGGCGCGCAGGCCCATGTACGTCTGTACAACGCTGACGGCAGTGTCAAGGCCGATGCCGTGCTTCCGCCGTTCAACACGGCTTACCTGACCGGACGCTTGGGACTGGCGATCGATGCTGCCGGTGAGTTTGTCGTTGCCTGGACGGACACGGCGACCTCCACAGGCGGCAAGAGCCCGGCACGCTCGGTTCTGGCGCAACGCTTTGATGCCAACGCTGTTGTACAAGGAAATCCGATCCATGTCGGATCTTTGTCAACCGGGAATGGCCAAACTGTCATCACCAGCTCCACTGATCCCCAAGTGGCCATGGACGACCAGGGCGATTTCAGCGTGGCCTGGAGTACAGACACGCAGACCCTGTTGTGGGAAACGGCGAGGTTCACAATTGCTGGAGAAAGCGCCGCCACTTACGCCGCCACCTATCAGCAGGATGGGCAAAGCCTCACCTCAGCGCGCAAGCTTGATTCCGTGCCATTCCGGCTAGTGCGAACGGATGGCTACAGCCTCAACACCGAGGCTTTGGCAAAGCTGGCCATGAACGGCAACGGCGATCTGCTTTTGATGGTGAACATCCAGACTCAAGCGCCGAACTCCGGCATCAAGCAGCAGGTCAGCGCTCAGCGCTTCAACATGGCGCTCAAAGCACAAGGTGGACGCAGCATCCTTTCTGGACTAAACCGTGCCGATGATGCAAGCCTCAACTCCAGCGATCAGATTGCAGTCATAGCGGAAAACTTTGCGCCCACGGCCACGCAGACGACCTGGTCTTTGTCGCTCTATCGTTATGCGGCGGACACAACACCGCTCGGCGCACCGGCGACACTTGAAACGGCATTGGTGCCCAGCAGCGTCCTCTATTTAAATCCGGCGCTGGCGATGACATCGAGCGGGGACTTTGCCATCACCTGGACATTTCCGACGACGCTTGAAGGTGGAGGCATCGCGTTCTCTAAGCAAGGCCAGTACTTTCACGCCGACGGCAGCGCCAAGGGATCGGCCTTCATCATCGATAGCGGGACCGCTCACCAGAATTGGCCGCAGGCCTGCGCCACGGATGCGCAAGGCAATTTAATCGTGACCTGGGGAAGCAATACCACTGACTTCGCCAATCCTGCCGTGCTTGGCAGCCTCATCACGCCATAACTCCGTCCAATTGCTCCCGTCCAATGCGAATGGCAGCCAGGCGTGTTGCTGACGCCGACCGAAGTTGACCGGCGGTGGAAGCCGAGGGCAGCAACCCTCGGCGCTGTCTAATCGAATCGATTGTTAGCTGGCGTAGGACGGGAGAAACCGAGAATTAAAGGGCCGAATTAAAGGAAAACAAAAGGGGCCAACATGGCGCTGGGCGGCTTAAAGACCATATGCCTACTCTTGACGATGTATATCGCAAGTTCGGTGAGACTTCGGAGGCCGCACAGCTCCTGGAGACACAGCTTGGCACAATGCTTCTCATGCATGGGTGCATCGAGGCGGGCCTTTTAGAAACTCCTGATTCTGAAAGGGCTACGGAGATCTACAAACAGATCAATCGGCACACCCTCGGTCAAATGATCAAGAAGCTTAATCACAACACCACATCCATCGCTCATCTTGAAGATCTACTGGGCAAGGCGCTCAAGGTACGAAATCGTCTGGCTCACTCCTTCTATTTGCGCCACAACCTTCGTCGTAATTCTGAGGATGGACGGGAGGCGATGTTGAAGGATTTGGAGTCCATGCATGACAAGCTATTGGAGGCGTACAAGGCGGTCATGCTCGTGTCCGGTGTAGACCTCGACAAGCTTGTAACTGAGCATGGTGATGCCCCGCAGCCTACAGGGCATCTGCCAATATGAGCATAGTCGCCGCGGGCGTCCAATAGTCGGTACAACCGGACGCCCTGGAATCGCGCATTTCTTGCCACTGTACGGTGCGTGGGGGCGGTTAATCTAGCGCTGGGCGCGTTGCGTATGACCGTACATGGACGCCCCCGGTTTGCCAAGCACCCAGTTTGTGACGACTTGAAGGCGTAGATTGCAGTCGTACATCCGGACTTTAGATGCGGCATTGCCGCTGTCCCTGATGGAATGCGCTGGTTGGGTCCCCGATCGCTTTTTCGCACTCGAAGGTGCTGCGGTCATTCTGGGCTTTTCCAACCACGGTCTTACCTGTCTTGCCATCACTGCGTGAGTGCCTGAGCAATCAGTGAATCGGTCTCTTGCTGTTTAATATCTAAAAGGTGGGGGCTCGTTACGCCGCTTCGGCGTATCCAGGCTGGTACTCCCTGTCATGAGCCAGCAGCGCCCACACGACTCGAGCATTCTTGTTGGCCAGAGCCGCCGCGGCCACATTGGCGTGTCGCCGCTCCAACAACTTGGCCAGCCAACTGGTGTTGTCGCCACGCCGCTGGGCCGCCAAGATGGCCGAGCGAGCCCCGTGAATCAGCAGTGTTCGCAGGTAGACGTCGCCGCGTTTGCTGATGCCCAGAAGATTCTGCTTGCCACCGGTGGAATGCTGTCGTGGCACCAGACCCAGCCAAGCCGCCAGCTGCCGTCCGATCTTGAAGGCTTTGGCGTCACCGATGCTGGCCACCAGCGCGGTGGCACCCAGTGGACCGATGCCGGGCATCTCGGCCAGCTTGCGACTGGCCGGACTGTCTCGGTGCCAAGCTTTAATCTTCGCTTCCAGCTCCACGATCTGGCAATGCAGTTCGCGAAAATGATTGAGCAATCCGTCGATGAGTTGGCGGAATAGGCCGGGCAGTTCGTTGTCAGCCTCTGTCAGGATCAGCGGCACCTGCTTGGGGATGTGGGTAATCCCCTTCGGAATTACCCAACCGAATTCAGCCAGCAGACTGCGGATCTGGTTGGCCTGAGCGGTGCGGGCTTTGACAAATCCCTGGCGCGCCCGATGCAGCGATAGCACGGCTTGTTGCTCCACGTTCTTGACCGCGACGAAGCGCATGTTGGGTCGGCCCACCGCCTCGCAGATGGCTTCAGCATCAGCGACATCGTGTTTGTTGCTCTTCACGTAGGGCTTAACAAACTGCGGGGCGATCAGCTTCACGGTGTGGCCGAATGATTGCAGCTTGCGCGCCCAATGATGGGCGCTGCCGCAGGCTTCCATGCCGATCAGGCAGGGCGGCAGATTCGAGAAGAACAGAGCAAATTGAGCGCGCTTGAGCTGTTTCCTCATAACGGTCTTGCCGTGCTCATCAACGCCGTGCACTTGGAAAACGCTTTTCGCCAAATCAATCCCGACTGTCGTAATCTTCATGGTGGACGCCCTCGTCTGTGAGTGGTTGATCGCACTTCCACTCTGGCACATCGATGCCGAAAGGTGGGGGCGTCCATTCCATTGCTTTCTGGAAGTGATTCTCGTCCTTCCACTGGCCGGTAATGGCACGTTCCGACCGACCTTATTACTGGAGGAACTCGTCAAGCTAAGCGTATTTGAAATCCCGACCGACTTTGCACCGTTTTGTCTAATTTTATCGCTTCTGTAAAATCAATAAGTTGCAGATGTCGATTCCGACCGACTTTATTACTAACATCACGCTATCGTTTGATCACGTTCAATCCGAGTACCTTAGGTCGATCGGTCGGCTTATTGCGAAACGCGGGCTGATCGCGCATAAGGCCCAGATGTACCGGGCCGGGCGCGTGAGGATGATTACTGGGACGATTCTTCGAGACGGTCACCTTCGAGCCACGAACTCGCTACGACTTCGCATCTACAACGCTCACAGTGAGTTTCGGCTAGCGAACAATCAACAGGATCGCCTCAAGAAGGCGCGGAGATTGGCAGGACGACTTAGCGCTGCGGCATTTATAGAACCTTCAATGTCTGGAAAAGCGGTGGCAGCGCAGGCGCTGGTCCGAAAGCTGTCCTGGACTATGTCGGAGCGCACAAAAAGGGCCGCTAGCTAGCATGCGACGTGGGCCGATAGCGTCCACTTCCGGCACTAAACTGGCGATGTAGCATCTCAATCCCGCCAAGGCTCGCGCGTTTTGATGCCATCAAGGGCCACGCCATGTGGCCGATCGGGAGACGGTATATTTCGCAGTGATTGAAGACAGCAACGGCTTTCCCTGAGCCCTTGAACCGAAGGCGCAAGCGTTTCATGCAACTAACCATCAAGCATTGCACGCGCTACCAGTACGCGCGGGCAATAATGCTGCAGCCGCACCGGCTCATCGTCACACCGCGCGACAGCGGCGAACTCTTTACGGCGCGGCGGTCGTTGGAATGTGTGCCGCCAGCAGATGTCACCTGGAGTGCGGACGTATTCGGAAATCTGATCGCGACAGCGACCTTTGCTGACCCGACCCACGAATTGACCATCATCAGCGAAGCGGTGGTTGAGCACACGGCTCCCGAATGGCCGATCTTCGCGATATCGCCAGATGCCCACAGCTATCCGTTCGCCTACTCGCTCGACGATGTCGTCGATCTTGGCGCCCTTGCACAGCCGGACTGGCTGACTCCTGGCGCACAGCAGGTGGGCGCCTGGGCGCGTCGCTTTGTGTTGGCGCTTCAGACCGACAGCTTGTCCTTGCTCAAGGACCTCAACTCCGGAATTCTTGGGGACGTTCGCTACCGTGTCCGTGATGAGGAGGGGACGCAGTCGCCTGCCAGCACGCTGGAACTGGGCAGTGGATCGTGCCGCGACATTGCGGCTCTTTTCATTGAGGCGGCGCGCCACCTGGGATTCGGCGCCCGGGCGGTGTCGGGCTATCTCTTCGATCCGGATCAGAAGGACGAGGACGCGGGCTCTACGCATGCCTGGGCGGAAGTGTATTTGCCCGGCGCCGGTTGGATTGCTTTCGATCCGTCGAATCAACGCGTCGGCGGCAGACAGCTCGTTCCTGTCGCGTTCGCCCGCTTCAACAGACAGGTCATGCCGGTGACTGGCGGTTATATCGGCACGCCGGATGATTTCGAGCAGATGGATGTCTCCGTCCGCGTGAGATCAAGCGCGCGATAGCCGCAGCATCTGCATTCCACGACATTGCGACGAATCCGAAAGTGCATTTAGCAATGCTTTCAAGCGCAACGTCGGCCGTTCTCCGCGACACTACCGCGAAGCTACCCGCATAGCGATACTATCTCGTGTAGCCATAAATCTTCGCCGTGAAGCCAGATCAACCAAAAATCGCCAAGTGTCCCACGACCGAAATCCGTTGTTCGCACTCCGGCGACATAACAAACCAAAAGCCGAGGATACATTTCGTGCGACTACAAACCCGCGCGCTCAGACAAACGGGCAAGCTTCAGGCAGCCCAATAGACTAACTTCCGTAGGCATCTCTTTACTATATCGGAGGGTGTGCCAAAACGTTGAAGCCTGTGACTGGCAGTCATTGGCTCTGATTTGGCTATTCGCTGTCGATCAATTGCTTTGCGCGAGGATGGCTATTATCCGGGAAAGTCGGTGTGTCGCCACCAACGGCGGGTGCCAACAGCAGCAAGCGTTGGGGTTCGCAAGCTCACCCCAACCTGCGAAGAACGAGTGGGCGCTTTGGGAAAGGCTGATTCGCAGATCGAATGTCCCTTAATGGCACGTCGCGTCCGCGAGAAGAGCGATTAGCGGCGGCGCTGAATAACGACCTGAATAACATTTGCTTGAGGTAAGGACCAGCGATCCGGCATGCTACGGACCTCCGCGTGTGATGAAATAGACCCGTATCACTTCCTCGTTGAGCTCGCCGCCCGCATGCCACTGTCGCCGCAAGACGAAATCGACTGTTACCTGCTCACGGGCGATCACGATAGTCTGTTTCGCGCTTGGCCTGGAGATAATTTCATGGCCCGCGCGAATCACGGCGACACCGCATTGCGGGCCGCACTCACTGCGCGCGTACGTGAGCGCACGTCGCATTGGGAATTCCCCACCGTCATTGCTGGCGTCGATCTGGCGGCTTTGACACGTACCAAAGTTACGCCGATGGTATATGGCCTGTTTCCATCGAACGAGCAGGAGACCGTACTCGACATGCTCGAACGGTCCGTCGTTGTTCTGACGCCGGCGGCAATCGAGAATCTGATCGCGAGGGGAATCTATCTTTCCGCCGCCTGGCGTCTGGCGGAAATGTATCTCGTCAGCCGGGGCGCGGAAGGCTTGTCACAGGTGGCTGCGCGCATCGTGGGGTTCAGCGAGGGGACGACGTGCTACCTGACACTGGATTATTTTGTTCGCAACAGCCACTTCGATGATTACCTGGTCCACGAAGCCGCGCATGTTTTTCATAACTGTGAGCGCGCGACGATCGGGCTGAAGGAAACCCGGCGTCGCGAATGGCTGCAGGACATCAATTTCAGGCAGCGGGAGACGTTCGCGTACGCCTGTGAGGCTTACAGTCGCATTCTCGAACTCGGTGCCGATCCGCGATCGCGACGGATACTGCTGGGGGAACTCGAAGGCGGTCCCTTGCCGGGCGACGACCGCGTCGATGTCGACGAATACCTCGATATCCTGCGCGAGGCCATCGGGGTGCGGAACGGATGGAAACGCATCCGGGAACGCTGCGCGCCGGTTAGACGGCGAGCCGTTATAGAAGCAGGTGAAGTCAATTTCAACGAGGCCCATGGTTGATTTCTGGTGGCTTTACCTGGTCGAGTGCGCCGACGGCAGGCTATACGCCGGCATTGCTCGCGATCCGCACAACCGATTCGAGAAGCACCGCTCCGGTCGCGGTGCTGCGTTCACACGGATCAACGGTGCCAAAGCACTGTTGGCGTGTCAGCCTTTCGAAGATCATCGAAGATCATCGAAGATCATCGAAGATCATCGAAGTGCAGCGCAGGCGGAGTACCGGCTGAAACGCCTCACTCGCACCGCAAAACTTGAGTGGGCGTACGTCTGGTCCCAAACAGCCATTTTCAGCAACAGCGACGCGTCGGAATCAAACGCGTGAATGGACATCCGACAACGCGTTTCCCCAGCCCGTCTGCGTTCATCGCATCACGGCCTCACGTGATTTTCCGCGTCCTGATCGCTCATCGCGGATCTGAATGATCACAGGCGCAGTCTGCCCCGTGGCTTCGAGTCGGCCGGATGGGCAATCTTTCGTTCACGCACTTCGCTGCGATCCACTACGACGTTATCCGGCGCATTCATTTAGACCGCCTAACGTAGAGGATCGTGGCAGCGGCAGCTCTCAATTTAGATTATTGCTGTCCCTGAAATACGCGCGCCTTAATTTGACCCCATACCGCGATCAGGTCGGAATTTGGATTCACGAGGATCTCCAAATGCTGGTCACGATCGGAAGGAACGTCGTCCGCTCCCAATGCGAATGGCTGCCCGACCAAGTTGTTATTTGCATCGAACACCGCGGCCGTAAGAGCATTGGTCGCGCTATTACCCCAGCCGACGATTGCTCCACCGGACGGTGTCGCAGCCACCGATAGCACAGCCCCACTCGATGAAGAAGGCGTCGGACGACTACCAATTGCGACCGCGGCATGCTGCTTCTTGCATTGGTTCGAGCAGCGCTTTAAATAAAGAGTCGCAGTCGCAGTCGATCCATTGCTTGGAGCTGCCGCCAGCGCAATTAATACGTCACCGTTGTTCGCCAGAGTAGTCGAATAAGTTTGCGTGGTCGCCTTTTGGACACGTAGCGGCAGCGAAGTTACCTTTGAACTTGCAGTACCATCCGCTGAAAAGAATTCAGCTTTGGCGAAATTTCCTGATTGCCTTGACTGCCAGGTAACCATATAGTCGCCACTGGACGACATCGAAATATTTACGTTTTTGAAGGTTGTTGTCCAGCCCAGACCTTTTTGATATGCCAATTGCTGGGGGTCGCCATACGGCGTCCCGTCGAGATGGAATCTACGCGTTTGCACATATTGGATGTGGGTTTCCAACAGCTTCTGATAATCCGCGATAAATGTCATTGCAACGACGAAATCACCCGCAGCGTTCATCGCGACGGCTAAAGAATTAAATCCTGCATCTTCAATAGCGTACAGCCCGGTTGGGAATACTTGGGTTGCTACCTGAATTTGCCCCGTTTTTGCGGTGCCGTCTGGGTTAAATACCTGTGCACAAACGGTCGCGGCACTTGGTGGCGAAGCATGAATGTCGTAGCAGCCCCATGCCAGAACAAAGTCCCCTGCAGCATCCATCGCAATGCCACTTTGGCGATAGACGGATGCGGTGAATCCGACCGGAACTACGCTCGTCAGCGGTGTTCCATCTGCCGCAATGCGCCGATAGGAAAACGCCGCTGTTTTGCCAGATGAGTCGACTGTACTGCTTGATGCGGGCCAAACAACAGCGAAGTTCCCCTCAGCATCCTGAGCGGCACTCAACTGGAAGGGATAGCTGCTTTCCTGTGCAACGGAAATTTCCGGCGTCAGCGGGGTCCCGACATCCGTAGCCTGCGCTACTCCCGCCAAAAACATCGATAGCGCTCCAGCTGCGTGCGAAAAGGCTTTGCTAACTCGATTGACCATGACATTCTCCACGGAAATTCCGTTGTATTACCGGAGTTACTTAAGCCTTACCCCTTCCGGTATTCGTCAGTTGGGAGGGGGATCGTGCACAAGATAGGCCCAAATGCGGGCTGTCGACTCCAAAACTAGAATATTTATAAGCGGACACTTAGTGGCCCGATGTAGCACCGGACTATATTGCGCGCGTCTAGAACGTCACCCTCGCTGCTTATTTCACACGAAATTATTCAGGCCCTTGCGAATCGATCAAGGGCCTTGGAACAACCGTGCTTTAACACCGCCCCACGCCGCCAACAAATTGCCGTCGGGATTGAGAACAGTACTAAGACTGGCGCTGTTAGTCAGATTGGAATCGGTTCCTATCGTGAAGGCGGCCGCGGCGGGCTGGTCACTTGCCGTAAAGCTTTTTCCATACAGTGTCAGGGTCTGCTGATCCCCCCAGCTCACGATTGATCCACCAGCAGTGGTGGCCTGGATGCTAAGTCCGCCCAAGGCGATCGCAGCATCAGGATTCGTTACAGCCGTGCGAGTCGCAACCGATATTGCAGTCCCCTGATTTTGGCAATACATGGTGCAACGCCGCAAATAAATCGTGTCGGTAGTGTTAGTACTGTCGAGCACATCGAACGCCAGCAGCAAATCGCCATCGTCAGCCAACGATGCCACATAGGTGAAATGGCCAATCGCGGAAGCATTGCTCGCTTGGCTGCTTGGCGTCCAGGTAGGTAACGGCACGGTTTTGGAGGTCGCCTTGCCCGCCGCGGAATAAAAACGTGCCCTAGCCACACTTCTGTCAGACCAAGTCACGACATACGCTCCATCGGAAGCCATCAAGACGTGAACGCTGCCTGCCGCCTGATCAAAAAGCGGGTAATTTGCTGTGTGGACGGTTTGAGCGTTCCCGTAAGCGTTCCCGTTTAAATGATATCGCCGAGTTTGAATGGCATTGCTGGTTCGAAGGGGTAAATCACCGATCGCGTGAAGAACCTGTGACGACCAGCCCACGACAAAGTCACCGTTAGAACTCATCGCAACCGATGTGGACACGAATTCGCTAGTCCGGACATTGGTACCGTAAGCCGTGCCCGTGTAGATAATGATCGGTGCAATAGTTGCCAGCGTACCGCCTGGCTTATACACCTGGGCACAGACACGCGGCGTGTTCGCGTCATCCGGGCACACCCAAGCGACCACGAAATCACCTGCCGCATCCATCGCCGCGGTGTGGTCACCCAGAATTATGGAATCTTTAGACCCTAATATTGGGAGGGTATCGGCATCGCTCAAAGATGTGCCATTCGCCGCGAAACGGCGAAAGAAGTGATCCCAGAAGACGACAAAATTGCCGGCCGCATCGGCAGCGATGGCGGTTCGACCGCTGTATGAACCGGTGTTGACACCTGCTGATGCTACAGTGATTTCCGGTATCAGCGGCGCCCCGACATCCGCGGCCTGCGCTATTCCCACCAAAAACATCGATAGCGTTCCAGCTGCATGCGAAAAGGCTTTGCAGACTTGATTAGTCACGACACTCTCCACCGGACTTCTGTTGTATCTATTCCCCGATTGCCCTCCGAAGCCAGGAAGGAAGGATCTTTCGCATAAGCCTTTCGTTTCGGTAGAGACGAAACTGTGAACCAGTTCACAGCTGACCTTCAAAATTCGGCCGAGTAATACATAGATCACCGTTATATGCCTGGTCACTCCTCTCGAGGCAAAAGGAAGATTGACGCACGCGCTCGGTACTCCAACAAGTCGCGCCGCCAATATTCCAAGACGATGCCAACCAATTACCGCGCTCATCTTTTGCTTCTTGAATTCTCCTCTGCGCGGCTAGGACTACTGAATGGCAAAGCTGGCCGCGGAAGTGACTTGACTGCCATCTGCCGCTATGCAGCGAATGCCCACTGAAAAGATTGCCGGCGTGCGGCCGCCCTTGCTGTACAGCCTGACGACACGCGAACCACTGGTCGCGCCCTTTCCATTGAGCCAAGGCAGGTCGCCCTCAATGCTGCAGGATTGCGCGCCGGTCGAACTCCAGGCGAAAGTCGTGGCTTGGCCCAATCGCACCGTGGAGGGTGAAAACGACGCAGTCGCGGTAGAGCCGGTGCCGATCGACACTTTGTAGAGCGCGAACGAGGGGGCATTCGCGAAGATCGGATTGTTGTCGGTATCCAGTGCCATGCTGAGCGTGGATGAATAAATGGCTGAATCAATTAATGCCGGCAGTTCGTACAAGGTCGTAAAGGTGCCGTCCGGTGTGATCCGGAACAGTGCCCCTACCAAGTTGAGCCCACCTGTTTGATCCGAGCCGTAGAGAACTCCGTCAGAGGTCCGCACCAAGCTGAGCGGGCTGCCGCCTTCGACGGTGTTCGCGTAGCTCGCTGTCGTCCAGTGGCCTGGATTCCATGAGCAAATACCTTCAAATATATTGCAAGACCAATACGGAGGCTTCCATCTGCGGTACTGGTACGAGGAAAACTCGTGCAACACTGTAATTGCGCCGTTGGGGGCGATGCGTCTTATCTCGCCGCCTACTACGGCAGTCTGGGCGGCGGCGACATAGAGATTGCCGTCGTCGCCGGCAACTATGGATTTATTGACAGCCGACGAATCCGCAACGATCTGGGTGTAACTGCAGCCCTGCGTCAGGCTGAACACGCCAAACGACGACGGGTTACCAATCACGTCCGTGTTCTGCCCATACAGTTTCCCGTCCTTGGCTGCCACGAGATGGACGTATTCGTTGTACCAGTACTCCTTCGGGAACGGCAGACTCGCCGTACATAGCCCGGTAAAGATTCCATCTTCCGTCATCCGGAACAACAGCGGCGCTTGACCGTTGACCCAAGTCAATCCGTAAAGAGCAGCATCCGGACCCAGCACCGGTCCGATCATTCCGATGGTGTTGTTTGAAGTCGTGGAAGCCTGTGATCGATTGTCGAATGAGTGCAGGACAGTGAATATTCCGCTCGGGGTCAGCTTGAACAATGTGCCGAAGCCGTAGGCTCCGCCCGCAAAGGTCCCGCCGTAGAGATTGCCGTCGGGAGCCATCGAGAATTGGGTTACGCCCCAGCCATCGGTGTTGATGCCCAGGCCCGTCACCGGATCGACCGTCGACGCAGAGAAGGTGTGTAACGTCTGCGCCGAGCCGTCGCGGTTGATCCGATCGATGTGGTCCGCGAGCAACGCGTAATAGCTGCCATCTGCTCCTACAGCGAGCGGTACTGGATAATCCTGATAGGCCCCGGCAGGGTCGCCGTTGATTGGAATCTGCGCCACCGAGGCGTCGGACGTCGCACCCAGCGCCGCGCCCGCAAAAAGAAGACACCCGATGCTCAAGGCTCGCGGCACCGACCGCACGCTGATTCTTCCCATACCGCACCCCCTGCTATCGTTCTTGAAAATGTCGAACATTGTTATGGCTGCTGCCGCTCATCTCTGACAGCGCCGGCAACCTTGCAAACGAAGACCGAATACGGGGTCGAAGTAAGTAACCGAAAGCCCCGACTTATTCAGCTCCGTTTTCGTATATCTCGTTTTGATGACCGCATGTGTTATCGGTTCCAACAACTCAACTCGATTACCGAAAGGGCCATCTGCACTAATTGATGGTTAGCGTCGCCGCCGCATTCGAAAGGCTGCCATCGGCGGCGGTGCATTGAATGCCAACTACAAAGGCGGCCGGTGAGTGCAGCTCGGTGCTGTAAACTCTGACGGTCTTGCTGCCGCTGGTGGCCACAGCGCCCATCACTCCGGGAATGCTGCTGAACAGGGTGCAGGACTGAGCCCCGGTGGACGACCATGTCAGCACCGTGGGCTGCCAGAGGTTCACTGAGGGTCGACTGAACGAGACGCTGGTGCTTAATGGCGAGTTCGGAACCAGCTCATACAAGCCAGCACCAAAAGTGTTAATCGGACTGTAGCTGACAACGAAAGTGCGGAGATTGCCCCGAGCATCTTCGATCAAGGGATAACTCTGCGGTGGAATCCCGAGAAACAAGCCGGCAGGGAATGAGGTCAGCGTCGTGAAGCTGCCATCGGGCGTGAGGCGAAAGACCGTGCCATACCCGTTCAAGCCCTGCATTCTGGTGATGCCGTAGAAATTGCCGTCCTGGGCCTGGATCAAGGATACCGGGGCATCCCCGTCGGCGTTGATCAACACGTCGGTCACCACCCAATGTCCGGGCGTCCAGACGCAGCCCCTAAGACAGAACCAGGAACCTGGCTCGTAATAAGAGTAAGTCTCCGGCTGAAATTGATGGAACACCGTCACGGCGCCTGCCGTGCTCAGCTTCAGGATTTTCCCGATCGCTCCAGCCGTGGGCGTGCCGCTCGTGGCCGGCCAAGCAGAGTCGGTAACGTACAGACTGCCGTCGGTGCCAGCGACGATCGATGTCAGATCGATGCCAGCGGAATACAGTACGGTGAAACCGCAACTGGCGGTCAGCTTGAACACACTCTCAAAATTGCGGTCGTTGTGACTCCCCATGAGCCCGTAGAAATTGCCATCGCTTCCCGCCACCAACTTCCCCACGTATTGATTGTTCGTAAGGGGAAGCGGGCACAGGCTGGTATAGGTCCCATCAAGGGTCAGCCTGAACAGCGTGGGTACCGACCACACCCCCGCAGCGGTGGGATACGAAAGCCCATAGATCGCGCCGTCACTGCTCTGCACCAGGCTCCTACCGATCTCGTAGCCGGAATTCTGGTCGCTGGCGAACGAATAAAGAGTGACGGAAGAACCGTTCGGCGATAGCCGCAAAACAGTACCGGCACCTGCCGTGCCACCTCCCTGCGTCGAGACGTAAAAGTTTCCGTCACTGCCAGCCAGGATCTGGGTGGGATATTCACCGTCGCTGTTGAAGCCGATACCGGTGACAGGATCGACATTGTTGAGAGGACTGAAAGTGTACAAGGCAGACGAGCTGCCATCGGTCGCCACTTTCTCGACGGCCCCATTGAGATAGCTGCCATCACTGTTGAGGGTGAAGACAGGTAGGTAGCTGGTGCCGTCCGGTGCGGCAATGGGCGCTCCGGCGATTTGCCACGACGCCTGCAGCGGAATGCTGTAGCCAGCGGGGTTGGAGGCTCCGCTACCGGCCAGTGGCACGGCGACTGCGGGCAGGCTGGCGCTGGCCGCCAGGATGGAAACGGCCTTAAAAGCACTGTGTATCGACATTGATCGCCCCCTTCCCACTAATTCTTTTTTGACATCAACGCCAATTTGTTTTGCGCTAGGCGTCGTTAACGGAACCTGCGAGCTTCCCAGGATCACTATATCTGAACTCCGGTGTGTGCGGCATGCAGCAACTTCCGTTGCCCTCCATCGCACTGCACAAAAATGAAACGACCGCTCTTGGCGCGTCAGCACCAAAGCATCCTGAACAGCCCAATAATGCAGCTATTCCCGAGTGGCGGCTCCAGGTTATTGCCTTGACAAGCCGATTCGAGAACGACAACGCCGTGAATTGGTAGCAGCCCCAAATGCAAACGCCCAGTCTTACCGAATAGCGTTCTCGGTAGAGGCGCCTTTGACAAAATGATCGATATTGGGGCGAGCCAACATGGTCATATGATTTCCGGGCACCGTGATCATCTTTACTGAAGAAGCGTGGTTGCGCCAATCATTCAATTTGTCGCCATTGCGTCTCTGGGAGTTGTCGCCGTCAGCGGGTTCCTCACTGGGGCAGGCCAGGATTAGTTCCATGGGAAGGCGGTCGTCCGGTATGTATTCCGTATTCATGTTCAAGTAAAACACTCGAAGCTTGCTTCTAAGGTCCTGAACAGAACCGTATATGGACAACACGCCGTGGAATAACATTCGTTGCTCAAGGAGGCGCAATCGTTCGTCATCGCTCATGTGCATGACGTCAGCCTCATTGATACCAAGATGAATGCCACGATCCTGTTCAATGACATGCGCGAAGTTCATAAAGATTTCGCTCCGACTGCATGGATGTTCCTGCTTTCCGTAGCAGGGAGGAGACGTATCAAGCAACGCGAGAGACGCTACTCGTTCCGGAATGCCACTGAGCAAACAGGCCATTTCAAAGGCAACCCAGCCGCCGAATGAATGACCGACGAGGTGAATCGGACCGGCAGGATATATGCGGGTAATTGCTTCAATATAGACCCTTGCAGCAGATTGAACGCTGGCATGTGGTACTGAAATGCCATCCAGTCCACGCGGTTGTAGCCCGTAGACCGGCACACACGCTCCCAACGCGCCTGCGAATGGTAAGAAGCACGTGACACTGGCGCCGGCTCCTGGAATGCAGAACACCGGCGGAACACCTTTTTCACCCAGCTGGATGGGAGTGATCGGAGTGTAGACGGGAGCCGTCGTGTTGTACTTCCGGCTCGAAGCCGAACCCAATGCTTGGTTAATGGCGAACGCCAGGTGCGAGACGTGTGGTTGTTGTATCAATGATTGATGCGTGCCTGGGACGGAGCTGACGTGCAGGTTTGCGCCAAGCAGTTTTCCCCAGCCTCGGTCATGGTTTCCTCCCAGTTCATCGGCCGCTGTAAACAACGTTACGTCGATCGGCAACGGATATGGCCGGTATGCGATCGCTGCTTCTCCGATAACGCGTTGTATGTTGATGCGGCGCTCAATTTCGTAAGCAGAAATGTCGGGTGGAAAAATTCCTTTGTCCTGGCATTTTTTTGTAATGACTTGAACGTCGCGAACAGCGAATAGCGCGTCGAACTCTTGCGGATCCAGTGCAGGAGCGATTTGTCGGACCGCGACTTTTAACATGGCGATCACTTCAATGTCAGCACCCTTTTCCATCGTGTCAGACGGGCAGATCGTATCGATCAGTGCGAGAAATTCGACTGCTTCGTCAGAACCCATTAATTGATTCGCGATTTCATAGGCAATTAATCCACCGGCCGACCAGCCGGCGAGGCGGTAGGGACCGCGTGGCTGAACCGTTCGGATCGCTTGTACGTAATGAGCAGCCCGAACCTCAATTGAGCTCAGCGCACAATCAGCGTCATAAAACTCCGGGGCCTGAAGTCCGTAAATCGGGATCTCGCCGGTAATTAGTTCGGACAATTGCCGATAGGCGAACACGTCACCGCTCATCTCATGGATCAAAAATAAAGGTCGCAGATGATCATTCCCTCTGCGAAGCAATACGGGGTTGCGATCCGAAACCTGAGTGCGCGATCGCCTTGTGGCGAGATTAGCCAACTCTTCGATTGTTGGGTGCTCAAATAATGCGGTAAGCGGTAATTCGATCCTGTGCTGCCGCATTCGCTCAATCATTCGAATGGCCAGCAGCGAATGTCCGCCCAGTGCAAAGAAATGATCGTGACGGCCGATGCGCTCGATACCTAGCAGCTCAGCCCAGATCCTGGCGAGGGCTTCCTCGATCGGACCCTGCGGCGCTGCGTACGCCGACACGGCAAACGCGTCCTGCTCCGGCGCCGGCAGCGCCTTCCGGTCCAGCTTTCCATTCACCGTCAGCGGCAACGACTCCAGCACCACGTACGCCGCAGGCACCATGTACTCCGGAAGCTGCCGCCCCAAATGCTCCCGCGCGCGCGCAGCGTCAAACTCCGCCCCCGCCTGCAGCGTCACGTACGCCACCAGACGCTTGTCGCCGCCACCCTCACGCGCCACCACCACACCGTCCTGCACCCCTTCACACGACCGCAGCTGCGCTTCAATCTCGCCCAGCTCAATCCGGAAACCGCGAATCTTCACCTGCTCGTCGTTGCGGCCCAGGTACTCGATCGTGCCGTCCTCACGCCACCGGCCTATATCCCCCGTCTGGTACATCCGCCCACCAGCTTCATCACTGAACGGATCAGCAAGGAAACGCTCCGCCGTCAGCGCCGCTCGATTCAGATACCCGCGTGCCACTCCCGCTCCGCCAATGTATAGCTCCCCAGACACTCCCACAGGCACAGGCTCACCATGAGCGTCCAATATGTATATGCGCGTGTTGGCAATCGGACGGCCGATTCCGACCGGTACATGCCCGTCCTCAACACGGATGCAACACGACCAAATGGTCGTTTCTGTCGGCCCATACATGTTCCATAATTCGCCATCGCTTTCGAGAAGCCGATTCGCGAGTTCATGCGACAAGGCCTCACCGCCACACAGCATTTTGAACCCGGATTTCACACTGAATTTGGATTCAAGCAGCAAGCGCCAAGTGGCTGGGGTGGCCTGCATCACCGTCACATTTGCTGTCTTAATGTGTTGCGCCAAGCGGAAGCCGTCCGTTACTTCTTCGCGGCTGGCAATAACTACTTTCGCGCCAACAATCAGCGGCAGAAACAGCTCCATGGCAGCGATATCAAAGGAAATCGTCGTGACAGCCAGCAGAACGTCGTTCGATTTCAGTCCAGGTTCGCGCGCCATCGCGGCCAGCAGATTTGCCACCGAACGTTGTTGAATTTCGACCCCCTTGGGCTGTCCTGTGGATCCCGAGGTGTAGATGACATAGGCCAGATGGCGGGAGGTCAGGCCGAGTGCTGTGGGATCGAGGTTGCTGTTTGCTTCTTTGGCGATGGTGCTCCACTGCGTATCGAGCATCACGACCGGCCTGCCGGTTTCCGGCAGACTGTCCTTGAGCCGCTCCTGCGTGACGATGACGCGCG
>CAZOOK010000062.1:0-17701 GCA_964581385.1 uncultured Salinisphaerales bacterium
GCAGCCGCGGTCTGGGCAGAAGTACTGCTGTGAGGCTGGCGACGCATGGCGTCGACGTCATTCTGGCCTGTTTTGACTAAACCCCCGGAATGTAATTTTTTGATCACAAAATGAGCAAAACAGGCCAGATTCATCTGCGCATTACCTGCCAGCAGGATTTCCGGCGCTCAGCGCGTGATCGCGCATTGAGCGATGGACTCTCGCAGGAGGAAGCTGCACGGTATCTTGACGACGATGAAATGTCTTTGGGCGAATGTGCAGCGATGCTGTTCGATCCTGGGCTGAGTCCCAATGGATGTCAGATTCTCGATGCTGTGGAAGCTCCGTGATCGATTATTGCCCGCCTCGTATGGGGCGGGCGTTCAATGATGGTGATCGTTCCGATCACGGAATGGCGGCGCGCGTTGCGGGTACCGTGCTCGGTCGCAGTGCCGGGATACGGGCTTATGCGCTGCAGAGCATAAACCCGTATCCCGGCATGACCCCTAGGCGACGGAAGTAAATTATTTTGGGCGTCTCCCCTTGCAGGGGCCGGGTGCTACTCGCCTGCGTTGCGGCGCTCACCGAGCCCGTGCCGGTCTCGGCCATCCGGTAACGCCCCCTGACGTAACAGAAGATCGGTCACCCCTGAAACGGCTTCAGGGGTGGCGGCGGCTTGCCTGTCGTCGCACGTTACCACGCCGGTCTTGCCGTAAAGGGCTGCGCGGCCCTGCGGCCGTCTGCGACCCCTGACGGCTGCGCTGCGCCGTGTTCCCGCGGTCTCGGGCAATTCCGCCCGCATCAGACTGGAGCACTTCCATGTCCTACAGCAACGAACCGGGGTTCGTTTCTCTTCGCGTGCGCGATTCGCGCGGCAGATACCGTCCCGCCAGCAGCGAGGAGATTTTCGCGGCGGCGCGGCAGGCGATCGAACAGAAGCATGCACGCGGCACGGCGATGACATCGCCGCAGATGGTGCGCGAGTACCTGCAGGCGCAATTGTGCGGATTTCCGCACGAGGTGTTTTCGATGATGCTTTTGGACTCCCAGCATAGGCTTGTCGAGTACATCGAACTGTTTCGCGGCACCATCGACGGTGCGTCGGTGTATCCGCGCGAGGTGGTGAAGGAGACGCTGGCGCGCAATGCGGCGGCGGTGATTTTTGCGCACAACCATCCATCCGGTGTCGCCGAGCCGAGCGCGGCAGATCGTTCGCTGACACAGAGGCTACGCGATGCGCTGGCGCTGGTGGATGTGCGGGTGCTGGATCACATCGTCGTTGGCGGTACGCAAACGGTGGCGTTTTCTGAACGCGGCTGGCTGTGACCGCAAGGGGGCTCCGGCCCCCTTTTTTTGCTGCGCTGGCGGCTATGCCCCTGTCCGGTCGCCGTTTCGCTCCGCGTCGTTCGCGCGAGCGACGGCCGGATTGCGATGACAGCGAAGGTCCAGGAATCCGATGCGAGAGCTGGCGAGCAGTAGACCAGGATTGCTGTCTTGCCTGTCCTTTTCACCCTACCACGCCGTTCTCGCGTTCAAGACCCTTCGCGCCAGGCCTTCGGCCCGGTGCTCGGCGAGTCGCGCCCGCGCGAGTCTTGAGCGCTGCGCTGCGCCGTGTGGATTCCATTTGCAGGCAAGTCCGCCTGCTTACTGGACTACGCACATGGCACGCTCTGCCGAATCGCCCGTCGATGCACTTCAAAACGATCCGCACCGCGCTTTCATCAAGCTCATTCACCAGAACAGCCTGCACCACCGCGTTCATACCGTGTTCGCCGATTTCTGCGAAATCTCCGCGCTGTCCATCAGCAACGCGCTCGATCGCCAGCAATACGATGTGCGCGAAAAGCGCTATCTGGAAATTGTCGCCGCCTACAATCGCGACGAACTGAATCGGTTTGCGCAGATGCTGGCCTGCGTCGTCGAAGCACTCGAAGGTGGAATGCACGACTGCCTGGGCCAGCTATTCATGAGTCTCGATCTCGGTTCCCACTGGAGAGGCCAGTTTTTCTCGCCGTACTCCGTCGCGCAACTGATGGGCAAGATGGTGATGGGTCAGGTGACGGACGCGGACATCGCTGCCGCTGGCGGCTTCATCACACTCAACGAACCCGCGGCGGGTGCCGGCGCAATGGTAATTGCCGCCGCACACGCGCTTCACGACGCCGGCGTGAATTATCAGCGCTGCCTGCACGTGACGGCGCAGGACATTGATCGCACGGCGGTACACATGTGCTTTCTGCAACTCGCGTTGCTGCACGTGCCCGCGATCGTCGTTCTCGGCAACTCGCTTGCACTCGAAGAGCGCGAGCACTGGGTCACCCCGGCCCACATTATCGGTGGCTGGGATCGAAAGCTCCTGCGCCGTCAGCGCGACGAGCAGAACGACGACGTCGCCGATAATATCACTGCAACGGCGCCAACGACCGCAACAGAGTCCCGGGTGACGCCATGCGTGGACGATCTAGCGGCGGTGCGATCGACGATCGTCGAGGAGCGGATACGCAAGGCGGAGCAGATGTCATTGTTTTAGCCTTAATGAGCGGCCGTGCCGTCATGGTGCGGCCGCTCAGTTTTGCTTTTTCCCTATCGGTCGCAGCGTGGTCGGATCAAGCGCGAGCGTCCTGAACTCAATTCCCGTGGCCATCGTGCTGCGAATACCCTTTACGTTAGGAGATGATCCCTATGCAAATGTTTACAGTGTCCTGGACGATATCGATGCAGATACCCCCGAGGACGCCGCGCGCAAGGCACTTGAAATCCAGCGTGATCCTCAATCCTTGGCAGTCCATTTTTCAGTTGAGGATCGCGACACCGGAAAGACCTATGAGATTGACCTGCTCGATCGCACACTGGGCGCCGCCGATGACGAGCGTGACAGCGATCCGGCTCCTGCGTCGGGAATTGCCCGTCCCGGTACGCACTGAATAGCTGCGCTGGCACTCTGAGGGAACGGCGGACGTGCGTCAAAGGGCAAGACCAGTGCAGCGCGCCGTATCGCCGCCTGCGATGAAGCCGAAGCCTACGAACGGGGGCGCTTCACCCTTTGCGCACGTCCTCATGCCGTCCCCTCCCCCGAGTGCTGCGCTTTCCGCGCGTACCGGAGTACACCAATGTCCCCCATGTCGCCCATGTCGCAAAACACCGCACCAGTCACCGATTACCGTCCGCTCAACGGAAAGATGCGGCAGCGCTTCAGTCCCGAGGTCAAAGCCAGTGCGTTGATCCTGTGGCGCAGTTCGTTCGGTGGTCAACGACGGATCGCGAAGAAATTGAGCCTCCGGTTCCGAATCGACTTGAATGAGTGGACCGTTCACGAATGGATACAAGGTGTGCCACGGGATATCGATCCGCTGGACTTCATTACCGCGTTGGTCAGACCGACGACTCCCACGATCTGAACAGGAGCAGTTTCATGAATCCTTCATCCTCACCTTGGGGCGCGGTTCAGCAGTCCGAGGTCATTGCCGAGGGCATCGTTCGTGTGCAGACCGCCTCACATGGCGGAATCCTGCTGTCGGCTGAGCGCTATGCGCAGGTGACGGCGTGCTTTCAAACGACCTGAACCGGTGGTCCCGCGTATGAAGAAGATTGCGACTGGGCTTGCGTGGCAGTCGTGTTCCTGGAGTTGTTCTCGGAAGAGGGGTAGTCTTGATTTCCGTGCTGCGCCGGAACAAACCGACCCCGGATCGGGGATTTTTACCAAGGTGCGGGTTTTCGGACGGATACTATTATCGGGCCGCTACACCTACACGTTCACCTAATTTCGCGGCAAAGACCTTGTAACGCAGAGCAGCAGGATCTTGGTGATTCCCTATCTCCGCCAATTTCGCTTTCAGAAATGCTTCTGCGTCGTCCATCTGTCCCAACAGGAATAGGCCAGAGGGAATCCGGTAGTCGGCCATAAACCGAATTGCAAATCGGCAGGTGCGCAAACCTTCAACAAGAGCCGTCATTTCGGTGTGGCTGCGGATAAACGGCAATCCATATTCACGGAGGTTGTTGACAAGTTCTTCCGCGACCGTTTCAACGGAAGCGTCTTGGGAGAACATGTATGGGCGGTATTTATCTGAAGGCATCATGTAGCCGATGTTCCCGGCCAAAGTAGCCGGAATCACTTCGTCGAATTTCTCGCCAACAAGATCAGCCACGAGTTTTTCAATTCGCTGATTCCTTACTCCGACCACAGGGTTAATTTCCAAAAACCCTTTCTGTCCACGGGTGGCCTTGTTCAGGCCAACCCAACCGACGACCTCATCCGACATCTTGATGGTCAAAATACCCGCCTTTCGCTTCTCGAAGCCGAGCGAAGCCAGACAATTGTGCAGGTGTCGAAAGACATCCTTTGTGAAGTCAACCGAGATGTTCATGGCAAATCACGGAAAGCGCATAATTCTTACAGGCGTAGGCGGCAATGCAACCCCTGGTTGCAAGCCAGCATTAGCAGCATTAGCACCGGCAGGAACTGCCCCGCCTTGCTCAATCAAGGGATAGACTGTCGTTTGGTTTCGAGTAAGTTGTCCTCCGCCAGTCTTAACCTCGACAAAATTGACACTACCATCGGCATTTTGCACAAACAAATCAGGTCGTGCCCTGGCACCGCCAGCATCAACCGTAATCTCACTGCCCAAAACTGAGCCTCCCTCCGACTCAATTTGTGTTATCGCTTGTGCCACCCCTTGCTGACCCTGTAATACCGGCCCTATTCCGCCCGTCGTTGTCTCTGCGGCAGTCGGACTCTCGGCGGCCATTTGTTCCGCCGCATCCGTGGCGGCAAGGCTCATCCCTCCCTCAAGGGCTGTATCCGCCAACACCATATCTGCCGCCAGTCCGAGCCCTGACCCAAGCAGAGCGCCTACTCCGGCCGCGCCTCCCACTTGGCCCCAGTTCACGCACGCGACTTGTCCGTTGTATTCGTAGAGCTGATACAGGAAGTCGATCAGCCCTCCTAGCGCCGCGCCGGCTACGGCACCGGGGAGCCCAAAGTTTCCTGATGGATCCGTACCGACCAGCGGATTGCCCTTCGTGTAGGCATAGGTGTTAACACCCGCAATCAGTCCGAAGGAGTCCGACTGGATATAGCGCCCCAGCGCCGGATAGTAGTCGCGGCTTCCGTTGTGGAAGTAGCCGGATTCATCGTCGTAATACTGGCCCGGGAAGCGCAGGTTGTAGACGAAAGTGCTAAACGGCGTACCCGGCGGATTTTGATCAGGACTCGTGTCTCCGAAGACGTAGGGATCCCATGCCCACAGCACTTGCTTCTTGGAATTGTCGATCTGCCGCGGCACATTGCGATAATCCGAGTGGATATAGGACGTGCCACTGGGTTCCTGTACCGCCACCGGCATGTCACCCAGCCAGATGGTTTCCTCGATGGGCGTAGTGCCGTTGTATTCACCGATGAGATGACCCGCCTCGTCATAAACAAACAGCGTCGTTGTCGTACCGACGGTCTTGAGTACGCGCTCGCTATGACCGTTGTAAGCATAAGTCGCCGTTGTTTTGCCACTGGTGTACTGAATGAGGCGATTTAAAGCGTCATAGGTGTTCGTCGGCTTGGTGCTGCTCGTACCTGTAAGATTGCCGTTGCCGTCATAGTAATAATGGGTTGTTACGATCCCCTTTTTCGACGACACAAACTGGTTGCTCGTCGTACTCGGCGTATAGGCAGTCGTCGTACTGCCGTTGATATACGTTAAGCGATTGTCTGCAGAATCTGAGCTGTACCCAAGTAATAACGTGCTCGGGTTTCCGCTGCCCTCGGCAACGCTACCGTTTAGGCCCTTGACGTGGAAGAAGTTGTCGTTAGTGAATGAGCGGTAGCCGCTGTACGTCACCGTGGGTGCGCTGAATGACAAGCTGCCTCCCAGTGTGATGTCTTGCAGTGACTGTTTGTCCGGGCTGTAGTCGATCTGCGAATCGATCGGATCGCCGCTGACTGCGCCGTCCAGATCGTAATTTCGACCAACCTTTTCCCCATTGCCCAAGGTCCAGATCAACGGGCCGTTAAATGGTTGGTACTTGATACCGGTCACCAAATTCGCCGCCGTGGTCGACCCGGCTGGTGTCAGCGTCATAGCGCTGATATGGCCATTGTTGTCCCAGGTGTAACCGATTTTATTGCCGGACGGCAGCGTCATCGTCTGCACGTTGTCGGTACCCGTGTAGTAGCTGTACGAGGTGATCAACGTGACCCCATTCGTCACCTGGGTCTTGCTAAGCAGGTGGCCGATGCCGTCGTAACTGAAGTTCGTGGTACCGGACAAATCAGTCATCGAAGTGAGGCGACCGTAGCCGCAGCCGTGCGTGGCGGTAAGCTGGCCGCAGCTGTCAGTTTGGTCGTACGTATACGTTGCCAGCGTAGTGCTAGTGCCAGTAACCACGCTGACGATCGACGTCAGACGACTGATGGCATCGTACGTGTATTTGACGACCTGCTGCTTATTATCTGTGCGCTGGAGGAGGTTCCCAGCCGCATCGTGAACCATTGTCGCAGGCCCGGAATCCGGACTCGTCTGCGCAACGACATTGCCCAATCCGTCAACCGTGTACGTCGTGGATAGAACGCGCGGATCGGACATTTGCGTCAGCGCGCCTGTTGCGTCGTAGGTATTGGTCTCATACGGGGTCGTTGAGAGACCGCCGTCGACGGGTTGGTGTTGCAACTGTTGCACGCGATTCAAGGCATCGTACACGCGCGTCAATTGAGTGGTCTGGTCCCCATTTTGATATGAGGATTGGAGATTGTTATCGAGATCGTAGGCTTTCGTCGTTTGGGTACCGAAATTGCCATAGACCGTCAGCAGGCGACCGATGTCGTCGAACGCTCTAGAAACGGTTTGTACCGTTGCCCCGCTGGGGTTCGCGATTAACAACAACGTCCATTGCCCGTCCAAGGAACTCGGCGACAGCGTGACAACGTTGCCGGCACTATCGGTGATCTGGTTGACGTGGCCGGCGTTGTCATAAGCATATTGGAGATAGCTGCCATCCGGACGGACCGTCTCTTGCAACAATCCGTTCGCATAGTAGACCAGTTGCTCAACTTCCTTTTGCGCCGTATTGGAGGCCAGCGTAATGAATTGAGGACGGTTCTTCTGGTCATAGGAGACCGTGGTGATGGTGCCGTTCTGGTTATCGGTGATTTGCGTCGGCATGCCTGTCGCGGTGAAGGAGGCATATCCCCAAGAATGGTTGCTGCCGTCGATCTTTGTCGTTAGGCGGCCGGAGCTGTCATAGTCCAGCTCCGTTACATCATGGACGACGCCTGCCACATAGCGTGGACCGTAAATGAGTTCCTGCTTTACCTTGGTTTTGGCGGTGTCGTAATAGGTATAGCTGTATGTGGTCGTGCGCGGCGACGATCCGGAACTCGCATTACCGGTCAGATCGGTTTCCTTCCAGCTGGTCAGACGTCCATTGGCAGAATCGTAGCCGGCGTCGACCTTCTGGGTGTTCACCCATTGGCCTTGAGGGTTCTTACCGGAATATGTAATGTGATCGGGATACGGGAACACAGGATCAAGCTGGGTCACCTGCATCTTGCTCATCGCGCCCGTTTCGTTGAGGTGCGGCAAGCCCACAGAACCATCGGTGCCTATAAAAACGGCGCCGTCCCACTGGTAGCCTCCGGTTTGCAGCGTGAGAATTGCGCGGGCCGGATCGTAGGCGTATTCGGTGCCATAGCCATTGCCGTCGATGATGATTTGGGGAAGATCCTGGCCGTTGTCGACGGTGTAGGTGGTCGCCGGCGTTACGTTTTGATTTCCGGAGACTTGGCCCGCAATGGTATGTACGTAAGCGGTCCCATCGCTGTTATGAGCGATGCCGTAGATTTGCTGATAGCCGTTGGCGTTTGTGACGGAGACGCTCGGGTTGGTCGAAAACAAATTGGTGTAATCGACCGTCATGGTCTCGCTGCCACCTGCATCGCTGTAGTACGGCAGGTCGTTCGCATCGTACGCAAAATCCGCGACCGTGTTGTTGTTTTCGTCGAGGATGCCGGTCAGTTGGTACGGATCGCTTGCGTTGTACTGATACTGACGTGAGACCGTCTTGTTTGTCCCATTGACGTTGAGTGTGTAGCTGACGGTGGTCAGATTGAAATAATTGGGATCGTAGGAGTACGTGTACGTCTGTCCCATTACCGATGCGGTATGGACGAGATATATATAGGATCCATTCGCCGCCGTGTACGTGTAATACGTAAACGACATGCTGTTTCCGTAGTTGTCGGTGACGCTTGAAATCTCAAATGTATTGCTTGGATTTCGCGTATAACTCAGCGTTTCGCCACGGACGTTCTTCTGCGAAATGATCTGGCCTGCAGAGTTGAACTGGTACTGATCGTTGGTGTCGGTTTTAACCAGCAGATAGCCGCTGCCATTGGTCGTCAGAGTTGCCGGGACGGCCGTTTGTGCAACCCACCCCGAGCCGTTGTTTGTAAATCCGATTTCCTGGCCGTCCGGCAAGCGTACAGTGGCCGCGCTCTGGTTTCCAAACAACGCAACGTCGAAATTGCTGGTCCAATCATCGCCGAACAATCCGATAATCTCGTTACCGCTATTGAAATGACGGTCGATTGCCAGCGGCAACGTACCGATCGGGCTCTTGAAGTCGACTTCGTCTTCATACAGGTTCGCCGCCGTCACGTTGATCGGATCACCGACCATTGGCTGGTTCCCGTTGGCACAATCGTGACAGCCTAAATTGTCCCTTGAACCCAGCACATTGACGTATCCGGCGGAGGAATAGTAGCCATTCGCGCCGCAGTACTGGGCATACTGCGACTCACCATAGCCGAAGACACCGACACCGTACTGTCCTGCCGGCGCTGTGCTTGAAACAACCACATCAACTGCGAACCACTGACCTACCGGTTCGCTTGCCGGGATGTTGGTCAGCGTTACACCCTGGCCGGAGGGATTGACGCTGCCATACTGGCCACTCACGACATCGGGGACAGAGCCTATTCCGTACCAGTAGCACGACCACTCGATATTGAGCGGTGTTGTCGAGTTATCGGGAACCGTGACGGTCGGGAAATAGAAGACAATGCCAGAGTTACTGGCGGGTTTGACCTGGGCCTGAGGCGCAACAGGCAGACCACGAACTGAACGCGGCCGATGTTGTTGGATGCCGAATGGCCGAACGTCATTGCCATAGACGCTGCCGGTGGAAAGGTCATCTTGGGCAGAGGCTGAAACCGCAACGACGGACGTTAGCACTCCGAGCACTAGGACGCTGATTTGTCGAATCGGGAAAAACCGACGCAGCGATTTTGACAAAAGCGCGGCTGGCGCTTTGAAGTGTGTGCCCATCCCTGTACCCCTAATTGTTGTTGCGTAAGCGGCGCTGCGAACCGCGCCCCGAGATTATTCGGATATGTCTGTAAGCGATGTCCCTAAATCTTTAGGGACTTCAGCATATCGTCGGAGACATCCGAAAGTGCGGCTATAGATAATTCAACCTATTCGCCCCGAACCGGGGGCAAACGTATCTGATAGATAAAATTGCACCATCGCGTATCCGCGCGATACATGCCGTGCGAGATGGATGGCTACCCAACGTAGTATTATTCGGGATGGTTGTTCTTTCGGTGCGGAGTGCGCCAGCCTCACCAGTCGTGACTTGTTGACGCTGTATGCACCATGCTGGAAAAGTGTGTCGATTTACACTGATTGACGTCCGGAAGCCAGCCAATCGCGTCCGGCAGCCTCCCGCCTACTTTGCTTGCTGCGATCCCGAAACGTGCGCGACTTCCGGGCGCGGAGACGAAGCCGACTGCGCGTCGCAATGCAAGGGTCGGCTGCCGACGGCTTGACGATGAAGTCGCCTATCGAGGACGTGCATCGAAGCGCTTGGCGCGGGGTCCCGTCGACCAAGTCAACGGCGAGCCACAGCCCGCCTGCCAGGATTCCCGTTGATCGGTTTCTACGACCGACATCGCCGGGACCGCATCATTCCAGAACGAATAAAGCGGTACAACGGCCGGTGGAGTAGCAACGAGCCACAAATCGATCCACCTGCCTACGAGCCAATGCACTTTGGCAGGTGGATAAATTACTGACGTTGCGGGGCAATCGTGCAGTTACAACGATAGTTACCAGTTAATCGCACCGATGCGCACGTGCCCGAAGCCATCCGCGTCATCCGAACTGTACCAGGAGTACACGAGCTGCTGCGCCGTGCTCAGCTCCGGATGCCCGATGACGGCACGGCAGCCGAACCCATTCGTAGCAGGCGTGCAGACATCCGCGGCCTTAGTGGATGAGTGCAAGGTCCAAGGACCGGTCGGCGAACTCGCCTCATACACGGAAAACGCCGCCGAATTAAAGACCGTCCCGATGAGCATCACGTACTTGTGCGACGTGGTCCCTGAATAGTCGCCGACACTGATACTCAAAGTCTGCGGCGCGGAAACCAACGAGATCGCCAACGATTCGGCACCCCATTGCGCCGGCTTGCCACTGGGCTTGCCCCACCACTGGTAGTTACCCTTGTTACCCCAACTCGATGGAGTGGCGGCAACTCGCGCGACATAGACAGCGTTCGCCGCAGTCGAGAAAGCAAATAAATACAAATAGCCGTCGCCGCCAAAGATGGGAGAACTAAACTGCTCGGTCGGCGGAATGCCGACCGCCAAATTGGATGCCACGAAAGGCGTGTAGATGTTGGTGGTGTTGTTTGCCGAGAATTGATTGGTCGCCGGATCGTATTCCGTCAGCGCGAAATCTCCTACCGGCCATTTGGCACCGGTTACCACGCAAACCTGCGAAAACGTGAGCACCAGCTTGGAGGAGCTTGGCTCTTGGGCGCCACCACCCGGCCACGACGCCGAATAGCTGTTGGTGCCAGGAGCATTGCAGTTCTGGTTGCTCGGCGTCTTCAATGACTTCGAAATTGGGAAGAAAGGTGCCGGCGATGCGAGTCCGGACGTGGGCGGCAACGGCGGTGTCGGCAATTCGTTCAGCGTATAGGGTGCTCCGTCAGCGACGAAAGGCCCGGCGGCTGCCGTCGTCCCGGCGATAAACACTGGGCCATTCTTCTGTACGGTATCGCCGAACATCCACAGGCTCATCGCCGGTTGCGTCGAGTACTGCACGCTGTAACCGGCATCGCGCGTGATCCGATGATCCGTGTCCGAATAGACATCCGCCGTGGAAAGCACGCGTCCCAGGTCGAAGGCTGCGACGCTCGTTCCAATCGCCGTGCGGAAATTCTCAGCCGCGCTGAGGTCGCCCGGATCGGGAATCTGCCCCGGAGGATTAAGAGCGTCCAGCGTGCCGGGGGCCAGCAGACTTGCACACATACCCGGCTGTCCAACGTTATTATCTCCATAGCCGC
The DNA here is from genome assembly GCA_964581385.1 of uncultured Salinisphaerales bacterium. Classification (GTDB taxonomy): domain Bacteria; phylum Pseudomonadota; class Gammaproteobacteria; order Nevskiales; family Nevskiaceae; genus CAZOOK01. Next base: position 11,323 of record CAZOOK010000062.1, read on the forward strand.
AGAACTGGCTGTGATAGAGCGCCCCCGGCGTAAGGCCACTGATTGGCTGGGCGAACAGGGCGCCGCTCAATACGGCGTTGTCGGTGAAATGACCTGTCTGGATGGTCGAGGACGCCCCGTCCTGCCAATACTGATACCAGCCCGTGCAGGGATTGTTCGTCGTACTCGCGTCGCAGGAAACCAATGTGTTCAGGGTCGCGGTAGTCGTAGTCACGTTGGTCGGTTGCGACTCATAGCCCCAACAGCCGACGACGAGCACCGAAGCAGCGGCGGACGCCAGCAGTGAGCGTGTACCAGGATGGTCGAATCGTAACGTATTCGACAAGTGGTGCTGGGCAGCCTTGGAAAAATTGCGAACATTCATGACACCACCTTCCTGATTTTAGGTTTTACCGATTTGCACCTTGTCGTAGCCCAAGGCATGCAACAAGCCGCGGGAGCATAGCAAAGCCGGGCTGGTACAAATGTGACGCAGATCACATGATCGTTGATGATCCGGCGATAGCGGTATCGTAGTTCAGCGTCCTGCGCGGTCTCGCGTTGAGTTCTAGCGCCAATCGGTTAGTTATCCCACAATTCAAATTCGACGTGCGAGTCACCGCCCGGCGGGCGGGCCGTGTCGTGTCATTGTCGCGATGCAATCGAACCGCTAGGCGTCTCGCCCCTGGTGGGCATAGCCACTGGTCTTCCGGCGCTCCGCGCGTGATTCTGTGTAGAGACTCCCGTTGCTTTCCTGCGGGTGCTGAGCGGTGCGGTGTCATTTGGAAGTGCGGGTCTTCGTCGTGGATTCGCAGCGGCGGTCTTGCGGATGCGCTGACACGGCGCGCCGATCAAGTCTGCACACGAAATTGCTTCAATTTCGTTGTGGATACCTTCGAGTTCGGCGCGCCAGGTCAGGAAACGCGCAAGCGGCTCGAAAGCGCGAAATCGCCAGCGCCGACGAAGACCCGCACTTCCAAATAAATAACACCGCTCCATCCAGCCCCCCGTTCTCGGGGGGCTTTCCTTGTTTGGTCGCTCTCCCGGTCGGACGCTCCGCGGGTTGTTCGGTGCGTCACCGATCCAGGTCGCCGCTGGCGACGACGATCGACGCGTGACGCTATGGACACCTCGTATCAAAGCGACGACGTGTCCCCGGCTGCCGATGACTGCGGCAGTCGGTGTGGACCTGCGGGCGCGGTACCCGCTTTCGTCCTGTGCAGCCGATTGGCTGCACAGATTTCTAACGAAAAGACGGTATTGCCTATCACTTTCAGGTTACCACGCCGTGCTCGCCGTCCAGGCTCTTGCGGTGCTCGCATGCTGCTGCGCTCCGCGATGAATGGCGTGCCGCCAGCCTGGACCGCTGCGCTGCGGCGTGCTGCTCAGGGATCGGGCAATACCGCCCGTTCACACCGAGAGCCGTCATGTCATCCAGCATACAAACAACGACACAATCGTTCCCGCGCAAAGATATCGCGTCGAGCGTGACCAGCCAGATCATCGCCAAGCTCGAATCCGGCGTGTTGCCATGGACCAGCCCGTGGAGCTCCGGCACCATATTGAATCCGCTGCGCCATGGCGGAGAATCCTATCGCGGCATCAACACCCTGCTGCTGTGGATCGCCGCCGAGGAACTCGGATACACCAATCCGTACTGGATGACGTTCCAGCAAGCAAAAGCGCTTGGCGGTCATGTCCGCAAAGGCGAACACTCACAGTCGATCGTTTACTACGGGACGGCCCAAAAGCACGATGCCGACGGTACTGCCGGTGACGGTGGCGAGGGTGGCGAGGATGGAAAATCGCACTACCGCTTCCTCAAGTGCTACAGCGTATTCAACGTGCAACAGATCGACGGCTTGCCGGAACGGTATACGGTGACGTACACGGGACAGCGGTTCACGACGGATCGGATTCCGAAGCTCGACGCCATCATCGCCGGTACCCGGATCGAGATCCGGCACGGTGGCGACAAGGCGTATTACCACCCCGGCAGCGATTTCATTCAGATGCCGGAGATCGATTGCTTTGCTGATATCGAACGGTATTACTGCACGCTTTTTCACGAAGCCGCCCACGGAACGCAGACGGCGTCACGCTGCGATCGCAAGGTGATCTATCAGGGCGAGGGTCGCGCGCTCGAAGAATTGGTGGCTGAGATTTCGTCGGCGTTTGTGGGTGCCGCGGTTGGGTTCCGTCCCGATCACATCGATAGCCACGCATCGTATATCGGAAGCTGGTTGCAGTGCCTAAAGAACGACAAACGGTTCATATTCAAGGCGGCTGCGCTGGCGCAGCAGGCTGCGGACTTCATCCTGTATGGCCGCGCGTTCTCTGAAGAGCGCGAAGCGGCCTGATCCGCCGCAGCGCAGTTGATCCGGCACGGCGACGACCTTACGTTCTTGTTGGTCGTGCCGGATTCACAAGATTCAGGCAGCGCGCCCGTCGCTGCTTTGCGATCGCTCCGACAAAAGTGTTGATCAACATAATGTGCGCTCATGCCGACGAGTCACGCCGAGAGATCGGCTCAAGGCACGAAATGCAGAGCGCTCGGATGCCGACATTCGGAATAAAAACATCGTACGCGTCGGCATGAAACAACTGCATGGTTGCCGTGCTCGTGTGCCTTTCGACGACTAAACCAAGGCGACCGACTAACTTCCGATCGAATCGTGACAAGCATTTCGATTGAACGATACGCCAACAAAAACCAAGTTGAGGCATCGGTGCAACGGCGACCGGCTTCAGTACATTTTTGTTCAACATATCCACGACAAAATCTCTCCAACTCATCACGTCCACGACTACATTCATGACCCCGGCGTTGCCGGCGTCATTGGCGCTTTGACCAACAACCGAAGCGAGAATCACGCTTCCAGCATTACAAGACCCCGGACCAGTATCAAGAAGCACGGAAAATAAATGGATCACAGAAGTGAACCATTTATCTTCTTAACGGGACCGGCGGCGGCGGGTTGACCCCTTCGCGAGTGTGAATGCGTCACCGATCCACATCGCCGCCGGCGATGACGATCGACGCGTGACGCTGTGGACACCTCGTATCAAAGCGACGACGTGTCCCCGGCTGCCGATGACTGCGGCAGCCGTCGCGGCCCTACGGGCGCGGTAATCCGCTTTTTTATTTGCTGTGCAGCCGCAAGGGCTGCACCCGGCCATCGCCGATGTTTTTGCAAACTCCGGCGCTGCTGCTGGCCTGCATTCCGCTCCGTGTGCGCGCTTCAAGTGCCGGAGCCGATCGATTGTCGGCGATCGGTCGGCTTGCGCTCCGTTCGACGGCTGCATGAATCGCGCAGCCGACGAGCCGGTACCGCCGAGCACTTGACCCGTGCGCCTACGCGGCGGGCTCCAGAGGCGCCCTCCCCCCTTCGGGGGAATGGTCGCGCCCCACTTTCAGCAACAACCACCCAACAGCCACAGCGGGGATCACGGGCGACGGCTTGTACGGTCCTCGATGTGGCGCTTTGGAGATTGATCGTGAAACGCACTACCCCGGAGACCCACGAATTCCGAACCGAACGCCATGCGGCGCTTGCCCTCATCAAACAGAACGAAACGAAATCGACTGTCGTGTTTGCATCGCATGCACGGCAAGTCCAGGTGAGACATCCACGCACAGCACCAGCCGCAGTTAGCCACTTATAAGCGAATCGCGCACTACTTCGATGGAGTTGCCATGAAACACATTCTGGTTGTTGTCGATGAATCGTTCGTTGCCGAGGACGGAACGCCGTTTGACGCGGTTGTCGGCGCTCTGGATTTCTGCAATATCCCGGCGCGTGTCACCGAGATTGATCCTGATACGCCGCCTTCCGTCGCCGAGCTTCACGGAGAGAAAATGCTGTCCGACGATCAACGTACGCAGCTGATCGCGGCCCTGATTGATCTTGTCACTGAATCCGACGTTGACCATGAAATTCTCATGGACGCAGTCGAGTTCGGCCGGGTCGGACTGAGTGTGATGAGCGATGCCATTCTGATCGAAACCGCAGACACCTGGTCTGTCGATCCGCTTCAATACGGCATCGATGAAGCGACGCTCGTAAAGCTGCGGCCGGACATCGCGATGGAAGATTCGCCGGAGCCAGTGCCAGTGACGTAAAACCAAGCCGTTCGCGCTGCGTAGACATCGAGAACTACGCAGCGCGGAGGTTCTTTACTGGCGGTCTTCGCCACGCCTGTAGACAGCAAGGGTTGGGGCGCCCGCCGTTTGCCTTCAGAGCGGTACCACCGTGCTCGCGGCGTCAATGGCGCAACAGCGCGCACGACGCTGCGCGGCGTGTCGCCTTGCGCTCCGTTCATCGCCTGCAAAACGCGCAGCCGACGAGCCGGTGCCGACGACCATTGACCCCGCTCCGACTCGGTGGACTCAAGGGTCGGCAAACAGCGCTCGCTTCCGAGCACTGTAACTCTTGAAGGAGCTGATTCATGAAACTCGAAAGCCACCACAACGACGACCGATCCGTTCTGAATACGCAAGCTGCCATCCTGGCCGGCGATCCCGATATACGCCGCCACTGGCTCAGCATCCCCGAGGATGTGATGGCCGGGATCTTCGAAGAAGTCCAGGAACTGCTCGACGAGGGCAGCGCTGAATCACATTGGGCGTGGCAGTTCGTCGCGCCCGCCTTGGCGGTTCATTAAGGGAGACGCGCCATGACGACTACGAACAACATCGAGCGCGCCGAGCAGCTGAACAAGCTGCTCAAAGCCGGAGAGTTGGCAGGCGTCTATCAGCTTCTGAAGCCGCTTTCTGCCGAGGAGGCCAACCATACCACTCTGTACGCGGGGTTCCCCTGCATCGGCCCGAAGGACAGATCGTTCTGGACCTATACGCAATCGATGCTCGCCAGGGCATGCCGTGTACGCCAGACCGGCTTTGAATACCGGGAGGGTGAAGTTCGCGCGGCATAGCGACCGATGGATGGGCGCCTGGTTAACTGCCGGGCGTCCTTTCTCCCGAAAATCGATCGCTCATTGCCAGTTACGTTTAGGAACGTCCCCGCCTACGCCTGCTCGCGCGAGTCGAGCTCGGCGTTTCCTGCGTCAATCGCCTCGCGCAGCGCTTGCTCGATGACCTTCGTTCGATTGAACGCAAGCTTGCCGCCCATTGATGTCAGGCGCTGTTCGAGCGCTTCGATAGCCGCGAAGACTTCCGGACAGATTTTCACCGTGATCTGCTTTCGATCGACGGTGGTTTGCTCGAACATCGATTGCTTGCCTGGCTTGGCCATGCGGATGACTCCTGAATCGTGTTGTCTGCATCAACGCTTACGCGCCAACACAATCAGCATGGCAAGTCCGTCAGCGTCAATCAAGACACGCTGAAAATAAACGGATCAACTTTCTGATCCATTTCTTTTGAACTACGTCTTGACTGTCGATGGATCATGCGCGCGACACTCATTAAACACGTGTTCAATCTTGCGATCATACATGCACGGACATGATCAACGACGTGATTGAGTGGAGGTCTGAATGAATGACTCCAAACATTGCCGGTGATGGTCTCGGTCACATCGATTCGATCGACAAACCAACACGTCGGACGTTTCAAAAGCAACGACGCGTGGATGTTTCCGAGCCCCAGAGAAAATACCACCCACGCTTTGCGTGGGTCCCCGATTAGAGCACACACCTGTGCAAGTTCCTTGCGTCCTAAAAGCCTCTACTAATCATTGCCTTTGCGCGACACAAGTGTAGGCCACCCCCGTCTGACTGGCCTACAAATGGACCACACAGTAAGGGCGACTCTAAATAGTTCAATGACTTACAAAGCAGGCTCTAATTCGGATTGAGGCAAGGCTTTACAAGCGCAAACGCCTAGTGCATGTTATCTCTCGTAGTGCCTTCTATCGCGGGAGTGCGGGCTTCGGCGGGGCGAGAACTACGGCCATTTCCAACAGGATTTGGTCATTTATCCGCGGCGCTGTTGCGCACGGATCGCCGAGAATTCAAATGCCCGTCATCCGCGTTCGCGTCTCCGAAAGCGTCATTGAATCCGTCCGTCCGTACGCTCGCTCCCAGAAGATTCCCTACCTCTCGACCGCCCTCAAAAAGCTCGTCGACATCAGCCTCGAAGCGGAGGCGACCCGGCAGGATATCGACACTGTCATCCGCCGCCAGCAGGCGCTTGCATACCTGATCAGTGAGATCCTGGTGACCAACCGCCTGATCCTCGAAGGCCGCACGCGGGAGGGCCACCAGCGCGTCAAGGAGCTGACCGGCGAGGTCTACCAGCAGCTGCTGCAGCAGACCTGAGGGGCGCGCCATGAAAGGCCTACAAAACTCCGCGATCGGGGATTTCACGCGCGGCGGACAGACCGTTTTGATGTTTGTCCGCATGATCGGCGAGGTGCTGCAGCAGTTCACGCGCTAC
>CAZOOK010000063.1:0-17686 GCA_964581385.1 uncultured Salinisphaerales bacterium
CTTCTGGCGCGCAGTGCCTGCCACTATGCAAATCTTCAGAGCTACGAATGGCCGCGACGCCTGAAGAAGCTAATCTTCGTCGGCACTCCGCACCACGGTGCGCCGCTGGAGCGCGGCGGAAACTGGGTGGATATCATTCTCGGCAGCAATCCGTTTACCGCCCCTTTCGCCCGCCTCGGAAAGATCCGCAGCGCCGCGATTACCGATCTGCGCCACGGCAACCTGCTCGACGAAGACTGGGAGGGGCGTGATCGCTTCGAGCGCTCAGTGAATCGCCCGCGGCATATTGCTCTGCCCAAAGGCGTGAAGTGCTACGCCATCGCGGCCACCACCGGCAAGCAAGAAGGCGATCTGAGTGATCGGCTTCTAGGTGATGGGATCGTGTACTTGAACAGCGCCTTGGGCCGCCACGAAAGTCCGGCTCTGACATTGCCGTTTCCGGACGCCATGCAATGGGTGGGTTACGGCATGAACCACGTGGACCTGATCAACCGGTCTGAAGTGTACGAAAAAATCAGGCAGTGGCTTGCTGAGGACTCCTGATCGAGTTTCCAGCTGACAGCGCGGTCGCCCATTCGTTGTGAAGAGCGGGCTTGTACGACAAATATTTGCTCCTGGTCCTCATCGCTCGCTGGAATTGCACAAATTGGAAACCAAGCGGCGGATGGGTTGCGGTATGAACGATCTCGATTTGATCAACCGACCTGATATACGAAAATATCGGGTAATTTATGTGCAGCACCGTGTGGCGGTGTCGTTAGACGACGACGTTACACGCAGAGCATTTCACACCAGCGCTTCAATGTGGCACCCCGCTAATGATTGAAACGATACTCCTGACCGCTGCGCGCGTACTCACGTTCAGTAAGGACACCCTCCTGACCAATGCGAGCGGCTTTTTCTTCGAGCGCGATCAACGACTGTTCCTGGTAACGAGTCGGCATGTACTGATCGATCCGGTGAACAAACATTATCCGGATCGGATCGAGATCGAGCTGCATGTCAATCCTGATAATCTTGCTCAATCGTCGTCTTTTAGCATTTTGCTGTATCGAAAAGGCCGCGCGGTTTGGCGGCAGGGTATTGATAAGTCCGGCGAAATCGATGTGGCGGTGATTCCGATCGACCACGCTGCATTGCCCGGGACCTTGGTTTACCGAGCGTTTACACCTGGACATTTACCCAGCACACTCGATCATGCACAGGTCGGCACGCCATTGTTGTTGGTGGGGTTTCCACTCGGATTCCACGACACCCTGCATCATATGCCGGTGGCACGCCAGGCGATTGTCGCCTCATCGTTTGGGCTGCGCTTTAGGGGCGAAGGGTATTTTCTTACGGACGCGCGCACGCACCGGGGCACCAGCGGCGCGCCGGTCGTGATGCGCGCGGACGAGAAGCTCGTCCTGCAGGGTGATCTGCCTTGGATTCTGCTCGGCGTCCACTCCGCGCGGCTCGACGTTGGCCCGCGTGATTTGAAACTGGACGAGGCCTTGGGGCTGAACTGCGCCTGGTACACCGATATTCTGCTGACTCTGACGCAATGATGATGGCGAGTGACTCGAAGAGGCGAGTAGTTTCACTCGCTCACTCTCTTCAGGATGCTTTCCTCGACAAATCCGCTCCACCCATTTTCCGACGCAGCATCGCTACATTGGAGTCGGCCGGGACCTGCCACCCGATCTCAGCAATCTCGTATCGGAGAAGCCGACACTCGTCTATGAGACCACGAAGGAAAGAGGGCCACGATCCTGTGCCTACTTCGATGATCGACAGCCTCAACCCTTCCGTAACGACCCTGGTACTTGCACTCGCGGCAAAGCGATACCAGACCCAGATCCCCCGGGTCCGGTCGCTGCTTGACGGGCTTCGTACTGGACAGGCCGGTGATGTTGCCCGCACCCGACGCTACCACTCGAGCGCCGGCAATTCGTGGAAGACCTTACGCGTGCCAGCGATCCACTCGTTCCTGAGCTTCTCGAAGTAAGGGTCTCCGAAGTCGAAACGGCGCTTCATCGTGACTTTCAGGCTGTCGCGAGCGTAGCAAAGCAAATCGATTGGCATGCCCACCGAGAGATTACTGAGCATTGTCGAGTCGAACGAGACCAATACACACTTGGTCACATCCTCAAGGCTGGCGCTCGGTGTCCCCGCGAGGTCGAGGATCGGCTTGCCGTACTTGGCCTCGCCAGTCTGCAGAAAGCTGGTGTCGGAGCCTGCTTCGATGAAAGTGCCTTCGGCGTAGATGCGGAAGAGCCGCATGTCCTCCCCGGCGAGCTGACCGCCAAGGATGAAAGAAGCGTTGAACTTCAGGCCGCCGCCTTCGAGAAAGGGGCCATCGCGACGCTCAATGTCGCGCATCGCGTCGGCCACCAGATTCGCCACATCAAAAATTGAGGTGACCGTCCAGATGTGGGGCGGCGGGGCGCTGGCGCGTTGGCGCAGTACATTGATCACCGCCTGGGTGCCCGCAAGGCCGCCGGAGCTGAGCAGCACCAGCACGCGATCGCCGGCCCTTTCGAACACCGTCATCTTGCAGAACGTTGCGTAGTTATCCACGCCGGCGTGGGTGCGCGAGTCGCTGGCAAAGATCAGCCCTTCTTCGAGTTTGACGCCGACGCAGTAAGTCATGGCAGCAGCTTACGGCTTGGCCTGTGGAGTCGATGCTGCTGGTGTGAAGACATTCAGGCTCCCGCGACTTCGTCGGTCCAGACCTTGAAGCTCTGGAGTGTAGCTGGGCCGAAGGTGTTGGCTAAGGCGACGTCGCAGGCGTCGCGGCCCCGTGCAACAAGCACACGGCCGATACGTGGCACGTTGTTGCGGGGATCGAAGGTGTACCAGCGGTCGCCGAGATAGGCCTCGAACCAGGCCGCGAAGTCCATCGGCCCGTAGGGTGGCTCCGTACCGATATCGCCAAGATAGCCGGTGCAATAGCGCGCCGGTATGTTCATGCAACGGCAGAACGCGATCGCCAAGTGGGCATAATCGCGGCACACGCCGCGGCCCTCATTGTAGGCCTCCCAAGCGGTGCGTGTTCGCCGGGCGTGCTCGTAGCCGAATTCGATGTGCTGGTGCACGAAATCGCAGATCGTCTGCACGCGCGCCCAGCCGGTCGAACTCGAGCCGAACCGGCGCCAGGCGATCTCGGAGAGCAGGTCGGTTTCGCAATAGCGGCTGCCGAGAAGGTAACCGAGTGTCGATTCCGGCAGGCGCTCGATGGGCGTCTGTGCGACCCAGGGAGCGATGACATCCAGTGCCCCGGTATCGTTGACCAATGCGTCGGTGCTCAGAACGAAGCGGCCCGGTGGTGCGACGAGGACGCTGCACCAGTTTCCGAACAGATCGCGGTGAGCGGCAATCGGTACAGACGGGTTGGTCACGAGATGATCAGGGCGCACCAGATCGGACGCACGCGAGTAGTGAATGCTCAACGCCAGGATCATCGGTGTCGGCTGAAAGCATTGGTACCCTATTTCAAAACCCACGCGGATCTGCATGGCGTGCTTCTGCCTTGGTTGCACGGCTGTCACGGCATCGCCCTTTATGGGTGGGCTGGGTTGTTGGTTCATGGTCACCCTGAGTCCAATCCGCTACACGAAGATGCCACGAATCACGTCTTAACGTGGACAATTTACACGCCGCGGGCGTTTGGTATCTGTGCGCCGCCCCGCTTTCCAGGGAGCCGCAAGTCGTCAAATCGACGGATCTGGAAGGCGATGGGGTTGTGCGCTGGGAGTCGACGAAGTGGCCCGCGCCAAGGGCACGATTACGTGAACATCGTCTACGATATGAACACCGGTACGCTGCTGTGAATCTCCGCAGGTGTAGGCGCTGATCTTGGGTATCGAGTAGGGGCGGCCGCGAATCACGAACTTGTTGAGGTGATTATCGGCCCAGCCTATGCCGCGCTGGATGACGTCGTGCTGACCCCGCGGAGGTGAATACGAAGCTGATCGGCAGGCACTGGTGGCTCCGTTCATCGTGGAGCCCCGAATATTGCCAGAGACCAAGGTCAACTCTCGTTGTGGCGCGCTCTCCAAAAAGTGCATCGCCACAGTGCGTCGGTATGGCGCTATGTCCGCTTGCGCACAGACGCGAACATTGCGGATGGGTAGCTTGAACCCTACCCATGAAAATGCAGTCCGACGAATCTGCAGCCATTTCCCAGCCGGCGCCGTCTGAACTTGTAATGTCGGGGTTTTGGACGGCGTTTGGATTGCACGGCATGAGTGGACTGATCAACGCCGTACAAGTGTCTTCGGGCAAGGCAGTGATCGCTGATGGTTCGGACATCCGGGCACTGGATACAGCTGGTGCGTGGCTGCTGCAAAAGCTGCTGCAGCGGCTGCGCGAGCAAGGCGCTGTAGTCACTTTGCAGGGTCTGCAGCCGAAGTTCCTCAGGCTGTTGAAGGCGGTTGCGGACGAAGCCACAGCGCTGTCCAAGGCACCGGTGCGCACGCCGAGCCCGCAGCCGAGCGTGCTCGCACGCGTTAGCCGCACTATCGATGGCGTGTCGGAGCACATCATCGCGCCGCTCGGCTTTGTGGGCGAAAGTGCAGTGGCGCTGCTGGGATGGATGGCACATCCATCGCGCATCCGCTGGCGTCCGATTCTGTTCAACATTCGCACTGCCGGTTTTGATGCCTTACCCATTGTCGGACTGCTGTCGTTCCTGCTCGGCATCGTGGTCGCTTACCAGGGTGCCGACCAGCTCCGACAATACGGCGCCAACGTTTACATCGCAGATCTGGTCGGCTTGTCCATGATGCGCGAGTTCGCGCCGCTGATCACCGCCATCATCGTCGCCGGCCGTTCAGGCTCAGCTTACGCGGCGCAGATCGGCACCATGGCAGTGACCGAGGAGATCGACGCGCTGCGCACGCTCGGCATCGCGCCGTTGGATCTGCTGGTGTTGCCGAAGATCATCGCCATGCTGATCGCGCTGCCGCTGCTCACCGTGTTTGCAGACGTGCTGGGAGTGGTGGGCGGCATGATCATGTCGCGGGTGCAGTTAGGCGTAGGGTACGGCGAATTTCTCGATCGTCTGGTCAAAGCAGTCGATCTGTCGACCTATCTGGTTGGCGTCGGCAAAGCGCCGATGTTCGCCGTCATCATCGTGATGATCGGTTGCTTTCAGGGCTTTCGCACCAAGGGCGGCGCCGATAGCGTCGGCCGCCAGACTACACGCAGCGTCGTGCAATCCATTTTTATGGTGATCGTGGCGGACGCTTTGTTTTCCGTCGCGTTTAGTGCGCTGGATATCTGATATGCCAGGGCAACGATCAAACGGCGAAGCGGTGATCGAACTGCACAAAGTGTCCACGCGCTTCGGTAGTCATGTGGTTCATGCCGACCTGGATCTCGAAGTGCGCCGCGCGGAAATTTTCGCTTTGATCGGCGGCAGCGGTTCCGGCAAATCGACACTGTTGCGCGAAATGATCCTTCTGCAAAAGCCGGACTCCGGCACTATCCGAGTGTTCAGCAACGATCTGCAGACGCTGAGTGACGAGGCAGCGTTGGTACTGCGCCAGCGCTGCGGCGTGATGTTTCAGCATGGCGGCTTGTTTGGCACACTGACGGTTAAGGAAAACGTTGGTTTGCCACTGCGCGAACACACTAATCTCGACGACGATTTAATTGACGAAATTGCGTCCTGGAAGCTGGCGCTGGCCGGACTTAACGCCGAAGCGTGGACGCAATATCCAACCGAACTCAGCGGCGGCATGATGAAACGTGCTTCGCTGGCGCGCGCGCTGGCGCTCGATCCGGAACTGCTGTTTCTGGACGAACCCACTGCCGGTCTCGACCCGCTCAGTGCCGGCGGTGTCGATGAGTTGGTGCGCAAGCTGCGTGACCTGTTTGGTCTGACCATCGTGATGATCACCCACGATCTCGACCTGCTATGGCAGGCGGCAGATCGTGTTGCCGTGCTGGCCGAAGGAAAAGTGCAGGGCGTCGGCTCCATGGCGGAACTCGCCGGCATGGATAAACCCGCCGTCCGCCAGTTCTTCGATGGTCCGCGCGGCCGCGCGGCACAACAACAAGGGCAGCGCGAGCTGCAGGCGCGGGCGCCGGTCTCCGCCAGCAAGGAGAAGCCCTAATCGAAACCAAGGTGAACTATCCATTGGTCGGCGCGTTCGTGCTCGTTTTGGGCGCCGTGTTGATGGCGGGTGTGCTGTGGCTTGCTTCGGGCGGCGCCTGGCAAAAAAAGTTCGATCTATACATGGCGATCGAGGAGGAATCGGTGGCAGGCCTCAATCTGAACGCACCGGTAAAATACAACGGCGTCGCCGTCGGCCGGGTACAGGATATTCGGCTCGATCCGGCCAATCCGGAGCGCGTGGAGCTGACCTTGGCGATCGAACGCGGCACGCCGATCAAACAGGACACACTTGCAGTGTTGATGACGCAGGGGCTGACTGGAATCGCCTTTGTCGAACTTAGCGGCGGTGCCCGCAATGCACCGCCGCTCCCTGCTACTACAAAAGCGCCATACCCGGTGATTCGCACCAAGCCGTCCCTCGGTGCGCGATTGGAGAACGTCCTGACCACGGTGTTGGCAAAGCTCGACCACACCTCAAGCAATATCGACGCTGTGCTCAGTGATGCCAATCGGGCGGCTTTCGCTAGCACGCTTACCGACATCGCCGCCGTCGCGCATACACTCGCCGCGCGCAAGGACGCTCTGGATGCGGGGATCACCAACGCGGCCCTGACTTTCGATCACACCGCGCGTGGGACCGTGCAGCTCGGTCCGGTCATCGATCGCATCGGCCGCAGCGCCGATGCCGTGCAGAAAATGGGCGACCAGACAGCACTGGCTAGCAGCAGCGCGGGCAGGGCGTTCGACTCGGTCGAGATCGGCATGCAGCGCTTTAACGCCGAAACTGCGCCGCAGCTGCAGGATCTGGTTGGCGAACTCAATGATTTATCTATTTCACTGCGACGACTGAGTCAGCAGACCGAACGTAATCCTTCCGGTTTTCTGTTGGGTCGAAGCCCGGTACCCGACGGGCCGGGCGAAGCTGCGGCGCGGGCAGCGCCATGAAATGCATTTCCAGTCGTCGATGGTTCGGACTTTTCGCGGCCACTGTTGTCGTGACGTTGACCGCCGCTTGCAGTGCACTGTGGCCCACCGTTGCGCCGCAACCCACGATTTACACCTTGGGCGGGAATCGAATCGACACCGGTCCCCCTGCGCCGAAATCAGCGAGTGTGTCAGCGGATCTTCCGACGTTGATCGTCGATCCGCCGCGGGCCGCGGCAGGTTTCGACAGTCTTCGCATCATCTATGTGCGCAAACCGCAGCAACTCGAATACTTCGCCCATAGCGAGTGGGTGGATACACCGGCACGTATGCTTGCGCCGCTGATCGTCAGCGCTATCGCACGCAGCACAAACTTCGGCGCGGTGGTGTTGGCGCCCGGTGCGATTGCCGGAGACATGCGGCTGGACACCGAAATCGTGCGCATGCAGCAGGAGTTCGACGTGTCCCCGAGTCGGGTTCGGTTCACATTGCGCGCGACGCTGGTCGACACGGCGACGAGCCGGGTACTGGTTCAGCGTGAACTGGAAGCATCCGTATCTGCGGAGAGTCAGGACCCCTACGGCGGCATCATTGCGGCGCAGGCTGCCGTGGCTGTCGTCATGGAAGACCTTGCAAGTATTTGCACTGAAGCAGCGGCAGGATGGCCGGGCAGCCACCCTCAATTGCGCCGTCGCGACACCCAGGCTCAAAAGTAAAACTGTCCCAGGGGGCTGCAGAAAATACGATGGTGGTTCTCAGCCTGTTGATGGGCGGCGAACCGCTGGCGCATTGTTCGCAAGCGTACAGATCGTTTCGCAGCAAATGACTACCTTCCCCTGTGCCAGCTATTGGACAAGCTGACCCGGCCGCAGAGGATTCAAAGGATGCGAACGGGAGTAATGATTCGCGATGAACATCATCACGATAAAGTGCTCATCGCGCGGCGATTCACTTTCGATCTTTAATACAAAACCACAAGAAGGAGCTTCATAAAAATGGCAAATCTTAGAAGCATTGCACTGGCTTTGGCGCTGGCCACAACGATGACCGTTCCGTTGAACGCACTTGGCAGCGGTACCAGTGAAGCCTCGCCGGAAGATCTCAATCGGGACGCGGCTCAAGCGCTAAAAAATCTATACCAGGCCAATCCAGTGGCTGCGGACATGGCCAAGAAAGCCAAAGCGGTGCTGGTATTTCCGAAAATCGTCAAAGCCGGTCTGGTCTTTGGCGGTAGTTATGGCGAAGGTGTTCTGACCAAAGGTTCGAGTGTCGTCAACTATTACAATTCCGTCTCCGCCACGTTTGGATTGCAGGCGGGCGCGCAAACGTATGGTTACGCGGTGTTTCTCATGACCGCCAAGGCACTAACCTATATCGATAAATCAGACGGCTGGGAGATAGGCGTGGGCCCGACCGTGGTCGTTGTCAACGAAGGCGTGGCGAAAAACCTGTCGTCCTCGACTTTGAAGGACGATGCTTACGCTTTCGTCTTCAACCAGGAAGGCCTGATGGCGAGTCTCAGCATCGAAGGAACCAAGATCTCCCGCATCAAGCGCTGATCCGATGGTTCCAGACTCAACCGCTACAGAGCGGCCTCGATGTCAGCGACGCGCTTCCGCAGCAAGCCGATCTGCAGCGCCAGTGCCAATCGGTGCGTCGGTCGGCGACGCTCATTGATCTCAGCACGTTCACTCTAGGTGTAGGTGAAGAAACGCTGAAGCTCAAAATCGCTAAGTTCCCGGGGCAGCTTGCGCAGCGCCAAAAAGGCCGAATGCCAGCTGTCCATGAATCCCCTCGTGGTGAAGCCGGAACGATTGACATCAAAACGGGAGGCGGCAACCAGCGCACTTAATTGTCGCGCCGACTTGCTGGTGATGGGCGCGTACAGCCAAAGTTTGATGAGGGAGCTGCTGTTTGTTGGCTGGCCTGAATCGGTACTGAGCCGAGGCGACTTGACGGTCTTCGTCGCTCACTGAGTCCAGCTTAAGAGGAAGGCCACTGGCGCGGCGCGGCGATTGTGGTGGCTGATTCGAGAATTCAAGACGGCGCGCATATGGGTTTCGGAAGAGCCGTTCCATTTGCGCGATCAGCAGGCGGCCGGCTCGCAAATGGTTTTTGTATGTCGTCAATCTCCGCCATGGTAGTTAATGCCAGTATCGCCGACGCTCTCTTAATGGCAAACGACGGGCAGTGCCGCGTCACTGATCAAGGTATGCGCCATCGCATGCACTATGAAATGTCCCAAGTCGCCCACTGGACTTTGACCGCTTATCGTTGCTTCAAGCTCAGAACATACGCAGTGACGTCGTCGATCTGCTGGCGGGATAACTGAAAGTCCGGCATGGGGGCATGTGGTGCTGTTAAAAAGGCATGCAGCGAAAGCGTCGTCGTCGATGGCATCATTGCCACCTCCATAAAGGTCGGTGGACCCGACGTGCTCGCACTCTTTTGTGCTGAATCGACGACGTGGCAACTGACGCACCAGGTGCGCGCCAATGCATGTCCAGCTTTGGAATTACCGGCCTCCTGTGCCCAGGCAGGGGTCGCTAAAAGCAGAATTGCGGTGACGGCTGCTATTTGCCAGCGGGAAAATTTCCGAAGTTCGCATCCGGACGCGACAATCATGGCAAATCCCTCCGCCTATAGATTTCATATTCGAGTGAACCATCATCGCCGGTCGGGAGAAGCCAGGGCGAGGTCGTTTTGTTCTTGAGATTCACGCCGTAGCAGTTTCGCCATGCAAAAGCGGGCGATGCCGCCAAAGCGATGACTGAGGAGGCCGATGCGAGTGTAGATTTCCGGTTGAGCTTGATATCCATGCTTTACTTCTCCTTGACAATAATGTGTCCGAATTAGCCGTTGTCGCTCACCAGGAACTGACTATTTCACGCGTATTCTGCTCAAATCCAGCTGACAACCATGTTTGAACCCAACCGAGGGCTCGGTAGTTGCGCCAAAGATAGATGGTCAATGCTTCGATGAGCACGCTGGTCATTTCAAGGTTAGCGCCAACATCTTAGGTGTGCCTCGGGCAACTGGCGGTGCTTTCAGCATACGCAGGGCTGACGAATTTTCGATGCAGACAATCCTGCCGCAATCGGTTGCGATGGCTGTTGATCTGGATCAATCGATACTTCGACGGCAATTCAAAGACATCTGATTGATGCGAGTTACACCGATCTCGCTATTGATACGGATCAAAGCACGACATCTGGCCAATCTCGAAACTAACGCCATGAGACGGAAGCAGTAGATGAATCATGACAACCATACGAGAAGCGCGAGCGATATTGAGTTCGATCGGCCCTCAGATGTATCGACTTGTAGGCGAGTGGCGGCATTGCGCGACTTCGCCTCAATCGCCGGAGAATCGCTCGCTTTGCAGCCAGTGATCGACCTCGGCTTCCGCAGTCAGCCAATCCTGCAGTTCGCTGCCTGGGGCAAAGCCGCGACGTTCCGCGATCGCATAGGCGATCCGTTCTATCATGGAGTGGCGCTGCTGTGCGGCGGGACAATTCCATTGCCGTGGTGCCGGCGCCGTAATCCTCGCGGCCGGCTTGCGCGGCAGCTGCGCGGCGGTGTGGTCCGGCTGGAGACGGTTGGGCTTGGATGAGGATGCCGGCGGAGGGGCGATGCTTATCGTTTCCATAGAGCGACTCCTATACAACGCTCAACGTGATGCGTTCGAGTGTGTTGTGTTCAACCCGCGCATTCCATTTTGGTGCGGACGAAGCCCGACGCACGGTTAGTAGTATCCGCGACGGCGAAGCGAATTCTTTCACTCGGCGCGAGCCTCCTATGTGAAATGCCAGAACGGATGTGCCAACTGATTCAAATGATCGGCGACGGACTGCTCTGCCGTGGTCGACACAGATCAAGCGCAGTGGCCGTGATCCACGGCTACGCGATTTGAAGCAGCGCGCTAATCTGAATCGGCCACATTCAAGCCAGCACCTGACAAAAGTACAATCCACGCAATAGCTAGCGCAAAGGTTTTGTCGAGTTCCGGCCGCGTTCGCTGACACGCAGTTCCTGACAGGACTTTTTACCTATACGCGTGATTGCGTACATCATCTGTTCGCTATCGCACAAAGCGACGCCTTCTGCAGGGGATTAGTTGTCCTCCTGACAAACTGTTTCTAGAGCGTGCTATGAACTTTTTGGATCGTCCCTGCCGACGGGATCTTTCATGAGCTTCTCGGTATCCGGGTGCGAGTGAACGCCGAAGTCCCCTGGCTTCAACGGGCCAAGTGGATTGCAGGAATACCCATTGCCTCGCTCCAGTATCGAGAGGGCTTCCTTCAGCTTCAGTTTTGCGAGGATATCCTGCTGTACCTCAGTCTCGATTGCCATGGGGATATTTCCATTCCATCAGAAAATCGCAACATACGTCCACGCCCTGAATCAAATCTGTTCGCCAACACACAGACCAATGGATCTATGCGTTCACTAGCTCCGGTGAGGAAGTAGTGTGCACACCACCGGCGCCACCTTGCTACCGATGGCCCATGGCGCCAGATAAACTGCGCGGGATTCGCGGCCGATTCGTCGACATGGATCAAGTATCCTCATTCGCAACGAACAAACCAGCCCTTTGACGGTGATTACAATTGCGACCGAATCATCGCACCTCTGCTTCTGTGGATGGCACGTTGCCACCGCCTGCATCCGAAGTCGTTGGCGATGGCGAACCATCAACGGTATCGGTCGAAGTCGGAACCAGGACGGTGCACAGTTGGAAATACGCCTGCGTCGCGCGTTCAAGCTGTCGGGCAAGAATTTCGAGAAGGGCCGGCTCGACCGGCGCATCGTCACGACCGCCACCCAAAGGAGATCGCCGCGCTGTATCAACATGGCTGATTGCCGCCTGCAGACCTTCTGCAAGCTCGTGCAGAAGATCCTCTATTGAACGCGCATCGCCGGTCATCGGTAAATCTCCGGTGCTGTGATACGGTGCGGGCCCTTTTCAGGTTCCAATCAGATCATGATTCGCTCGGTGGCGCGATTGAAGGCTTCGGCACACACGACGACAGCGGCAATGTGGTGTTCACAGATCGTCAAGGCAAGCTCGTCTATGCTCGCTTCCACCTCAGCCGGAAGGAAGCAGCCGCAGCAATCGTTGAGGTAACGAAGCGGTTGATGCTCGAATGTGACATTCGGTTGCGCCTTGTCAAGGGACAATCTGGGGTTGGCCCGTCGAGCTATCTGGTAAAGGCAGGCATTATCGAGCTGGATACCAGGCATGAAATATGGCCAAGTCATCGGTGCGCCCGACATTCGGCTTCCCTGAGATTCCGCACAGTTACCGATACGATCATGTGCCCCAGAAGGGGCCGCCGCCTGACTCATCTCGCGGACTAAATTAAAGTCGACCTCCCCGTCAACCGACTGCATGTTGAAGTGCCATGCTGGGACCGTCTGTGCGATAGCGCACACAATAATCCGCTGCAGGCGCGCCAATTACAGCCTGTCGACGCCGCCCTTAATCTTTCTCAGTGGCGGACCGTCGCGAATCGCTCCAACGAAAGTTGATCCAGGTCAATGCGAATGGCGTGGCTCGGTAGTTTAATGAAAGCGAGAATCTGCAATAAGGGAGGAGTGCGCACCTGTTTAGCTGTCCGGCTGAGAGCGAGCCGCCAACGAGCGTCTGCGAGCTGTGAAAATGAGAGACGCGATGATTCATATTGTTGAGGACGACGAAGCGGTACGTTCAGCCCTGCACCTGCTGATGCGCTCCTTCGGTTGGTGCGTATGCACATATGATTCAGCGGAAGCGTTTCTTGAGAATTCGGTGCAGAGCAGCGCGCCTGATTGTTTGTTACTCGATCTCGACTTGCCTGGAATGAATGGAGCTGAATTAGTGGAAGCGCTTGCTGCAAAGCAATCCGAGGTACCCGTGATTGTCCTCACCGGGCAACGTGACTCGCAGTTGGCGGCACGTGCCCGTCGCGCGGGCGCGTTGGAGGTGCTGGAAAAGCCGTTGTTCGGAGAGAAGTTGATAGGCTCAATCGAACGCGCGCTCGCCGATGGACAGCGAGTCGGGTCGGTACCTTGATGGTGCCGCATGCCGTCCGGGTTTGGAGTACCGTCGTTATGTGGTGCCGAAATGTTTCGAGGATCATCTGGTGAACCTTGATCTACGCGGTATCATCAGCGCGAGACATTACTTAACGCGCGCCGGATGGTGGACACCGCTCGAAATCGGGGCTTGATTCTATTTGTCATGGAAGACGTGAACTGGAAGTGAGGGACGCGCATGGGGAAGCAGAATCGGCGCAAAAATAAACAAAGTGGGCCGGAACTGCCGGCAGATGAGAAGGCTCGCGTTGCAAGCGCCACGCACGTGGACACGCCGACCCGCTCCGCCGAAGCACTTCTACACGAACTGCACGTACATCAGATCGAGCTGGAGATGCAGAACGAAGAGCTGCGACGAGTGCAGATCGAGCTGGAAGCTGCACGCGACCGCTATCGGGATCTGTATGACTTTGCCCCTGTCGGTTACCTCACGCTGACCCGCGAGGGACTGATCACCGAGATCAACCGGGCCGGCGCCACAATGCTGGGCGAGGAGCCCATGCGACTGTAGAACCGCCGTTTTGCGCGCTTCGTTGCGCCGGAGGACGGCGACCGATGGCACCGGTACTTCGCGAACCTGGTTCGGCACGGCGGCAGCCAGAGAATCGAATTCGTCCTCCAGATCCGCAATGGTGCCCGGCTCGACATTCAATTGGATGGCCTGCGCGTTGCGGCAGACGACGAGACTCCTGTGGTGCGCGTCACGCTGACCGACATCACTGCGCGCAAACAAGCGGACGCGGACCTTCGCATTGCCGCGACTGCGTTTGAGTCCCGGGAAGGCATGTTTGTCACCGACGAACACACCGTGATTCTGCGAGTCAACCGTGCCTTCACCGACATCACAGGCTACTCTGCCGAGGACGTCATCGGCCAGACGCCGAATCTGCTTCGCTCGGGCCGCCACGACGCGGACTTCTTTGCG
Organism: uncultured Salinisphaerales bacterium; assembly: GCA_964581385.1. GTDB lineage: Bacteria > Pseudomonadota > Gammaproteobacteria > Nevskiales > Nevskiaceae > CAZOOK01. Next base: position 14,031 of record CAZOOK010000063.1, read on the forward strand.
GATAAATGGAACAGCGTCCGTCGCACCGGAGCATGGCGGGGAGAAGTATGGTACCGGCGCAAGGCAGGCAAAGAGTACCCTGTATCCCTCGCTGTTACCGCGGTGAAGGGGGTCAGTGGGAACGTCACCCAGTACGTGGGTATATTGAGCGACATTTCTCAGCGCAAAGCTGCGGAAGACAAGATCATACGGCTGGCGTTTTACGATCCCCTTACGCACTTGCCTAACCGGCGCCTGATGCGCGACCGGTTACAACTGGCTTTGGTGGCCAGTGCCCGCAGCAAGAGGAAGGGGGCGCTGATGTTCCTTGATCTGGACAACTTCAAGACGCTCAACGATGTCCACGGGCATGATCAGGGCGATCTGCTTCTTCAACAGGTGGCCAAGCGTCTGTCTGGTTGTGTGCGGGAGGTGGATACCGTGGCCCGTTTGGGGGGCGACGAGTTCGTCGTGATGCTGATCGACTTGAGCGCGGATCCCAGGGTGGCTGCCGCTCAGGTCAGGACAGCCGGCGAACATGTACTTGGCGCCCTCAACCATTCCTGGATGCTTGCAGGCCACGATCACCACAACACCGCGAGCATCGGCATAACCCTCTTCAGCGGCTACGAAAAGACTGTGGATGAACTGCTGAAACAGGCGGACTTGGCCATGTATCAAGCCAAGGCAGCGGGAGGCAACACCCTGCGCTTCTTCGACGCTGACGTTCAGGCAACGGTGGCAGCGCGCGCCGACCTGGAATCCGAATTGCGTACGGGAATGCAAGCGGGCAAGTTACTTCTCCACTATCAGCCGCAGATGGATGGCTTGAGTCATATGACCGGCGCCGAGGCTCTCGTGCGCTGGCAGCATCCTCGGCGCGGCTTGGTTTCCGCAAAGGATTTTATTCCTTTGGCCGAGAGTATGGGGCTAATCCAAGATCTCGGGCGTTGGGTGCTGAAAACGGCGTGCGCCCAACTGGCGGAGTGGGCAGTCCAGCCGGACATGGTTCACCTCTGCCTCGCCGTCAATGTGAGTCCCCGCCAGTTTCACCAGCCGGACTTTGTGGAGCAAGTACTGGAAACGCTCAATCGCCACGCCGGTATCGATCCGAAGAAGCTCAAGCTGGAGCTCACAGAGAACGTGATGCTGGACGACGTCGCAGGCGCCATCGACAAAATGACCGCCCTCAAGGCTCATGGTGTGGTCTTGTCCCTCGACGACTTCGGCACCGGGTATTCATCCCTGACCTACCTGAAGCAGCTACCTTTGGATCAACTAAAAATAGACCAGTCCTTCGTGCGCGATGTGCTCACCAGTCCCGCCGATACCGCCATTGCCGATACCATCATCACGCTGGGACATAGCCTGGGCCTGGGGGTTGTAGCGGAGGGGGTGGAAACCAAGGCCCAGAGAGATTTTCTCAATTCCCACGGTTGCGATGAGTTTCAGGGCTTCCTGTTCAGCAGGCCGGTCGCAGCGAAAGAACTCGAAAAATTCGCGCAGCTAAACGAAGCTTGACGTTCGGAAATGCATGGCGCATCGTCGGCTGGACGATCGCGGGCGTCATTATGGGGATCTGTCTGCTGGCTTTCTGCACCGGTGTCCTGGCCTTCGGAAAGTTCGGAATGGATTTTGATATCGGGGCGCTCAGAACCCTGGCCTTTACAGGCTTGGTGTTCGGCGGCCACGCAACGATCTATGCTATTCGCGAACGTCGGCATCTGTGGCGTTCTCGCCCAAGCCATTGGCTCACAGTGTCGTCTGTGGCCGATGTTTTGATCGCTGCGACATTGGCAGTTGGCGGGATTGCCATGGCGTCCCTGCCGGACTGGGTTGTGACCGGCACGCTTGCGGCGGCGGCAGCCTTCGCATTGATCATGGATCAAGTGAAGGTTCCGGTTTTTCGCCGTCTGAAGATTACCTAGCGCGCGACGCCCCTCGGAGAGACTACGGATGAAGATCAACTCAAAGGACTTTCGGGTGCGGGTCGGCGACGAGGTTAACCTCGAAAAATGGCCGACGAGGGTCGATCCAGTCTACAAGTCGAAGAAGCAGTACCAGAAACTTCTGAGCGAGCACGTTGCGAAACTCAGCTCGCAACAGGAGCTCCTTTACGCATCCAATCGTTATGCCGTCCTGCTAATTTTCCAGGCGATGGATGCGGCGGGAAAAGATGGTGCCATCAAGCATGTGATGTCGGGGGTCAACCCGCAAGGTTGCCAGGTATTCAGCTTCAAGCATCCAACCCCAACGGAACTGCAACACGATTTTCTTTGGCGTACCACGCGCGATCTGCCGGAACGCGGGCGGATCGGCATCTTCAACCGATCGTACTACGAGGAGGTGTTGATCGCCCGCGTCCACCCGGAGATTCTCCGTAGCGAAGGACTGCCGGGCACGCCGCGCCACGAGAAGGCGGTCTGGCACGACCGCTATCGTTCCATCGTGGATTTGGAGAGACACCTCTCCGGCAACGGAACCCGCATCATCAAGTTCTTCCTCCACCTCTCGAAGGAGGAGCAGCGAAAGCGCTTCCTCGAACGCATCGACGATCAGGAAAAAAACTGGAAGTTCAGTCCTGCGGATATCAAAGAGCGGTCATATTGGAAGCAGTACCGGAAGGCCTATGAGGAATGCCTGTGTGCAACCAGCACAGAGGACGCCCCTTGGTATGTCGTTCCTGCCGATGACAAGGAGAACGCCCGGCTGATCGTTTCGCGAATTGTTCTCGACACCTTCGCGGAACTCAAAATGACTTACCCTAAGACGAGTGCAACGCACCGGCGAGAGTTATTGTCTATCCGCAAACAGCTTGCGAAATAGGACGTGCATTCTCTGGGGCTGGGAACCAATATTATCGTCCACTTTTGCGTCTGCGATCGTTGGCGCAATTCGAGTGGACGAGCACTTCGTAGTCCGCCTCAGATTAAGAAGGTGACGTCAGATAAGCACGGTCGTTGCCCACGACCAAGCTTTCCGTCGACGCGCCGTTTTCCATCACGTACAGCATCGACACGATGGAATCAGCCGGAAAATAGACGTGCCGCAAGGTGTCCTCGGATCAGGGCCACTTGTCGTTTAGGGATATATACCTTTTAATAGTCAGTCAGCAGGCGGTTGTACGAGACTTACATCAAGGTCCGTGGCCAATGGAAGTATCTCTATCGGGCTGTTGATCGTGAGGGGATGACAATCGACTTCCTGCTCACCGCCAAGCGTGGCGAGGCCGCCGCACGGCGGCTCTTGAACGGGCCATTTCATTGCACGGCGAACCTGACAAAATCACCATCGACAAGAGCGGCGCCAACATCGCCGCCATTGGAAGTTACAATGCTGATCATGGCGCCAATATCGAGTTGCGCCAATGCCAGTATCTCAACAACATCGTCGAGCAGGATCACCGGGCGAACAAACGCGTCATTCGGCCCATGTTCGGATTCAAACGGTTCCACAGTGCCCATATTGTCATCGCTGGGATCGAAGCGATGCACATGATCAGCTAAGGCCAGCTGATCAGTTCCAATGGACCCTCTGCGTCCGCAGCTGATCAATTCTACTCGCTGGCTTTCTTATCGCGCTCATCAACCCGACTTCGCCCCGCCTCAGTTCCTTATTGCGACAGAACCGATTCGGCACGATTGCTCGCATGTCAACATTGCCCGTCCTCGGGCTAG
>CAZOOK010000064.1:0-17624 GCA_964581385.1 uncultured Salinisphaerales bacterium
GCCCTTGACTGAGGGAATCGGCTGCCGATCAGGCGTATCTCCAGCTAGTTCATCCAGTTGTACAACTTCTAGGTCAAGAAGCATCCCGTCGGGATAATCCTGGTCGACGGGGCCTTCAGCTCGCCGCCGTCGCTTGACTTGGCGACTCTGGTCATATCGAATGCCGCCGCTCAGTCAGATGAGCAACATGCCGTGAATAATGTCAGTACCAATACATTCTTTGTTCTGATGGCAGAATTCGGCTCCGTCACAATCGAGCTGGAAAAAATCTGCGATCGGTATTTTGGCATGTGCCCCAAGAAGGCCGATCAGGAAGCTGCACGCAATCGACTGCCGGTGCCGACGTTCAGGGCTGGCTCGCAAAAGTCTCCGCGCTTGGTGCACCTCAGAGACCTCGCTGAACACATTGATAAGTGTCGGCAGGCTGCGGCGGACGAGTGGCGCAAGAGCCAGACCGCTTAAATTTCGGCAGGGGCCAATTTGATAGCGGCTGAGTTTTCCAGCCACCGAAAGCATCCCGTACGGAGTCGGGGTCTAGGGTCTACCTGACCATCATGGTTTCCATATCACCGTCGCACAGCTGCCAGGTGTTGCCGTCGAGCGTGAGCGCGAAGTCGCGGGTGCCCTTAAAATAAGTGCCGCAGTACATCTCCTTGAATTGCTCTCCAGCCACTAAGCATAGATCGACGTCAAGCTGGCCGTCGGGCTTAGTGAAGCTGTACTCCGGGAACACAATCAGGTCGAGTTCGGGGCCAATTTCAAATCCCTTGGTGGCGAGCGTGGCCTTCACCGCCCACCAATACGGTCCGTATTCGAGGTAGCGCGCCGGCTCCGATACCAAGCGGTCACCGATGTAGCCGATCACGAAGTCCACCCATTTCTGCTTCCGGCCGCTCTTGGCGTACTGGGCTTTGATCGCCACCAGGCTTTCCGCTAAAGACGCCGCATCGAACTTCAGTTCGGTAAATCGCATCCCCTACTCCTCGCCGGTCCTCGGCGGGTAGGGTGCCATACAAATGTGGCGCTGAAAACTACTTTACTCACTTGCTTACTGTCGTCACGCAAACTGAACGCAGTCACCACTCACGTGGTTCCTAGCCATGTGCTGACCAGCGAGGATTCACCAAAGCCATCAAGCCGGCCCTGTTAATTCACACCTCGGCGGCGCGCCGCAAGGCGCTCCTCGAGCGCCCTCGCCAACGGCGTTCCACATTGCACCAGGATGTCGACAATCGCGGTAAGTTCCACGCTGTCAAGCACCGTCGGCGAGACACGCACGTCAAGCGCCGCCTTGTCGATCCAGTCACATACGCGCCGTCCGATCCCGTGATCGATCCAGAACTCGGCATTTGCGCCCTGCACCCGCCACCAAGCCGCCACCGCGCGGGCCATGAACATCAGCCGATGCGTCTGTGGCTCGACCTCCAGTAGTCCGAGAAACGCGACGGCGACGAATGTGGACCCGGCTGCCTGCTCGGCCAATTGTGTGAGCATGGGAAGTAGCAAGTCGGTGCGGACGGCGCCAGGGGGACGGACGTAGCAGCGAGGCCCTCGTCCAATTTCGCGCTGCCCCATGAACATTGCGGCAACCGCTCCGGCAACGGGAATTTCTATGCGCGCGGAGCGCCTGGACACCAACCGTTTCCATGACGAAGTCGCCACGAGCCGCAGCGTCAGTGCCTCGCGGATCGAAACGGCCGTGCTATCGGATACCGCGCCGCCGCCCAGCCACAGCTCATCCAACGCATGCAGCACGGCCTCCGCGGCATCGAGGAATCGGTCTTCCGGCAATTGGGCGAGGGGATCGAGCACGAACTCCTCAATGCCCGCGTCTCCGATCGAAACGGCGGCTGCGAGCGCAGCTGCGAAATAGGCGTCGTTCCATTCGAAGGCCCGCTCGCCAGGCTCCTCATCGGGCCCACAACCCACCCCATTCGCGCCGGCGGTCCAGCGCCAGCAATGCCGCACCAACGCGCACAGCAGATCCGGACGAGCCGCGCGCCAGATGCTCACAGCAAGCGACAACCACTGCGCCGCTGCCGCCGCGTTCAGCGCGAAAACGCGTGACGGCGCAGGAGATCGCTTCTGTCGCGTCCGCGGCTTGCCCAGCGAAATTCCGTGTCGAGCCTTGGGCGGATTCGGATCGGGCAGTTCAGGCCAGCGTGGCTCTGGACCTTCATCCGCGAGCCAGTGCAGTTCTGCCTCCACCGCGCTTTGCAGCCTCGTTTGCTCGGCCTCCTTGCGCGCTGTCTCTAGCGCTTGCCGGCGCGCAAGATAGTCGTCGACGCTGCCGAAGTCATCGTCGCCGCGTTGCGGCACGGCATAGATAGCAGATGCCAAACCAAGGCGAACCAGCGACCGTGTGAGTTCCAGGCGCAATGGGCGCTGCGCCGATACCTCGATACGCAGCACCGATGCCATGCCCGTATCGCGTCTGGCCGCCAGATGAAGCAGGCGCTGCAGGTCCGCATGCTCATGGTCGTCGCGGTATGCAGCCAGAAACCCGACCGCCGCGATCGCAGAAGGGTTGTACGGGAGTTGCTTAACGATTCCGATGTTGTCGTTCGGTTCTCGCATCGCCGCTTCTGCCAGTTGCGCGCGCGCCCAACCACCCTGCGCGGCCTTCAGCTCCCGCGAACCATCGCGAAACACCAGCGCGGCGACGATGAACCGCGTGCGCTCGATCAACTCCTGCACGTCCTTGTCGGGATCGGCGTGTGACGCTGAAGCGTTGCGTGTCGCCCAATGCACGCCCCGCTCGAGAAGCGGCGCCGGACAGCACGGTTCGGTAAGGGCTTGCGTGAGTTGCCTGCAAATCGCAACGTCGGCGCTACCGTGCTGCGCCTTCGTCTGGATCTCGGCGAGAAGCTGAGCTTCGTTGGCAGGGACCACGTACTCGACGGTCGCCTGGCCACCCTTATCCATTGCTCCCGGCACGTAGTTCGCGGCATCAAGCCAATTCAGCGCGCTCATGGCGGCAAACCTCGGATCGCCCAAACCGCGGCTCTCGCCATCCGGAGCGCCTAGTCGTGCCGCCTCGTCCCGCAGTGCCTTCTGCATCGCTTCGCGCACGTCGATGGGTCCATGGAAACCGTATTCGCAGAGCACGGCGTCGAGCGCCATGCCCCGCGACGGCCGACGTCGCAAGCTGTCAAGGCTGACCGCTCCAGCCGGCTCCGAGCGCACCGAGAAAGCATCGAGGACGCCACCCCTATTCATGATGGCAAACTCGATGTCGAATGCGTATCGCTGATGATCTATCGCCAACAGCTGAGCCGACGCTGCAAACGGCCACAGGCACTCTCGCGTCTTCGGCCAGTGCGACAGCATCACGTCGACCGCGACGAGCACGTAGGCCGCTGGGGAGCCGTCCGGCCCCAGAATGTCATCAATCACCGACTGCACAGGCTCCCCGCGCTCAATGCGTAGGTGGGCCCACGCTTCCAAGGCCATCAGCGCCGACGCTACAACGTAGCTATCCTGCGAGCGCGACCACATGTGGGACTGATACCAGGGGAACGAGCGCCTTCCGCCGGGAAGCGGAACCTCGATGCAGTTGTCGCCCGGCTCACGGCCACGAGTGCGCATTCGTACGGCGTGCGCGACGACACCACGCACCAGGCGCAGCCCCTGCTCCTTGTTCGCCTGCAGCAGATCGAGGAATGGCACGCGAGCCGGCGACGCGGGCATATAGTCCAGGTCCCATGCCGAGAACGCGTCCCGCATCCGCGACCTTGAATAATCTTCTTCATCGTCTCCTTCGACCAACGCTTGCAGGAACAGGTCGGCCATGGCTTGCGGGGCCGCACACGGCGCGGTGCCAACGAACGGCAGCAGCTGGCTGAATAAAGCGCGCCGATACGGATGGTCTGCCACCCCGCGCAGGTAGGACTCAGTGTCGGACGGGCGAAGCTTGCACCACATCAGGAAGGCCGTTCTGAGGTCATTTTCCTGCGACGTTGTCATCGACAATCCCGGCGCCTCTTCAGCGGACTTCCATGCCTTAAAACCTGAAGGCTTCGGGTGATTCTTCGCCTCTACCTCGACCAGCCATACATGCAGGCGCGCTACCAGCAGAGGCGATAACGCGTCCTGCCCTGCAGACGCGCTGCACCAGCGCCCGTAGAGATCGACGAACTGGGGCACTGCAAGGTGAGGAAGGCGGTCCCCGATGGCGATCGACCAAGCAATCAGGTTGAGCCACGCCGGACCGCGCGGCACGACGAAGTCATCGGTGAGCTTGCTCGTGTCGGCACCGAGCGCCGCCCAGAGTGGCGCCGCCGGCTTGGAGTCTACGGTGATGGCCGCACGGACGAGATCAGCAAGCAACTCAGCGTTGTCCGCGCCGAGCACGGGCAGGCACTGGTTCAGGACCTCGCCCGAGCGCTCCGAGCGCGCGAGGGCGAGCAAGACGGCGCGTCTCCACGAGCCGTGCGCGCCGGGCGTGCTCACCTGTTCAAACAGAGCCCGCCACGCCGTCGCGTCGCTGTCGATCTCCGCGTGCAACCGCGCAGCGAGCTCCACGCCGCGCACGAGGCGCACTGGCGCCGGGTTCTCTAGCGCCAGTGCGGCCAAGTGCTCCGGATCTTCATATAGAAGACAACCTATTGCCCAGTCGCGCAGTACATCGTGCGTGGGCTCGACGCGAACCGAGCTGAGCGAATGGAGTGATCCGCTATCGGTTAGCGCAGCGACCGCCTCCGCTGGTGAGGTGCTTGTGTCCATCGGAGCCGATGAGGCCAGCGAATGCACTGCCAACGACCGCAGCAGGCGACATCGCTCCAGGCGACCCACCGCCACTGCCGAGTCGCCCGTCGTCCACCACTGCCATGCCATCTGCGCTTCGCTGAACGGTGCCGCGGCTTCGGCTGCCACGCCGCGCGCCAGCCGATCCAGACGGTACAGGTTGCGTACTAGCTTCTCAGCAGGATGCCCGGGCCTCAGCAGCGCGGCGAGTGCGGAGTCCGCATCCCGAAGCTGAGCCACCTCGTCGTCGCCGAGCTCATCGATGACCAATGGTGGCGCTGCGCCGAGGTCCTGTAGTGCCTGCACTGGCAGCCACGCGCGCGCGTCGGCATCGAAGTCGAGCCGCGCCGTGACCACGACGCGGAACCCGTGCACCTGGGCCGCCGCACGGATCAAATCGGCGACCGTGGCCCGCTGACCAGGATCGTCAAACCGATCGATTCCGTCGACGAACAACGTGCCGCCGCCGTCGCCCGCCAAGTCGGTCAGGAACTCGGGCGCCGAAACCTCACAGCTGAGCTGTGTCGCCAGCGCCGTCCAGCCACCACCAGATACGCGGTGCGGTGTAACGACGACGATGCGGGACTCAACGCCAATGCGACCTGCAAGGTCCTTCAGCACCCCCGACTTACCGACGCCACCGGCACCGCGAATCTCGAGGTACCTGCCCTGCTCAAAAGCCGCGAGTGCTGCTGCAACACGGCCGGCACGGTCGATAGCCACTCCGTGGACGCTGGTGCCGATGGTGGCCAGCGTGCTCTCTGCAATCTCAGCGAGCCGCTCGCGCGCGACGTGCAGGCGCCGATCGCCAGAGAGCCGGTAGTCGCGCTCGCTGGTGAGTCGCTCACGCAGCGCGGCGGCGTCCAGGTCCCCGCCAGCGGCATCAACCTGCAGCGCGATCTGCTGCAGCGAGTCCCACAGTTCGCTGGCTCGCGCCGCGTCCTGGGGTGCGAGTTGTAGCGCGCAGCGCTCGCGGGCCAGCTGGGCGCAGACGGAGCCGGGCTGCTCGAAGTCGAACGCTAGCAGCTGGAACCGAGATAGCAAATGCCACACGGCCGCGTCGTCGTGGGTCGCGCCGGCAGCGCTCATGTGACCACGGAACGCCGCGACGAACTCGCGCATCGCCTGGTGCGCGCCGCCGGGCTGGTTCAGTCGGCCGAAGAAGCCTTCAGAGTCCTGGTAATCGCGCGCCCACTTCAGCACATCCTGGATGTGCTGCTCGATCTTGGTGGACGTGCGCGCAATCGCCACCGCGAGCTCGTAGCGCGTCATCTTGAATTCGGGCTTGACTGCAGCGCGGCAAGCCAGCGCGACCACGTCCGCAAAGATCTTGTCGCTCGCTGTGAAGGCAATCGTGCGCTTCGCCTGCAGTTCGAGCGTGGCCGAGCGGCCTTGGCAGTCGTGGCCGGTGACGATGACGTCGTCCATTGGGTGGTTGAGGCCGGCTCTTTGGAACGCCACGCGCGTAACAACGACGCCCGGCAGTCCGCGCGCTTCCCCGCCCGACAGTAACGGCAACAGGTACTGTGCGCCGACGTGGCCCTCTAGCAGAGCGCCGGAAGGCCCGGCCGCGGCCGGACTGACGGCGGCAGGCGCGTCATCGGTGCGGCGCGGCGTGCGCGCACGCTTAGCCGTCATCGCTTCGGACTTTTCGGCGGCGGCCTTCTTGCGCTTGGGCGCTGGCTTGGAGGATTTCGTCTCGGGTGGCGTCGCCATGTTCGTCTGTCGCTATAGCGTCGCCCACCGCCAGTGTCAGGTTCATTTGGCGCGCGACAGGTACTTTTAGAGATTATCGCGCCATGGGTGCAACGGTGGGAACTCGGCCTGATCGATTGACATCCGGATCGCTCGCTCACGGTTTTCCGGATTGAGGTCGACGACTGACGGCAGAGGCTTGGAACAGGCGCGCAGTGACTTGTCGCCAAAGAATAAAGGGAATCCCTCTACCAGTGATATAGCCCGGCTTCAGGATTCCCCGTCGGATAACATCAGCCTAAAGCGTGATGTCGTCCTGAAAAGCATTGTCGTCAGCTCGAGTGACGACGTCAATTTCTGCGGCCATCGCATATAGTTTGGTTATGCATTGTCGCTCGCATCGGTCCGTATGCTACCAATCGGCCCTCATCCCAATCCCACCGGTAGCGACGTGCGCGATGCCGCGGTCCGCAACGTTCTGCCCGATCTGAGGGACAGGAACGGTCACGACCTTGAGAATACTATCGCGCAATCCCACCAGCGCCGGTGTGCTGATGTCTGGCGCAGCGGGGATCTTCCCGATGCCCACGAGACTCGGCAATTTGACGCCCGGGATGTTCGGCGTGGCCACTGAGGCGAACCGACGGTGCAACTTGTCTTGCAGTTGCCCCACCGTTGTGATTCCGGAGAATAGACCTGGATTCTTTGCGATCTGATCCGGCGTCAGATAATTGCTGAGCGCGACACCAGGGTTACCCTTAAGAGCTTGAGATAGCGCCGGGTTGCCGCTCAGGTGCAGTGCGTACAGTTGCTCGTCCGTAGGCGCTGAAATACCCCGACCAGCGAGCACTGCATATTCGTCGCCGAGCAGATATCGCATGGCAGCGTCTGCGCTCGCTGGGTTCTGCTTGGCCGCTCGTAGCAAGCTATATTGCGGGTCCAGTAGCTTGTTGCGCGCACTGCGCTTGTCTGCGTTGTAGGCCGTGGCGATCGGGACGAGGCCGAAGAGCGCGTGGTCTCCGGACCCATGCCTGGCCACGATGCTCGCAAACGTGCTGTCCAGGAACTGGTACTTTCCGCTCGCCGTAGACCCGCCTTGTCCCATCAAGAACTTGCGAACTTGCGCCCGGGCGCTGTAGTCACCACCCGATTCCAGCATCCCGATTTTGTCCATGATTCCCATGGCAACACTCTTCGCCGCTTTGCCGGCACCGGCGGCCGTATTCTTGGCGGAGTGCCAGTGGTCCTCGAGCCATCCCGTGAAGTCGTGCCATCCGTGGCTGATTATTCCGGGAATGTCGGCATCGATCAGATACTTCGTCCAGTCGCCGAATTTCGCCCCGATGCTCTCGCCAATCAGAGCGCCACCGGCGCCGCCGATCCAGGCGCCGATCGGACCGGCAATGGCGAACCCAATGGCAGAACTGAGAATCGCACCACTGATACCACCGGTGCCCTTGCCGATATCGTGGTACCTGGCTGCGCGCTTTTGCTCAGCAGAGCCGCTTCCCATCTGTCCAAACGCATAGTCGGCGCCGTAGCCGAGTATGGATAGAGCGGTTCCGATCAGCGGGGTTTTTGAGCGCGCCAGCCCGCGAAATAGACTTCCGCCCACGCGGCCGATTCGGGACCGCCCGATACCTCCGAAGAGCCGGCCGGCGCCGCCGAGTAAGCCGCCAAGGCCGCGCCCGATTGCCGTACCTGGAAGCTTTCCGAACGACGCTGCGATCGCGGCAATCATCGGAATCAGCAACGACGCGATCCATCCGATGACCCCGCCGCTGGCCCTCGCTTTCGTCAGGGCGCCCTTGCCGGTGACGCCCTCATAGATGCGCTTGTACCACTTCTCGCTGCTCTTCTGTCGGGCCTCCGCTTTCTTTTCCGTGCGCTTCTCGCGGCGATCTTCCGGCGATCCGCGTACGAGATCCACGGTCGGCTTCGCCAGTCCTGCGGCCTCCTTAACGATTCCGGCGCCGGCGTCGACAGAAGCAACTTGTACCGCCAAGTCTTTCGCAGCCTGGCGGCGGCTGGTGAAAAAGCTGCCGATTCTGCTGCCATAGCCTTCCCCCGGCTCGCGCTCGCTCCCCGGCGCACCCCCGGCGGCCGGCGGGGCTGGAGAGGTTCCGGACGCGCTCCCCTGCTTCCGCAATGGCTTCGCGGTTCGCGGGATGAACCGCCCCTGAGTATTGCGCTGGGGCATCGCCGCCGGCTTTCGCGGGGCAACAGCTGCGCGCTCGCCGGCCGCCACCGACTTCGAACGAACCGAAGGGACGGCTACCGCGCTCGCCAGCCTATTCCTGGCTCTCGCCTGCTTCAGCATCCCCTTGGTATCCATCCGAATGCTGCGAAGGAGATCCAGCCCGGCATCCTGGCCATCCAACAGCCGCTTCATGAGGTCCGTGGCCGGCGCGCCGGTGAGAAAACCGCTGGAATCAGAGCTGAGCATTCTTGCGCCTCATGAATGGGATGCTTCGTGCAAATTTAGTCACCAACGATGGAGCTCCAATCGTTCTTGTCGATCGCACCCAACGTCGACATATTGAGCTGCACGCTTACATTGAGGCGGTTACCGTCCGCGTCCATGGGAGCCGTGAGAGACTGGCCTATGGATTCAATGATGCAGGGAGCAATCTGCATGTTCGCGAAGTTGAACCCAAGGATCTGCGGCGCCTCGGATGGGAATAGTGCCTTCAGGAAGTCGTGATTTTTTGCAAGCGTCGTCACAAATCCCTCGTCCGATATGCGTTGTGGCAGCGCAAACGACATCAACTGATTGACGGGGCCTTCGACCTCCGCTTTTGGATCTTTCCAGGCTCTAAAGTGTGCAGTCATCTGCCACTTCAGAGCCTGCATGCCATTGAAGATCAGCGATGAATTTAGCTTCGTCAGCGGTGAGGCACCAGCAAGAGCGTTTATCTGATCAGACGAACCGAGGTCTGCCGCAATTTTGGCGATCGTCTCCGAAGGCGCATAGGCTGCCACTGCATTCGCGGCAGTCTGCAGCATGCCGCTCTGTATCGCTCCGCTGATCAGGGGAGCGATGTGGCTGATGCCGATCGACTCAAAGGGCGACGCATATTGCATCTGCGCCTCGAGCGTGCAGTTGCTGACAGCAAATTTCACGGATGGCTTCGAACTGTCCTCGTCCCAGCTGCGCTTTCCATTGGAGCCGACTGTTGGCTGTACCGCGTACAGAAGACCGATGAGCTTTCGATTCAGGCCACCCCATTGCGAGGTCAACACTTTTTGCACAACATTTACTGAACCACCGTTCATTGCAGATTTCCCTTTTTATTCGAAGTATCGACGGCGGGCCTCAGCGCCGCATTGGGCACATCGAGGCCATCGCAGCGCGCCAGTCCGACGGCCGCCATCTTCGAAGTGAGCTCGGCGAGAATGAGCATATTGACGGAACGACACACCGCCTCACGAGCGCTGGGTGGCACGTGCTGCAACAGTTTGTTGTGGAAATTCGCAAGAGCGACATCGGTCCATGGCAACCATCGCTGGATGGCTCCTGGATCAATGGGATGCACGCTTTTCACGTACCGCAAAATCGAAGTGGATGGCGGCTGCACCTGGATCAACGTTGGGACAGCTCGGTCAGACCGCGTTGACATCTCCAACAACCCCGCCGCCGCGGCCACAGTAAGCATTTCGGCATTAACAAGCGCTCTGACTGCCGCGGCAATCTCTTCTCGCGCCTGTGCCGACAGTTCGAGCGGGCTCAGTAGCGCCGTGAGATCCGCACCGGCGCAGCAAAGATTTGCTTGGGCCAGCGCCACAGCGATGTCGTCCACTGGGTACTGCGGGCCGGTCAGCGTGGCTGGGAATGGGTTGTCGCCGGCTTGCCGGATTGCCTCGAGTGACGCTGGCAGACGGGCGAGGAACGCGGTACAGGTCATATTGGGTGTAGCGATGTTCAGTAGCGTCATTTTTGTTTCATCCCTTAGTTTGTTGGTAAGCACGATACGGGTCTGGAATCACTCGGTTCTTGGCCGCCTCATTCCACTCTTTGCTGTTGGCCGTCACCTTGGCGTACATGCGGTCAAGCTCTTCGCGACTCGGATACGCATCGTCATCCTGCTTCTCCTGCTCAATTTCCGTGCGCCAGCCGAGCAAATTGCGCATTGCAAGAGTGACTGCTGCTGATTTGAAGACTTCGGCGAAAATGCCTTCAGCGGCAATCGCAACCTGGAGATTTCGCGCACGCGCGTAGGCGTCGGAAAAGGCCGGACGTTTTAGCTTCCCGCCCGCGTCGGTTTCAGACGCCCAGCTGTGCAAGGTATCGCGACACACGCCAATGGAATCCGCAAACCGTTCCAGAGTTGGAAAGACGTATGCATTGACGATTTTTCCTCTGATTCCCGAATTTTGATCGGCGCCGACAACTTCAAATGCCGGTTGTCGAAAATAAGCGATCAGTCGATCCGGCAGATCTTCGGTATAGGCAGTCGGACGCCAGGGCGGACGGGGCTTTGGGACGTGCACCATCTGCTTGTGAATGCGCCGCGTCCACCCATCAACGTTGATCCTTTCTTTGACCGCCCGGATGGATACACCGTACTTCTCAGCGATGAAGCCGTTGGTCTTCCGCTCGTCGCCTTCCCACTCGATTCGAGCCTCCAACCATTGCGCTTCAGTCAGCCGCTTTTTGCCCTGTCCGGAGTCCTGCTGGTTGTCGATTTGGTTGTCGGAAGTTGTCGATTTAGTTGTCGCGACAATTTCGACAACTTCGCTGACCGTTTCCCCGGCAACTTTAGGCGCCTTAGTCCACTTTTGTGAGTCTATTTTCTTCTGAACAGCCTGCTTGGACACGCCAAAGCGCTTGCCGACATCCGCCGCGGACATATCCGGATCAGCCTCCCACAGCTTGCGGGCGGCCTCCCAGTCACGCGCGGTTAAACGGGCCATTGGACGCACTCCAGTAGAAAGCGATACTGGTTGGTCTGACCTTCAACCAACGTGTTCCTCGCGCGCGCGTTATCGTCCGGAAAGTCGGGATGTGTCGGCGCACCAGTCTTCTCAGCATCGTGTGCCAATTCAAACCCTTGGTGGCGCGTGGTTGTCGGCAAAGTTGCCCAAAGTTTCCGGTCTGGTTGCCGCAGAAACTTTGCCGGTCTTGTCCAACCCTGAGCTCTGATTCGCTTCAATCCGCGGGGCGCGGTCGGCCTTCCAGCCGCGCGGCAGAAGGCGGGCCATTACGCCGAAGCTCCGACCTGCGATTGCGTGCCGTACCTTTCGTTCTTCACGGTCGGCGAGCCTGTGCTTCGCGCTTAGTGTGTTCTTGGCCATTCGCTTCCATCCGGTTGCCTGGGTTCCACGCATCGACCGTCGAACTCACCATCGCGCGCGAGGAGGTTGAATCCATCGCTATCGGTGGGGAAGCCGTTTTCATCCCAGCCCATCAGGACGCCCGGATTTGCAATCATCAAAGCCGCGAATCGTTCGTCGTAAAGGCCTATCGAGACACACCGATTGATCAGCTCAAGTTGCAGGTCACGCGCTCGCCGGCAGGCATCCCGAAAATCCGGATGCAGCGGATCGCCGGCTTCGTTGACTGCGGTCGCCCATGTGCGCAGTTGAGCCATCGTTGTGCCGATGCCGGACGCGAAGCCCTGTATGGATGGACAAATCGCGTTGACGGTAATTCGGCCAAAACGACGCATGTGATCAAGTGCGTGCTTGATTTCGTCAACGTCGCGCGTAAAAAAGCGAATAAGCAGGTCTGAAAATTCCATCTGATAGCGCGATCGTGGCCATGCGGCGGGCGCACGCTCGGCAGTGGCGTACTGCGCCTTATTCCAGCCGCGAGTGTGGATCTGTCGCAGCACTGCCGTCTTCGAAACCCCGAATCGCCTTCCAATTTCGGTGGCGGACATGTCAGGGTCAGCCTCCCACAGACGGCGGGCTGCCTCCCAGTCGCGTCCAAGAAGACGGGCCATTACGCGTACTTCCTGACGTCGGTGTTGCCGCGCGCCTCAATACGGAGTGATCCGGAAGCAAGGCGCCGACGTTCAGCTTCAACGGCGGCTGCACCCAGGTTGTCGTGTCGTAGGATTCGATGGCTGGCGTCCTTGCTGGCAGATTCCAGGGCTTTGGCAGCGGCGTTCAGATTCGCTCCACCGCGGAGATTCAAAGCTTTGGGATTGAGCTCTACGAAGCGGTCATACGCAGCTGAGAACTGTTCTGCTTTGTCTACCAGGGCACGAGCCATCGCGATGCTTGGTGCCGCGGCGCCAAGGGCCTGGCCCATGTGATCGGCGACGTTTTGAAGACTCGCGCGCGTCGTTTCGAGAATCGCATCGCGAAGCGCAATCTGTCGACAATCAAACGATGTTGCTTCGATTTCATCAGCCAGTCCCAGAAAATAATCGACGGGCACGCTGAAAAGCGCACGGGCGCGTACAAGGACCCAGATCGGCACCGTCGCTTTGCCGCCTTCGATGCTCGATAGTTTGTCGTGGTCAAGGTCATGTCCAAGACGCGCGGACGCTTCCTCGAGCGAGTAGCCGTTGTAGATCCGCGCCTTTCGCATGCGCGACCCAATGATGGCCGCGATGTGTTTATTGGCGCCTCTCGAGTGGGCCGGCTCCGCAACCCGCATACTGGCGGCACCGGATTCCGGGAGAGAATCCCAACTGACAGCTTCGGCTCGCTGCGATGCGCCCAAGTCCAACGCTGAGGCGCGCCCCGACCGACCGAATAGATCATCGTTGTCGGCCACTGCCAGAGCTTCGCTGGCCATGTCTGCGGCCAGCGTCGTCCGCTCCTGTGCGTCGTCGTTCACCGTCGTGGCGACGGGACCGTCATTCTCGCGCCGGACAGGAACGAACGTCCGCAGAGTACTGCCGTTTGGAGATTGCACATTCGCCGGCGTGCTGCCTGCTTTGGGCTTTATAGCGCGCGCGTCAGCTGGCTCACATTTTGTTTTTTCAGACAGGGCGGTTGCTGGAGCCGTGGACGCTCCACCGGCGGTCGGCACCGGCACAATGCCAGGGTTCGGAGATCGATCACCTTGGTGATTGGAAATGCGGCGCTGCAGCCCAGGTAATGCCGGTCGACGCCACGCGTGTCCTGTCGGGATAGGCAAGTTGAATGCGGTCCATACCGCGGCGCGGAAGTCGAGATTCGTCATTGCCGTTGCCGGCCCGAAGGTCTGTTCAGTGATCAATTTGTGCGCTCTGGCGCGGGTCATTCTTTGTCTCTCCTCGTTGGAATGGACATTTTGCGAACGGTTGCTACCCGACGGCGGGCTACGTCGTGAACAGACTCGTGCGGACCGACGACACCGATCCATGCGCCTGGCGAACGTTGTTGCGTATTTCGCAATCGCTTTGCTCGCCGAATGGAAGCAGCAGGCCACGGATGGCGATACTTGTGTGGCCTCGGCATAGTCATGCGGTCGCTCATCCCAGCGCCTCACGCTGCCGATGCTCGGCAATGAGTTGTGGCGCGAGCTTGCGGATGACCCCATTGCGACGAAGTCCGACCACGGCCATTTCGATCTGCTGCGCGCCTATAGAGCGACGCTTCTCGAACGACATCGCATCCAGAGTAAACCAGTCGATCCGTGCTCGAATTTCCCGGCAGAGCGCACCATAGTCGCGGTCGCGATCGAGTACTTGCGCAATGGTCGGGATGCCGTCGCACAAGTTCGCGAAATCGATGGGGCCAGGCGGCCATTCCAGTCTAAGATCGACGACGCGCTGTAGGCCGTAGGCGACTTGATCACGGTTATAGTCGCGAAGGTCATAGCGCCATTGCTTCGCCGCCGGGGATAGCGCTTTGTCCTCCCAGGCCGGGCCATAGGCAGACGACCATTTATGCGAATAAAGATGCTGCATCCGCGCGAAAAACTTGACGGTTTCTTCTTCACTGAGCATTGGATAATTCCCCCGAGGCTCTAACATCGCGCGCCGACTGTTCGGCAAGTGATAGCTTTCGATCAGTCGTCACCTTTCGAACGACGGTCCGAGCCATCAGCCAGGACATTGGCTCAGTCACTTCCTCCCGCATCGCCTGCTCGATCATCAACCATGCCCCCATGTCCCCATGTTTGCTTTTCACCATCGCGAGGACGCTTCTGGCATTTTTTTCAGACGCTCCGCGGTCGATCAGGAACTTCAAGCCTTCTCCGAAGATCAAGTCGGGCAGCTCTTTTTCGCTTCCGAGTGGAAGATCAGCGATTGGGGGTGTCGGCGCATCAGCGCCCGACGAAGTCGGAATAGCTTTTGACTTTTCTGGTTCTGGTATTACTGGTGCTTGGTGCTTGGTGTCGAACTCACTGTGGAGTCCGCTAGGTGTCACGCGTGACACGTCAGTGACTCTGCTATTAGTCTTTTGTGACTCCTGCGGTGTAGCACGCCTGTTCGCTGTGCGTCGCGCATCCTTCGCGCGCTTCTCCAGCATGGCCAGCACACGATTCGTGATGGTGTCGTGATATAAACGACCATCACTAGCCCTTTTCCATCCGCGCATCAGGATGTCCCGATGCTTGGAGAAGAGTTTGGCCGACATGCCGATTCGAGCCGCGATCAGCGCATCGCTATTATCGAGGGAGCCGCAAGGTGTTTGCTTCCAAGAAGTCATCCACAACATCAGTAGCCACGGGCGGACTTCAGGCGGCGCTAAAGTCCACGTATCGGATTGTTCGATCTTTTCGTAGTCGATCTCGAAGCGCCACCCTTTCGCGCGCGTGTCGGGTGGGTATGGCGGCGATGATTCAGGTTCCACGGGGAACCTCCACACGTAGGAAGTCACCAGAGTGACGCTCGTAGAAATTCACGGGCGTGACTTAATTATGCAGCCTGAGTCTGAGGTACGGCCTCCACACGCGCTGCGACGAGATTCGTGACGAGCGCCTTTATTTCATCGTCGCTCTTGCCGGCAATGCGAGCGCGTATTACCGCGTCGACCTCGTGCGAAGGCAGATACGAGCGCCTGCCCATCTTGAGCAACGGCGGCAAAAGCCCTTTGTTGGTCCACGAGTGGTATTGCGTGTTACCAATGTTGAAACGGCGCTGAACTTGTTTTTTGGGTTCGAGTGAGAGCATGTCGCAGACCGGTTGGTGAATGCCTGCGAATACTCTATATTTGCGAATCTAGTGATAAAAGGAACTATTAAACGCTTTATTTCTTCCCCGAAGTTTTAAGCGCCTTATTTTTGCTCTTCTTGTCCAGAGCCATCCGGCCACCCTCAGTCAATTTCCAGATGCCATCTACCTGAGAAACGAAACCTCTGTTTTGGGCGACCCTGGGAATATCCTCATTTCCGGGCGTCGGTAGCACACCGTTTCGTTTCTCCGATTTCAACCAGTCGAACATCTCTTTTAAAAACTCCTTCTGAGACGTCAATCGGACATTGTAATCGCGCGCGAAAACGGTCCGCGCGTCGACATCCACCTCTTCAGTCGCCGATGGCTGCTCAGTCTTTAATCTGGTAATTTTTACAACTGGCGCGCATTCCTGCCTGGCGGCGTATTCCTCGAAACGAGGATCTTGACGGAACATCTTCAACCACTTAGTAAGTATCTTCTCCACACTACCCGGCTTCAGCTTTCTCCCAGATTTTAGAGATTTTCGCGATACGACGGCAGCTGCATCGGCAGACGAAAAACCGTCTCTTTGCAGCAGAAAGAACTCCGCGGCCAGATGAGCATTGCGCTCGTCACGCGCTTGGCGGCGGGCGAAGTTACCACCCTTATGTTTGGGAGGTCCGAAGAATGCGTCTTCAAGGGAGAGCTCACCAGCGCCACGAATGTATTCGAGATAGCAATCGCGAAGTGTAAGTAGCAGCTCGGGTGGCGGGTATACACCCATTCCAATTAGCACGAAGAGCGCGTCGAACACCGAGCCAGAAATGCCCTCATCGGATGAGCGGGTAAAACCTCTCTCTGCATAGAGCGCCGGATCTATTGCTTGCCAGGAAGTTTCAAGCGGCACAAGCGCCGGCGGTGGTGTGGAAACCTGGAGGCGCTCTCTCCACTGACGAACACGTTCCCATTGGTATTCGACAATGGGCGTGGGCCGTGCTTCTTTGAGCATTTTTTTCAGTCTATCGAGCTGATGCTCGGTGCGCTTATGAGGCTTGTCGGTTTCGCCACCCGTCACCGGCAGGATCAGCGTTTTGCGGCTACTGCGGGCCATGACATCGATCTCGAAGAAACGGACGGCGATTCAGCCGCCCACCGCTTCCCGCAGCACGCGAGGATGGCGGGCTGCGATCTTCAGAAGCGTCTGCGCCGCTCCGCTGGGCTGACGGCGGCCTTGTTCCCACGCCTGCAAGGTGCGCACGGATACGCCCATCGCCTTCGCGAACTCGCCTTGCGAAAGGCCGGTGCCGGCCCGCGCAGCAGCGACGGTAAGCTTCCCGGCCGGGATCACTTCGTCCTTCTCGATTGTTCCGTCGTTACGCGTGATGCGCCGGCGCAGAGTGCCGTCACGTTGCGGAATGAAATCGGTCCGGCGCGCCCAGACACGGCCTTGCTTGATGCCGGAAATCATGTTGCGCAGCTCGGCGTTCAGGTCGCGCGAGCGCTCCCAGGCGGCCAGCTCTTTAGCGTTCATCTTCTTCGCCACGCTCGTACTCCTTCCTCAAAGTCTTCAACAGCGCTGGGTCCACGTCGGCTTGACGGTTTTTGCCGTAAAGCAGCACCAGCACAATTCGCCCGTAATCCAACCGCAGGAAGTAGATGACGCGATAGCCGCCTCGCTTGCCGGCTCCTTCCATCCGCCAGCGCAGCTTGCGGCATCCAGCGGACGCCGGAATCACGTCGCCCGCTTCCGGGTTCAGGCTCATGTACCGTTGCAGCTCTCCGAACTCGTCATCCTCCATCCCGTAGGCTTCGCGAGCACGGGCAAATGCTTCCAGTTCGACGAAACCTAATATCGGCTTATTGTGCGACATTGTAGCATATCATGTAGTTTCAGGATGATTCACGGAGTATCAATAAGATAGCCGCGCTGACCGGCGCCGGCACGGCTTTCAGACCCGTCTAGGCGATGCTTCCGGCTTGCGTCGACCGGGGCGGCTCAGCCCTCCCTGCGTTCAAATGCAAACCGGCGCTCATGTAGGACTTTGAGCATCATTTGTGCTTCTTCGATTGCCACCTTCATGCCCAAAGCTATGTGGCAAACCCCGGGCATGGCATCGTCTGAGCCAAGCGCGTCGAGAAAGCCCT
>CAZOOK010000065.1:0-16311 GCA_964581385.1 uncultured Salinisphaerales bacterium
TAAGGACACAGCTCAGCTTCTGAGCTCCTGATCCACCCTCAATACCCCAGAAGTTAACCCCGGCTCAGCAAGCTGAGCCGGGGTTTTTTGCCAGCACAAAGAATTCGCGCTTTAGTACTTGAACAGTACCTTGATCGAGCCATCGACGGCGCCATCGTTGACGTAGCCCACCGCGCCCGGTGTGCTATTGACCTTGGTTTTCACGTCACCGTCGCCGCTCACTTCCACTGGCGCCTGCGCCCGGCCTGTGAAGATCAGCTTCGACCAATACGCCGTCAGGTCCGCACCAGTCTTGCCGAGAATTTTGTTTTCAAAAGTTGTGCGCGTCTCGCCTTCCTTCTGGTAAACCACCGTCACGCCCTGGCCACCAATACTCGCTTCGCGGCCCAGAAACATCTTCTTGGCTTCCTCCGTATCCATCGCCGCGAATGGAGAATCCTTCGCCGCCACGATCGCGCCCGCCTGAACATCGAGAGTTCCTGCCGCAGCGATCACGCCAAGCAGGGCTTTTTGCATGATATTCATTTTCATACCCTCCCTTAGAACGTGAACGTGACGGCCGCAGATAGGCGGTTGGCGTCGTTAGGGTCGGGAACATCCGCGATATGTAGAAGCGGAGCAACATCACTCGGTACATGGTAATTCGAAATGTAACGCGTGAAGTCAAGCTTCAATGCGACCGTGCTGGTCAGATCGTAACGCAGCGTCATTCCGTAATAATTGTCCTTCGCACGTATCGCTGGAGCCTCCGCAAAAACATTCATCTCCAAAACGTCAAAGGGTACAGCACCCGGCGGGATCGAATCCAGCGCTTTAGTCGACATCCATTGATTGCGGTGGCCGTAGGTGAACATCGGCATCAGCCTGCCAAAGTGCCGGCCGATGCTGATGTATTCCGACTCCGTCTGCGGTATCCATGTCTTGGGGGCTGCCAAACCGGCATATTCGGCGAGAATCATCCATTTCCCGGGCGTGAGCTGGATACCCGTCGTCCAGTAGCTGGTCAAATCGTTTTTCGTGTCGAGGTCGCTGGCGGCCTCATTCAAACCATTCTTATACAGATCGTCGACAAGGGGCTGAATGTTGGAACTGCAGCAGAATGAGGCCTTGCTCACCTCAAAAGCCGCGTGAAGGGTCATCCAGTCGCGGTACCCAGCATCGAGCGCGATGCCGGTGGTATTTTGACTCTGAGACGCTATCAACTCCGTTTGACCCACCGTTTTGGCAGGGCTAGTGACGTTGACGTTGGTGGCACCGTAATAAAATTGTGAATAAAAATACCAGTCGCCAACCGATGTCTGCGCACTCAGATTAATGCCATCGTAGTGCGTGAGCTGCGTGATATATACGGCCTGCGGCGGCACCACCCACGGATAGGCTTCACCGACAAAAAAGAAATCGGAAAACAGATACAGCGGCAATTGCAGACGACCCGCCTTGAAGGCGAAGGTGTCGTTGAGCTGAAACTTGATATAAGCCCATTGGAAAGTGGGTTTGAAGTCATCCACTCCCTTCGCAAGGATCTGTGCACCTGCACTGATCGAATCGCTCAGCGGCGCCGATACCTGCAGGGCGAAATTGGATTCCGGCTGGAAGCTGGGGTCGGCCGTGTAGTTGACGTTGGGAAATACCGCATATGAGCCGTTCGCGCTATTAATCGCGCTGCCCGACAGCTTGTTGGATAGTGTCGTTCCAACCACCGTTTGTCCATAACCATGAAACGCCACATCCGCGTCGGCGACGGACCAGGTCGCTGCGCACGCAATGCCAAGTAGGATGATTTTTAATTTCCGGTTCACGTGCTTTCCTCCGGGTGTATTTCCAATTGGCAGTCCTCGGCTTTGGTAACGCACGCAGCGCCTCGATTCATCTTGATGACAATCATCAGATGAAAAGATCGACAGTTATTCCCATTTCAATACTTGAACAGCACCTTGATCGAGCCATCGACGGCACTATCGTTGACGTAGCCCACCGCGCCCGGCGTGCTGTTGACTTTGGTTTTCACGTCGCCGTCGCCACTCACTTCCACCGGTGCCTGCGCGCGGCCTGTGAAGATCAGCTTCGACCAGTACGCCGTCAGGTCCGCACCGGTCTTGCCGAGAATCTTGGTTTCAAAAGTCGTGCGTGTCTCGCCTTCCTTCTGGTAAACCACCGTCACGCCCTGACCGCCAATGCTGGCTTCGCGGCCCAGAAACATCTTCTTGGCTTCCTCCGCATCCATCGCTGCGAATGGAGAATCCTTCGCCGCCACGAGCGCGCCCGCCTGAACATCCAGAGTTCCTGCCGCAGCGATCACGCCAAGCAGGGCTTTTTGCATGATATTCATTTTCATACCCTCCCTTAGAACGTGAACGTGACGGCCGCCGACAGGCGGTTGGCGTCGTTAGGGTCGGGAACATCCGCTATATGTAGAAGCGGAGCAACAGCATCCGGTACATGGTAATTCGAAATGTAACGTGTGAAATCAAGCTTCAATGCGACATTGCTGGTCAGCTCGTAACGGAGCGTCATTTCATAATAGTTGTCCTTGGCACGTATCGCTGGAGCCTCCGCAAAAACATTCATCTCCAAAACGTCAAAGGGCACAGCGCCTGGGGGGATCGAATCCAGCGCTTTAGTCGACATCCACTGATTGCGATGACCGTAGGTGAACATTGGCATCAGCCTGCCAAAGTGCCGGCCGATGCTGATGTAAGCCGATTCCGTCTGCGGTATCCATGTCTTGGGGGCTGCCGCACCGGCATATTCGGCGAGGATCATCCATTTTTCGGGTGTGAGCTGGATGCCCGCTGTCCAGTAGCTAAGCAGATCATTTTTCGTGTCGAGGTCTCTGGCGGCCTCATTCAAACCATTGTTATAGAGATCGGTGACAAGCGGCCCGATATTGGAACTGCAGCAGAGCGAAAACTTGCTCAGTTGATAAGCGGCATGCATGGTCAGCCAGTCACGGTACCCGGCATCGAGCGCGATGCCGGTCGTATTTTGGCTGTTGGACGTTACCGTTTCTGTTTGGCCCACCGTCTTGGAAGGGCTGGTGGAGCTGGTACTGGCGGCACCATAATAAAATTGCGAAAAGAAATACCAGTCGCCTGCCGATGTCTGCGCACTCACATTAATGCCATCGTAATGTGTGAGCTGCGTGATATATACGGCTTGCGGCGGCACCACCCAAGGATAGGCTTCGCCGACAAAGAAGAAGTCGGAGAACAGATACAGCGGCAATTGCAGACGGCCTGCTTTGAAGGCGAAGGTATCGTTGAACTGAAACTTGATATAAGCCCATTGGAAGGTAGGCTTGAAATCATCCGTCCCCTTCGCAAGGATCTGCGCACCCGCGCTGATCGAATCGCTCAGCGGCGCTGATACCTGCAGGGCGAAATTCGATTCCGGCTGGAAGCTGGGGTCGGCCGTGTAATCGACATTGGGGAATACCGCGTAGCTACCGTTCTCAGTATTAATCGCGCTGCCCGATAACTTGTTGGACAGTGTCGTTCCAACAACCGTTTGTCCATAACCATGAAACGCCACATCGGCATAGGCGGTGGACGTGGCCACTGCGCAAGCAACGCCAAGTAGGATGATTTTTAATTTCCGGTTCACGTGCTTTCCTCCGGGTGTATTTCCAATTGGCAGTCCTCGACTTGGTTACGTATGCAATTTCTCAATTAACTCTAGCGACGATCGTTAAACGAAAAACAGGATCCTGGTCCTCCTTGAAACTGACGACGAACGATCCACGCTCAAACTTTGATGCAAACCAATCGTGAAGCGGCTTCTGGTATCTCACAACACCCAATAACTCATGCCAGCGATATTTAAAAAAGCGCGTTCACTGAATCGTCGACAATACAGTCGCGGCCGACGATATTGAATTTAGCCGTGACAATCTGAATCGGTTGTGGGCGCAGAGTTTTGCGGTGCGAAATTTGATTAGGGCTGGATGCCCGGATCGGTACCGGTAACCGGGATACAGAACCGACTTGTTGTTTGAAAGCGAACCACTAAACACCGCAGCTTCCCGACAGAATTCGTTGGAAGCGACGACTGCATGTGCGCCTGTTCCCCTGCGGACGCACATCAAACCAAGGCACGTCGTTATTCGCTTTCGCTTCACCAGGCTCCTCCCATGATCCCGTCTGCACATGCAACTTTACACAGTTTTACACAAGCCGTTGTTTTATACTAGTTAGCGTTGATAGCTGACATCGACTGGCCCTGGGCACGCTTCTGTTCAGGCGGCGGCGCCGACAACCTGCAGATGGTGCCGCAAGTCGCACCGCTTTCACTCCATCAAAAATTTGGTGGCATGAAATCCTTCCGCCCATCCGGATTCCGACCCCGACTCGATTCCCCGCAATCTCATGACCGCGCGAAAAGTATCCGCGGTAAACCAGCGCTTGGCGTGCTGCGTGGTATAGCTGTCGATGAGGATTTCGATCTTGCGCTCCACGTTGCCGGGACTCAGCGACATATAGGCCGACGGAGTGGTCAGGTCGCCTTCGTACTTCGGAATCTCGTATTCGAAAATCAGGTGATTGCGAAACGTGTTCCAGGTGAGATCTGCGACGAGCCGGTGGTCTTGATGGAGATCGGCACGGTGGTGGCTGAAAATCAGATCCGGTGCAGGCAAGTCTTTCAGAGATTCAAAAACGTCCTTGATCGCGCCGTAATGCGCTGGAAAGAAACCATCCTGAAAATTGTGGACGAGCACTGTTCCCTTATGCGCACCGCACAGAAACCGCTTTGCGCTGGCCCGGAGTTCACGCTCACGCGCCGGGGCAGCGCTGAACACTACCCAGGTCACGCGTACGCCGCGGTAGCGTTCGAGTAGCGTGAGCAGCGTTCCGCCACAACCGATGTCGATGTCGTCGCA
The DNA here is from genome assembly GCA_964581385.1 of uncultured Salinisphaerales bacterium. GTDB lineage: Bacteria > Pseudomonadota > Gammaproteobacteria > Nevskiales > Nevskiaceae > CAZOOK01. The sequence continues at coordinate 4,877 of CAZOOK010000065.1, forward strand.
ATGCGCGCCGAGACATAAGATATTTAATCCACTCCCGCGGGGCCGCTTTGCAAGCTGCAGAGCATGCATTCAGTTAACCCCAGCCTCGGAGCTGTGAGAAAAATGCTGCATAAACCAGTCCGCCGTCTGCACCAAGCCGCTTTCCAGATCGATGCGCGGTTCCCATCCCGTGATTAGCCGCGTTGTTGCAGCATCCGCGCACCGCGTTGGCTCCCTCTTGCGATCGGCGATAACACCAAGCTTTAGCAGCTGCGGTACGCCGAGATGCCGCACGATCGTCTGTGCGATGTCCGCAACCGAGGTCAGCGTACCGGTCCCTATATCAATGGTGCCGCCGTTTTGATCGGATAAGGCGCCAATCGCGACCAGCGCTTCGGCTACATCATCGACGTGCACCCAATCGAATCGCTGCCTGCCGCTCGATAGCTCCGCCACGCGGCCCAGGAATAGCTGCGACAGGATATAGGGGACAACCTTAGTAAAATCCATCTGACCAGGTCCATAGACCATGAACGTTCTGGCAATCGTTACCGGAATCGCAAAAACCTCGCTGAACATTCTCGCGTAGCAGCTCGCGGCATACTTGGCAGCGGCATAAGGAGAGCAAGGGACCGCGGGTAGCGTTTGATCAGGCTCCTGCAGAGAGCCCATGGTAACGATACGCCGGCATCCGACACTGCTGGCGACCACGGCCACATTCACGAACCCGGTCAAATTGTCGTGCAATGTCGGCAATACCAGATCGATGCTACGCGCGCCGGTGACTTTCGACGCCAGATGAAACACCACTTCCGGACGTGCATCGGTGAGCGCCATGTTCAGCCGGTTGGTGTCTGTCACATCGCATTGCCGCCAGTGATCCACGATATCGGTATTGAGCTCGCGGCGGCTCAATCCCCATACCTCGGCACCGTACGCGCGGAGCTTGCGGCACAGGGCGGTACCGATGAATCCGCCGGCGCCGGTCACCGCGCAGCGGCGCCCATGCCATGGGAGCAATGCAAAAGCCGCGGATTCGTTCACGCAACGTCCGGGCGTGTCATGCCTTGGTTATCGGCAGCTGGGGGGACTGCCACGTCATCCATGGGCAGTTGTCCCGCGCCTCCATGCGATCGAAGGTGATCTTGTCCTTGAAGGTGTCCATGCATTGCCAGTACCCCTGCCACTGATAAGTGATGAGTTTCTTGTCGGCGATGAGACGATGGAAGGGCTGCTCTACCAACTCTTCACCCTCTTCGATGTAGTCGAAAATCCGGCTGCGGAAAGTGAAGTATCCGCCATTGATCCACAGCGGGTAGTCAGGCATCGCGCCGATACTGGTCACCAGCCCGTCAGGTTGGGCATGGATGACGTGGAAACTCTGGGAACTGCGTACCGACGCAAAGCTGGCAACCGCGCTGCTGGCGGTGAACTCCTCAATGCAACGATCCAGCGGCAGATCTGACAGTCCATCCGAGTAATTGGCGAGAAACATGTCTTCGCCTTCCAGATATTTGCGAGCGCGCAGCAAGCGCTGACCGATATTGCTGTGCAGGCCGGTATCGACAAAAGTCATGCGCCAGCCGTCGAGGTCGTGCTGATGCAGTTCGATCTTGCGTCCACCCTCGCTCAGCGTGAAATCGTTCGACAGAGCTTCTGAATAATTCAAAAAATAATCGCGGATCATGTCGCCACGATAGCCGAGGCAAAGAATGAAATCGGTATGGCCGTAATGCGCGTAGTAACGCATTAGATGCCAGATGATCGGGCGCTTGCCGATATTGACGAGCGGCTTTGGAATGGCTTCCGAATGCTCACGCAAACGAGTGCCGAGTCCGCCGCAAAAAAGGACGACTTTCATTTCTTCCCCCTCTGATCCGGCGGCGTCGAGCGCGCGACGCCCCGCTTCGATACCGATGTGGACTTCCCGCGTGGCTTCGCCTTCCGCGCATCGCCCTTTCCACTCGCAGATTGCCGAATCTTGCCTGCTTCCTCGCCGACGCGCAGTAGCCGGGCCTCCGCAAGCGCTTCCGCCGCATTCCGGATATCTGCAAACGCCATCTCCGAACGCTCCGCAATTTCGAGTAGAGACGGCTTGCCATCGGACTGGTTGAGCACCCACAACATCGCCCGCTCCCGGTCCGCCGGACTGACGCCGCCCACCGGTCCATACAAACCGCGCTTACCGAGGCGCGGCTCGCCCTTGGGCGACAGATTAACGTAGCGCCGGTTGTCCTCGAGCACCATCACGATCCGCTTACAGGCTTCCAGACTCCGCTCCAGCAACTGCGGAGAAATCAAGGCGAGATCGTCGGCAGATGTGTGGTATTCAGAATAACCATCGTTGACAGAACGCGTCAGACGACCGACCGGCAGATTGAAGCCGGGCGAACACAATTGCCGCTCGTCGTATCCATAGGGCTCGAACGGGATGACTTTCCCCCTACCATCGAGTTCGCGCAACACATACGGCACGACGTGGTCGATCTCACAGTCGCCGCGCCGGCTGCATTTGTAGGTGAATGGAGCCGGGTCTCCTAGCAGACCCAGCACCAGACCATGACGCACGCGCGCGAGCCGCCGCTCGTGACGCTTCAACCAGCACAGCGAACCGATCGTGCCGGGCGCGAATACCAGTCGATAGCTGTAACGGCGCGGCGCGCTCGCCAGCCACGTCGCAAGCGCGGTCATGATCGCCATGCCGCTGGCGTTGTCGTTGGCAAGCGAAGGATGACAGATGTGCGTAAAAAGCAGCACTTCTTCGCCGCTCCGGCCCGGCAGCACAAATTCCGCGTATGTGAGTGAACCTTGAGCAAGGCTGCTCTCGACATGCACTTCATACTGGCCGGGCTTCAGGCGCGCGAGATCACGATGCCGCAGGCAGAAACCCCATTGCCGGCGGTAGTAACTGGTCCGATACGGAATCCGATCGGGATGCTTCGGCAGCGAATGCAACCGCTGCTTCAACTCTTCAAGCGAGAGGATTGCGCGCACCGGCTCCGAATAGCTGACGATATGCAGATTGTGCGCACGGAAATCAACGACGCGGCGGCCGTCTCGATCGGCGATCCAAGCATCATCGATATTCCATTCGAGCGGCACTTCCCAATCGAAAATCTGGCTGCCCGTGGGTACCTCACGCATCTCCAGCGGAATGCGGCGTCCGATCAACTCGAGTGTCTTGCGGACTCCATTGCCGGTAATACTGCGGCAGATCGGATACAGCTCAGCCGCGAACGCGTGCAAGGCCGCGCCCTCGGAGGTTGGCTGAGCTGTTACCTGAGGACCGCCCATAAACTCCATCGCTCCCCGAACTACGCTGACGGTGTACGTCGGGCAAACTCAGACTCAAATTGAGCCCGGTCAAAATCCGCATACGTCGCATCGCGTTCGGAAATAACAGCAGCGTCGAGCGGCCACTGGATACCAAACGCCGGGTCGTTCCAGCGCACACCTGCGGACAGCTCAGGAGCATAGATATCGGACATTTGGTATAGCACCTCGGTGTCATCGGCGAGCGTCTGGAAACCATGCGCGACGCCGGGCGGAATGAACACGGCATCGCGGTTATCTTCGTCGAGCTGGATGGATACATGGCGCAGGTACGTGCCTGATTCCGGCCGCAGATCAAGCAAGGCATCGTACAGTCGCCCGCGCACGCAGCGGACCAGTTTGCCTTCGCGCGACGGCGGCCACTGGAAATGCAGCCCGCGCACCGTGCCGCGGCGCGCGTTGCTGGAGATACTGGCTTGGACCATCGCCGAGGGCAATCCATGCGCCGCGAATTCTTGAACACAGAATGTGCGTGCAAAAAATCCGCGCTCATCGACATTCGCCTCGATGCGCACCAGCGCGGCACCGACAATGGAAAGCGGTTCGAAGCGCATGTCATTGCCAGAAAAAGTCGGCGTCAAGCTGGCCGCTGCGCGACAGGTATCGCAGTTGCTTCAGGCGCGTGAATGCGCGGAACTCGTAGGTGTCCTTGCTGAATTCGATCCGCTCGAACAATGCCCGCAAGTCCTCCGCGCCGCGTCGTGCGTCCCATTCACAACGAAAACCCGGCAGCTCGGCGGCGATCTTGTCGAAGGCCACCCGGTAGCTGCGGTTGTCACCGGCGGAAGTGCCGGTCGAAAGTGTGCATCCCGGAAACACATCGGCGATGATCGCCGCGATCTCGCGGATGCGGTAATTCTCGGAATTCTGTCCAACATTGAAAACCTGTCCGTTCACGGCCTCGAGCGGCGCTTCCAGCGCGCAGCGAATGGCCGTGCAGATATCCTCGACATGCACGACCGGCCGCCACGGACTGCCGTCACTGGTCATCGCGATCCGCTTGGTCGTCCAGGCCAGAGCGCAGAGATCGTTGATCACGATATCGAACCGCATGCGCGGCGAGCGGCCATAGGCGGTTGCGTTGCGCAGGAACGTGACGCTGAAATCCGTGCCTGCCATCGGCTTCAGATCACGCTCCACCAGCGTCTTGCATTTCGCGTAAACGGTTTGCGGATTGACCGGACTTTCCTCCTTCAGCATGTCTCCGGTTCCAAGTCCATATACGCTGCACGACGATGCGTAAACGAAGCGCCGGGCGCCGGCGGCTCGCGCCAGGCGCGCCAGATTGACAGTGCCCTCGTGGTTGATCTTATAAGTCACTTCGGGTCGGTTTTCGCCGAGCGGATCGTTCGACAGCTCAGCCAGATGCACGACCGCATCGATTCCCTCGAGATCGCGCGCCTCGATCCGACGCAAATCCTTGATTGCTGTTTGCGGAACGGACGCCAGCGCTTCGGCATCGCTGTAAAGCCAGCCATCGCGGTAATAGCCGGTGTCGAGCCCCTGGACTTGATATCCGCGCGCCATCAGCATCGGGGCCAACCGTGACCCGATATAACCCTCCGTCCCAGTGACCAGCAGTTTCATAATCTTTTTCCTCATGCACCGCACCGTTCGCAAGCGGTGAAATAGCCATGGTTAACTTTTATCTTGGCTTGATTCATCATCCAGCCGCAATAAACCAAGTCAATATGGCACACTGCCACATCAGCAATGCTTGATCAGATGCGCGCCCGACGGCAAATCCACTGTTGATGCGGAAGCAATTTCGTACGGATGATCGGACCATGGTAACCGCTGCGATTCCCATCGCCACAGAAAAATCCGAAGGGCCGAATTACACGCCGCCGCCACACGCGCATTGCCGCTTTTGTAATCAGCCTCTCCGGCACAGTCTGGTCGATCTCGGCATGTCGCCGCTGTGTCAGACTCACATCGCCGAAGAGCAGCTCAATCAGATGGAGCCGTTCTATCCGCTGCATGCACTCGTTTGCGAAAACTGCTTTCTGGTGCAACTCGAGGAGTTCGTTTCTCCGGACAACATCTTCAGCGAATACGCGTACTTTTCGTCCTATGCGGATAGCTGGGTCGCGCATGCCAGACGCTATTGCGATGCCATGGAGCAACGCTTTGGTATCGGCCGCCACAGCAAGGTCGTCGAAATCGCGAGCAACGATGGTTATCTGCTTCAGCATTTCGTTGCCAAAGGCGTGCCAGTGCTTGGCATAGAGCCGGCCGCCAACATCGCCAGCGCCGCGGTCGCCAAAGGCATTCCCTCACTCGTCCGGTTTTTCGGCCGCGAGACCGCGGCGACCGTTGCAGCCGCCCATGGCCACGCCGATCTTCTTCTCGGCAACAACGTGCTGGCCCACGTACCGGACCTGAACGATTTCGTGGCCGGCATGAAAATTCTGCTCGCGCCGCGGGGTGTCATCACGATGGAATTTCCGCATCTGTATCAGCTGATGAAGTTCAACCAGTTCGACACGATCTACCACGAGCATTTCAGTTACTTCTCGTTTCATACCGCTGAACAGGTATTCAAGGCACACGGCATCACACTGTTCGACGTGGAAGAGCTGCCCACCCACGGTGGATCACTGCGGATCTATGGCTGCCATGGCGACGATTCTTCCAAGGTCGTATCGCCAAACGTCGCTGCGCTGCGTGCGCACGAGATCGAAGAAGGCTTCGCCACGCTGGCGCGATATCGCCAGTTTGGCGAACAAGTGAAGGACACCAAGCGCAAGTTGCTCGCGTTTCTGATTGAGGCAAAGACGGCCGGCAAGAAGATCGTTGGCTACGGCGCACCCGGCAAGGCCAATACCCTGCTCAACTATTGCGGCATCCGCACCGACTTCCTCGACTTCACCGTCGACCGCAATCCCTACAAGCAAGGCAAATTCACGCCGGGCACCCGCATCCCGATCCTCGCTCCGGAAGCGCTCATCGCCGCGCGTCCGGATTACGTGTTGATCCTGCCTTGGAACCTCAGGGATGAGATTGCGGAACAAATGGCCGTCGTGCGCGAATGGGGCGGCAAATTCGTAGTACCGATACCGTCAGTGCATGCATTCTGACGCGATCGCCCGGAACCCCTTTCCGTCCATCCGCTCCGGATCAGGACTTCAGCGCTTGCGCCGCAATCGCCTGCAGGCGCAGTTCGCGAGCGTGCATCGCCTCCGTCGGCTGGAGTCCGAGAGTCTCGAACACCGAGCGCAGCCGATGCAGCCAGTCGTGCCGCAATGCCGCGTTGTGCGTATTGTCCCGGCGGATGCTTGCAAGTCGCTGCGGATCCTCGTCGAGCGCGGCGAGAATACGACCGGCGTCAGGGCACTCGAATGGAAAGCGGATCACGGCGTCGGGCCAGTCGAACTGCCGGCGGAATTCATCGGTCTCCGGCGGCTCGCCGAGCATGATCGTCCCGGCAGCGGCGCCTTCATAGAACCGTCCCGATATCTCGTGATGTCCGCGCACGAGTTCCGGTTCGTTGATGCGCCCGCGATTAGCGAAAAAGTAACGGCTGCGCTGCAGCAGACTCGCAAGCAACAGCCGGTGCTCGCTGGCATTCTCGACGCTAAATGTGCGCTGCTTGCCGCCGATGCCGCTGGCGGCCACGGTATCGTAGTAGTAGAAAATCTGGCGGTCAGCCGCAAGTTTCAGGAGGGCCTCATGGGTCGCTCGCGAACGCCGTCCGATATTGCACAGATCGATCGATCGCGGCGGCGGCTCCGGAAACGGCGAGAAGCGGAGTACATCGGTTGCCAGGGGCAGATAACTGCAAGGACGGCCAATGATCCGCTCCACGTCAGCGACCGGATGGCTGACGCCCAGGAAGACGTGGTCGAACTCGGCGAGCAATTCAAGCAAGTATCCGGGCAGAAGCTGCACCCAGATTTCACTCACGAAACACGCGGCGATCCTGCAACGCTTGCGCCAGTCGGGAATGCAGCCCAGCGCGAACAGTTCGTAGGCATCATTGAATACGGGAAGAAAGAGCTCGTAATCGCGGTCGAGGTGGACGGTCGATGGTTTGACCGAGATCGCTTCTGCAAACCGCCGCGACCTTGTGACCAGCTGCGCGAGTTTGTAGGAGCGACGTGCCAGCTCCAGCGCCTTATCGCCACCGACATCGACACGATCGGCTCCGGCCACATCAACGACCACATCTTCGAACTCATACGGCAGGCTGTAAGCGACGAGGTTGGCCAGTCCGCGCATGGACAGCACCAGCACATCGCCGCCGCGTCCCGGCACGAAATGCGTGGCATCCAAAAGCTGCGAACCCGCGACGATTGCCATCAGTCAGTGATTCCCATATATCCTGCCCGGATTGTGGTGACGACCTCCGGGCGGGCGCAGCGAGCGTCATCCCGGCTTGAACCGCCGATCCGCTGGCGACCCCAACCTTCCTTATTGACGGAAACCATGCGCAGTAGCGCCCATCCCGCACGCAACCGTCACTTGTACGTCACATAATAACAATGCCCGCGTGCTTCGAACTGTGACGCATTTAATTGCCATTACGCACACCATCGGATATGAGCGCATCGACCTCGAGAGGAACCATGTCAAGTGAACCGTTGCGGCGAGGCGACCTCGTCGAAGTGAAAAGTCCGGCGGAGATCCTCTCGACGCTCGATGAGCAGGGTACGCTCGATGAATTGCCATTCATGCCCGAAATGGCAGCCTATTGCGGACGGAGATTCGTGGTCGATCGGCGCACGGAGAAGCTGTGCGATACGATCGAATACACCGGTAGCCGCAGGCTCCACGACGCCGTGCTCCTGGGCGACTTGCGCTGTGACGGCGCCGCCCACGGCGGCTGCCAGGCCGAGTGCCGGTTGTTCTGGAAAGAAGCCTGGCTGCGCCGCATTGCGCCTGACGCGCCCACACCCGCGCCCGCGCCGCCACGCGAGCTGCATGCACTCATCGAGCGCATCTCGCAACATATCAGGTCCACGGTCGAAGCAGACGGAAAAACACAGGAGCACTGGTCATGCCAATCAACCAGGCTGCTCAAAGCGACCGAACATCTCAAACTCTGGGACGCCCGCACCTATCTGCGGGAATTCACCTGCGGCAACGTATCGCTGCCGCATTGCCTGCGCGTTACTGCGCGCGCGGCAATCGAAGAACCGATGCGCAAGCTCGGCATGATTCCCGAGGTTCATCTGCCCGGGACCAGAACGACGCCGGTGGTCGATCCCCCACTCAATCTGCAGCCCGGCGAACTCGTGCGGATCAAAAGCAAGGAGGAAATCGCCGCGACTCTGAGCCCGGACGGACGCAATCGCGGCCTGTGGTTCGATCGCGAAATGATGGCTTATTGCGGCAGCACCCATCGCGTCCGTCAGCGCGTGCATCGCTTTATCGATGAGCGCTACGGGCGCATGGTCGAACTGAAAACCGACTGCATCACGCTTGATGAAGTCGTCTGCTCCGGCGAACTCAGCCTGCGGCGCTGGCTGTGTCCGCGCGCCATCTTCCCCTATTGGCGCGAATGCTGGCTGCAGCGCGTCGAACCCGGATCCCCTGCGTGACGGCAGGATGTCGCAGCCATATGCCGCACGACTGACGCCGGCAAAATCGGGATGGATCACATCGATTGCGTGGTCGTCGGCGCGGGCGTCGTCGGCCTGGCCATCGCGCGACAGCTTGCGCTTGCCAAGCGCCAAACCCTGATCGTCGAACAGCACCGTCGCTTCGGGACCGAAATCAGCGCGCGCAACAGCCAGGTGATTCACGCCGGCATGTACTATCCGGCGGATTCTCTCAAGGCGCGATTTTGCGTACGCGGCCGTGCATTGCTCTACGATTACTGCCAGCGCCGTGGCATTGAGCATCTGCGCTGCGGCAAGCTGATCGTTGCAACCACTGAGACGCAGCACGCCCGGCTCGAACAGATCTTGCGGGACGGGGTGCGCAACGGTGTCGATGATCTGCAGCTGCTCGATCGCGACGAGGCAATCCGGCGCGAACCCGCGCTGAGCTGCACTGGCGCGCTGCTGTCGCCATCCACCGGTATCGTGGACGCCCACGGCTACATGCTGTCGCTGCTCGGCGATGCCGAAGACGGCGGCGCGGCGCTGGCACTAGAAAGCACTGTGACCACTCTCCGAGCACAGCTGGACAGTGTGGAAGTCTGTATTGATGATCAGACGCGGCCTGTGCTGAAAGCGGATTGGGTCATCAATGCGGCGGGCCTCAACGCACCCGCGCTGGCGCGATGCATTGAAGAATTTCCTGCTGAGCACGTCCCGCACAGCTTCTACGCGAAGGGCAGCTACTTCGCGCTCAGCGGCCGCTCGCCGTTCGCGCATCTGGTCTATCCACTGCCGGAACCGGGCGGGCTCGGCATCCATCTCACCCTGGACCTCGGCGGTCAGGCGCGCTTCGGTCCTGACGTGGAGTGGGTGAACGATCTCGACTACGGCGTCGACGCGGCGCGCGCGGAGAACTTCTATCGTGCAATACGCAGCTATTGGCCGCAGCTGCAGGATGGTGCCCTGAGTCCCGCGTACGCTGGTATTCGCCCGAAGATCACCGGCCCGGGCCAACCCGCCGCGGACTTCCGCATCGAAGGCCCGGAAATCCACGGCGTGCCCGGCATCGTCAATCTGTTCGGCATCGAATCGCCGGGACTCACCGCTTCACTGGCCATTGCCAAGCACGTCGCCGGCATTGTTACCGGCGACGTGCGGGGTATGAACTAGCAACCATATCCCGAGCATGTCGGACCCGAACCGCTGGTCGGTGCGTTGTAATCGATGCGTCCATACAGACCGTCTGCTTCATCGTTGATGCCGGCCGCGAAGAACAGCACGTTAGTCGGCTGATTGGCAGCGCCGTTGCCGAACGCGATACCCCAAAGTCCGGGAACCGCTATGTCGCTGCCGTTCGGATTTTGCAACGCGCCTTTGAATTCTCCAGTTGTGGGATCAAACGCATTGATCTTGCCATCCCCGAAGTTGCCCACCAGCAGGTCGTTGCTGAAAGTACCGAAGTCGGTCGGCGCCATCGCGACGCCCCAAGGCGCATTGAGCACGCTGCTCGCTCCATTCGAGACGAGGCGGCTGACAAACGCGCCGCTGGTGTCGAACACATCCACAACGCCAAGGCCGGCGCCATCGACTTCATCGTCGCTGCCCACCGTGTGCTCTCCATAGGTGACGTAGATCTTGCTGCCTATCGCCTGAATGCCGAATGGCCCATATCCCGAGGGAAGACTCGGATCCACGAACGTGAAACCTCCGGACACCGTCACATCCGCAAAGCTTGAGTTGAACACCTGCACGACATTGTTATGAAAGTCAGTCGCGTAAAGAAAATTCCCAGAGCCGTTATTGGCGATAGCCAATCCTTTGTAAACTGCGTTGCCTGCGCTGTTGTCATAAACCGTTAGAGCACCTCCGCTGGGAGACCAGGCCGCCAGAGCTCCGCCCTCCCCGTCGAATATAAACAGTGCTCCACTGAAATCAGAAACCGTGCCGTTGTAAACGATACCGGTCGGATTGGCGGGCTGGCTGCCGGTTCCTACAGGGATGTTGACGACTGGAAGGCTGGCAAAGACCACGCCATTGCCATCGTATAGCGTCGACGTTTGCGATCCGTTGTTAGCGACCCACACATCCGCGGGTCCGAACGCGATGCCCCAGGGATTCACCAGATTGGGGTCTATGGTGGTCGCCGCAGCCGCGGCTGTATTGTCAGAGACCAAGTTAGTGACCGAATAGCTCGCCGAGGTTTGCGACATCGTCGAATTGTTATTGTCCGAGCACGAAGCCGCGCCCAGAAGAAATGCGGCTGCGACAGCGCCGCCGATAAGATGTTTATGAGATGCCATATCTTCTCTCCGTATTGATTTGCCCCGACCATTGATGCTGGTTGGTGCATATATCCGGAGAAAAGGTTGTATAGCGCCCTCGAAATCGACCACTTCATCACTGAATGGCCTATCTGTTGATAATTCAGACGCGGGCATGTTGCATCACCCAATGTCGGCCACTTGCGTTCGTGACGTACCCGACGGTAGCAACCAAAGCGGACCGCGGCGACCGGCCGCTAAGGACGCGCTGATTTATTTGCCTATCTTTGTTTTGGGGTGACGCATACGATGCGAA
>CAZOOK010000066.1:0-16183 GCA_964581385.1 uncultured Salinisphaerales bacterium
TTCAGCCGATCGCGATGGAAGAGCAGGTGCGCTTTGCCATCCGCGAAGGCGGCCGCACCGTCGGCGCAGGCGTCGTGACAAAAATATTGGCGTAATTAGTAATTTAATGAAGATCGAAGCCCGTATGCAGGCGTGTACGGGCTCGTGTTTCCTCATAACAGGTGTTGCGGGGTAGCTTGCAAGACCGCGAAGGGGATGCGTATAATTCGCCCCCTTTGATTCTTTGGTTTTGAGCGGGCGCCACAGGGCAGTAGCTCAATTGGTAGAGCGGCGGTCTCCAAAACCGCAGGTTGGGGGTTCGAGACCCTCCTGCCCTGCCAGGTCCGGAGCAAGCGTCACTACCAAAGTCCTTTCCGATCCTAATGGAATCTCAGACCGAACAAGCCGGATCCTCGACAAAAGATACCGTGTTCCTCGCCGCAGCCACTTTTTTGCTGCTGGGCGGCATGGTCGCTTTTTATTATTTCGCCGTGCAATGGACTTTGCTCTTGCGGCTTGCGGCGTTGTTGGGTGCCGTTGCCGCGGCGGGTTTTCTGACCTATCAGACCGCTCTCGGCAGGCTGCTGCTGGCATATCTGGCCGGTTCGCGTGCGGAACTGCGCAAGGTGGTCTGGCCCAACCGTCCGGAAACTGTGCAGACAACATTGCTGATCGCTGTTGTCGTTCTTGTCGTCGCAGTGCTGATGTGGGGGCTTGATTCCTTGCTGCTGGCCGGCGTCCATCAGCTCACTCAACGGAGCACCTGATGACGATGCGTTGGTACGTGGTGCACGCTTATTCTCAATACGAGAATCAGGTCATGCGCGCGCTCAAAGAGCGTATCGCACGTGCCGGACTCCAGGAAAAGTTCGGCGATATCCTGGTTCCGACCGAGGAAGTCGTCGAAATCAAGGACGGCGTCAAGCGCACCACCGAGCGAAAATTCTTCCCCGGTTATGTGCTCGTCCAGATGGAAATGGATGAAGGCACTTGGCACCTCGTCAAGAGCACGCCGAAAGTCCTGGGCTTCATTGGCGGTACACCAGACAAGCCGGCACCCATATCCGAGAAGGAAGCGAATTCCATCCTTAACCGTGTCGAGGAATCGGTCGAGAAGCCGAAACCGAAGACGCTGTACGAGCCCGGCGAGGCGGTGCGTGTCACCGACGGCCCGTTCGCGGATTTCTCTGGCGTTGTCGAAGAAGTCAATTACGAAAAGAACCGCCTGCGGGTGGCGGTTCTGATTTTCGGCCGGTCAACACCGGTCGAGTTGGAGTTTTCACAGGTCCAGAAGGCCTGAAAAGCTGGGATTCGGAACTGGGGACGCGGGATTCGTGTAAAGCTGTTTTTCACGAGTCCCGAGTCCCGGATCCCGAGTCCCGATGTTCACGGGGAGCCTAACCGGCGCTAGCACCCACATTGGAGTAAGCAATGGCAAAGAAAGTCCAGGCCTACGTCAAACTGCAGATTCCTGCAGGCAAGGCCAATCCATCGCCGCCGGTCGGGCCCGCGCTCGGTCAGAACGGTGTCAATATCATGGAGTTCTGCAAGCAGTTCAACGCCGCGACGCAGAAGCTCGAACCGGGTCTGCCGACGCCGGTGGTGATTACGGTTTATTCCGACCGCAGCTTCACCTTCATCATGAAGACGCCGCCTGCGACCGTCCTCATCAAGAAGGCCGCTGGCATCGAATCGGGTAGTCCGACACCCCACACCAAGAAGGTCGGCAAGATCACTAAGAAACAGGCCGAGGACATTGCCAAGGTCAAGTGGCCGGATCTCAACGCTGGCGACATGAACGCCGCGATCCGGCTGATCGCCGGCTCTGCGCGCTCGATGGGCGTCGAAGTGGAGGGCCTCTAAGATGACGACCGTAACCAAGCGTCAGAAGCTGTTCGCGGAAAAGGTGCAGCCCGGTAAGGCTTATTCTCTGGAGCAGGCGCTCGAGATTCTCAAAGCTTGCGCGACCGCGAAGTTTCGCGAGTCCGTCGATATGGCCATCAATCTCGGCGTCGATGCGAAGAAGTCCGATCAGAACGTGCGCGGTTCCACGACACTGCCGCACGGCAATGGCAAGACTGTCCGCGTTGCGGTGTTCGCGCAGGGTGCCAAGGCGCAGGAAGCCAAGGATGCCGGCGCCGATGAAGTCGGTATGGAAGATCTGGCCGCCAAGATGAAGGCTGGCGATCTGGACTTCGGTGTCGTCATTGCGAGTCCGGATACGATGCGTGTCGTCGGCGGTCTCGGTCAGGTGCTGGGTCCGCGTGGCTTGATGCCGAATCCAAAGACCGGCACGGTGACACCGAATGTCGCGGAAGCGGTGCGCAATGCGAAATCGGGTCAGGCTCGCTATCGCACCGACAAGGCTGGCATCGTGCACTGTGCGATCGGTGCTGCGGATTTCGATCAAGGCAAATTGCAGGAAAACCTGCTGGCCGTGCTGCGCGATGTTCGTCGCCAGAAGCCGGCGACATCGAAGGGCATTTTCATCAAGAAGGTAACGCTATCGACGACTATGGGACCGGGCGTGCCGGTCGATCTGTCGACGTTGCCGGAGTAAGAAATTTTGCGGGACGGATTTTTATCCGTTTCGCATCGAGCTTGACTGTGTGGTGAAAGCCACACCGTCCAAGACCGTAAGTCCCGCAAGGGCTAAAGGCTGAAGTGAGCAATCACGGCAAGCCGCTTACGCAGACGGTATACCGGAAGACGCAAGTCTGAAGGCACCGTACACAGGTGGGCTGAGCCGCGAGGCGAGGCCTTTGGTAGGTAAGAAGCATCCAGGAGTATTGAGTCTCATGGCACTTAGGCTTGAAGACAAGAAGGCCCTGGTTGCGGAAGTGAACGAGGTTGCGGTGCGTGCGCTCTCGGCGGTTGCTGCCGAGTATCGCGGACTCTCCGCCGGCCAGTTCGACACCCTGCGCAAGAAGGCGCGTGAAAACGCGATCTACCTGCACGTGGTGAAGAACACACTGGCGAAGCGTGCGCTCCAGGGCACTGAGTTTGAGTGCATGGGGCCTGCGCTGGTCGGTCCGCTCGTTCTCGGATTTTCACTGGAAGATCCGGGTGCGGTCGGACGCGTGCTGAAGGACTTCGCCAAGGAGAACGAAAAGCTCGTCGTCAAGGCCGTTTCGATCGGTGGCCAGCTCTATCCGGGCGCCGACATCGAACGGCTGGCTTCGCTGCCGTCCAAGGAGCAGGCGTTGTCCATGCTCATGGGCGTCATGCTGGCACCGATTACGAAATTCGTTCGTACCGTTGCGGAGCCGACTGCCAAGTTCGTGCGCACTGTGCAAGCAGTCGCCGATAGCAAGCAGGCGGCGTGAGGTCCGTGCAGCTGCGTTCGCTTTCAAAATCAGCCTTTGCAATCAGTTTTGTGGCTTTCACACACTTGTAGGTTTTCAGAGGGTACTCACATGGCATTGTCGAATCAGGAAATTCTCGACGCGATCGCCGAAAAGTCCGTTATGGACATCGTCGAACTCGTCAAGATGATGGAAGAGAAGTTCGGTGTCTCGGCAGCGGCGGCAGTCGCGGTCGCGGCGGGTCCGGCGGGCCCAGCCCCGGCCGCAGCGGTCGAACAGACCGAGTTCACCGTGATCCTCGCCGGCATCGATCCGGCGAAGAAGGTCAACGTCATCAAGATCGTGCGCGAACTCACCGGCCTCGGCTTGAAGGAAGCCAAGGACTTGGTCGAAGGCGCGCCGCAGACGGTGAAGGAAGGTGTGGCCAAGGCCGACGCCGCGGAAATGAAGAAGAAGCTCGAAGAAGCCGGCGGCAAAGTCGAACTCAAGTAAGACTTTGTTGTTTCCGTTCTTCAATCAAGCAGAGCGCCTGGCCGGGACAGAGTGTCCTGGCCGGGCCTTTGCCGTTTCGGGTTTCGGTTGTCGCGATGCGTCATCGCGCGGCGTCGCGAGAACCGAGCCCCGGGAACGGCTTGTCCAAATCCCGAACCGGATTGAACCGGCCTGCCCGCAAGGCAACCATTCGTAACATCAGGTAGCTGACATGACCTACTCGTTTACCGAGAAAAAGCGTATCCGCAAGGATTTCAGCAAGCAGATCGAGACCCTAGAGGTGCCGTATCTGCTCGCGACCCAGATCGATTCCTATCGCCAGTTTCTGCAGGCCGAGCTGGCGCCGGCACAACGTCACGATGTCGGTTTGCATGCGGCCTTCAAGTCCGTGTTCCCGATGGTGAGCTACAACAACGCGGCTGCGTTGGAGTACGTCAGCTACCGTCTCGAGGAGCCGGTGTTCGACGAGAAGGAGTGTCGCGTGCGCGGACTCACGTTCGCTGCGCCGCTAAAGGTCAAGACGCGCCTGGTGATTTACGACCGCGAGTCCAAGGAAAAGCGCATCAAGGACATCCGCGAGCAGGAAGTCTACATGGGCGAAGTACCGCTGATGACGGATCACGGTACCTTCATCATCAACGGCACCGAGCGTGTCGTCGTGTCCCAGTTGCACCGTTCACCGGGCGTGTTTTTCGACCATGACAAGGGCAAGACCCACAGCTCGGGCAAGCTGCTGTATAGCGCGCGCATCATTCCGTATCGCGGCTCGTGGCTGGACTTCGAATTCGATCCGAAGGACAACCTGTTCGTGCGTATCGACCGCCGCCGCAAGCTGCCCGCGACGATCCTGCTGCGTGCGCTCAATTTCGGCGATACGCAGATGCTGGAGATGTTCCATGACATCAATGTGTTCGATCTCGGCGAACACGGTGCGCACCTGCAACTGGTACCGGAGCGCCTAAAGGGCGAAAAGGCCCAGTTCGACATCAAGGCGCACAATAAGCTGCTCGTCGAGCAAGGCAAGCTGATCACTGCGCGCCACATCAAGCTGATCCAGGAAGCCGGCCTCAAGCAGCTTGAGGTGCCGGATGCTTATCTGCTCGGCAAGATTCTGTCGCGCGACATCGTCGATACCAGCACCGGCGAAGTCATTGCGCCGGCCAACAGCGAAGTCACGACCGAACTGCTGCCGAAGTTTCGCGTCGCCGGTATCAAGTCACTGCCGACGCTGTACGTCAATGATTTGGACAAGGGGCCGTACGTCAGCACGACGCTGCAGATCGATCCGACGCGCACGCGCCTCGAAGCGCTGGTTGAAATCTATCGCATGATGCGTCCGGGCGAGCCACCGACGAAGGAAGCCGCCGAAACGCTGTTCCAGGGCCTGTTCTTCAGCCCCGATCGCTACGATCTGTCGGCGGTGGGCCGCATGAAGTTCAACCGCCGTCTGCGCCGCCCCGAAGTCATCGGTTCCGGTGTGCTCGACAACGACGACATCATCGCCGTGATGCGCGAGATCATCGCGATCCGAAACGGTGAAGGCCAGACCGACGATATCGACCATCTCGGCAACCGTCGCATCCGCGCGGTCGGCGAAATGACTGAAAACGTATTCCGCACCGGTCTCGTCCGTGTCGAACGTGCGGTGCGCGAACGTCTGGCGCTCGCCGAAGCGGAAAATCTGACGCCACAGGATCTCATCAACGCCAAGCCGGTCGGCGCTGCGATCAAGGAGTTCTTCGGTTCGTCGCAGCTATCGCAGTTCATGGACCAGAACAACCCGCTGTCCGAGGTTACGCACAAGCGCCGCGTGTCCGCGCTTGGTCCGGGCGGCCTGACGCGCGAGCGCGCGGGTTTTGAAGTCCGCGATGTGCACCCGACGCATTACGGCCGCGTGTGCCCGATCGAAACGCCGGAAGGTCCGAACATCGGTCTGATCAACTCGCTGGCATGCTACGCGCGCACCAACGAATACGGCTTTCTCGAAACGCCGTATCGCAAGGTCACGAATGGCAAGGTCAGCAACGACATCGAATATTTGTCCGCGATCGAGGAAGGCCGCTACGTCATTGCACAGGCGAATTCCGAACTCGACGCCAAAGGCAACTTCAAAGCTGACCTGATCTCGGTACGTTTCGCCAACGAGTTCACGATGATCTCGCCCGACAAGGTCCAGTACATGGACGTGTCGCCGCGCCAGATCGTGTCCGTGGCCGCCGCGCTGATTCCGTTCCTCGAGCACGACGACGCCAACCGTGCGTTGATGGGCTCGAACATGCAGCGCCAGGCGGTGCCGACGCTGCGCGCCGAAAAGCCGCTGGTCGGCACCGGCATGGAGCGTCGCGTCGCCATCGACTCCGGCGTCGCCATCACCGCCAAGCGCGGCGGCGTCGTCGACAAGGTCGATGCCGGCCGTATCGTCATCCGCGTCAACGATGACGAGACGCAGGCGGGCGAACCAGGCGTCGATATCTACAACATGATCAAGTACACGCGCTCGAACCAGAACACGTGTATCAACCAGAAGCCGATCGTGAAGCCTGGCGACGTCGTTGCGCACGGTGATGTGTTGGCCGACGGCCCTTCGACCGATCTCGGCGAGCTGGCACTCGGTCAGAACATCCTGATCGCGTTCATGCCGTGGAACGGCTACAACTTCGAAGATTCGATCCTGCTGTCCGAGCGCGTCGTCGAAGAGGACCGCTTCACTACGATTCACATTGAGGAGCTGACCTGCGTCGCGCGCGAGACCAAGCTTGGACCGGAGGAAATCACCGCCGATATCCCCAACGTCAACGAATCCGCGCTGCGCAAGCTTGACGAATCCGGCATCGTCTACATCGGTGCCGAAGTGAAGGCGGGCGATATTCTGGTTGGCAAGGTGACGCCGAAGGGTGAAACCCAGCTGACGCCGGAAGAAAAGCTGCTGCGTGCGATCTTCGGCGAAAAGGCCAGCGACGTGAAGGATACGGGCCTGCGCGTGCCGGCTGGCATGGACGGTACCGTCATTGATGTCCGTGTGTTCACGCGTGAAGGCGTGAAGAAGGACAAGCGCGCGCTGTCGATCGAAGAAACCGAGATGGCGTCGGTGCGCAAGGACTTCAACGACCAGCTGCGCATCTTCGAGGATGACATTTACGACCGCGTCAAGCGTCTGCTGATCGGCAAGGCCGCGGATGGTGGTCCGGCCAAACTCAAGCGCGGTTCCGAGGTCACCGAGGAATATCTCGGCAGCGTCGAGCGCGAGAAGTGGTTTGAAATCCGCTTGCAGGACGAGGAGGCGCAGAGCCAACTCGAAACCTCCGCCAAGCAGCTCAAGGATCAGCGTGCCGAGTTCGACAAGAAGTTCGAGAACAAGAAGCGCAAGATTCAGGCGGGCGATGAGCTGTCGCCGGGCGTGCTGAAGATGGTCAAGGTGTATCTGGCCGTAAAGCGCCGCGTACAGCCGGGCGACAAGATGGCCGGCCGTCACGGCAACAAGGGTGTCATCTCGCAGATCGTGCCGGTCGAGGATATGCCGCACCTCGCCGATGGCACGTCAGTCGATATCGTATTGAACCCGTTAGGCGTGCCTTCACGTATGAACATCGGCCAGCTGCTCGAGGTTCACCTCGGTTGGGCCGCGAAAGGTATCGGGACGAAGATCGACGAGATGATTCGCCAGCAGAGGGCAACTGCGGATATCCGCAAATTCCTTGAGAAGGTCTATAACGCGTCCGGCAAGGGCTCGAAGAAGGTCGATCTCAAGGATCTCAGCGAAGTCGAAGTACTCAGTCTTGCCGGCAATCTCGTGCAAGGTCTGCCGGTGGCGTCACCAGTGTTCGATGGCGCCGCGGAAGAGGAACTTAAGGAGCTGCTCGATCTTGCCGGACTGCCAAAGAGCGGTCAGGCGCAGCTGTTCGACGGCCGCACTGGCGATGCGTTCGCGCGCCCGGTCACGGTCGGCTACATGTACATGCTGAAGCTGAACCATCTCGTTGATGACAAGATGCACGCACGCTCGACCGGCCCGTACTCGCTGGTTACGCAGCAGCCGTTGGGCGGCAAGGCGCAGTTTGGCGGCCAGCGCTTCGGCGAAATGGAAGTCTGGGCACTGGAAGCCTATGGCGCGGCGTACACGCTGCAGGAAATGCTCACGGTCAAATCCGACGACACCACCGGCCGCACGCGCATGTACAAGGCGATCGTCGATGGTGACCATCGCATGGTGGCGGGCATGCCGGAATCGTTCAACGTGCTGGTCAAGGAAATCCGGTCGATCGGCCTGAACATGGAATTGGAGCGCAATTCGTAGGGGAGCGAAACCC
Source organism: uncultured Salinisphaerales bacterium (assembly GCA_964581385.1). Lineage (GTDB taxonomy): Bacteria > Pseudomonadota > Gammaproteobacteria > Nevskiales > Nevskiaceae > CAZOOK01. The sequence goes on from CAZOOK010000066.1 coordinate 8,084, forward strand.
ACCGGACGACGGTGGGTTCGCCGCGCTGCATTTACCCTACTCATGATTTGCTGGAGAGTCGCATGAAAGACTTTTTCAACCTGATGAAAGCCCCCGAGGAATTCGAGGACTTCGACGCAATCAAGATCAGCCTGGCTTCGCCGGAAACGATCCGTTCGTGGTCGTACGGCGAAGTGAAGAAGCCGGAGACGATCAACTACCGTACCTTCAAACCGGAACGCGATGGTCTGTTCTGCGCCAAGATTTTCGGGCCGATCAAGGACTACGAGTGCCTGTGCGGCAAGTACAAGCGGCTCAAGCACCGCGGCGTGGTCTGCGAGAAATGCGGCGTTGAAGTCACGGTTGCCAAAGTGCGCCGCGAGCGCATGGGCCACATCGAACTGGCGAGTCCGACCGCACACATCTGGTTCCTGAAGTCGTTGCCCAGCCGTATCGGCCTGTTGCTCGATATGCCGTTGCGTGCGATCGAGCGCGTGCTGTATTTCGAAGCCCACATCGTTGTCGATCCGGGCCTGACTCCTCTGGAGAAAGGCACGCTGCTGACTGAAGAGGATTATCTCAATTCGGTCGAAAAATACGGCGATGACTTCGATGCGCGCATGGGCGCGGAAGCGGTCCACGATCTGTTGAAGAATCTGGATCTGCAGAAAGAAACCGCGAAGCTGCGCGAGGAAATCGGTGCCACCGGCTCCGATACCAAGATCAAGAAGCTTGGCAAGCGCCTCAAGCTGATCGAATATCTCATCGCTTCCGGCAACCGTCCGGAATGGATGGTGCTGACGGTACTGCCGGTGCTGCCGCCGGATCTGCGTCCGCTGGTGCCGCTCGACGGTGGCCGCTTCGCGACTTCGGATCTCAATGATCTGTACCGCCGCGTCATCAACCGCAACAACCGCCTCAAGCGCCTGCTCGAACTCACGGCGCCGGATATCATCGTGCGCAACGAAAAGCGCATGCTGCAGGAATCGGTCGATGCGCTAATCGACAACGGCCGCCGAGGCCGCGCGATCACCGGCACCAACAAGCGCGCCCTCAAATCGCTCGCCGACATGATCAAGGGCAAGCAGGGCCGCTTCCGCCAGAATCTGCTCGGCAAGCGCGTCGACTACTCCGGCCGTTCGGTCATCGTGGTCGGTCCGACGCTGAAGCTGCACCAGTGCGGCCTGCCGAAGAAGATGGCGCTGGAGCTGTTCAAGCCGTTCGTGTTCTCACTCTTGCAGCGCAAGGGCTTGGCAACCACGATCAAAGCCGCGAAGAAGATGGTCGAGCGCGAAGAGCCGGCCGTCTGGGATGCGCTCGACGAATGCATCAAGGAGCATCCGGTGCTGCTGAATCGCGCGCCGACTTTGCACCGTCTCGGCATCCAGGCGTTCGAGCCGATCCTCATCGAAGGCAAGGCGATCCAGTTGCATCCGCTGGTTTGCACCGCGTTCAACGCGGACTTCGACGGCGACCAGATGGCCGTGCACGTGCCGCTGTCGCTCGAAGCGCAAATCGAAGCGCGCGTGCTGATGATGTCCACCAACAACATTCTGTCGCCGGCGAACGGCGAGCCAATCATCGTGCCGACGCAGGACGTCGTGCTTGGTCTGTACTGGGCGAGCCGCGAACGCGTCAACGCCAAGGGCGAGGGCATGGTGCTGACCGACGTCGCCGAAGTGCATCGTGCTTACGAATCCGGCGAACTCGATCTGCAGGCGAAAATCAAGGTGCGCCTGCGCGATTACGATGAGTCAGGCAAGGAGCTTTTTCATCTCGTCGACACGACCACCGGCCGCGCATTGTTATCGGAAATCCTGCCGCCGGGCATCCCGTTCAACATCGTCAACAAGACACTGACGAAGAAGGAAGTTTCGCGAGTCATCAACTACGTCTACCGCCGCGCCGACATGAAGGACACGGTGGTGTTTGCTGACCAGTTGATGTACACCGGCTTCCGCATGTCGACGAAAGCGGGTATCTCGTTCTGTCTCGACGACATCATCATCCCGGACGCCAAGGCTGTTCTGCTGGCCGGTGCCGAAGCCAAGGTGAAGGACATTGACGAGCAGTACCAGCAGGGTTTGACCACGCAGACCGAGCGCTACAATCAGGTTGTCGATATCTGGTCGAAAGCCAACGACGACATTGCTAAAGCGATGATGGTGCGCATCGGCAAGGAAAAGGTCATCACCAAGGAAGGCAAGGAAACGGAACAGCCCAGTTTCAACTCGGTGTTCATGATGGCCGACTCCGGCGCGCGCGGCAGCGCGGCGCAGATCCGTCAGCTTGCCGGCATGCGCGGCCTCATGGCCAAGCCGGACGGCTCAATCATCGAAACGCCGATCACTGCGAATTTCCGCGAGGGTCTCAATGTCCTTCAGTACTTCATTTCGACGCACGGTGCGCGCAAAGGTCTATCCGATACCGCGCTGAAGACCGCTAACTCCGGTTACCTGACGCGCCGCCTCGTCGACGTTGCACAGGACGTGGTTGTCACCAGCGAGGATTGCGGCACCGAGCACGGCCTTATCATGCGGCCGATCGTCGAAGGTGGCGACGTGCTTGATCCGCTGCGCGACCGCGTGCTCGGCCGCAGCGTGCTGCGTGATGTCTACAGGGCCAACAGCGACGAGATCGTGATTCCGTCGGGCACGTTGCTCGACGAAAAATGGGTCAATGTGCTCGAAGAGCATTCGATCGACGAAATCTGGGTGCGTTCGGCGATCACCTGCGAGATGCCGTTTGGCATCTGCGCGAAATGCTATGGACGTGACCTGGCGCGTGGCCACATCGTCAACATTGGCGAATCCGCCGGTGTCATCGCTGCACAGTCGATCGGCGAACCGGGTACGCAGCTGACCATGCGTACCTTCCACGTCGGCGGTGCCGCGTCGCGTTCAGTCTCGGCGGACGGAGTCGATGCGCGTGCCGCGGGTACCATCCGCGCCCACAACATCAAGACGGTGAAGAACAAGGAGGGCTTGCTGGTCGCGGTATCGCGCACCGGTGAAATTGGCGTCGTTGATGCCAACGGCCGCGAACGCGAACGTTACAAGGTACCTTATGGCGCCACGCTTCTCGTCGCCGACGGCCAGGCTGTGAAGGCGGGCGAGCGTCTTGCGAAGTGGGATGCGCACACGCACCCGATCGTCACCGAACTGGCCGGCCGCGTGCGCTTCAGCGACTTCGAGGACGGCATCACCGTCACACGCGAAACCGACGATATTACTGGCATGAGTACGCTTGTCATCACCGAGCCGAAGACGCGTGGCTCGGCGGGCAAGGACTTGCGGCCGGTCATGATGCTGGTGGACGAAAAGGAAAAGCCGCTGGCCTTCCCGGGAACCGACATTCCGGCCGCATACTCGCTGCCGCCGAAAGCCATCATCAACATTGAGGACGGCGCCGAGGTGAAGGTCGGCGACATCATCGCGCGCATTCCGCAGGAATCGGCGAAGTCGCGCGACATTACCGGCGGTTTGCCGCGTGTCGCCGACTTGTTCGAGGCGCGCAAGCCGAAAGATCCGGCGGTGCTCGCCGAGGCCTCCGGCACGATCAAGTTCGGTCAGGCGACCAAGGGCAAACAGCGCCTCAAGATCGTTAAGGCGGATGGTGACGAAGTCGAGCAGCTGATTCCGAAGTGGACGCAGATCACCGTGTTCGAAGGTGAGCACGTCGAAGTCGGCGAAATCATCTCCGACGGCGAGCCGAGTCCGCACGACATTCTGCGTTTGCAGGGCGTCGCCGCGCTGGCCAATTACCTCGTCAAGGAAATCCAGGACGTTTATCGCCTGCAGGGTGTGCGCATCAACGATAAGCACATCGAAACGATCATCCGCCAGATGCTGCGCAAGGTGGAAATCGGCGAGCCGGGCGATACGCGCTTCCTGCAGGGTGAGCAGGCGGAAATATTCCACGTGCTGGCCGAGAACCGGAAGGTCAAAGGCGAAGGCAACCGTCCGGCGCACTTCTATCGGCAGTTGCTGGGTATCACCAAGGCGTCGCTATCGACCGAGTCATTCATCTCGGCAGCTTCGTTCCAGGAAACGACGCGGGTACTCACCGAGGCTTCGGTGCGCGGCTCGCGCGATGAACTGCGCGGCCTCAAGGAAAACGTCATCGTCGGGCGCCTGATTCCGGCCGGTACGGGCCTAGCGCATCACGAGCAGCGTCGCCGCGCGCGCGGTGGCAGTCTGCTCGCCGATCTGCAGATCGCCAGTGCATCGAGTCCGATCACTGACGTGTTCGAGGCCGTCGGCAGCGAAGGCCGATCGCAGGCTACCGCGGATGCTGCGGACGATGGTGATGTGGCCGAAGAGGTGGGTGGAGATTAATCGCCGCTTGTTGAATAAGGGTTGTCGAAGCCCCCGTTCGCGGGGGCTTTCCCGTCCGCTGAATTAGCGGACATGGATGTCGAAAGACAGGCTTCTTGTTTCCGCGTGGCCACGCCTTTCCCACGGCCGGCGATAATCGAAGCGGAGCGTCACCTTTCCAGGGCGACGCGCCAGAAGCTTCCATATTTCCACTCCGCCTGCACCCGCAATGCCGGGCAGTGTCGGATCCGGTAGATAGTCCTCCGGTTTGCGTGGAGTGCTCAGATGCCCATTGGGCGTGGACGAGGGGCGCCAGCGGTAGCCTGTTGTACGGTTGGCAGCCAGCCGCACCAGCAAGGTTTCGCCTTGGCCCAGCGTTACGCTGCGACCGGCATCGTGCTCGGTTATGGTCACGGTAGCGTATGAGGTGCGGTGGGTTTCCACGGACTTCGGAGGTGGATGGCAATGCATCCATTGTGCACCTGCGGGAACGCGCGGACGCGAAAACACGTTTTGTATAACGTGAGACTTGGGTATTCATGGCGCAGCTGTCTGGTAAGCCAGCAAAGCCTTGCATCTTTATAGTCATGCTTGTTGACACGGGACAGTGGGGCTCTTTATGATTCGCGCCCTCGTTGCCGGTCCCCCGGCAGGGCTGTCTTTGTCAAAACGGGATTTCTTAAGTGCCTACGATCAATCAGTTGGTGCGCGATGGCCGCACTAGTAAAGCGGCGAAAAACAAGGTCCCCGCTCTGACAGCGTGCCCGCAGAAACGCGGTGTCTGCACGCGTGTCTACACGACCACTCCGAAGAAGCCGAATTCGGCGTTGCGCAAAGTCGCTCGCGTACGCCTGACCAATGGCTTTGAAGTCACCAGTTATATCGGTGGCGAAGGCCACAACCTGCAGGAACACTCCGTCGTTCTGATTCGCGGCGGCCGCGTAAAGGACTTGCCAGGTGTCCGCTATCACACTGTTCGCGGTGCACTGGACGCTTCCGGCGTCGAGAAACGCCGTCAGGGTCGCTCCAAGTACGGCGCCAAGCGCCCGAAAGACGGCGCCGCCAAGAAGTAATTTGAGGACTTTAAGACTATGTCCCGTCGTCGTCGCCCCGAAATCCGCACGGTTCTGCCGGATCCGAAATTCAAGAGCGAACTGCTCACCAAGTTCATGAACATGGTGATGGAGCGCGGCAAGAAGTCTGTCGCCGAGAGCATCGTTTACGGTGCGCTTGATCAGATTGCTTCGAAAAAGAAGACCGAAGAACCTTTGCAAGTGGTCGAAAGCGCCTTTGAAAACGTGCGTCCGAGCGTCGAGGTCAAATCGCGTCGCGTTGGCGGCGCTACTTACCAGGTTCCGGTTGAAGTGCGCGCGGTGCGCCGCACCTCGCTGGCGATGCGCTGGTTGATCGATGCCGCGCGTGCGCGCGGCGAGAAAAGCATGGCTGATCGCCTCGCCGGCGAATTGATGGATGCTGCCGAGCATCGCGGCGCTGCCGTGAAGAAACGCGAAGACACGCACAAGATGGCGGAGGCGAACAAGGCGTTCGCCCATTTCCGCTGGTAATCCGCTTCCCCGAATTCAGTTGCATTAAGGACTTCCCGTGGCTCGTAATACGCCCATAGAGCGCTACCGCAACATCGGTATTTCCGCGCACATCGACGCCGGCAAGACCACGACGACCGAGCGCGTTCTGTTCTACACGGGCGTGAATCACAAAATCGGCGAAGTCCACGACGGCGCGGCCACCATGGACTGGATGGAGCAGGAGCAGGAGCGTGGCATCACGATCACGTCCGCTGCCACGACCTGCTTCTGGAAGGGCATGGGGAACCAGTTCGAGCAGCACCGCATTAACATCATCGACACACCGGGGCACGTTGACTTCACGATCGAAGTTGAGCGCTCGATGCGCGTACTCGATGGCGCCGTGATGCTGTACGACGCTGTCGGCGGTGTGCAGCCGCAGTCCGAAACAGTGTGGCGCCAAGCGACCAAGTACAAAGTGCCGCGTCTCGCGTTCGTCAACAAGATGGATCGCGTCGGCGCCAACTTCTTTAATGTCTATAAGCAGATGCGTGAGCGGCTGCGCGCCAATCCGATTCCCATCCAGATTCCGGTCGGAGCGGAGGAGCACTTCAGGGGCGTCATCGATCTGGTCAAGATGAAGGCGATCCTTTGGAGTGATGAGGATAAAGGCGTCACCTTCCAGTATGCCGATATTCCCGGCGATCTTGTCGATACCGCCAACGAGTGGCGCGAGAAGATGGTCGAAGCCGCTGCCGAATCCAGCGACGAATTGATGACGAAATACCTCGAAGGCGTGCCTTTGAGCGAGGAAGAAATCAAACAGGGTTTGCGCAAGCGTACGTTGGCGCTGGAAATCTTTCCGATGCTGTGCGGGTCGGCCTTCAAGAACAAGGGCGTGCAGGCGATGCTCGATGCGGTCATCGAATACCTGCCGGCGCCGTCTGATGTGCCACCGATCCAGGCACATGACACGGACGACTACGAAAAAATCGTGTTGCGCAAGGCTGCGGACGACGAGCCGTTTGCGGCGCTCGGCTTCAAGATCATGACGGACAAATACGTCGGCACACTGACGTTCATCCGTGTGTACTCAGGCGTGTTGAACACTGGCGACTCGGTCTATAACTCACGCAATGGCAAGAGCGAGCGTATCGGTCGCATGCTGCAGATGCATGCCAACGAGCGCAGTGAGCTCAAAGAGGTTCGCGCCGGCGACATCGCCGCATGTGTCGGACTTAAGGATGTATTCACCGGTACCACCTTGGCGTCGATCCAGAAGCCGGTGGTGCTGGAGCGCATGGTGTTTCCGGAGCCTGTCATCAGCCAGGCGGTCGAACCCAAAACCAAGGCTGACCAGGAAAAGATGGGCGTGGCGCTCAGCCGCTTAGCCCAGGAAGATCCTTCGTTCCGCGTACATACCGACGAAGAAACCGGTCAGACCGTAATCGCCGGCATGGGTGAGCTGCATTTGGAAATCATCGTTGACCGCATGAAGCGCGAGTTCACCGTAGAAGCCAATGTTGGCGCGCCGCAGGTGGCCTACCGTGAAACCATCCGGAAGTCGGTGGAAAGCGAAGGTAAGTTCGTCAGGCAAAGTGGTGGCCGCGGTCAATACGGACACTGCTGGTTGAAGCTTGAGCCGCAGGAACCTGGCACAGGTTACGAATTCGTCAATGGTGTCGTTGGTGGCGTCATTCCCCGCGAATTCGTTCCGGCGATCGACAAAGGTATTCAGGAAGCGATGAAGAATGGTGTCGTTGCCGGCTATCCGGTAGTGGACATCAAGATCACCGTATTCGACGGCAGCTACCATGACGTTGATTCCAACGAAATGGCGTTTAAAATCGCCGGTTCGATGGGGTTCAAGGAGGGCATGCAGAAAGCCAATCCCGTGATCCTCGAGCCGATCATGAGCGTCGAAGTCGAAACGCCGGAAGATTATATGGGCGACGTGATGGGCGATCTTAATCGTCGCCGTGGCGTAATTCTCGGCATGGAAGATGTTGCCGGCACCAAAGTGCTCAAGGCTGAGGTGCCGCTGGCTGAGATGTTCCAGTATTCAACGACGTTGCGCTCGATGTCGCAGGGGCGTGCGATGTACACAATGGAATTCAAGAAATACCAGGAAGCGCCAGCCAACGTTGCCGCCGCTCTCGCCAAGAAATAAGGTCCGTTCCGGGCGCGTGTAATCCGCACCGTTATCACCACGAGGTTTTGAAGTCATGGCAAAGGAAAAGTTTGAGCGTATCAAGCCGCATGTAAACGTGGGGACGATT
>CAZOOK010000067.1:0-15302 GCA_964581385.1 uncultured Salinisphaerales bacterium
ACAATTGGTCGCCAGCGCCAGGTCTGGGCGTACGCAAACCATGCATCGTCTGGTCGCAGGTTTGGTCGGTGTGCGCGCGTGTATCTCCGACGTGTATCTAAAACGGGTGGTTGCGGATTAGAGTGCGCGAGTTCGGATTTGGTTGGAGATTGGAAAGGGGGGGAATATTTAATGGGGTTTAATATAAATGGAATGTCAACATTTATTATGATCGTCATATTTCAAATATCTGTTTGCAATTCAAATTCAAATTCAAATTTTCCCGCCAAACGCGGTTGGTCCGATCCGGTGTGACGGGACGCGGCGCGCACACGTCAATTGCGCGTCCGACATGCCGAGGATCGTCCGCAGCGACTCGGAGGGTTCGATCGAGACCGTCGTCGAGCGCGGCGTCCCGGTTACGACCACTGCGACGCTGCGCAACCTCGCGTCGAGCAGCGAAGACGAGGACGAGTGGAGCGGTGGTGGCGGTGGCGCCCCGGTTGCAGTGACCCGCAACAGTGCGATGAGCAGCTCGGACAGCGAGGACGAGTGGAGTGGGGGTGGTGGCGGTGGCGATTGTGCGCCGGCTGACGAGCGCGACGACGACGAGGAGAGCGACGACGACGACGACGACGACGATTCGTTCGTGTCGGAGCACGACGACCTCGACAGCGTGGTTCTCGGGCGCGGCCGCGACAGCGACGACGACGAGTACAACGACAGCGACGACGACGAAGAACGAAGCGTCGACCACGTCGCAAAGCGAACGCGCCGCGCGTTGCAGACACGCCGCGGCGTCGCGGCTCGGACGCGATCGGCGGCTCCTATTCCCGAACCGAAACGCCGCCGTGTCTCCAACGTGGTGGAGGAGAGGGCGTACGCGCGCACGCGCGTCGTGTGCAAAGGTTGTGGCCAGGACAGAGACAAGAACAGCATATCCAAGACGTTCAAGGTGTGCCAGTACTGCACGAACCACCACTCGGCTCGGAACGAGGTGGACGCGCACGTCGCGCTGGACCGCGCCGGTGCGTTTGACACGACCTCGGCGTCCGAGGCCGAGGAGGCCGGCGACTCGGACTGCAGCGCCGAGGTTGAGAAAAAGGCGTATTACTGCGCTCGAATCAAGACGGCCGGACGCACGCGCGCACCTGACATGCTCGTCCCGCGTGGGTCGTTGTCTGCTCAAGCGCCCGAGTGCGCCAAGAACGAAAACGAGTACAAGAGTTGGAACGCCGCGTTTTTGCGCGCGCTCGAGTCCGAGTACATCGGTCTGAAGTACAAGCACCGCGGGCGTTCGGATTCAAAGAGGGGGCTTCGTGTGCGATGAAATCTCGTTACGACGCGACCTTAGCGCTCGTCGTCCGAGTCAGCGACGACGAGCTGCGGCGGTTTGTTGAGCCACCGCACCACGCTTGGCATAGTGGACCACAGGTGGTGGTCGCGAAACGGTTCGCACGGTGTGACTGGGAAGATCCGTCGCACGTCTGGCCCAACCACGCCAGCGACCAAGAGTCTGAACTCGCGCTCGCGCTCCGTGTCCATCTCCTGCGTGCGAGAATGGATTGTGTTCGTCACGACAACACGCGCTGCAACGCGAGACACCCTCCGACGGCACCGAGAAACACCCCGTGACGTTCGAGAAACATGTGCACTCTGGTTGGAGTCGATGTGAGACGAATGATGTCGGGTCTGAGCTCCTCGACGACGCGCAAATGCGTAAAGGCGTTCGCGGCGCAAAACATGTTCTTGAGTTGCTCGAACTCGAGGGAGTCGCTCATGACTCGGTCGAACACGTCGGATTCGAAATCTAGAAAATAGTCCGCGTCGTTCTTGTCCGACAGAAATTCGTGCACGACGTTCTGGTACGCGTCGCCGCCGTCGTTGTGTGGCCGGCGGAGCTCGCGGTCGACAATGCCCTGGAACCGCGCGAGTTGGTCAACGTCGTCGAGCGACGGAAGGGGAGACGTACGAAAAACACTCGCGACGCAATCGTACTTTGCGTGGAACATGACTCCGAGCCCGCGCGCCTTGACGGGCGATTCACGGTTGAGCTCGACGACGCGCTGGAGGGTGCGGTACGCGTGCACGCGCGTTGCGATCGCGACGCCGCGATCGGCCGACGCCGGAGCAGCGACGAACGACGCGAGCGCGTGGCGCAAAGCGTGCGACGCGTCGGTCTTTGGAACGAAGAGAGCGGGCGCGCGTTCGCCGACGAGACGCAACATCGTTGCGTTGTGATAATCACGTTACTCGCCACGCCGAAACGGCCACGGCCACATCCACCACGCGCGCGTCTCGGTCGCGACGCACTCGGCGGCAACGACGCGAACTTCCTCCGCGACGAGAAAAGATGCAGACGCGTGCGAGTAGCGCCTCTTGGTCCTCCCCGCTTGTGCGGTGAAGATGATTGCCTCTGGCGCTTCCAACGGCATAGGCGGCGGTAACGACGCGCGCGAAGTCAAACCGTCGTCTTTCTCCAACTCCGCGCGAATCGCGCGTGCAGTCGATCCGTCGTCGGGAGCGCGGCGCCCTCCCATTTGGCTGTGTGGTCACAAGCTGAATTGTGTTGTGTATGCTGTGTTGAGTTCAATGAGCACGCGGTGCGCGAAACACACCGATGCGCGCGCGCATCACACCGTCGACGACCTCGGCCGACACCACGCGCGTTTCGACGCCGGGAAGAGAAAGCGCGTTCCTATCCTCATGTTGCACCACATGGAGAACCGGCCCGGTAGGTCCGGCGACGAGCACGGCGTCGACGATTGTAATAGGCTCGACGTCCATTGCGCTGTGATCTCTTTGTTTTACACACGCACGCGCACGTACAACGCGATCCGCGTGCGCAGGACGCCGTCGCGAATCAACTCGGACGAGTCCAAGTGCGCGACATAGAATGGCCGGCGTCGGAGGTAGTTGTACAGACGGGTGGATTTGGCATCGTTCGGGTCACCCAAGTGCGCGACGAACGCACCGGGCCACAGGCGAGACGTGTCCAACCACTCAACCGGCCTGGTTCGAATGAGGGCGGCGGACGTCCGAGCTCGAACGACCCAGAACCGGACGCGTAGGCGTATCAAGCGGTCGCCGACCAGCTCGGACGAGAGCACGCGTCCGGCACCGAAGCCCCGGCTCCGGATGTAGTTGGACAGACGGAGGCTTTTTGCATCTTCCAGGTAACCGAGGTGCAGGACGAACTCACCAAGTCGTAGACGAACCCCGATGCATTCCTCGTCCGAGACGGGTCGAGCGAGGGCGGTGGACGACATTTGCGTTCGCGTTCGAATTAGAGTTTGCGCCCGAAATCAAGTTCCATCGTTGCCCTCGGTTTCGGTTTCGGCGGCGGTGGCGCGGCGCTCGAACTCTTCTTCTTGTCGCGCTTCTTCGACGGCACACGCGCCGGAGTCGGTGCACGAGGCTGGGCGGGCGTGAACCCTGCGAGCGCCTCGGCGCCGAACTTGCGCACGACGCGGTCCATGACCACCGACACGTCGCGCTGGATGGGGATCTTGACGTACTTGGCGCCGGGCGTCGGCGGAAAGTTCACGAGGTACGCGTTGCGCACTGTCCACCCCGGACAGCTCTCCTCAAACGCGATGATGTACTGGTTGAGCTGAACGGTCGCGTCGCGAATCTTCTCGCGCGTCAAGTTCACAATGTTCTTCCAGTCGTAGATGTCGACCGTGCGCCGCGCGCCGCGCACTTGGAACACCGCGTCGATCTGACCCGGAACGACGTTGTCGCCGTACACCGCGACGACGGAGAGCTCGGTGCGCAAGATGAGGTCGCGCGAGTGCTCTGGCTCTTGCGCGAACCGGATGAACTCGCGCCCGTGGTTCGTCTGCGCGTACGCCGGAGTGAGCTCGCCGCCGTTGTAAAAAATCTCAATGTTGCGGTGCGCTTCCGTCCCGCGCGGCGACGCGAGCGACCAGTTGTCGAGCCACCACTCCTTCGCAAACATGCGCAAGTAGCGAGGGTTCTCGAGGCCGTGCAGCGCGACGTCGAGCGGCTCCATCGTCGGCAGAACGAGGTAGTCGTGGTCTTGCTCGTAGTCGTAGTTCTCGTTGTCGTTGATGACGAGCTCGACCCCATTCGCGCGCTCGTTGCGCATGCGCATGACCTCGGCCATGATTTTCGCGTTGAGCTCGTCGGGGTCGTGGCCGAGATTCTTGTACTGCTCCAACGCCTTGGCGTGGTACTTTGTCGCGAGGTTATGAGCCATAAAATGCTTTTTCGCATCAAAGTCGTGGTCCTTGAGCCCCGACGCGGTTACGAACGGCGCCTTTACTGCGTAAGGAGCGTTCTCGTCGTCGTCGTCGTCTGTTCCATCCGCACGAGCAATGCGCACGTAGTAGTCGTGCTTGCGCGCCCCTCCCTCGTCGATGGACGTGTCGAGCGCGGCGATGTCCACAAGAGGGTTGCGTTCAGCGAGAACTCCCTTTGCAGCCTCTCTCTCCGCATCGCGCAACTTCTCAAATTGGCGACGCGTGATGATCTCGACGTTTTCAACGCCGTACTTGTCCACGATGGTCTCGAGCGACGGCATGGGGCGCGCGGCGGGGAGCGCCCCGCGCCCGTCGAACCCAAAGTCCGACGAGTCGTCGTCGTCGCTCTCGGGCGCAGCAGCAGCAGCAGCGCGCGCGGTCGCTCGTCGCGGCGGCGGTTTTTCGTCGAGCACGACGTCGACGCTCTTTGCGTCGTCGTCGACTGCGTCGTCGACTGCGTCGGCCATATCTCTGTCGCCGTCGTCGCCTGCATCTGCATCCGCACCCGTGTTCACACCCGAACCCGCGGGTGCGGCCAAGAACGCGTCGGCGACGTACTTCCACATGCCGTCAAACTCGCTCGCGATTGAGTTCGACGGGACGATGTACGCCGACGCAACGGGCGACTCGGCACGGTTAGCAGTGTGCGCTGCGGTGACGCACTGCGTCCTCCCGCTCGCGGATAATTTGCCGGTCGCCGCCGATTTGACCGTTTCAAACGCGACGGTTGTTCATCCGTTTCCGCAGCGTCGCGCCGAAGTGTGCAGCGGCGACGTGCTCGCTGTGAGGTGGGTGTCGGCGACGGACCGCCCCGACGTGCTCGACAACGTCGTGGTCACGACGCGATCGCCGATGCGCGCGGTGGCCATTTACACGCGCGCGACGTGCGACTGCGTCCAGGCTCGCCTGCTCGTCAACGGTCTCTTTTCGTACGATCCCGACCCCAACACGCCGCGCGTCGTGCGGCTCACGCGCATCGAAGACCCCGCCGACACAAACGTCGCCGTTCTTCTTCTCCCGGCGATGCTCGTCGCGATTTTGTTCGCGCAGAAATTCTGTTGCGCCCCACCGGCGACGAAAGCCGTTCCGCCTGCGTTTGTGCAGCGCGCGCTTCCGCCACCTGCACTGGTACCTACACAGACGCGCAACCGCGACAACGACGACGACAATCACGCGGCGAGCGAACGCGACCCGCTCAAGTCGTAACGACCACAAACGTCTGCACGCTCATCGCCGCGCGGTTGACGCACATGCGCAACGAGTGCGCGCGCGGCTGTTGCGGCTCAGGCTCGCGCTCGCGCTGGATGTTCGGCGCGCGGTTCTCGTCGTTTTCGTCGAACACGGCGTCGACGGCGACGGCGGCAGCGCTCGGAGCGGGGGCGAGCAACGCCGATTGGGCCTGGGCCTTGAATTCGGCGCGTCGGCGCGCCCTCTCGTCGTCGACGGCCTTTTGGAGCGCCTGCAGCGTGTACGCGCGCTGGTCTTTGATCTCGCGGCGAACGTGAGGCATGATTGCGCCGGGGTGCAGCAGAAACGCAAACGTCAGAACGTCGATTCCGTCTGTCCACTGCGGCGTTCCGTCGGCGAGTTTGCGCCGCAGCGACAAGTAGTCGAGCAAATCCGTCGGCGACGCGTGCAAGCGCCGGCACAGCGCGCCGTACTTGCACTCGTTGCGCGTGTAGAAGCGACACGCCGCGACGGACGGTTGTTCTCCGACGGCCGTGCGCGCCCAGATCGTTTCGAGCCGCGCGTGCTCCATGTGACGTTTGGTTTTTGGTGTGACATCGATCCGATCCGATCCGATTAAAACGTCGTGATGCCGCGCGTGCTTTGGATGCTCACGATGAGCAGAAGCACGAGTTGGAGCAGCGCGACGACGAACAACACAAAGAAGCACAGCAGCGCGCCGTTGCGCGCGACGTGCTTGCTGCGCAACGTGCGTCCGCCGAGAACAATCTCGCCCGCGAAGCGCGACACGTACACGATCGACAGCACTGAAAACGCGACGGCCGCAAGAATCTCGCCGCACCGCACGAGCGTCGCGCCTTCGGGGGCGCGCCAGTCGAACCACACCGACACGCTCGCGAGCGACGTCGTCGTTGCGACGACGAGGCCGTGCGCGATCGCGCGCGTCGCGCGGCTCGACGGCGTGCTCGCGTCGCCGTACAGCACGACTGCTCCCACGAGAAGCGCCGTTGCCGCGACGGGGTACACGACGAGGAGCGCGAGGACCCACTCGGGAATGTTGACGAAGCTCGGAAACGCGCCTTGCACCCAAAAGAACATCGCGAGCGCCGTGCACACCACCGCGAGCTCGAGCGGCGCGTAGCGCGTTCCGGGGGCCTTCCACGTGACGAACGACGCGAGCACAAGCACGAACGCAAACGCGAGCAAAAGCGCTCCGACGACCGTTTCGAGCGTCGCGTCGGTTTGCGTTGGCGCGAGCGCCGCCGCGAGCGCGAGCGCGACGCACACGGCCGTGTACAGAACGAGCGCGGGCGGAGACAACAAGTACGACTCGGTGGCGCGCGCCGCGCGCAAGACGCTCGACCCGCGCGCGTTGGCGCGTTCCGTCCCGCCGAGCATGAACACCGAGCACCGCCACGTGCATCTGTACAACGCCCACAAAGCGAGGAGGCCGTACAGAACGCCGAGCACGCCCTCGAGCGTCACGAGCACGCCGCTGTAGTGGAACGTTCCGTACCACGTGATGAGCGCAAACGACACGAGGAGCGCGATGGCGAGAAGGACGACGCGCACGCGGATGCCCGCCGACCTCCTCTCGCGCGGCCGGCCGTCGCGCCCGAGCACGACGCGCACGCGCACGCAGCACGGCGTGCAGTACCCTAGCCAAAAGAAAAAGACGGTGAGCGCGACGGCGAGGACGCACCCGAACGCAAACGACCAGTAGAACGCGGTGTCGTAGCTCGCGACCCAGTACGCCCCAGCCGCGCCGGCGAGGAACGAGAACGTTCCTACGAACGAGAGCCAGAACGCCACGGGCGACGGCGCGACCTCGAGCTCGTCGTACGCGAGTTTAAAGTGCACGACGTCGGCGAGAACGGCCGTGACGGCCAAGATTCCGATTTGTTCGGGCGTGAGGTCGGTGTGGTTTGCGGCCGCGACGCCGACAAACACGAAAATCACCGCCGGAAACGCGATTGCGACGAAAAACGTGACGTGGTGGTCGACGACGCGCGCGACGGCGCTCGACTGCTCTGCGACGTCGATCAAAATGGCCACCATCGCCCACGCCCACATCACGAGCAGAACAACCAAGATGCACACGTCGTTCGTCGTGAGCGCGTACCCGTAGTACGCGTACGGCGTGAACTTGGCCACGAGCTGGCACAGAGTCGTGAGCGTGAGGCCGGCGACGCACCATCCAATCGTGCGCGTGTCGTTGTCGTACAGCTCGTCCGCCTCGGCGTCGGCGGCTCTCTTTGTTGCCGCGGGGTCGTCGTTGTCAGATTTGCGCGGCGGAGCGGGGCCGGCATCGACCTCGAGCGACACGTCGACGTCGCTCGACGTGTCGCTCGAATCGTCGTCGCGCGCTTTTCGCGTCGAAACGAGCCGGCTCCACATGAGTGCGTGCGTGTCTTTTGTGCACTGCGTCCGCCCTCGCTCGTACGTCGCGCGTCTCTCTCTCTCTCTCGCCTTGGCTCTCGCCTACTCACTCGTCGGCGTGCGCGCGCTTCGAGGCGGCAGAGGCAGATCCGGAGCCGCTCTTGCGCTTCTTGCTCGCGGCCGGCCCCGTCGAGGGAGGCGCAGCTGAAACGGCCGCCGCCTCGCCGTCGGCGGGCGCGTGTTCCTGAGCCTGGTCTTGGTCTTGACCATCGTCGGCCTGGATCTGGGCATCGGTCTGGGCATCGGCCTGGGCGTCGGTCTCGGCCTGAGCGTCGGAGTTGTGCTCGTGCTCTTGCTCGGCGCTGACGTCGGCCTCGTCGTCTTCGTGCGCGCGTGCGTCGGCGCGCGCACGAGGCGTCGTCGAGCGCGCGACGAGACGCGTCGCGGCCGCCGTGCCCGCCGACTGGCCAAACGGAGAGCTCTCGGCGTCCTCGGCATCTTGCTCCTCGTCGGCGCCGAGACGCTGAACGAGCGCGTCGTGGCGCTCGAGCGCGGCCTGGAGCTTCGGGCCGCAAGAACGCGACTCGACAATCGCGCGCACCGCCTTTGTAAACGAGATGCGCGACCCGCTCTCCATCTTGCTGATGAGGTCGACGACCGTGTCGAGCGAGATGTTCTCGCGCAGAGCCGCGAACAGAACAGGGCGCGACTGGAACATGTTCTCAGGGATGCACACCGTCTCGAGGTCAGAGTGGACGTTCGGCGTCGCGAGGTTCGGGCGCTGCGCTTGAGCCAGGACAAACGCAGCGTACGAGTCGTACACCTCGCGCTTGAGCAGCTCGCCGTCGTTGTCGCGCTTCATAAGCACGTACAAAGGCTCGTAGCACGTCTTGAGCGTCGACGTCGACGACGCGCGCGCCTCGGCGCACAATTGCGCCTCTTTCTCCTTCTCAGGAGCTTCGTTGCGCGCGGCAGTGTACGCCGTGAACGCCGAGCGCAAGCGGCGCAGTTCGTCGGTGTTTGGCGCCCACGCGCTGAACCAACCCGACGCGCGCACGAGCGTCTTGAGCACGCCCGCGTTGATCGTGCGCGACCCCCACGGCGCGAGACCGAGCAAGATCGTCGAGCGGTCAGTCGACCCTCCATCTTGAGGGAACGTCGTCGTCAGCGCGATGCGGTAGTGCGACTCGGCGGGGTCCTTCTTCAGAACGGCGTACTGAACGTGCGACGAGCTCGGGCGAGACGTCGAAGCGGCAGCGGCAGCGGCAGCGACGGGAGTGGCAGCGTCGTCGGTCGAGTCGGCGCTCGCCATGCGCGACAAAAACGTCTTGGCGCGCCCCGACGACGCTTTCGGCGCGTCAATGTCGACGTACGTGCGCCCTTGCATCTTTGCAAGAAGCGACTCGAGCACCAATTCGCCGCTCATTTTTTTTATGTCGCGTCAAGTCGCGTCGCGTCGCGTCGGTGCGTGCGTGTGTGCGTTGGTGTGTGCGAGCGCGCGACCGACCGACCGTTACGCGAATGTCGAGCGCGCGCGCGCGCGCTCGTCCGTCTCGCTCTCGCTCACGTGTCCGTCTGCGTCTCCGTCGCCGCCGATCGTATCTCCGTTCCGTCGAGCGAGCACCGCCTTGATTTTGCGCGCGTGTCGGCGCGTCTCTTGATCGTTGCGGCGCGACCGCTCGAGCGCCGCGAGGCGCCGCGCGCGCCGCTCGTCCGACACGCCGACCTCATCGCCGACCGGAAGAGGTGCGATGTCTTTCGTCGCGCGCTCGACGTCGCGCCAGTACGCGAGCCGAACGTCCTTGTCTTGCGCGGCGACGTGCACCTCGACGACGGTGAGCTCGGGCTCAAACTCTGCGTCGCCGTTGCGCTCTGGAACGAGCGCGAGCTCGCCGTCGACAAAAGACACCGAGAACGTCTCGACGGTCTTGCGCCACTCCGTTCGCGCGTTTGCCGACAAAAACACAGGTTTCTCCGACGTCGGCCGAGCGCGCAGCGCGCCTTCGATGTCCTTCGCGTCGAGCAACTCGAACGGGCGCCACACCGCGAGCGTGCACGCCGGCGACAGACGCTTGATCGTGTACACGCTCATGAGCGAACACCACGCGTCGAGGGCCTCTCGGCGCCGCACTGTGACGAGCGTGCTGAGAATCGATCGGCGCCGAATCTCGTCGGCGTACGCACGGTTGCGTGCGTCGCCGCGCGAAAACGCAACACGAACCTTGTCGCGCTCGGCGTTCCACGCACCGCACATCTTGTCAAAGAGGTCGAGCGACGTCGTGATGATCTTGATTTCGTTGATGGACGCGTCGAGCCGTTCGCGGAACGCCCGAACGTCGGTGTTCTCGATTTGACTCGACGGAAGCATCGTGAGCGTTTGCGCCTCGAGCGCTGTCTGCAAGTTGAGCAGAATCGAACGCACGCTGAAGAACGAAAACACAAACTGGACGCCCGCGACGTCGCGCAGCAGCTCCGATTTCGCGAGCGGCGGCGTGATCTCGTCGCTCTGGCGCCCGTCGGCGTCCTTCTCGGCCGCGAGCGTGCGCCGCGCGCGCTCGCGCGCGATGAGCACGTCCGCCTCGCTCGTGCCGTGCCCCGCCCCCGTACCGTTCGCAAACACGATGCGCCCAGTTCCGTCGCGCGTCACGTAGACGCCGATGTCAGTGAGCGATTCGGGTGCGGGGCGAGACGCAAACGCGCCGTACTCGCGCGCGTGAAGCATGCGCACGACGCCGTCGCCGCGCACGAGCTCGGGGCACGTGCGCACAGCCTCGAGAGACGAGCGCATGAGCGCGAGCGCCGTCGCCGAGTCGGACGGAACGAGCGCGCGCGCGTTTTGAGGCGTGAGCGCCGTGCGCAATCGCTCGGGCGCAATCGACCGCGCCTCGACGCGCACGTCCATCGTCGCGCGAAACGAACGCGCCCACCCGTCGAGGTCGAGCGCCCACAACGCCGCGATGTTCGACGCGAGCTCGGCGACCAAACGCGCAAACGTCTCGCCTTTCGTGTCGCTCTGTTCGTAGCGGCGCTCAGACGTCCACTTGTTCGGCCCAACGTCAAAGTCGTGGCGCCATCTCGCGACCGCCGCCTTGACCTCGGCCTCGGGCCGGCCGTTCAAATCGGCGGCGTACGTCGCGTCCGACGCGAACCGAACGCACGCGTCGTAGCCGTACGTCTCGAACAAAACCGTCTTGATGAACGTCTCGACGTTGATGGCGGTGAGCTCGAGCCGCCCGATTCGTTTGAGCACGGGCGCCAAGCGCCGAACAATGTTCGTGGCCGCCAACGTGCGAAACTGGTCGATGTCGCTCGCGGTTTCGCTCGCGTTGAACTTTGAGAGCGTGCGCTGAACAAACGCGTTGTCGGCCGGCTCGAACGTGTTCGTCTCGCGGTTGAACGACACGGACTCGGGCTTGTACGTGGGCTGGCCGTCGAGCGACAAATCGCGCAGCGCGTCGAGCGCCTCAAAGAGCGCGACCATCTCGAGGTCGCAAAACGCGAGCACCTCGTGCGCGTCTCCTCCGAGCGACGACAAAAACGAGCACGTCTGGTCGAGCACGGCGCTCATCGGCGTTTGCGCGCCGACGCGGCGCGCAAACGCGCCAGGGTCGTTCGGGGCAAACTCGACGGCCTCAATGAGGAGGAGCGCCGCGACGTGTGCGTCGACGTCCGACGCGTCGCGGTCGATGTCGTTCGTGTACGGCGCGAGCGCCGCCGACCGCGCGCGCGCGTGCGCGACGGCGCGCTCGCCCGCCTCTGCACCGTCTGGCTCGCGCGCGAGCGCGTCGACGACGTTCGCGAGCGACACGAACGACGAGGGGGTGGTCGCCATCGTGCGCGCGAGGTGCTGCGTGTGCACGCGCGCGGCGTGCGCCCACTCGCTCACGACGCGCGCGTCGACGTCGACGCCGAACAGCTCCGTCTGCGCCACGACGAGCGCGCGCGCGCACAAAACGAGCAGAGCGACGTCTTCGTCTGGCCCGAACGCGCGCTCGGCGTGGCGCAAGACCGTTTCGACGACGGTCCACTTGCGCGCGCCGACGCGAGGGACGAGCCACTTGAACGTCTCGCGCCACGCCCACACAGGACGCGCGCCGTCGCCGAACACGACACGAAGCGCGTGGTCGACGTCGTGCGACGTGTCGCGCTGCACGTCGACGACGGTGGGGTCGTTGCTCGTCCTGGAAAACCCGATCGAGCGCACGTTCCACGACACGGGCGTGAACCTCTTCATCGCGGCCTCGCCCGCCGCGACGAACGTGTTGCCTTGCGCGACGCGCAACGCGCACTCGAGCGCGCCTCCGTCGTCGAGCTTGCGCGCGCGGTCGATCGCTTCGTCGAACGCGTCGGCGAGCGACGCGTTGCACAGTTCGTGCAGGCCGAGCGTGATGAGGACGTCGCGCAGCGGGGCGCACGTGACCGTCGACGCCACGACGCTCGTTTTGGCCCACACGCGCGCGTACACGTCGGCGAGTTCTTGGGCGTCGTGACCGTTGAGGACGTCGTCCTTTGGATCGAACGGAACGCCATCGTCCGATCCCCACGCGCCCCACCCCTCGACGTGCGCGCGCGTGCGTTTCATTTGTTTTTTGTGCGCGCGCGGACTCAAAGATAAGGACGGCGCACCGCGCTTCGTCGTCGCGCGTTCCGCTCTGACGCGCGCGCGTATATCCGCCGAGTCGCGCGCGTGCGAAAAGAACGGTTGCGGTTGCGGTTGCTGTTGCGTACACGCGCCCGTAGGCAAAGATGAGCACGAGCGACATGACCTACGTGGCGAACATGACGCTGCGCGGAGGCATCTTCGCGCTGATGATGGTGCTTCCGTTCATCAGCACGGGGTACAGCGCGGTGGGGACGGACGCCGCGAACGCGACGTCGCAGTCGTGGTACAACTCGCCCGGCGTTCCTCTGCCGCTCATCAACATCGCGCTCCCGTACTCTCAGTCGAGCTTTGCGTTCTTCGTCGTGGCGTTCGGGCTGAACCTGAGCGCGTGGTGGTCGGGGGCGTGGAAGGGGAGCCAAAAGGGGTTTGACAAGGACTGGGAGGGCATGGCGACGTGCGGCGCTCTGTTCTTCTTCTGGCTCGCGACGTGGCTCGCCGAGTTCAGCACCGTCCCCGCGTCGACGACGAACACCGTCGAGACCGTCAACTACGGCCTGAACCCGAACGCGCGGCGCGAGGGCGTCAACGTGCACACGCCGTTCACGTTCTGGAACGTGCAGAGCGTGGCGACGTACGGGGCTTACGCGACGATGGCGGGCGGAATCACGATCCTCGCGTGGATCTTTGTGATTTGGTTGCTCCAGGCGTACAAGACGGTCAACGACGTGGCGTTCATGGTGTTCATGGTGTCTTTTGACGTTGGTGAGTTGTGCGACTTCAAGGGTCTGTTCATCACGACGGTGAACTTGACGCTCGCGTACCTGACGATCGGGTACGACTCGTTCAACATGGCGCCGAACGCCGCGACGGACTCGCCCGCCAAGAACATGTCGTCTGTCGGGCTCATGTTTTTCGTCGTCGCAGCACTCGCGAACTTTGCCGCAGGCACCATGGCGTGGACCGAAGGGTGAGTCGGAGGTGGGCTGGGTGGAGGGGAAGGGGTGGGATCGAGTCGAGTCAAGTCGAGTCACAAAATCAGTTCACTCCGAGCGCGTTGCACAAATCAGAGAGCACGTCGAGCGCGAGCGCGCGGTCGCCCGGTTTGCGCACTGGCACGGCCTCGCCCGTGTACTCTCCTCGCCCGCCCGTCAGCACGGCCGCCGTCGCTTCGGGGGCGTCGAACGCCGCAAACGTCGCGGCCTGAACGACGCTGAGCGCGCGGCGCGTCTTGAGGCACCACACGACCGGCTGATTCTCTCTCATCGCCGCGAGCACGCCGTACCACTTGTGTTGTGCAGATCCGGGGGCCTCGCGGCTCTGCAGCGCGCGCAAGAGAGCGACGCTCTCCGATCGAAGAACGTCCGTGTCTGTGTTGTTTTGAGACGTGCGCGTCGTCGCAGCGGCTGCGCGGCGGTTGAGTGTCTCAAAGAGGTGCGGCGTTTGCGTCGATCGCGCGTACGTCGCGCGCTGAGCCGTGTAGCACGCGAGTGCGTTGGCGTAGCCCATTTTGGCCGCGCACACCACGGCGTCGTCGCGCGGGTCGTCGGCGGTTCGATTTGGCGCGCCGCGTGGCGTCAGCGCGTCGTGCGCGAGGAACCCGAGCTCGAGCACGGCGTCGGTTTCGGCGTCGCTCGTCGCCGCGACGAACGCCGCGGCGAGCGCGCTCGTCACACGAGGAAAGGTGTCGGGCGTGACGAGCGCGCCGACCACCGCGCGCGCGCGCGCACGAGAACGAGCGCGCTGGACGGGCGACGCGCGCGCAACCGTCGACGCGACGAGCGCACTCTCGAATTGGAATTGAACGCTCGCGCTCGCGCTGGCGCTGGCGCTCATGAAACGCGCGCGCGAAACGGACGGCGATGCCGACGTGACGGTTTTGAAACGTCCGCGCGGCTCAAACATAGCAGCCGTGTTGAGCGACTTGCCTCTCGACGTGATGGTGCACGTTCTGACGTGGTTGCGCGGGTCGGACGTCGCAAACACGGCGCTCTCGTGCAGGTCGGGGCGGCTCGCCTCGCTCGAGCTGTACGCGCACACGTTCGCGGCGTACGAAAAGGCGGGGTTCATCGACCCAATTGTGCGCGAGCGCACGGCGGCCGCGACCGATCCGCGCGCGCTCGCTCCGATTTTGCGCGACGTTGTGTTCCGCCCCGATCGCACCGCGCGCCTGCTCGGTCGCGACGTGCGCCACTGGCTCGCGCAGCGCGGCGAGGCCACGACGTTCATCCGCGCGCGCACAATCACGCCTCTCGTTGTTGACTTGCACACGTACTGCTTTGCGAATCCGAGCACGCCAGCTCCCGTCGAGAACTACGAAACGTTTGCTCTGCGCGTGGTCGCGAAGGACGTTCCGCCGGGCGAAGAAGTAGAGCTCGAAGGGTCGAACGGCGTCGTGCTCGCGCACTGCCCCGACACGCACGGGTGGGGCGTCGTGCTCGTGAGCGGGCCGGCGATGCGCGCCGACGCGCCGAGCCCGATGGTGCTCTACGCGGCGTGGAACGCCAACACGCACACGATGTTCTGGACCGCAGAGTGCACGTACGCCGCGCGCGCCGCGCTGGGGCGAGCGACCGCACACACCATGCGCCCGCGCAACCCGCATCTGCGCCTGCACCCTGACCGCGCCAGGACGCGTCTTCGTGAGCGCGAGAGAGACCGCGAACCCGCCACGTTGGCCGCGCGGGTGCGCGAGTGTGCACAAATGTAACCGTCGGAAAAAGAAGCAGATGCGCACACCTACCAAACCTGCGACCACCTGATGCATGGTTTGCGTACGCCCAGACCTGGCGCTGGCGACCAATTGTGTCGCGTGACTTCCGGACCGGGGCGGACTGACACCCTCCAGCCACAGGTCTGGGCGTACGCAAACCATGCATCGCCTGGTCACC
>CAZOOK010000068.1:0-14761 GCA_964581385.1 uncultured Salinisphaerales bacterium
GCGCACCTGCCTTGGGCGCAGGGGGTCGCAGGTTCGAATCCTGTCGCCCCGACCATGCAGAATCAAAGAGTTAGAAGGATACGAGGCCGCCGACATAGGTGGCTTTTTTGCTTGAGGGGAACAGTTGGGGGAACAGCGCGAGTACGTTACTCACCGCTTCGCCCGCGGGCATGCTCATCTCGGCCTCTTGGAACGAAAGAACTGGCCGCCAAGTGCGGCTTCTTTTTCGTCCCGCGTTGGGTTCCCGCAGAGGCCTTACTGCTGTCCGCTGTCGGTTGGTGTCACTGCTGGACTTGATTCCAGCACGCTAAGAAATCCCCAGACGGTTGTGATGGGGGCAGGACAGGGAGATTTGCCTATATGGCTGGACCTACATTGGTTGTAGTTCACAACGAAGAAGAAGCTTGGCACTTGCTGCGGTCGACCCTGGACGGCGCGAAGCTGCCGGATGGTGCGATATTGAGTTTCTCCGGCTGGCCATCCTTCGACATTACGGTTGTCGGAAAGGATTGGCACGGCACCGTCCCCACGCGCATTATGAGGCCACTGCTGGAGCTGCAAGGCGATTTGCATAAGGCCTATGCGCAGTTCCGTTATGGTGCACCTGATGCGAGGAAGCTAAGCGACGAAGAGCGTGAGCAACTTGAAATAGTTGTTAAGGTCAAAGATGGGTCGTCAATCTTTTCATCAGCACTAGCTGAGCCGTTAACTAAAGCAGCTGTTGCAGCGGTGGACAAAATGTCTCCTGAATATATTGTCCTAACACTGGTTGGTATGGCACTTGCGGCTGGTACTGCCTATGTGCTTCGTGGTTTTTTTGCGGAGCAAACAAAGCGCAGAGAGCTGACAACATCCGTAGAACTTTCGGTGCTGGACAACGAAAAGCTCCAGATTATGGCTGCGGCGGCAGACCAATCTAAGAGCGTGAAAATGGCCATCGAATCAATGGAGCGGGTCGCGATGGGCGTTCTCAAGGTTGTTAGAAACGACGACGCGGTTACGTTGCCAGGAGTTCGCTTTACGGGCGAAGAAGCTCGGACGCTGGTCACTAATGAACGCAACGAAAGCGTGGACGTGAGAATCGATGGCCCATTCATGATCCAGCAGATTGACTCGAGCGGAATAGGCGACTTTCGTGCGCGGATTTTCCGATATGGTGACGAGCAGTCTTTTACCGTGACAATCCCGCTTGCCCTTAATAGTGAGCAACGACAACTCGTCATGAATGCAGAATGGAGCCGAGCATGGGTTCAACTCGCCATTAACGCTCGCAAACTTGGTTCTCGCATTGTCGATGCGCGGGTAATTTCTGTCGCAGAACCTACCGATGCCGATTTAGAAGCGTCGGCGCCGACGCAAACTAGTAGTGTGAATCCGCCACCACTGTGATCATAGACGGTTTGATTGCCTACGTGGGACGGTAGTCAGTGTAGGCAGTGTAGGTCGACATCTATTCAGCGCTGCGTCACTTTGGCCGTGCGAGTCGACAGCAGCTGCTAAACCGGCTCAATGATCGCCGCATCATTATTCCGCGGCGAGTTCACACGCTTCGAAACCTCGTAAGCCTTGAATGATCGAGCCGAGTGCTGATCGATCAGGCTCCGCACCGCCGCGGGATCGGCGAGATGCGGATCAAGCCAAGCCCGCCACCCCTCCGGCCTCAGGATGACCGTCATTCGGTCGTGAATCTCTCGGATCACATCTAATAGTTCCGGGGTGTGCTGCGCGAGCGAAAGTTCAAGACCGGCCACGGCCTATCGCCGAGCACGCTCCGACAATACGACCTGCAGCTTGAGACGGTCGCCAACGCAATCGGTGACCGTGTCGACGTCGGCACCATCCCTCGCAAACAGATCGTCCAGTTCCTTGATGAACTGCCGGCGACCGCTTCCGCGCGCTACCGTTCGCTGCTGGTGCAAGCTTCCTTCCATGAGCTGCGCGCGTTCGGCGCGGACGAAATGCGGCTTTCCGGGGAGAAAGACGAAACAGTGCAGCTGCTGCTTGGGCATGCTGACAAAAGGACCACCCAGCTATACTTGGAACGCCATGGTGAGCGTTGGGCAGAAGTACTATCCGCCTAATGTCTTCGCATTTCTATTAGAGATTCCGCATATGAATAGCAAACTTTCACGTCTCGAACGCCTAGCTTCTTCACCTGCGATCGAGGGGCTGGCTTTTGGGCTATTCATCCTCAATTTATATTTTATCTTATTCGCTGTCACTGATTTTTTTAGCCGGGCTGAGCTCGACATGTATTTGTATAGCGGAATAATTTTCGGCGTAACTGGGATGGGATTGGGGCTTCGAGCCATCATTATTGAACGAAGAACAGGGGATATTTCAGTTCCGATTGGAATTCTCCAGAAAATCGATGCAAGAGTTTCGTTTCTATTTGGAACCTCAGAGTCCGAAATCAACGGACAATCCAAAGCAAAGCAGGCAGCGCTTTCGCTTTGTTACCTTAATAAGTTAATTGTACAAAGCCGTAACGAAAGCCGCATAATTGGGCTCTTCATAATCATATTTTCTTTATTAAATATGATTTATGCGTTTTCATTGCACCTAATTTTAAAAGATGCGGCGCCGTTTTTTATACCAGTGGCGCTCATGATTTGGATAATTTTTATTCGAACGAAAATAGAAATTGTGAGATTCAGAATCGAAAATGGATTTTTTGGCACCAATCCGGCCGAAGCTCGGGAATTAATTAAATTTTTAATCAGCAACTCGAGCAATGTAAATCTCAACGACGGCAATGGCGGGATAAGGCAGGCTCTGCTTCCACCGAAAAAAGCAGTAAATGGTGGGACAATTGAGCGCGGCGAGTTAGCATAATGGACGATCTAAAGGATTACATTACAGCTCTTATCAGTCGTTCTATCGACATTATTTTTGTGAAAGCTCCATTGCGCACAGGATTGGGAATATTTATTGGCGGAACCCTAAAGTTCATCTCAATCTTGTTCGGTCCAGTTCTCGAAAAAACTAAATTGATTGATGTCCACGATGCCCCTCTTTACGGGTGGGTAAGCTTGGGAATCTTAATTTGCCATTTGGGCACGCTATGGCACTTATTTAGTAGCGAAACGATTGGTGATGAGTCAATTGATCAAGCCATTCAACTTATAGAGCGAGGGACTTTTTCAAAGGTCGAGCGACGCCAGCAATATCGGAACTTGATCGCGCGCGTTCTCAAAAATCTTTCGCTCGAGGAGAAATTATTAGAACACATTGAGCGAATGGAATCAGAACTTAAGAACGCGTCGCTCTACAACAACTTCGTTCGCCCGATTGATCAAAAAAGCGACGACGCCTGACTGAGATCGCTTGGGGCTCATAACCACTTCGCTACACCACCATGATGCGAGCACGCGCCCCGGTGGTGCTGGCTGAAACTGTGCGTGCCGTCACGGCATTGCGCCGAGGCACCGGCAGGCGGCGAATCAGAGTGAACAGGAGACGGCACCCAGTTCCCGCTCGAATTGATGTAGCCACTGCCGTCATCGGGAACCGTCTGCTCATGAGAGTGCTGCGCCGGCGCCGGCTGCTGTGTTGCGTCCGTCCGAGCAGCGGCTGGTAGAGATAGCCCCAGCGCGAATAGGAAAGCTCCGACTGTTCGTGCAGTGCTCACTCCTGTTCCCCTGGCTCGGACCCGGTAGCGCAGTTTTGTTCAACGTCGTCGGATCGGCAAAGAAGGCGCCATAGCTTGTTGCCGCTCTGCCGGAATGACCACCGCACGAAGACTTAAAAGCTGGGTCTCCAACAGGGCCGCCCCGGCCTGCCAACGTTGTACGACTAGAGGCTGTTCGCGAAGTGACCGAGTTCGGCATCAAAAAAAAGGGCGGCCCCTGAGGCCGCCCTCGGATCGCGCAGCGACCCTCACCGACATCCCGTCGGTCTTCACCAGCCAGTTTTTTGCTAGCCCGAGCAGCATGTCGCGGCGATGTGACTTGCGAATGAAGATTTAGCGGCAAGATCGCTACAAACAGCCCGACGGTCGGCTCGCCAAAGCGAGCAGCGGGCAGGGCTACTCGGGCGTTCTGACGCGAAACCGAAGTTTCGGTCCTGGATGAAACACCACCACGCGTCGCGCCGAAATCAGAAACTGCTGTCCGGTTTTTGGATTCCGCCCCGGTCGCTGTTTTTTTGTGCGCGGTGCAAAGCTGCCGAAGCCTGCTAGCTTTACCTCACGGCCGGCTACCAGCTGGCTGCGGATCTCTTCGAAAAATGAGTCGATGAATTCCTTCGCCTCCCGCTTGTTGAGCCCGATCTCGTCGAACAATATATCGGCCAATTCAGCTTTTGTGACCGCTATCCCCGATCCCCCATCGCGGCACTTCCCAACTCAGGTGCGAATATTTTTCATATGCTTAAGCACACAGCATGCACTGCCAACCGCGATAAACCTGCGGCGCAGCCTTGCTGGGCAATGGGCAGCGAGCCCTTACCGCGTAGCGAGTGTTATGGTCTACGCGGTTTGAATCGAAGAACTTTCGGCTTTCGGCCTTTTGTCCGAAACGGGCGGCTTGTACGCATTCACTTCGGAACTGAGAACGGCGAGGTGCAGGTGTGGTTGACGTGGGGCTGTGTGTATCGGCAGTGAACACCCTGCCGCCGTCGCCAACGTCTGCAGCGATCGACACGGAATCCGACGCGCCAAAAGTCTTCCTCCGTGTCTTATCTTGCACATTTGGCACGCTCCGCGGGAGATCGCGGAAGCTGCGATAAACCGTGGTATCGTTTGAGATGTTCTGCCGCAAGCGCGAGGCGGTAGCGCTGGTGACGGCATAACCTCCTCCTGCTTCGCCTCCTACACTACACAGGAATTTCCCGTGTCCAACCTCAACGCCTATCTCATCTTCAACGGCAATTGCGCCGAGGCTTTCCGTTTCTATGAGCGTGCGCTGGGCGGCAAGATCGGCATGATGATGCCGTTTTCCAGCGCGCCAACACCGCAGCAGGTACCGCCCGCCCACGCCGACAAAATCATGCATGCCAGCATGACCATAGACGGTAACACGCTGATGGGGTCGGACGGTGCGCCGGGCCAGCCCTACGAAGGAATGAAAGGCTTCTCCCTGTCGTTGAACTATCCGAATGTCGCTCGGGCCGAAGCGGCCTTCAAAGCACTGGCGCAGGGCGGCACGATCGGCATGCCGCTGCAAGAGACGTTCTGGGCCGCCGCCTTCGGCATGCTGACGGATCAGTTCGGCACGCCGTGGATGATCAACTGCGAAAAACCGGCCTGAGCGCCGAAGCTCTACTACGCGCGGGGCATTCCCCGCGCTCACACAATATAGATAGACAGTGTCAGCGCCAACGACTGCAATCCATGACTGACGAGCTTCAGGACCCGCTCAAAACGCTGGCGGAGATTTGCGAGCCTGATATACGCCATGCGCACTTCCGCAACGCGCACTTCGCCTTTTCGTTGGCCGATACCCATGCGGAACTTGCGGATATCGTTCTGCACGAGCACGTGCCGCTCGACGTTCGGCAGCTCTTTGAAACCGCCAAGAATGCCTCGTTGTATTCGTGGTTTGTATACCGGTTTCACCAAGTCTCGGAGATGGTCGCGTTTTCATCACTGGAATGGGCCTTGAGGGTACGGGCCGGTTTTCCCGCTTTTGACGACTCGGACTCCCTACGCCCACCGTCACTTGCGAAGCTGTTGGACACCGCGAAGCGGGAAGGCTGGATAACCACGGAAGGTTTTCCTTCATTGAGGGAAGCCGCAATCCAGCGCGCGCGCAGTAGGCACACCTTTCACATCCTACATAGCCTCGGTGACAATGAGAGCCGGGAGCTTCCAGAACCGACGGAAGCAGAGATAGCTGAAGCCATGAAGGACATTGACCTCGTTACAAGCCTTGCTGCGACGGTGCCGAAACTACGCAATCGGCTCGCGCACGGGTCTCCGGTGCTTAACCCAAACAGCCGTCGCACATTGCGAACCATCGCCGAAGTAATCAATCAACTGTTCGTTGCGCCGCTCTGACGCCTTAGTGCAACCGACGCTCCGCCACGCCGCGGGGACGCCCCTCTCACTCACGCGCCAGCCAGCGTTGCGTCCTCAATCGCATGCACGGCGTTATAGCCTTGCGGCGTTAGCGCCAGCGTTCCACCGGTACCAAACCGGATCAATCCCAGCCGGGAAAGCGCGAGGACATCGTCCGTAAAAATCTCCGTTTCGGGAGACGACCCCTCACCTTCGTGAATTGCCACCAGCAGCGCCGCAAGCTCCGGCGTCAGCGGCGTTTGAGAAGAAGCCATACCACCACCCTCTGCATTCCTTGGGCGCGTAGTGTATCTCCAGCCCGCAATGCGATGGTTACAAATTGTTCATCGCGTGCAAAGCCGCATCGGACGTTGCATCCAAAACGATATGCACAGACTTGTACACAGGTGGCGTTGATAAGTGCCGCCCCTCCATTGTTCACCCCTTAAACGAACGCACGTTTTTTTGTACGTTATCCATCTGTGCGGCGGCTTGAGCAATGTCACGCAGCGCTCGGAACAATGAGCGATAAGCACGGCCTTTCCGTGCATTGGCGTCACCGCCGGCAGCTGCAGCGTTCTCGGTACGCGTATCGCGGATCAACGCACGCAACGCCGGCGGCGACCTGCCCGGATATCAAAAAAGATGGCGCAGCATGTGCGCCAACCCTCACGATGCATGCCTTAGTCTTTACTCTAATCGCCCGGCAGGAAAACCTTATTCGGAACATCCATCCCAAACAGTTTCGAGTCTCGCTTGTTCTTCCACTTGCGAATCCGATTGCGGATCTGGTTGTTGAGTGTGGTACCGAAACGCTTCATAAGGGGGCTGGGGATTCTGCCTTCTACCTCCGATGCCTTAAACCGTCCATCGACGATTTTCGAAAGCAGCACCGTGTAACGCCAAAGGTCCACGGGATCGGTCGCAGTACGCATCTGCGCAGCCCAGTGACGAGACCACTGATGGCGTTCCATTGCATATTTGGCCCCCTGATGTGCCCTCTGCAGAAACCCGTGCTCATCTTTCAGCATGTCGACTGTCTCGACGGCCCAAGATTCATCCGGTGAGAGACCTGCCACCATGGCGGCGCGGGCGCGATGCGCTGGTTCTAGGCGCTGTCGGCGATCTACGGGTGTTGCTGCCGATTGAAAATTCACCATTAGACCGAGGTTCTGCCGACTGAAGGATGACCAGGGTGTTCTTCACTAGCCTGCTGGGCTTTATCCCCAGCAGGAAGACGAGGTGCATACCATGGCGATGTACGCGAAGGTGCGGAGAATGCGGTTGAGGGACGGCTTGTCGATCAGCGAGATCGCGCGCCGGACGAGTCTGTCGAGAAACACCATCAAGAAGTGGCTGAGAGAGCCGGCTCGCAGCGAGATGGCGTACGTGCGGCGTGATGGCCCGTGCAAGCTTGATGACCATGCCGAATGGTTTCGGCAGGCGCTGGAAACCGATGCACGACGGCCCCGCAAAGAGCGACGCACGGCATTGCGGCTGTTCGCTCAGATCAAGGAGCAAGGCTACGCCGGCGGTTACAGTCAGGTGACGGCGTTCATCCGGTCGTGGCGCGCCCAAGCCGGCGCGGTCACCGCGCGATCGGCCTACGTACCGCTGCGCTTTGATTGGGGAGAAGCCTTCCAGTTCGACTGGAGTGAAGAAAGCCTAGTAATCGGTGGCATCTGGCGCAAGATTCAGCTGGCGCACATGAAGCTGTGTGCCAGCCGCGCGTTCTGGCTGGCGGCCTATCCGAGTCAGGGCCACGAAATGCTCTTCGATGCCCACACCCGCTGTCTGACCGGCTTGGGCGGCGTGGCCCGTCGTGGCATCTACGACAATATGAAAACCGCCGTCGATCGCGTGCCGGGCCGCGGCAAGGCACGCATCGTCAATGCCCGCTTCGCGGCGATGACCTCGCACTACCTGTTTGATCCCGACTTCTGCAATGTCGCTTCAGGCTGGGAGAAAGGCCGCGTCGAGAAGAGCGTGCAGGACACTCGAAGACGGATCTGGCAGCAAGCAGCGGAGCAGCGCTTCGGCAGCTTCGCCGAATTGAATGTCTGGCTGGCGATCCAGTGTGTGGAAGCGCGCCAAGCGCCGCACCCCGAGTTTCCCGGCATGAGCATCCAGGAAACCTGGGAGCACGAGCAGGTGCAGCTGATGCCGGTCCCGACGCCCTTCGATGGCTATGTCGAATTGCCGGCGCGGGTGTCGAGCACGAGCCTGGTCAGCGTCGCGCGCAATCGCTACTCGGTGCCCTGTGCACTGGCGGGACATCGCGTCAGCGTGCGGCTATATCCCGAGCGCGTCGTGATCGTCGCCGACCAGCAGATTGTTACCGAGCATGTCCGGGCGTGGGATCGCGATCACGTGGTCTACGACTGGCAGCACTATCTGCCACTGATCGAGCGCAAGCCCGGCGCCCTGCGCAACGGCGCGCCCTTCGCCGAGCTGCCGGTCCCACTGCAGAAGCTCAGCCGCGCACTCCTGCGCCGCGATGGCGGCGAGCGGGTCATGGCGCAGGTGCTGTCGGCCGTACCGGTCTTCGGATTGGAAGCGGTGCTGGTCGCCGTCGAGCTGGTGCTCGAATCCGGGCGGCCCAGTGCCGAGCACGTGCTCAATGTGCTGGCACGATTGCGGGAGGGACCGCCGCCACCATCGGTCGACACCGCCCTGACCGTGACGACCGCGCCGATCGCCGATCCGCAACGCTACGACGCGCTACGCACGGAGGTGGATCATGGCTGATCTGATCGCCGACCTCAAAGCGCTACGCCTGTACGGTATGGCGGGCTGCTACGCCGACTGGGTCGAGCAAGGCAGCACCGGCGCCATGACCACCTACGAGTCGTTGCTGACCCACTTGGTGCAAGCCGAGGGCACTGACCGCGCCCTGCGCTCGATCCGCTACCAGATGCATGTCGCCCGCTTTCCGATCCATCGCGACTTGGCCGGATTCGATTTCGATCAATCGAAGGTCGAGCGCCGGCAGATCACGACCTTCGCCACCACCGCCTTTACCGAGAAGGCGGAAAACATCGTGCTGATCGGTGGCACTGGCACCGGCAAGACGCATCTGGCCACGGCCCTGGGCATCGAGGCCATCGCCCGCCACGGCAAGCGTGTGCGTTTCTTCTCGACAGTGGAGCTGGTCAATACGTTGGAGCAGGAGAAGGCGGCAGGCAAAGCTGGAAAGCTCGCTCATCAGCTCATGCACCTCGACTTGGTGATCCTCGACGAGCTGGGCTATCTGCCGTTTTCACAGGCCGGCGGTGCACTGCTGTTTCACCTGCTGTCGAAGCTCTACGAGCACACCAGCGTGATCATCACCACCAATCTGGTCTTCGCCGAGTGGAGCAACGTATTTGTCGACCCCAAGCTCACGACAGCACTGCTCGATCGACTCACGCATCACTGCCATATCGTGGAGACCGGCAACGAGTCCTATCGCTTTCGCCACAGCAGCAGCACGGCCAAAGCCCGCATCAAATCCCGTGAACAGACCAAGACTCAGGCCCAGGAGGAAATCGACGAATCCATCTGACAACCGATACGATTAGACACCGCCGAGGGCTACCGCCCTCGGCTTCCATCCCTAGTCAATTTTCAATCGGCAGAGACGGTCAGCTTTCAGTCGGCAGCAACAATCTACGACATAGTCGCGCAAGACGTCGACACGCTCAGCCCTGATGCCCGCCAACACTTCCATGGCGAGGTCATAGTCGTTGCCAATGCGGTCAAGACGGGCGAAGCAGAGTTCCCTGATTTCGGTGCCATCGGCCACTCCCCATGCCGTCACGGCGTTAAGACCGATCTTGTCTTGGCCGAACGTGACCCGCACCAAAGGAGAACTGCTTCTCAACCGCTTGAAAAGCGTGAGACTTGCCACGGCATCTCTTTGGGAGATGGCCTCGGCAATGAGCAAAGCAATGTTGTACACATTATTAAGGGCTTTGTTATCCAGTTTCAGAAAGAGCGCGTGCCAAGTATCGACAAGAGTAGGGGCCACCTTGTCGATCTCAGCGATGAGATCGACAGTCACAGATTGGATGATGAGCTGCGCCCCGGCCTTACTTAGTTCGTGCTCGAAGCGGTCGGCGGCGGTCTGATTTCTCTTTTGGCGTTCGAACCACGCATCGTCGGTTTCGTTGAGCCGCCGGAACTGTTCGTCCGGGGACTCTTCTTTTGGCGGCTTTTCAGAAACCTCAAAGATCACCGACCAATGACGGCCTTCGAAGTTTTGTTCGATGTCCGGAAGGTTACTGGAGACACGAAATTCGGCGGCCTTGTGAATCGCTGTATTTAGACGGTCGGCGATAGCGAGCGCGGCCGTGGAACCAAGCCGTTTGACTAGGCTCCCATAAGCGGAAAGCGCAATCCGATCGAGACACGCCTCAATCGTGATCATGCCCTGCTCCGCCGCCAGCACCAGCGCTTGCGACCCATGAAGTATTTCGATTTTGTTGGGCGCGGTGTCGGGGGGCGTAGCGCTCCAGACAGATTGCACGAGTCCCGCGAGGAGAAGAGGATCGGCCGCGGCTCGCATGAGCGCTACCACCGATAGTCGGACGTAATCGTTTTCCGACGCCAAAAGGCTCAACACCAACTCCGTGGCGCGCTCGGTCAACGGCGTGCACGAGTGCTCCGCAAACCCGAGGATACGGAATTGAGCGACAGGATCGCCCTCCTTTATTGCCTTTTCGAGTGCGCGCTCCAATTTGCTTTCATCGATTGGCTGAAAGAGATAGCAGAGATCCAGGAGGATGGTCCTGTCCTTAGGATGATTGATAAGCGCGTCGAATTGCGCATCCCCGGACATGTGGGGAAACGCCACACTGAGGGCGTATTGTGCGGCGACCCAGGCCTCGTTGTTCTTGTCCTTACCCCAGTTCAGTGCCATCTCCGCGATCTCTCTTGCCTTCGCGACATAAGGCTCAGCGACACGGCTTTCCAAACCGACGGTGTGATTTTCGAGCACGAAGACGGCTTGACGAAAGTCTGGCGGCACTCGAGTCACAGCTTGGTCTGCAAAAGCCCTCAATACCTCGACTGCTGTCTCGGGACGGAAGCGGGCAAGACCAGGTTGCGCATCCATATAAAAATAGTCAGCTTGGGTGAACCCCATTGCACGGCGCAGTTCGGCGGGATCAATCACCCTATATTTATTAGCCGTCGTGTCGATATTCTCCGGTGCTTCCGACGCGGGATCGCAGGGATCAGTGGCGCAATAGTTCTCAATCCGCCGCCAGCCCTTTAGGTGCTCACGGTCTTTTGTCAACTCGTCGGCAATCCGGTCGGCTTCCCGAGCGTCGCTGCTGTCGCCGGTAGCGCGTAGGACGTAGACCAGCGCCCATCGCCCGGTGTTCGATATGCCGCTCTGGCGCAGCAGGTCCGCAGCTTTCCGCAGTGCGTCCTTGGTAGCGGCCCAGTCGGCCAGATTGAAATGCACGAGATCCTCAAAATTGCCATGGTGACCGTGATAGCCGCCGTTGAGCGATGCCGCGAAA
This sequence comes from uncultured Salinisphaerales bacterium, assembly GCA_964581385.1. Lineage (GTDB taxonomy): Bacteria > Pseudomonadota > Gammaproteobacteria > Nevskiales > Nevskiaceae > CAZOOK01. The sequence goes on from CAZOOK010000068.1 coordinate 11,506, forward strand.
CAATAGTTTCTCAAACTCTCGGCGAACGGCGCGAGAGGTCGGCCAGCCATTGCCTGGAAGGCAAGGAGGTTGAGCTGGCTGTAGTCGCCGCGATTCTCCTGGACCATGCCCTTAAGGAGATTATTTTCCGCCTGCGACAACGACGCCATGGTCGCTAAAAGCCTCTGCTCGCGCTCTGCTAGTTCTTTCGCGCGCTCCGCAGCGTGCTCGAGATTGTTTGGAACATGCACCATACGCTCTGGGGCCAACGAGTACATATTGAGCCAGCGGTGGATGGCGGTCGGCAGAGCAGCTTCGAAAGATGCGTTCCCACGAAGATCGGTCGCGGCGTCAGTCAACCAGGAGAGATTCGAGGCGATGTCGCAGGTCAGCGAAGCATCCTCCAGCGCAGCAAGGAACGCGCTGGGGTCGCGACCGAACAGGCCGCGGAATTCCGGGTAGCGCGCAGAATCAAGGTTTTGCAGCATGACAAAAGAGCGTACCAGTGGCGTCACAACTTCCTTGGGCGACTCTTCCAGCACCGCAGAGATGATGGCGCCCAACAGGATGTCGCCCGTCATATCCAACGCGGCAATTGGATCGAGAAGACTGGAAAGCGCTTCGTCGACGCCCTTTCGCTTCCGCAGCGCCTCTCGGACGGTCCTGACCAGCGCGAGCCCTAGCGCAAGCGGCAAACCCTCATCCTTCAAAATATATTTGTTCGGATTTTCGTCTGGCACTTCAAAGAAACGACCTGCCGAAGTAATCACGAACGGCTCGGAAATGGTCTGATTGGAGAGACCGGCCGTCACGAGAGTGGGCATATCGAATTCGTTGAGGTCGTCCCTTTGCTGCTGTTTGAGGCGCTGGACGATACTTTCCGCATGAGCGCAGATGCCAGCCGCAAACTGCTTGGACGCGACGGTAGTACCCTCCGCGGCACTGCCGCTGCGGATATGTTCGAAAAGCAGCCTGCTAACGCTCAGCTCGCCGAACTCGCTAATTTCTTCTGCCTTGAAGAGAGCAGCAGCAACACCGAAAATGCGCGGGTTTCGCAGACTGCGGGCGATGCCTGGATCGAGCGCGGCAATCGAGGTTCCCCGTTCTTTCAACAGCTCGTTCAATTCCGCATCAGTCCATTCAGGAATGTCGATTGAGTCGACCCGGCTGACCAGCTTGTTTTCAAGGTTGTCCCGATAGAAAACGCGGCGACAGCTAAAGACGAGCCTGCCGCCCAACTGGGCCACCACGGTACTCATGGCGTCTATGAAACGGAGCCAATTGACGCTTTCGCGCTGATTAACGCCATCAATAAAGACAACCAGTCGTGGTACGGCGGTATCTGCGTTCCGCTCCCAACGCTCGAAGTGTCTCAGCCAACGCTCCCTGACCTCCGCTCTCCGCGTCTCGCCCGTCTGGGTGAGGAGCTTCGAAATCAGGAGGTCTTGGCAATATTCGAGCGATGGCGGATCGCTAATATCGTTGGGGACGATGACGACGGTCAGGGGTTGATTGGACTGATAGCTCCAAGCCTGCGCAAAAATCCAGGATTTGCCGTTGCCGTCGGTGCCGAGAATAGCTACGACTGTGCCGTCGGGTTTAGCGAAGATCTTATTGGCGACTCTCCTCCTGAGATCTGTTCGGTCGATCGTGCCCGAAATCGAGGTATCCGCGGGACTGAGAGCTTGGCCGAAGACGCTGCGGGCGCGCTTTTTATCGGAGAATGCCTCCGACAGCCAGGCGATGTTGTCCTTGAGCGCAAAAGCCGGTGCGATGCTGGGCTGCCGTAAGGCTGCCAGGAGCTCGTCTGACCGTATCTGGAATTGAGGGTGTGCCCGCACTGCCGCCAATTGGTTGGCAAGTTCGGCTTCAATGATCGACGTATGTTTGGCGATGAATTTCGCTGACACGTCCGGGGTCATCGCAAAGAGGGCAGCGACTTCGGCTAAACCCGTTTCAGGCCACGCCAGCACCATCAGCGCCATTGCAAGCCGCTCCGCGCCCTCTTTCAGAGTGTTAACGTACTGCGCTGAAATGGGGCTGGTAGCCGCCAGAATGTAGAGTTCGGTGGTGCTGGTCTTGTCCGCGGCGATCTCGAAAATCTTGGTATAGATTTTGTCCTTCGGGACCGTGTCGTCGTAGCGCTTCGCCTCGAACACAATCGTGCCGCCATCCAGCGCGGATTGGCCATCCTTGCCGTGTTGAGAACCTGCACTTGCCAGTGCAAAGCTGCGCTTAGTCAGATCACTAAGGACGGCGGCCATTAGGCCTTCAAAGCCGTCGTGACCATCCGGCTTCAGTTTTTGGATATTTTGGCGAAAATCTTCGATCAGATCGGACACGATCGCTAGGCCTAGGTTTATTCCCTTGGATCATGCCACGGCAAGGGCAGCTGGAAAGCTCAGCTGTTTCAAACTTTGTTCACATGCAGAATGAAGCGGAAGTGCAGCAGGTGGTCGAAAAATGGCGCTCAGGTTTTTATCTATAACTTCGATGCTCAGCCGCCCCAGCTGCGAGACCTCGAGATCAACTTGGCGTCGAGCAAATCCATATCCTTCGTTGCCACAGATCGCCATGCCCTGGACATAGAATTAGTATTTTCATGCTCGCATTTTGCAAGAATAAACGCTTGCAAATCATTAGTTTACATAGTGTTGCACATATGGCAGGATCAATAGCCGGGCACTTTTGCCGGTATAAGCGGCACCAGCGGATGCTACCAACACCCGCCGGCGCCTGACTCACAACATGGAGTAACGCCATGAAGCAAGCTAACGTAAAGCGTAGCAAAAAATCCCAGAAGCAAGTCTCGCCCGATGTCGCGCGGATGATGCAACTGCCATTCATCAAGGACATCAAAACTCGCAGCACGACCAACCGCTGCTTCTGGGCGGTAGAGCCCACCATCGATTACGACGCTGCCTTTGAAACCGGGCTGGAATACGGCGCGGCCTATCTCAAGTTTCTTCATGCTGAGAAAGGCTTCCGCTTCCCGCATTTGGCACTGTTACCTATGGAAATGGAACGTGAAGGCGCCCTACTGCCTGCCATAGGTGATGGCCGCCACGGTTATGCCGCTGGATTCTTCACCTTTCTGGAATTTGCATTGCGTAGTGCCACAGATGTCGATGCTTTCGAACAGCTAGCAAAATACCGCGCGATACGCGCACCAGCGCTGCCTAATTTTTGACTTTCGGTAGCGACCGGCGCAGCATTTTCATCGCCCTTGACTGAGGGAATCGGCTGCCGATCAGGCGTATCTCCAGCTAGTTCATCC
>CAZOOK010000069.1:0-14579 GCA_964581385.1 uncultured Salinisphaerales bacterium
AGCCCTGGTCAGTTTTGCGTGATCACACTTGGTCCGTTTTCAATGATCATTGACACTTGGCTGCTGAAATCACCCAACTATAACGGACTGGAGCCGGAAATCCTGGAGGTCTTCCCGGAGGCGCGTTTTGTCGTTGCGAACCGCTCTCCTCTACAGACGCTTTCATCGATGTGCCGGCTGGTGCACTGTTTTCGGAACGCCTACGGTGGAGCTGAACCTGACAATAACTACTTAGTGGAGCGCAACTTCGGGACGATGGCCGCCCATTTGGCCAATCGACGGTCACATCCCGAATTACCCCTGCTGGATTTGCGCTTCGAAGAAATCGTTGGCGATCTTCCCGCAGTCATCGAGCAGGTCTACAAACATGCGGATGTAACGCTGACCTCAGCGGCGCGGCGTGACATGATCGAGTGGAACTCCCGAAACGCGATGCACAAGCTCGGCGAGTTCAAGTACTCGCTGCAGGACGCTGGTCTGAATGAAGCCATCATTCGGGAGCGAATGGCCGGTTACTTCAACTTGCTGGACAGGCTCGCGAAGTGCGAGAAGTCCGAAGGATAGAAAATTTGGGGCTAAGGCCGTACCTCATCAGTTCTAAAAGCTTGCTTAGCTATGCTTTCAATTCAGCCTCTACATACAAGTACTTCAACCTCTATATACAACTGAATTCAGCGCCCTCCGGGATATAGTTTGTATTGTGATCCTGTGTTCACATAGACAACTCGCGATGGAGTAATCAGGCGGGCGGGTGTGGAGGAGAGTCGAGTACGAAGGGTACAGATGCAGGCGGCGGCTGTTTTCGAGCAAGGCACAGCGCACGGTGTTCTTGGTGCGTGCCATTACTAAAGCGGCATCAAGAGCTGCCTGCCGAAATCCCCACCGCGAATAAATGTGCTCTGCAGCACCTTGCGATGTCTTCTTCTTCTTCACGCGCCTTGGATGCACGAGGGCAAAGCCGGCTTTTAGGGACTGCGATGAGTGCGATCCCAGCCCGACTATGCCCATGCACTTACAACCATGAGGAAAGATCGTATATGCAAAGCTTAGTCGCCAAACGAATGTATTTATCTGGTGCAATTGCACTATCATTTATAGCGGTATCGAGTTACAGCAGTGAGGCTGCGGCGCTGACACTAACCGGCGGCGGCCCGGCGCTGACGCAGAGCATCGATACCAGCATCGTCATCACGTCGTTCGATGGGACCCAGATCGCCGCCACGCTGTTCACACCGAACGCACCGGCAAACACCCCGGTGCCGCTGATTCTGCATGGCAATCCCTGGGGCGGCCACCGCATGACCGCACTCCACGGCACCGGCATTACTGCGCCGTTTCTATATACACAGTCCGAGGAGGCCGTGGCGCTGGCGGTGGAGAATGGCTATTACGCGATCAGCTTCGACGAGCGTGGCTGGGGCGATTCCGGCGGGACCGACGAGATGATGAGCGCCGCTTACAATGGTAAAGATATCGAGGCAGTGCTCAACTGGGCGGACTCGCACCTCGGGCCGCAGCTAGCGCGTGATGCACATACTGGCAAGATGGTAGTGGGTACCTTGGGCTATTCTTATGGTGGCGGTTTCCAGTTGCTGGGCGCCTCGCTCGACAGCCGGATTCAGGTCATGGTTCCCGCACTGACTTGGCACTATCTCGCCGAGAGCCTGGGACCGGGATTGCCAGGTCTCCAACCCAAGACCCAATGGAGCCAGTTACTACTCATTCTCGGGCAGGTCTTCGGCAGCCAGATGAACCCAACCCTAGTCAATTTCTCTAAAAGCGTACCGAAGAAGGGTGATGAACAAGACTTCACGCCCCTGCTGAACCTCTCTGGCCCTAATGGACCGAACGCATACTGTGGTGACACGCAATTTACTCCGGCGCCTGGGCAGTCGTTACCGACAGTCCCGACCTTCCTGGTCCAGGGCTGGAAGGATAGCCTTTTCACCGCCAACGAGGGCATCCAGAACGCGCAATGTTTGCGGGCCGGCGGCGCTGACGTGCGGCTGCTGCTCCAGCAGTACGGTCACCAGATCCCATTCACTTCCTGGATTCCGTTCAAGAGTGGCCTTATTGCGGTGGGCATGGAGCAGACGCCGCACTGCGGCAGTCAGTCCTTCGACATCACCGAAGCGATGTTCTCATTCATTGATGAGGTCATGTTCGGTCCCAACCACTACACCGGCCATGTCGACATTCCCAAGAACTGCTTCACCGTCGATGGCAACACCGGCTTCGCCATGAACTCCATCCCGACCAATGGCCAGACCTACAACGTCCGCACGGCGCAAAAGGTCAGCGGCGGCAGCAAGAATGCCACGTTCGTGTCCTTGTACACCGCCACCGGCAACAAGGCTTTTGCCGGCATTCCGCACATGACGGTGAACATCAACTCCAGCCAGAACCCCTACGCCTATTTCGGTATCGGCGTGCAACGTTCCGGTAGTCGCAAGGTCGAGCTGGTGGACGTGCAGCTGTATCCGATCCACGGCTCCGGAAACTTCGACGCGGATCTGGTGGGCGTGTCCGTCAACTTGAGCAGGGGCGATCAGCTCGGCATCTACGCGGCGAACGAGGCGCCGATGTTCAAGTACCATACTTCAGAGTCGCGGCAACCGCCGGATTTCAGCTTCACCGGCAGCTTCACACTGCCGCCGGCAATGAACTGAAGATCGTTCATACGTTCAACCTCGGCCGCACTTTATTGCATGCGGCCGAGGTTTCCATGAGCGGGTCGGGCGCAAACACTTGATCCGGTTCTTCGCCCGCTCGATCTCATCGACGATGCCGCGCTGACGATAGCGCCGATTCGTGAAATCACGCGCATGGGGCGCCTGCTCGCGAATCACCTCGGCCTGTCCCCGATAGGCTTGATCGCCCCACACGCGGGTCTCCCCACCGTGCAGCAGGTCCGGCAATAGCATCGAATCCGCAACGTTGGCGGCGGTAGCTGCCACCGAGTGGATCAGTTTGCTGTGGCTGTCTATGCCCACATGCGCTTTCATGCCGAAATACCATTGATTACCCTTCTCGGTTTGATGCATGTCCGGGTCGCGTGTCTGCTCGCGGTTCTTCGTCGACGACGGCGCGCTGATAATCGTGGCATCCACGATCGTGCCCCGCGACAGACGAAAACCCGAAGCCTCCAAATGACGCAGTACGTCCTGGAACAGTTTCTCACCCAGTCCGTTGCGCTCCAGCAGATGTCGGAATTTGCATACCGTGGTCTCGTCCGGCACCGGCTCGCGCCCCAGATCAATGCCAACGAAGCGCCGCATTGCCATCGAGTCGTATAGCGCTTCCTCGACCGCAGGATCCGACAGGTTGTACCAGTGCTGCAGAAAGTAAATCCGCAGCATCCGCTCCAGCCCCACCGGGGGACGTCCGGCTCCAGTGGCTTTCGGATAGTGCGGCTCGATCACCGCGCACAACGACGCCCACGGCACCACATGATCCATCTCACTCAGAAACACATCCCGCCGAGTTGCTTTTCGATACGCTTCAAACCCGCCTTCAGCCAACGTCCCTTGCTTCTCGCGCATGCCAGGCTCCAATTACGTCAACTCGGTAAAGTCGACGCATAAATCAGACCTTCCCTAAAGCGGTTGATTGGGCACGCCCTCGAACAACTGCTCGGTCGGCCCAACATTGACCAATCCCATCAGTTTGGTTGCAAGGTGAGGTGCGAATACGGAGAGATAGATGGCGTGGCCGATGAAGATGATGGTGACAACGGAGAGCAGTTGGGACCCTAGACGTGTTGTGGCTTTAGAATCTGACCACACCTCGATGAATGTCCGGCCTTGCGAGTCCGTTCGCCCCAGAATGTAGGTGAACACCATCATTTGAATGCCCATTGCAAGCGTGTCGTATAGTGGGTACTGATGCTTCGTGCCGGGCCATAGCGCTAGACCTTTGATCACATAGCCATAGTAAAACACTCCAAGTCGAGCACCAAAGATCGCATTGAATACGAAGGCCCAGCCGCTACCGACGATCAAACCAATAACGAGCAAGGCGATCGGTAGCCGCCAATGAAAAGTTGCGCTCAGACGACGTGCAAAAGCGGCGCTGATCACCGCAGGAAGAATGAAGTACGCGATATAACCTGAGGGGACCGCCGACGGAAGGCCGCCCCATGTCATGTTGACCGGCCACCAGGATGGCATCCGAGGCAGCTCCGGCGGGAACTGCGCATACATGACCCAGTCGTAAGGAGCCTCAATCCAGGATGTTGCCATTGCGGAAATGCATGCCAACATTAGGGGATGCAAGCGTCCACGGCGAAAACTTAGGTACGCACCAACCGCGATAAAGGAAAATCCACCGATGTATGAGAAATAGGTGCCGATTTTCAGAAGCAACGGGAGCTGCGACATTAGTGGCTCCCCTTGTTCTTTACCGGACGTCGCGCATCCGGATCAAAGCGAAGCGCCAATCCGAAGATGAAGATAATCAGTCCGAAAAGCGCTCCTAGCATGATTAACGCACCCAAGAAAGAATCCTCCGAATCAGTTGCCCTGCCATTCCGTTTGGCATATTCATACCGCTGCTCGGGTTCGAGCCATAAACCCGACTTTGCCCGTGAATATTTACTTCCAAGTCAAGTGAAGAGAGTCAACTCCGATGATCGGACCGCAATGGAATGCTGGCGGCCGGGTTGGATCAAGGCGGAATGCAGGCAGGCGCGCGAGCAGTTGTTCGTAAAGAATCTGAAGCTCAAGGCGAGCAAGATGCGACCCCAAGCAGCGGTGCGGACCGGCATTGAATACGATATGCACCTTGTGTTCACGCTTGAGATCGAAGTTCTCTGGGTTGGGAAACTCGTTTTTGTCGAGATCGGCTGCTGGAAGAAAGAGCATCACGCGATCACCCTCTTGCAGGGGAGCGCCATTGAACATGGCGGCTTTAGTAACGCGCCGATTAGGTATGACGAAGGAGTAACGACGCAATAACTCTTCAGATGCTTCCGGAATCAATTTCGAATTGGCGCGAAGCTGCTCCTGCAGTGCTAAATCCTGAGCCAGATGGTGTACACCAAACCCCATGCCATTCATCACGGTATCCAGGCCCGCGATAAACAGCAGCACGCAGTAGTCATCAACGTGGTCGAGCGTCGTCGGTTTACCGTCGATTTCCGTTTTCCACAGCAGGCTGATGAGGTCGTCGCGCGGATGCTCGCGGCGTTCAAGCATAATATCGCGCATGCTTGCAACGATGCGCTGGAGTAACGCGATGCTTTTCCCCAGATCACCGGTTTGAATAGCCAATAGCTCTTTCACCAGTGCGCGATATTCGTTCTGTCGCTCCAGCGGCAGACCCATCATCTTGAGAAAGATCTGCACTGGCAGCGGCTCCGCGACGTCGGACATGAACTCGCATTCGCCGCGCTCGATGACTCTGTCGATGAGCTGATCGGCCAACGCCCGAATGTCACCTGCCAGATCGTTGATCGTCTTGGGTGAAAAGACACGCTGTAACGGCATTCGATACTTGCTGTGTTCAGGAGGATCGATGCTGACAGGTTTCGCCAAGGGAATGCGCGGAGTTCCCGGCGGCAGATTGGCCATCATCTGCTCGACCAGCTCCATCGGCATCTGTTCGCTGGAAAACATTTCGGTATCGCGTGCCGCAATAAAATTAGCGGCGTAGCTCAAAAAGATCCAATGACCGCCGTTGCGCGGGGTCCAAAACACCGGCGGCGCATGCTCTATAAGATCCAGCAAGCGTTTGTGCGGATTCGCGGTGTAGGCCGGATCGGCGAACATGTCGAAGTCGTACACCAACGACTCGGGAACATGTTGTGGTGTGAGAACGGTCGGGCTCAACGTTGTTTCGTTCGTCATTGCTTTCCCCTCCTCGCCGCTTTGTGCGCTCTTCGACCGTCTTGTAATTACTCGAGATGGTCACATATTTTCTACTTTCACGCAAGTTATAAATATACTTGCGAGACAGTCGAATCTGTGTAAGGCTTGAACTATCACCGGCTTCATTCGCTCGCTCGGCTGGGAGATTGGCGGATGACACCGCATGCTCTTCTTTGATTTAAAAATATATTATTTTCAACATATTAGAGGATATTGGCATGTGGGAATTGATATGGACGGAAGGCGTGCGACTTGGTCTCGCCTTCGGCGCGATAGGGTTGGTTATCTGGTTCTGGTACTGGTTAATGGATTCCTTGGGCACCTTTTAATGCCGCTGTAGGCGGCTATGACTGTGTCGGCTATGGCTAGATCTTCAGGTGTTGGACAGGCCAGCAACGTAGAGCGAAGCTGCTCCATTGTGGCGTCTGCATTTTCAAGTGGGCGCTGTAAACGCATTCGCTTGATTTCTGGCGAGCGCCGGGCGTTTGGCATGAATGCTTTGCGCACCGAGATGCATATTCCCTATCCTCCCGTTACCTTGGGATGGACTCTGAGAACCTGGACCTGCGCAATTGCACTGCAGTGCTCACCGTCGAAGAGTCGCATTGCGGCTTATACCTTACAGGCTTTGACTCCAAGACAGGCCACAGCACTTTCCTTGGTAGAAGGTGGGGTCGCTCTTGGCTGGGTCAGTTCGCGTTGGCCTGGATTGGTCCCGGAGGTGCGGCGCTTTCTGCCCGATCTCGACATGTTGGACGAAGATTTGGATAGTGCTGACATTCTAAAGCGCGCCATGCAGCTTGCCTGTTCAAAACAAGAGCTGGACTTTCACCCAATACTCGGTCGGTTACCCGTGGGACTCGGGGCAAAAGAGGGATTTCTTGCCGCGCTAACGCGGGCTCAAGGTCGGATGCCGTGGTCGACAAATAAGCGCTACATCTCGCCCGGCTATGAATCAATTCCTGCCGGCGGGGAAAGCAATATCAAAAGCTCGCGCCTGCCACCGCCTAGCCGACCGGAAGAGGATGACATTGAGATACGTGCTCACTGGCGTGCGGGCGTCCCCTACCCCGAATGGAATATGTGGACCGAACAATTTCTGCCGGATCATGTTGCCGTTCTGGAGCGCAAAGTTTCACCGAGTAAAAGGACGGCCAAGCCCGCATCCGCAGATTTGCGCCGCTGGTTTGAAGAGCACACCCATCGGGTGATGAAGAACAGGCTTGAAGATGGGTCTGATCTCGATATCGATCAATACATTACATATCACGTAAATCGATTGACTGGCATGCAATCCGAAGCGCGCGTATTCAGGGACTTGCAGCCGGCGCTTCGTGACGTTACCACCGCGCTACTGCTCGATGGCAGCGCTTCATTAAGCGTCGGCGGTGGTGATGTCTTTAAACTGGAACTGACCTGCGCCGATGGGCTTTGCCATGCCATGGCTTTGGCGCGCGAACGCCACGGACTCTTCGTTTTTAGTGGCAAAACCCGACATCGCATTGACATCACCTGTTTACGAGATTTTGAGGACGTCCACTCGGTTACACCGGGAGAACTGGGAATTACAACCGGCGGTTACACGAGACTGGGTGCGCCATTGAGACACTTAACCAGTCGCTTGCTCCAGCAGCCATCCGAACGGCGGCTTCTCATCATTATCGGAGATGGCCTGATATCGGATGAAGGATACGAAGGGCGTTATGCCTGGGCAGACTCGGCGCATGCCGTGGAAGAGGCCGAAGACGCGGGCGTATCCCTGTTTTACATCGGCGTTGGACAAACCAAGGTGGATCCGCTGCCATTTGTATTCGGGCCGCAGCGGTCCACGCGCATCAGAAAAGTTGATGAATTACCGCGCATTTTAGCCCGCGTTCACCGCGAACTTATAGCGGCGTAATCATATTGAATTGAGAAGTCCATGAACAATACGTTTTACCACGCCAATAATAATGAAGTAGCGCTATTCAAGCAGGCGGCCGAACAACTTCTCCCCGTCATGCTTACGGGGCCAACCGGTTGCGGCAAAACCCGGCTTATCGAACATATGGGCGAAGTGCTTGGCCGCAAGGTTGTCACCATCAGTTGCCATGATGACCTGACAAGTGCTGATCTTGTCGGCCGCTTTATGGTTACCGGTGGAGATGTCATATGGAGCGACGGACCGCTTACCCGGGCCGTTAAGGAGGGCGCCATATGCTACATGGACGAGGTGGTTGAGGCACGCCACGACTCATTGGCGGTTTTACACTCCTTAACTGACCACCGGCGGACTCTCTATCTTGATCGCGCGGGCGAAGTTGTTAAAGCACCTGCAACATTTATGTTGGTGTGCTCATATAACCCCGCGTACAGAAGTTCATTGAAGGAGCTCAAGCCATCTTTCCGACAGCGCTTCGTCACGGTAGCGATGAGCTTCCTGCCGCCGGAGCGCGAAGCTGAGGTATTAGTTGCCGAAGCGAACATCGATCTGTCGATAGCAACGCGACTGGTGCGGTGCGCGACCAGTATTCGTAAGGCCGACGACGTCTTCCACTTTGAACCTCCCTCAACACGCACGCTGATAACGGCTGCCAAAATGATTGCTGCGGGAGCGAGTGAACTGGAGGCCGCTGAGGTATGCATCCTGGCCCCGTTGAGTAACGACGGAGCTGTCACCGATGGGCTGCGCGAAATTGCCGCTGCGTGTCTGCTTAGCTCAGGCACATCTGAAATTGTTGACAGCAATAAAAAACGTCAATCAGGAGCGAAACGATGAGCAAGAGAGTTGTTTCAGAACAGGACCGCCGCAGAAAGAGGGCCATGATTGTTTTCCAGATATTGCTGTATTCATATCTATTGGGATTATTTCTTTTTCAATTGCACCTCTATTCCATCAGCGACTGGTAAACAATCATGGCTACCGCATCGAAGACTTTTGGCCCTTACGACGTTCATCAAAACGAAAGCAAGGAAGCGCAGTGGCACGCAGATAAATGGATGATTGGAGGTACCCTTCTCATGGGTACGGGTGTGCTAGGCATATTTGGTCTGCCACTTTTCTTCTATGGCTTGCGAATGCAGGCGTTGGCCGCGAAAGCGGGACTTTCTGTTCGCCCGCTTATCGTTACCTTGATTGGCTATCTGGTGATCATTGATTCCTCATTAAACAGTTTGGGCTGGGCGATGGATCTGCTTGCAAACCACTCCCTGATCAATCGGGTTCTTACGGCAGGATGGGGTGCGGTCTTTGACGGTGGCTACTTCTGGCACTACAACGAGCTCAAGATGGGCCCATATTCGATTGGTGGCGCTGGTGCGCCTGGTGAAAAAGCCTGGGAAATATCCCTCATCCTGGCTTGCTTCTGTCCCAGATTGGTTGCGGCCATCGGGTTATTGCAAATGAAGCGCTGGGGACAACAGTGGTTGATAGTGACCTGCTGGATGGGCCTCATCGTGTGGCTCGGCTATAACCTGAACATGACTTTCTACGCCGACGTGCGTTACGCCCATATCACCTTTCCAGTATTGGGTTGGTGGATCTACGACATTTTCTTCATCACACCGTTTCTGTCGCTTCCATACCTGCATACAGTGAACCGGGAAATATTTACGGATTGATGCAACAGCTGACTGTAAGAGGACATTTTGATGAAAGACATTAATGAAGATAAGTTGCCATCAGGAACCACGGCACATTTTGCAAATATGCACCAATGGCTGCAACGCGCACTGTTCGTCTGCCTTGTAGCTCTGGTGTTCGAAGCTTCGTTTAGCCTGCCGGGTCTGTTGATTTGGTTTGGCTGGCCGACACTATCGGTTTCTGAAGTGTGTGACGAATTGATGAAAGTCCGATGGTCGGATGAAAGTGCGCGGTGTCTAATCCCGTACCCGCTCTATGGAGCTAATGAAGGTGAAGGCCGCACTGCGGGGCCTACCGCTACTGCGCAGGATAAATGGGGCATCCAACCCCAGCCGCTGTATAAGCGAATAGGATTTCGAGATCTCCTGAAATTCAGGGACGAACGATTGGCTCGTGAAGCAACGGCGAAATCTACAGCTAGAGAGGCAAGCCACAGTGCGCCATAACTTCTAATTTTAGTGAGGTAAGTCCCTGCCCTTGCCACGGGTGAATTACCTTTATGCCATTGGAGCCACGCTTGCTAGATTTGACGAATAGGCGATAAATGAGCGCGGTCGATAAGAAAACGATTCTAATCACCGGAAGTAACTCCGGGATTGGCTTCGCAATAGCCAAGCGGGCTGCCATTCAAAAACAACGCATTATTCTTGCTTGCCGTAATGCAACTAAAGCTGAAGCTGCACGCAAGGAAATTATGGACGCTGCACCGAAGGCAGAGGTCTTGATTCAGTTAGTGGATCTGTCGTCCTTCGACAGCGTTCGTAACTTCGCGTCGGTTATTGAGAAAGATTTTCCGGCAGTCGACGCTCTAATTAATAATGCCGGAGTGCTTCCTCTCGATCAGCAATACACCAAAGAAGGCTTTGAAATGCAGTTCGGTGTGAATTATCTCGGGCATTTTCTATTAACGCACTTGCTGCTACCTGTTTTAGTCAAAATGCCTAAAGCCCGTATTGTTCATGTATCGTCTCTTGGTCATTATGCAGGCAGAATCAATCCTGCTAGTTTCCGCGGCCGCAAGTTTTACTTCTTTGGCTTAACGTCCTACGCACAGTCAAAATTGGCAAATGTGGTATTCAGCCATGAACTGTCGCGGCGATTGCCGCCGCATATCACCAGCAATGCTGTTCACCCTGGATTTGTAGATTCAGATTTTTTCCGAAATATACCCAGCTTTGTATATAAGACCTGGCGCAAGGTTCTGGTGTCGTCCGAGAAATCGGGACAATTCATAACAGACATGGCTATTTCAGAAGCATGGGAAGGCAAAACCGGGCAATTTGTCCCAGCGCAGGGTTGGCTACCCATTTCCAGCAAAACCCGCGACTTAGAATTGAGTAGCTGGCTGTATAACGAAAGCTGTAGGTTGACTAGCGCTAATCCCATAACGAGCGGCGTTGGCTAGTGTGCTTGGCCGCGCCCTTCCTTCCGGTTATCTCCTATCGGCTTGCTGTTGGACTCGAGGCCGCATTGAAGTGTTTTCTTGCGGTTCAGCCGTAATCTATGAAAAACTCACTCAATTCCAATCAGTGCAGGACCGTATAAATGAGGTCCGAGAGCCTTAAATCTGTGAATGGTCCTCGCCAATCCGAGCGCACCGCAAAAAAAGCTGATCGAACCCGGTCTGCCATCCTCGCGGCTGCCGAAAACTTGTTCGCCCGGAGCGGCTATGAGGCTACACGCCTTGAGGACGTCGCTGAAGCAGTCGGCTTGACGCGGGCTGCGCTCTTTTACTATTTCCGCGACAAGGAAATGCTTCACGAGGCTATGCTTGATGATGCATTCGGATCGCTAGCCGCGCACCTTGATAAAGCGCTTTCAACGCCAGGGCCGATCGCAAAGCGCCTTGAGCGAGCCGTGAATGCCTGGGTAGATGCGCTGGTTACACGCCCGACCATTGCCCGCCTAATTTTGCGCTATGTCGCCAACTCCGAGGAGCGCCCGGCGCAGAGCATCTACTCCGCCAGCGAGCGGCTCTTTCGCACGTATTGGACGCTTTTTGAACAGGGTCGTGCGAGCGGCGAGCTCAATCCCCTCCATGACAACCCTTTCCATGCTGCGAGCGCCGTGATAGGTCACACCGTCTTCTACGTCAGCGCGCTGGCTATTCTGATCCCAAAAGACAATTTCAAGTCGTTGGCACCAAAGCAGGTAGCAGCCCACAAGCGCGACCTGCTGCACACCGTGCAGCACCAGCTCGGCATCACTTGCCAGTCGGCGCGAAAAAAAGATTGATTGACTGCTGCTCAGGCTGCGCTCAGTGCGTCGAATGAAGTCTTCGCACCGAATTATTACCGAGCGTGCGCAACCGCCGATCAACCCCGTCGCATGCGCGCGACTAGCGCCACCAGGCGCGCCTTCATCTCCTCGGCCGGCAAGTACGCGGGCCAGCCGTGGCCCCGGCAGCAACCACTCGAAGCGATATGCGGCCCGCTTGCCGAGCGATTCAGTAAGCTCCGTCCACGAGTAATGACGGCAACGGAGACAGTTTCGGTCTGCTGATCGAACGGAGCGGCCGCGAGTCATATTGCGGCCGCTTATTTTCGCGGCCGCCGGCGACGTCTCGCCGGCGGGAGAGCAACACCCTGATCGGCCGCTTGACCGCTTCCGGGTCGCAAGGTGCCATAACCGGCCAGTGGACCTCTTTTGTGGTTTACCCCAAAGCTGCCGGTCGCGCGAGGCTGCCGCAGTGGCCCAGACGCGAACATTCGATTACTGCCCAAGCTTATTGCGGAACAAAGGCCGGCAGCCTGGAAGGCAGCTGGCCCATACTCAACGCTACAACTGGTTAATACTTGTACAACACCTTCACCGAACCATCGACCGCGCTTTCGCTGATATAGCCGACGGCGCCCGGCGTGTTGTTCACCTTGGCTTTGACATCGGCGTCGCCGACAGCCTCCACGGGTGCATTGGCTTTACCGGTGAAGATCAGCTTGGACCAGCGGACGGATTCGACCAAGGAACGGGTGCACCGGGAAGCGCAAGTACCCGCGATAAGGGCGTGTTGTCGGCACCCTGCCCCGGCTGCGACGTCTTTTTTAATACCGTCACCGGCAAATGGTCCGTAGCCTCTCTCCCCCCGAGACGCCAATCGGGAAGATATCCCGCCGGCAACCCCCCACAATTAGGGGGGAGTTGAAGGGGAAAAGGCGATATCTACTGAGTGAAATCACAATCGACTAAATGCCTGGAAGCCTTCACCTCATAGGCCCTGCGACTTGCAGATCCGCGCGGTCACGCACATCGACCATTGCAATCCCTTGCCGAGGCAACCCCGACAGAGATCCGTCGATCAGCTTCTCGATGAACTGAAGCGATGCGGAGTACTCCTTGCCCATGATCGGCCCAATGACGGCACCCGGACAAATCGTGACTTACTCCGGGAGTCCGTCGGCCGCGTCCCAGCCGAGCCGGCGCCGCCGGGTACGTACGCTATGTACGTCATCGCACAGAAACCGGACCCGATTACGGTGAGTCTCCGTCCTGGCTTTAGTCGCTGACCTACCGGTGGGCATGTTGCATCGTGGATTTAACCTAGGAATTCACGACGACCCATCACTCGGAAATGACAGATGAAACCAGTCGCCGAAACAATCGATGCGGTCGGTCCCCCATTGTTCATGCATTCGGTGGGAGAAGAGTCTTCGCCCAGCGTAGTGGTCGCGCGATGGCGTCACAACGGTGGAACATTCGACATTGCCGCATCCGATATCGTACGGGTGACGATCAACCTGCAAAACGGCGTACCCGTCCGCCACCAGACGGGGAACGCGGCGTCACGTGCGTATGTTGCGGCGGTCGGGAGCGTCATGGTGGCGCCCGCGCACCAACCGCTCCGGATCGCCGTCCAAGGTAAAGCCGATATCTTGCAGATATTTCTCCGCGAAACTTTCCTCGAAGGTGCGGTTGATGGGCAATTTACCTGTTCGGCATTGGTCAACTCGCATGACAGCGAACTGCAGGCTGCGGCAATGCAGCTTTTCGTTGCGGCGACGCGAGGGGACCCGGACGACCCACTCTTCCTCGAGTCTGTTGTCCATCGCCTCGCGGCACGCCTCGTGGCCCATAGCGGTTGTCAGCCACCCGCGCCTGCGCGCGGTGGCCTTGCTCGCGCGGCTTGCCGCCGGGTCGACGACATGATCACCGCCGCACTAGAGGAGACAACGGTCCCGTCGCCCACATTGGACCAATTGGCCAGCACCGCGTGTTTGAGCGTCAACCACTTCATCCGCGCATTTCGCCAACACACGGGTGTGACGCCGCATCGGCACATGGTTCTCCGCAGGCTCGAACGAGGGATCGGGTTACTGAAGAAGCCAGGCATGTCCGTTGCCGAAGTGGCGGACGACACTGGCTTTGCGACATCGGCGCATTTCGTCGCAACGTTCAGGCGAACAATGGGCGTGACACCTGGCGCATTCCAGGCGGCAGTCCTGGGTTGATCAGTCGACCGGCCGTCCCACGCTGCGCGCGGGTTTCTGGCTTCACGCACTGAGCGCGAAGATGGGGATTTTGCGATACCGCAGGTCCTCGCCTGCACTGTAGTCTGACTTATTCCCGAATTCGGCTCCCGCCAAAGCCCTGCCCGGAGCCGTCACCGATCAAGAAAACGAGCCCCCATGGTAGTGGAGACGCAGAACGCCTGCCGTACGACGCACCTCCTCGCGCTCATGAAGAAAGGATACAAGACATGAACAGACTGACTGGAAAGACCGCCGTGATCACGGGTGGCGCTACAGGCATCGGCCGCGCCGCAGCAAAGCGCTTCATCGAGGAGGGTGCCTTCGTCTTCATCTTCGGCCGCCGGCAGGAAGCGCTCGACGCCGCTGTGGCCGACCTCGGGCCCAATGCCCGCGCGGTGAAGGGCTCGGTCTCGGATGAGGCCGACCTCGACCGACTCTATGCGGCGGTGAAGGCCGAGCGCGGAACCCTCGACATCGTCTTCGCCAATGCCGGGGTGGGAAGCCAGCTTCGGCTCGGCGAGATCACCGCCAAGCACATTGACGAAACCTTCGACATCAATGTGAAGGGCACGATCTTCACGGTCCAGAAGGCGCTGCCGCTGATGGGCAAGGGCGGTTCGATCA
>CAZOOK010000070.1:0-13790 GCA_964581385.1 uncultured Salinisphaerales bacterium
TGCCACGGTGCCGCGAAGCGTGGGTGCGGGCAGGGCCGCCCTGGCGCCCTTTTGGCCAGCAACGCAGCGATCAAAGTTGGTGTTAACAGGCCCTAGCCATGAGTACGCGCGCCGAGCTGCACGATCTGATCCGACGGACACTGCGGGAACTCGGCGCTGTCGAGGATGTAGTGGCGAATCGCATGCTGCCGGTGTTCGCGGACGTGCGCCGGTTGACGGCCGTGGGTCTGGGTACAGATGGCCGCGACAAGTTCCTTGCGCCGGATGCCGGACGCGCCTGGCTGTCGATGCGCGACGCGGCGGCGGTCGACGGCATCGAACTACTACTCGTCTCTGCGTTTCGCAGCTTTGACTTTCAGCTCGCTCTGATTCGCAGCAAGCTCGCCAAGGGTCGTACGATCGAGGAAATTCTCACTGTAAATGCGCCGCCGGGCTGCAGCGAACATCACACGGGGCTCGCAATTGATATCGGCAGCGCAGGCACGCCGCCGCTGGAAGAGGATTTCGAGACCACTGCCGCGTTTGCTTGGCTATCGCGCCGCGCGGCCGAGTTTGGTTATCGCCTGTCGTATCCACGCGACAACCGCCATGGCTACCTCTATGAGCCTTGGCACTGGTGCTACCACGCACATCGCGCGCCGCGGGGAACAGGCTGAAGCCCGGCGAATGGCTGGGCTTCACCGGAACTCCTGGGCCCTAGTACTTCATCAGCATCTTCAGCGAGTCATCGATTGCAGCATCGCTGATATAACCGATGGCTCCGGGTACCGAACTGATCTTGCTTTTGACAGCGGTGTCGCCCGAAGCTTCTACCGGTGCGTTCGCTTTGCCGGTAAAAATCAGCTTGGCCCAGTAAGTGTTCAGATCTGCGCCAGTCTTGCCGAGCACGCGGCTTTCAAAAGCGGCGCGCGTTGCGCCATCGCTGTTATAGATGACGGTCAGTGGCTGACCGGCGACGATCGCTTCACGCCCGAGGAAAATCTTTCTGGCTTCCTCGGTGTTAACTGCGTCGATCGCCGAATTTCTGGCGACCACTATAGCGCCCGCCTGCGCGGAGATGGAGGTTGACAAGGAGACAATAAGACCGATTGCAGCGATACAAACTTCCCTTTGCATGACGGTTCTCCCGGATGTTCGGAATGGAACCCAACGGCTGCTGATATCAGATATGTACTGGACACATCCTCAATATCCGGACGGGATCATACGCCATGCGCCCGATTTTTGGGATACCTCAGTTATTTCGCTGCACCGTCTCCCGGTTCTTGAAGAAATATCCGGTCCCCGCACGAGCCCACGTTGATGACGTTTTTGCTGTCCCTAGGCCTGCGTGCCGCCCACCGTCATTGCATCGATCTTCAGCGTCGGCTGACCGACGCCGACCGGAACGCTCTGGCCATCCTTGCCGCAGACGCCGATTCCGCTGTCGAGCTTGAGGTCATTGCCAAGCATCGACACGCGCGATAGCGCGTCCGGTCCATTGCCGATCAGCGTCGCGCCCTTGATTGGCCGCGTCACCTTGCCGTTCTCGATCAGGTACGCCTCGGTTGCGGAGAACACGAAGTTGCCGTTGGTGATGTCCACCTGGCCGCCTCCGAAGTTGACGGCGTAAATGCCTTTCTCGACCGAAGCAATGATTTCATTCGGATCGCTTGCGCCGGCGAGCAGGTAAGTGTTGGTCATGCGCGGCATTGGCAGGTGCGAGAAGGATTCGCGGCGGCCGTTGCCCGTGGACTGAACGCCCATCAGGCGTGCATTCATCTTGTCCTGCAAATAGCCGCGCAATACGCCGTTTTCGATCAACGTCGTGCATTGTGTCGGCGTGCCTTCATCGTCGCGTGTCAACGAGCCACGGCGATTCGGCAACGTGCCGTCATCGACGACCGTGCATAACGGACTCGCGACTTTTTCGCCGATGCGTCCTGAATACGCGGATGTGCCCTTACGGTTGAAATCGCCTTCGAGGCCGTGGCCGACCGCTTCGTGCAGCAGCACACCGGGCCAGCCGGGGCCAAGCACGACCGCCATGCTGCCGGCGGGGGCGGGCACCGATTCGAGCAGCACCAGCGCCTGCCGCACGGCTTCGCGCGCGTAGCGCTCCGGCGTGTCGGTGCCGAAAAAGTCGGCGTAGCTGCCGCGACCGCCGCCGCCGGTATTGGCCTGCTCGCGGCGACCATGGTGTTCGACAATGACATTTACGTTCATACGGACCAGCGGACGTACGTCCGCGGCGAGCGTGCCGTCGGCCGCCGCGATCAGCACCACCTCATACGAGCCGCCGAGCGTGACCATCACCTGCGTTACGCGCGAATCCGCAGCGCGCGCGGCGGCGTCGGCGCGGCGCAGCAGTTCGAGCTTGGTATCAGATGACCAGCCTTCAAGCGGATTCAGCGCCGGGTAGAGCGCCGTGACGCTCGCTTGCGGGCGCACCGAGAGCACGCCGCTCCGACCCTGCCGCACGATCGCAGTCGCGGCGCCGGCGGCGTCGGTCAAAGCCGGCATCGCGATTTCGTCAGAGTAAGCGAAGCCTTGCTTCTCGCCGGCCATCGCGCGCACGCCGACGCCCTGCTCAGTGCTGTGGCTACCACTCTTGACGATGCCGTCCTCGAAAAACCAGCTTTCCGACACTGAACGCTCGAAGTAAAGATCGGCAGCATCGATCCCTGGTCGCATCAGGCTGCCAAGGATGTTTTCGATGCTGCGTTCATCGAGTGCAGCAGGGGCTAACAAGGATTTTTTGGCGAGCAACAGGGAGTCGGTCATCGGTGTCTACGGCCGCAGGTCAAGGTGAGTAGCAGACTGCGCGTATCGCGCTCGCCCGTCAAACGGGCACTTACTTACGAATATTAGGTCGAATTCTGCAGTCACAAGGACGGAGACTGCTTCATGAGCACGCAAACGATCGTGGTTATAGTGGTGCTTGCCGTATTGTTTGGCGGTGTGGGGCCGTGGTGGCCATATTCGACAGGCTGGGGATATGGGCCCGGTGGCTTACTGGGGCTGCTGCTGATCGTAGTGGTGCTTTATTCGCTGCTGGGCGGCCGACGTGGAGGACCGCCCCTATAGTCAAAGCAGCCGGTGCGTCAGGGCCGGAAATTGCCGGCGCACTTCGGCGAGCCGCCCCATGTCCAGCGGTGCGATAGCAACACCATCACCGTCACCGAGCGCGGCAAGCTTGTCGCCCCAGGGATCGATGATCATGCTGTGCCCCCACGTGCGGCGGCCGCTGACGTGCGAGCCGTGCTGGCCCGGGGCGATGACAAAGCACTGATTCTCGATGGCGCGTGCGCGCAATAGCGTTTCCCAGTGCGCCTGTCCCGTGCGGTAGGTGAACGCCGCTGGTACCGATAGCACTTCGGCGCCGGCGGCGGTGAGGGCTCGAAAGAGTTCCGGGAAACGCAGGTCGTAGCACACCGAGAGGCCGAGCCGACCAACCGGCGTCGGCACCACTTCGGTCTGGCGCGGATCGCCCTGCTTGATGGTCGCCGATTCGAGATAGCGTTCGCCGCCAGGAACGACGACATCGAACAGGTGAATCTTGTCGTAGCGGGCTACGCAGCGTCCCTCGGTGTTGTAGACGAGTGAGGCGGGCCAGACGTGGCTGGAGTCGCCCTCGACGGCCAGCGGCACGGTGCCGGCAACGATCCACAGTTTCAGATCGACTGCTGTGGATGCCAGAAAATCCTGGATCGCACCGGCGCCGTCCGGCTCCGCGAGCGCAAACTTATCGCTGTCGCGTGCGCCCATGAAGGCGAAATTTTCAGGCAGCACCGCCAGCGCCGCGCCGGCCGCTGCAGCCTCGCGTAGCAAGCGGCGCGCAGTGGTGAGATTGGCGCCCAACTGATTGGTCGAGCTCATTTGGATCGCGGCGGCGATGGGAGCGGTCATGGCGTGTTTCCCTCATGCTTCGCCGGTAGGCCGGCGCTTGGCGGGCGCGGTGCAACTTCCGCCTCCCCGCCACGTTTGAATTCCGGATTGTCCCAGCTTCCGGACACGTGATAGCTGAATTGCGCGAGGCGGTCCAGCGGTTTGCTGAACAATTGCTGGGCCACCAGCGCGATCACGGCGCCGGCCGGTCCGCCGAGCAGTCCGGCGCCGAGCGCGACGCCCGACGAAACGCCCGGGTAGACCGTGATGCGCTCGTCGTAGTCATGAGCCGAAAGCCCGATGCGACCGCGCATGGACATGCGCAGCGACGGCGCATGAATCTCCAGATCGTCGGTCGTTGCATTACCGCCGCCGAGCGCGAAGTTGCCTTGCAGCTTATCGAAACCAAGCCCCTTCGACGTTACGTCGCTGAAATTCAGCGTGAGCCTGCGCGGCAACGCATAGATGTTCATGAGTCCAAGCACGCGTCCGGCGCCGGGGCTGACGGCATTGAGCGTGCCGTTTGCCACGTCCATTTTGACGTGGCCCTCGGCGGTCTTGAACTGCAGACCGGGAGGACTGTCCGGCCATGCCAGATGGCCGGAGAATTGGGCCTCTTTACCAGACAGGCTCTGCGCATAGCCGAACGCCTTGAGTACCGCAGCCAGATCGGGCGTCGCGAGCTTGAAATCGAACGCCGCTGTCGAACTGCCGCGTGCGCGCCGCCAAGGGCCCTGCACGTCGACGTCAAGCAGTCCTCCAGTAAGGCGGAAAGCATCGAAATTCTGGCCGTCGGTGACGCGCGATGTTTTCAGTACCAGGCGCCCTAGTTCGGCGTCGGCGACGCGCAGGTGATCGCACTGGATGTCGAGCAGCGGTGCCTTCGCAGGGTCCGTGATGTTGCGCGTATCCTGATTTTCATCCTCGTCACTTTCTTGCGCGGGAGTGATTTGCGTCGGCGCGGACGGTGCTGCGGCAGGCTTCGGCGGCGCTGGTTTCGGCAGCAATTGCAAATGATCGAGCCGCGCCTGCACCACGCTGCCGTTCGCGGCAGCCCACTGGAATACGCCGCGGACACCGTCGCCGTCAGCGTCAATTTGCCAGCCGGAGGGCACTGGTTTGGCGGTCAGATGCGTTGCCGGCAGCGTGAAATCACCGAGATCGATCGTGGCTGGTGTCAAATCCACGGTCTTCAGCGCAGGAGCGTCGCCGCTCCCGGACGCGAGTCCGCCGAGCAATTCCAGCCATTTGAAGACGTGGAAGACGTTGGGAGAGCCATCGATTGCGATGCCGTCCGCGTCGGCGCGCGGCACCAAGCCCGGACCGAGACGTGCCTCGATGCCGCGCGTCGCGAGATGGGTCCCTTTTTTTGCGAAGCGCAGCGCTACACGCAAATCCTCGCGCGTCGACACCAGTACGCGCAGCGGCGAGGATGCGTCGCTACCGATATGCACGGTGAGTGGTAGCGTCTCGTCGGCGCTTTTTTGCAGCGGCGGCGGCAAGCGGCTGGTAACGCCGCGCAGATCGGTGGCCAGCATCAAGTGGCCACTGTCGCCGCCGGATAACGGCAGGCGCGCCTGCCAGTGTGCGATTCCCGTCAGCTGCTCGCGTAGCCACGCCGGTGTGTAAGCGGCGAATGCGCCGTTGGCAGGTTCCACGGGTGCGTCGAACTTGAGCACGAGCGTGCCTTCCGGGCTCTCGGCATCGAGCATGATGCGTCCGTTCAGCGCGAGGTCGTGGAAGTGCCCGCTCAGCGCATCAGCGCTGAGGCCATCGGCGCCGAACGCTACCTCGCCGTTGATATCGCGCACCGGTTCGTCGAGCTGTGCCACATCGAGGCTACCATTGGCAAAGCCGATGCTCCCGTTCGCATGCACTTCTTGCTCGTCGCCATGCAGCGGCATTTGCAGATGCAACGCAAGCTTTACTGGGCCATGCGCCTCGGTCGATCCGAGCAAGCCTGCGAGGCGCCGCTGCAGCGGGCTTTCGCGAAGCACGCGGTAGTAATCTCTGGCTTCGCCCTGTGTGCCGATATCGATCATCAGCTCAGGGGTGCGCAGATCGGTGATCTCGGCGGTTACGTGCTCGGCAGCGACGCCGTAGAGGTCGCCGCTGTCGCTGGTCACCGTCAGGCCGTGACCGGTCATGGCCAGATGCGCTGCGACGTGCTGCACGGCCGGCCATGCGGGTGAAAATGCCAGCGTGACATCGGCGAGATCGATATCGAGTTGCCAGCGGCCCTCCGGCCGCTCGACGAATGGATAGTCGGCCAGAGCTCCGCGTAATTCGAGATGCCCGTGCGGCGCGTGGCCATGCTGGATCGCACGATTCAGCCATTCGCGCGTATGCGGCCCCCAATCTTTCGGTATGAGCGGTTTCAACGCGGTGACATCGTCGCTGCTGAAATCGGCCTGCAGATCGATGCGTGGCGATTCGGCGGCGTCAGCCGGCAGTCGCAGGTCCAGTTGTGCCAGCATCTGCGTGCCGGCGTTGCGCAACTGCAGATCCGGAGCGCCGATGTGCCAGCCGTCGCCATCGCGATGCCAGTTTATCTGCCCACGCAGCGACTCCAGCGCGATGGGTCCGTCATGGGTGCTCGGAAGATCGAGCGTCACTGGCGCACCGGTCAACTTGATATGTCCGCTGTTGCGATCCATGTAGAGGTCGCCGCTTACGCCGGCGATGCTCGCTGCATCCTGCACCGGTGCCAGTCCCAGCCGCTCGACGTGCGCGGTCGTGGTGAATAGCGGTGCGGGTTCGCCGCGATCATCGGGGTCGGCAGGCATCAATATGAATTGCAGGCTGCTGATATCACCGCGTGCGCGCGCAAGTTGCGAAGGTCCCTTCGGCCATAAGGCCAACCACGGCGCGATGTCGTCGAGGCGCAGAAAGTTGCCGCTGAATTCGACCGCATAATCATCGGCGTTTCGCGCGAAGCGCAACTTGGCACTCGCATAAGGCCATGGACCTGTCGCGCCGGTGAGTTGGATCGGATCGAGATCGATCCACCAGCCATCGCGATCCGGCTGCGCACGCGCGGACACCCAGAATTTTTCGGCCCGGGCGACGATTTCGCCATTACGCACGGCGCGTATGGACTGCGCGGATGCGGTTGCCCGCAGTATCTGCGGCTGGCCGACCGCCCAGCGCCCGCTCAGATCAAGTTCCGCGCCTCTGAAATCGAGCTTCAGGTCGTCCGGCAGATAGCGCTGCAGCCACGGCCATCCGGCGACGTCCTGGATCTGCGCGCTCCAATCGACGGTCCACGAATCAGGCCGTCGGAGGGCGCCGTCCACATCGGCAGTGAATGTCAGCGCATGCGCGATGGAGGCCGGCGGCTGCAATTGCGCCAGGATGCGGGTGCCCGTGCGGTTGTGTTCGAATGAAACGGCGACGTCGAAAGCCAGCGGCCGACCACCGAGACGATCATCGGTCAGCTTCACGCGACAACGTCCAAGCTGGATGTGCTCGAAGCGTTCGAGGTCGCCAAGCAGCACCGGCAGATCGAGGCTCCCGCCTTCCGTTGTCATACCTTCCATAGATACCTTGCCGTCGTGGTCGATATGGATACCGAGCTGCAGGCCGGCGATGGCAACGTGGTCGGGGATGCGCTCACCTCTCAACAGCCGCAACGGTGAAATGCCAATGCGCATGCGATCGACACGCATCATCGGTTCGCCGGCCGGAGCGGAGAGCAGTTCGACGCGATTGATTTCCAGGACCGGTTCGAAAATGCGCCACAGCAATCGGATCGATCCAATCCGCACCGGGTGGGCGAGCGTCTGCGAAACCCACGCCTCGATTTGCACGCGGTAGGCGGGAACCTCGCGCACGGCGACGCGGAACAACGAACTGAGCACGGCGGCAAGGACGATTAGGAAGGCGGCGACGGTGATGAGCGTCGTCCATAACCGCCGGCGGAATGACTTCACCGGAGCTCCTCTTCCTGCAAGCGCGCGGCCATGCGCTCAGCGACGGCGCGCATCTGGTCGCACACCGTACGCGTCATAGCGGAACGACGTCGTAGCTGTCCTGTGCATACAGCATTTCGGCCTGGAGTTTGATCGGCCGTTTGAGCGCAGCCTCGATGTCGGCGAGCCCTCCTGACTGATCTTCGGACAAACGCGCCACGACATTCGGCGCAGCCAGCACGAGAAAGCTTTTCGCTTCGTACAATCGCGCCGAACGCTGCACTTCGCGCGCGATCTCGTGGCACACGGTATCGACGGTCTTGATGTGGCCGCGCCCGTCGCAGGTCGGGCAGGTCTCGCAGAGGATATGGCCGAGACTTTCGCGCGTGCGCTTGCGCGTCATCTGCACCAGCCCCAGCGGCGAGAACGGATAAAGATGCACGCGTGCCGGATCGCGCACCAGCTCGCGCTCGAGTGCGCGCAATACCTGCGCGCGATGCTCTTCGTTCTTCATGTCGATGAAGTCGAT
Organism: uncultured Salinisphaerales bacterium; assembly: GCA_964581385.1. GTDB lineage: Bacteria > Pseudomonadota > Gammaproteobacteria > Nevskiales > Nevskiaceae > CAZOOK01. Next base: position 8,308 of record CAZOOK010000070.1, read on the forward strand.
GATGATGATGCCGCCCAAATTGCGCAGACGTAGCTGTCGCGCGATTGCCGACGTCGCCTCCAGGTTGGTTTTGAGGATGGTTTCGTCGAGACTGCGATGTCCCGTGAAAGCACCGGTGTTGACGTCGATCGTGGTCATCGCCTCGGTTTGATCCACGATCAGATGGCCGCCGCATTTCAGTTCGACCTTGCGTTCGAGCGCCCGGTTCAGATCGTCCTCGACGCCGTACAGATCGAAAATCGGCCCGTTGCCGCAGTGCTGCTCGATGCGTCCTTCCAGTCCCGGCAGGAAAATGCTCGCAAACTGCTGCACGCGCTGACATTCCTCAGGATTGTCGATGCGGATGCGGTCCACATGTTTGACGCGCATGTCGCGCAACACGCGCATCGACAGCGGCAGATCGGTGTGTACGACGCCGCCGGGTGCGGTGACGTGCGCCTGTTCTTCGACGGTGATCCACAGCCGCGTCAGGAATCTCAGATCTTCGGCGAGCTCTGTTTCCTCGACGCCTTCGGCTGCGGTGCGCGCGATGACGCCCCAGTTCGGCGCCAACTCCGGCGCCACGCGGTCCATGATCGCGCGCAGGCGGTCGCGCTCGGCCCCGTCTTCGATCTTGGATGACACACCAACATGCTTCTCGAACGGCATCAGCACAAGGTAGCGTGACGGAATCGACAGCAATGTGGTCAGGCGTGCCCCCTTGGTGCCCAACGGATCCTTGAGGATCTGTACCAATACTTCCTGGCCCTCGTGCAGTAGCCGCTCGATGGTGGGCGGTGCCTTTGGGTCCTCGCAGGCGGCGACGTACATGTCGGCAACGTGCAGGAACGCGGTGCGTTCAAGACCGATGTCGACGAAGGCCGCCTGCATGCCCGGCAGTACGCGCTTAACGACGCCTTTGTAGATGCTGCCCACTAAGCCGTGCCGCGCGGTCCGCTGCACGTGAAATTCCTGAGCAGCTCCGTTTTCGACGAGCGCAACGCGTGATTCCTGCTGGCCGATATTGACGAGGATTTCAGTGGCCATTCGTCGCATCCTTCGTCTGCACGGCGGAGGCTGTGCAGGGCAGCACGCCGAAACGCTCGAGCAATTCGCAGGTTTCGTACAATGGCAGGCCAACGACACCGCTGTAGCTGCCTTCGATCTGGCGCACCCAGCGCGCTGCGTAACCCTGGATTGCGTAGCCACCGGCTTTGTCGGCCGGTTCGCCGGAAGCCCAGTAGGCGGCGGCCTCCGCGGCAGTGATGGCACCGAAGCGCACGCGCGTGACCGTCAGGCGTGTTTCCGCGCGTGTCCCGCTGACCAGTGCCACGGCGCTATTGACCTCATGCCAGCGATCGGAGAGCGCAGTCAGCATGGCGACGGCATGATCGCGGTCGCGCGGCTTGCCGAGAATGCGTTGGTCGAGCACGACATCGGTGTCCGCGCCGAGCACGGGCCAGGGCTGCGGTGCGATGACAGCAGCCGCGCGCGCCTTGGCCAGTGCCGTCGCCAGCGCATAATCGGCCGGCGTCTGGCCCGGTTGCGGAATTTCCTGGATGTCGGCCGGCAGTGTGGCCGGACGCAAACCGATCTGCAGCAGAAGTTCGAGGCGGCGCGGGGAACGCGATGCAAGGTAGAACGCGCCCGCGGCGCCGCGATCACCCATTCGGTTTGGCAGTGGCAGGATCGCTCTTGATCCCTTTGATCTGCTTGAAACGCTCGATGTCGTGTCCGAATTGCTCCGCCGTGCGCTGCCGGTCTGCGCGCAGCTTCGACAGTGCATTGTAGTTTTCCGAGAGTGCCGATTCATAAGTAGTGATCTGACGTTCGATATCGGGATCGGCGGGCTCGTCCCCGCCCTGCGCGGAATCGGTATGGGCATGGGCGCGCAGATCCGTCAACGTCGCCTGGGTTTCATCCACCTGCTTCTGCGCTTGCAGCAGGCGCAGATCAAAAGTTGCCAGACGGTCGTCGCGCACTTTTTCGATTTCGGACACGCTGACGTAGTTCCGAAGCAACGAATTATCGTAATCCGCCGCATGTTGCAGTTGCTGCTCCTGCTTGGCCTCCTGCTCGAGTTCAGTCTGCGTTTTCTCACGCGGCAGAACCTTTTTCACCTCGCCGTGCTCGTCCAATACATCGCGTTCCTGCTTGACGGACTCGGGCGGTAGGCGATCACCGAAATGCACTACCCCCTTCTCATCGGTCCACCGATAAAGAGCGCCGTTGTGCTGGGCATGCACCGCGGGTAACACGAGCATCGCAAACAGCATCACGACAGCGTTTGAGCGCATGGCGACCTTCCGTATGCGGTTTCGGTACTCGGATTTTACGCTTGCACACCGTACTGTGCTTGATAGGAGCGGATGGCTGCGGTGGTTTCAGGCGCGAAGTGTTCGCCTTCCAGATAATCGAGCAGTTCGCGCACGGTTACCAGCGGCACCACGCGCAGGCCCGCGTCGCGTTCAAGTTGGGCGACGGCGGAGATGCCGGCCGGGCCGAGTTCCTGGCGGTCCAGCGCTATGACCGCGGCCACTGGTTCGGCGCCAGCCTGACGCAGCAAATCGATCGCCTCGCGCAGCGCGGTGCCGGCGGTGAGTACGTCGTCAACGATAGCGACACGACCGACCGGTTTCGCTCCGACCAGCACGCCGCCCTCGCCATGATCCTTCGCCTCCTTGCGGTTATAGGCGAAGGGTACGTCGCGGCCCTTTTCAGCCAGCGCGACGGCGGTTGCCGCCACCAGCGGAATGCCCTTGTAGGCAGGTCCGAACAGCATGTCGAATTCGATGCCCGACGCCGTCAGTGCTGCCGCATAGGCACGGCCGAGCGTTTGCAGCGCCTTGCCGGAGCTGATGACGCCGAGGTTGAAGAAATAGGGGCTGACGCGCCCGGATTTGAGCGTGAATTCGCCGAAGCGCAATACGCCGTTGTCGAGAGCGAGCTGAAGGAAAGCAGTCTGATAGTCGTGCATCGCAGTTGAACGTAATGGAATCGCAAAACCGTAAGATACTGCCACGCTCGATCCAAACGAATAAGGCTAACGTCTCATGCGCGTCATTTCGCTGAACTGCAACGGCATCCGCTCTGCCGCCCGCAAAGGTTTGTTCGACTGGCTGGTCCGCCAAAATGCTGATCTCCTATGTTTGCAGGAGACCAAGGCATTGCGCAGTGATCTTGACGGTCATGATGTGCACTTTCCAGGCGGTTGGCACGCGTTCTTCAACAGCGCGCAGCGCAAGGGCTATGCCGGCGTTGCTATCTACACGCGACGTGAGCCTGACGAAGTGCTGGAAACGCTCGGCAACGCGGAATTCGACGCCGAGGGTCGTTATCTGGAACTGCGCTACGGCAAGCTGTCGGTGGTCTCGCTGTATCTTCCCTCCGGCTCCGCCGGCCCGGAGCGACAGGCATCGAAGGATCGCTTCCTCGAATTCTTCCTGCCCAAGATGCGCGAATGGATCAGTAACGGTCGCGACTACGTGTTGTGCGGCGACTGGAACATCGCGCATACCAAACTCGATCTGAAAAACTGGCGCGGCAATCAGAAAAACTCGGGTTTCCTGCCGCACGAGCGTGCATGGCTGGACACGTTGTTCGGAGAGGTGGGCTGGGTAGACGCATACCGCGTGCTGCATCCGACCGCGGAAGGCGAGGGTTACACTTGGTGGTCGAATCGCGGAAATGCCTGGGCCAACAACGTCGGGTGGCGTATCGACTATCACATCGTGACGCCTTCACTGCGCGATGCAATACGTACCGCCGCCGTCTACAAGGAGCAACGCTTTTCGGACCATGCGCCGCTGACGATCGAATATGACCGCTGAATCCGCGCCGAAGGAGCGCGGCTGGCGCGAAGCGATCCGTGTCTATGCGCAACCACAGGTGCGACCGCTACTGTTTCTAGGTTTTTCGTCAGGGCTGCCGTTTCTGCTCGTGTTCGGCACGCTCTCTGCGTGGTTGACGCAGGCGCACGTCAGTCGCTCGATGATCGGCTATTTCAGCTGGGCCGGGCTGGCCTATTCGCTCAAATATTTTTGGGCACCGATCGTCGATCGTGCACCGCTGCCCTTGCTCGGGCGCCTAGGACGGCGGCGCAGCTGGATGCTGCTTGCGCAGATCGGCATCGCCGCCGCGCTTGTCGGACTCGCATTTGCCGATCCTGCCAGCGATCTTCGGCATACGGCGCTGCTCGCCGTGAGCCTCGCCTTTGCGTCCGCGACGCAGGATATCGCCGTCGACGCCTATCGTATCGAAGCGGGACCCAGCGAACTGCAAGGCGCGTTAACGGCGGCTTACCAGGTTGGCTATCGGATCGCGATGATCGCTGCCAACGCCGGCGCGTTATTCATCGCGGGCGGCTTCGGATGGCATGCGGCATATCTGACCATGGCTGCGCTGGTCAGTGTCGGTATCGTGACTACGCTACTGATTGGCGAAGCATCGGCAACGCTGGACCACCGGCTGACGCTCGCGCAGGAACAGCGCGTCGTCGATTTTCTGGCCCGCAATAAACACTGGCCAGATTGGGGGCGCTACGCGGCGGAGTGGTTTATCGGCGCAGTTGTTTGTCCGTTCACCGATTTCTTCGAGCGTCTGGGTCTGCGCAATGCACTGTCGATTGCGGCATTCATCGCCTGCTACCGCGCTTCAGATTTCACGATGGGGGTGATGGCGAATCCCTTTTATCTTGATCTAGGTTTTACGCTGATCCAGATCGCGGCTGTATCGAAAGTCTACGGCGTTCTAATGACCATGCTGGGCGTTACAGTCGGCGGTGTACTCGTCGCGCAACTCGGCCTACGACGCACACTACTTACGGGCATCGTGATTGTCTGCTTCGCTAATCTATATTTTTCGGTGCTTGCTCGCAGCAATGCCGGTCTTGCTGGTCTTATCACCGCGATTAGTCTCGACAACATCGGCATCGGCATTGCCGGCACCGCTTTCGTCGCTTATCTGTCGAACCTGACCAATCCCGCCTATACCGCCACGCAATATGCGTTGCTGGGGTTGGCTTGGTCGCTGCCTTGCAAGCTGCTTGCCGGGTTCTCCGGGCGGATTGTCGATGCGGTGGGCTATCCTCTGTTTTTCGTCTATACCGCAGCGCTGAGTCTGCCAGCGATCTTGCTGCTGCTGCGCTTAAATCGCACTTTCCCTTTCGAGCCGAGAAGAACTGCTGGAGCCGTCACGCCACCGCCAAATCACATCTGATTGGTGCGCGCGTACAGCAGCAGTAGCACGAGCGTTTTGATCAGAAAAATTGATAACCACACCGAAAACGCTCGTGGCTGGCAGTGACGAAATCTGCTCGGTGTTCCGCGCCGCGCTATCAGTCTTGCACTGGAAAATTGGAGGTAATTACGCTACTGCTCGCCGCAAAAAATACGCGCACAGATTTTCGCTGCCCAAAGCCAAGCGCTCATTTTCGAAAAGCATCGATCTATTAGCCCGGATACGTCACCAGCGGACGCTGAAATAGAAACGGCGGATTCGTTGTT
>CAZOOK010000071.1:0-13503 GCA_964581385.1 uncultured Salinisphaerales bacterium
ACAAAGCGATCCGCAGCAAACCTCACGCCATGTTTTTACACAGCCTCGGCTGGAACCACCGCGGACGAATTTTAACGTCGTGCCAAAAATGGACGGCCGGTTATCGAAAATAGACGCACAAAAGCGGGCAATCATCCGCGGGATGAGCGGCCCGGCGAGCGAAATCCATCAGGTCGTTTTGGCATTTCGTGACTTCTTTTGCCGGGTGCTTCCACCGGTTTGTTTAGTGAATCCGGTGGTGGTCATGATCATGAACTGTTCGATGACGTCGGAGACGTTCCAAATCTTTCCTCTAAAGGTTTGATCCATCGCAAGTGCGAACAGGATGCCGAAAGTGGCCAGTTCGACGAATTCCGGATCCAGCTCTTCGCGGATCAAGCCGCTGATGGCCTCGCTGCGTTGCTTCAACAGTGGAGCGATCTGCTCACGATAAAGCTTCCGGCCGGATGCGAGATCCGAAAATAGTGCCGCAGTGAGCAGTGGGAAAATCTTTCCCATCACGTCGACGTGCCGCTGCGTCGAACCGCGCGCCAACTGGCGCAATTCCTCTACGGAACCCGCGCTCTCGTAGGCTGCGGCTCGGTCGCGCATTCCCCGCATCGCTTCAAGCAAAGGTTTTACGACCGCTTCGTGAAACAAGGCTTCCTTGGACTCGAAATGTTCAAATAGTGTTGCTTGATTGATTTCGGCGGCCTTCGCCAAGTCGCGGGTTCTCGCGCCCTGGAGACTGGTGCGAGCAAACACCTTTTGTGCAGCGGCAATGATACTGCGCCGGCGCTCATCTGCCGGCAGATAGGCTCGTCGCCGCTTTTGCCCTCGATCTTCAGATGTCGTGCCTGCCTTGACCGTTACCCCATCGGCTTTCATGTTCGGCTTGCTTTTTACAGAAGCCGGCGTGTCAGAGCGCTTCATTAGATTGCCCCGTGAATTGAATGAGCGAGTTCTTCAACTTCAACCCGATGATTGAAATGAGTCGCTGAACCCGACAACTTTAATTCATCTTTAACGGATCGTTGGAAAGGAATCTCAATCCGTCCGGTGGCAAATGCCTGGAGAGTCGGCTTCCGATTGTTGCGGCCACCAGGCAGCCGGGGCCATCGCTGCAGATGGTAGGTAACGATGGGAACGGACCGGTCTCGCAAGCTGCAGGAGTACCGCTAGATCCGTCAGCTCTGTGGCCACGCCAGAAGTCACGCCGCCGCTGCGGTCTCCCCGCGTGCGAGCAGCGCACGCAGCTGCGCCGCCGCGAGCCCGCCGTGGACGATTGCGCCGAACACGGTCACAGTTGCGCCGTTAGATATTCCAAGGGCCGCCATGGTCAGCGTGGCACAGCCGACGACGTTGTATGCGAGAAGGCCCCACGATACACCAAGGCTTGCTGGCGCTAATGGGGTCTTGCGGGCAGCCCAACAGGCAATGGCCAAGCCAAATATCGCCCCGCCGGCGAGGCGGTTCATGAGTTCCCCCGCAGGATTCACAGAAGCCGAAAGCAGAACGAACGATCCTTGCGGATGGAAAATGAATCCCACGCCAGCCACGGTTTCCAAAACGGCTCCAATGGTCAACAGAACAGCGAGCCACTGCGCTTTATTTTTCATAGCCTATGAGTTTTCCGATTTCAATTCTTCAGGGTTTAATCGCAAAGAGCGAAGGATGCGGGCCCTAGCTCATTTGTACACCAGTCAGTTGTTCCGAGATTTCCCAAAGTCGAGCGGCGATCTCGGGCCGCCTTGCCATCGGGACGATCCAAGCGTGTTTGGGTGCTCCCTTTGTTTCCATGAAACCGTCCGGACCATAGAGCACACCGCCTGCCGCTCCGGGCGCCGCGGCAGCGTAAAGAGTCGGCAGCGCGCCGGCCGCAGCCGACTGCCAGAACAAGGGCTTCATCAGGTTTTCCATCCAGGCCAGCATGCTATTTGCGCCTTGGCCGTTTGCGACGAGGTTCGTCGAAGACATGCCGGGATGGGCGGCGTTGCTCATCAGCCCCCAGCCTTTCCTCTCACTTCGTCGCTGCAGCTCGAGCGCGAAGATCAGCTGGGAGAGCTTGGATAAGCAGTAGGCGCGGAACGGTTTGTAGGGGCGCTCGGTCTGCAGATCGTCGAAGTCGATCCTGCCGGAGCGGTGCGCGAGGCTCGAGAGGTTCACGACCCGCGGCTGGTTTCCTCTGCGAAGTAGCGGCAGTAGCCGAGCAGTGAGGGCGAAGTGGCCGAGATAGTTGGTGCCGAACTGCAGCTCGAACCCGTCGGCCGTGATCTGGCGCTTCGGCGGCGCCATGACGCCCGCGTTGTTGACGAGGAGATCGAGTTGGTTGCGACTTCGCAGAAGGCGCTCGGCAAACGCCTTGATCGACGCAAGGCTCGCCAGATCGACCTGCTCAAAAACGATGCGCGGTTGCGGGACACAGGCGCGGATCTGCGCCAACGCCTCTTCACCCTTCGCGGGACTGCGTCCGGCCAGGACGACATCGGCACCGGCTCGCGCCAGGGCGAGCGCCGTCTCGTAGCCCAGGCCACCCGGCCCCGTGACTACGGCGGTTCGCCCACTCAGCGAAGGAAGATCGGAAACGGTCCAGCCCATGAGCTTCAAACCTCGCTTGGCAGCATCGTTACAGAAGACGGAGACGCCGCAAGTCGGCGACGTACTTGTTGATCAGCGCCGCCGACATATGCGGGATATCGAAGCCGGCCGTTCGAGACGCCGCGCAGAACCGCTCGCTCCGCACCAGTGATTTCGCGCCGGCCATCTGCGGATGCCGGTAAGGTCCGAGAAGCGTGAGCAGCGACTGCTGCCGCTGCGCTTCGGGCAATGCCTGCATCGCTATCTTGAATCGAGACAGCCATTCATCGTATTTGCCGATCCGCTCGATTTTGCAGCCTGCGTCCACCAGCCAGTCGACGAAGGTATCGAGCGAGATACCGTCCTCATATGGGCTCGACAGGTTGTAAGTATGGAAGTCCTGCGTGTCGCGGACACCTATGGCGGTGATCGCATCGGAGAGGAAATCGGCGGAAAATCCCTCGTAGCGAGCATGCGGCCGTCCGCTCGACAGGTCTTGCGCGTAGAACGTCGCCGGCGCAACACCGGTGACAACCAGACTGAACAACAGCCGGGTGAACATATCAGGGACATTCAGCTGCCCCGCGTAGCGGCTGTGAGCGAGGATCATGCCCGGCCGGAACACCGAGACGGGAAGACCGCACAGATCGAAAGCCTGCCGCAGGAGAACTTCGCTGGCCCATTTGCTGATGCCGTAGCCGTTGGCATAGCCGTCGTTGATCTCGCAAGCCGGGACGGCAACGCGGATATCGCTATCTTCGTCAACAAGGCGCTCGGCCAAGGCACTCACGCCAAGCGTGGAGACGTATTGAACCCGTTTGAGATGGGTGGTGAGAGCGAGCCGGACCAGCTCCGCCGTACCTGCGACATTGGTGGCGAACAGCTGGTTGTAAGGAAGCATGTGATTGACGTGAGCACCCGCGTGCACGATCGCGTCGACCGTCCTGGCGAGGCGGGTCCAAGTCTCCTCGTTCAGACCCAGGTTGGGTGCGCCAAGATCGCCTGACACGACCTCAAGATGCTCCGCGGCCAGAGCCCGGAAGTGCTGCATTAATTCCGGATCGGTATCCAGCGCAGCTTCGACACGCTGACGCGCCTGCGCGGCGTCAGCGCCGCGAGCGATAAGAATCAGCTTGCCACCGGTCTCCGCCAGTCGCTCCAGCCACGCCAGCGCCAGGAACCGACCGAGATAACCAGTGGCGCCGGTCAGCAGAACCGTGTGGATTGCGTCGCTCGGTCGCTCCAATTTCGGCGCGCTGTCCAGAAACCGGCGATCGATGAATTTCTCGAGCGTGAGATCACCGGCACTTACTTTGCGACTGGCCTTGCCGTGCACCTTGGCAAACGTGGGGCGGTTCGCATGGGAGTTGCGCTCAACTTCGATATGGTCCGCGATGCGCTGCACGCTGCCGGCGGGGTTGAGGATCACACCGACTGGAACCTCGACGCCGAATATCTCGTCGAGCAAGAGCGAATACTCTAATGCCGACAGAGAATCTCCGCCCAGCTCCGCAAATTTCGCATCGGGGCGCACATCCGCAGTGGATACGCCGAGGGTGGCTTGTAGAGCGCGGGTTACGGTTTCCAGTACGGGCCGATTCGCTCCAGCGGTTCTCAACGCGCGCAGTTCGTCGATTTGATCTTGAGCGAGCTTGCTGTACAGAAGCTCTAGTCGTTTACCGTAATGCTCCTTGAGCATTGGGCGTTGATGCTTGCCGACCTCCGTCAGGAGGCCGTTCTGCAAACTGAACGGCTCCGTTTCAATCAGGAAATCACGCGGCACTTCATAACCGTTGAGGCTCTGCTCATCGGCAATCTTCTTCAGCGCACGGCGGAGAGTGGCCTTCGCCCGCTCAGACCCTTTGTCGTCGTGACCGAGCTCGGCAACCAGCGCTTCGGACGGCACGACGACGGCGAGCAGAAACGAGCGCTCACTGGTGCCATACACATAGATCTGTCGAATTTCGGGACAGTGCGAGTAAAGCGCCTCCAGACGCGAGATCGCAACGAATTCGCCTTGCGAAAGCTTGAGAACATTGTTGCGCCGGTCGACGTAAACCAGATGGTCGGGACCCAGTTCCGCCATGACATCGCCGGTTCTGTAAAAGCCTTCCTCGTCGAACTTTTCCGCGGTGAGATCGGGTTGTTTGTAGTAGCCACCCATGAAGCGGTCAGACCTAACCAGCAACTCGCCACGCGGGTATGGTTTGTCGGTACGGAAGTAGCCGAGTTCGGGAACGTCGGCCAGCTTGTAGTCGATGACGGGCGGACGCTGCACCTTCCAGTCCACGAGAACGGTTCCGCCCGCAATTTCCGTGGAGGAATAGCCGATGACCATATGCATGTCGAGCATGGACTCCATGAACGCATAGGTCTCCGGAGCCAACGACGCCGAGCCGCAGCCAGCCGACAACAATCTCCCGCCCAGCAACTTCTCGCGCATCTCTTTTTTTACATCACCTGCGGCAGCGTCGGCACTGGCGCCGGTCGCGATACGGCGGTCCACTTCGCCGAGGTAGTGACGATGGAACAGCTCGCAAACCCGGGGCACCAGCGTCGCCATGGTGGGGCGTGCCAGTGAAAAGTCCTCGAACAGCGTCGACAAATCGCTCTTGGGCGAACAATAACTGGTGCCGCCGTTTGCCAATGCCAGCAGCAAGAAGCCGTTGCCCACGAGATGGGCCATCGGCATGAAGCTCAGTGTGATGACGGGCATGGGCACGTCGGCAAGCCAAGTGCCGATCACCAGCCGTTCAGTAAACACCGCTCCTTTAGGAGTACCGGTCGAGCCGGACGTATAAAAGAGCCAGGCCAGCGGATCTTCATCTGCCTTGGGTATATACATTGGTGCCGCGGGCAGCGACTTGCCGCGCTCCGCCACGGCATCGAGCGTGTCCACGGCAATTGGGCATTTGGCATCCGCCAGCCGCTGCCGTGCCGATTCCAGCTTTTCGCGCTGATCATCGTCGCGGGCGTCATAGTCGAAGACCACCAGACGCTTCGGCACCGTGCAGGCGAAAACGGCATTCACGGCGGCGTCGAGGTAGTCGACACTCACAGCCAAGGTGCGGGCTTCAGTCTCTGCAATGATGTCTGCGTGGTTGCGTACAGAAGCACTCGTCTGCAGGGGCACACTGACCGCGCCCAGGTAAATGTTCGCTAGCAGAATGCTCGCGTATTCCGGACTCGTGAAGCCCAGGATGCAGACGAAATCGCCTGTCTTGAGCGGATTTCGACTGTCATGGTGCCACTCGGCGGCAACCGCACGGGACTGTGCCCAAACCTCGCTGTATGTCGTGGTTTCAAACTTCGGTAGCAATCGCAGAGTTCTGCGGCCGCTGACCGGATCGGTCACGAGCTCTCGTGCGCGTCGACCCAGCGCTGGCCGATCTGCATATCCCTCCATGACGATTTGCACGATCTGCGCCAGCCGTAACCCCGGCTGATGCTTGGCCGTTTTGATCGCTTCCAGCGGAAATGAACCACGGAACTGCCCATCTTCTGCACCCAGCGCTCTGACGCGCAGCGCCAGCTTCTCGCGCGGATCGGAGCCCTGCGTTGCGGCAGTGGCCTGAGGTACTCCGGGGACAGCAACGGTCATGCGTTTCCTCCAATGCGGGGCTACCTGTTCTCGCACTCGGCGAATGTTGCGCCCTGGTGCACTCAGCAATACAACCATCTGGTTGGTTTTATTTGCGGGCAGTATTGCGGGCTTTCCGCTATAACGCAAGCGACATATTCAGATCCAGTCTGGCACTGGACAACGACGACGAGACGCTGTTCTTGCTGACGTGCGCGGTGTTCTTCAGCGAGCGGAAAATCAAAATTGGTGCCGCGTTCGTCGTCGGCGACCAGCAGTTGCTTGACGTGCTTGTGGATCGGCGCCTCTACGGTCGCGCAGAAGCGCGGCCCATGTTGATGCCGTCCGCGTCCAGACTCAGGGCCACAACCAAGCCGCGACCATCGCCGAAGCCGCCCGATGCAACCATCGGAATCTTCATCTTGTCGGCGGCCGCGGGGATCAGGATGAGGCCGGGAATGTCACCCTCACCAGGATGACCGGCGCACTCGAAACCCCTCGTTATAAAAACCTGCGACCGCTGAACTTATCGCGGCGGCATCCGGATGGCGCCGTCGAGGCGGATGGTTTCGCCATTGAGCATGGGATTGCCGATGATGCTCTGGACCATCTGCGCATATTCTTCGGGCTTGCCGAGACGACTCGGAAACGGCACCTGCTTGCCCAGAGAGTCCTGCACCTCTTTGGGCAGTCCGGCCATCATCGGCGTCCAGAAGATGCCGGGCGCGATGGTGACGACACGGATGCCGAACTGCGCGAGATCGCGCGCCACTGGCAGCGTAAGACCAACCACGCCGCCTTTGGATGCGGCATAAGCGGCCTGACCGACCTGTCCTTCGAAGGCGGCCACAGACGCGGTGTTGACGATCACGCCCCGCTCTTCGCCCACGGGCTCGGCCTTCGACAAGCGTGCGGCGAATTGGGCGATCGTATTGAAAGTCCCGATGAGGTTGACTTCGATCACTTTGCGAAACTGGTCGAGGGGATGAGGCACCGCGTCGCGACCCACGGTTTTGGAGCCAAGTACGATGCCAGCGCAGTTGACCAGCACGCGCGCCACGCCATGCTTCTGCTGGGCAGCGTCGAGCGCTTCGCCGACGTTGGCAGGATCGGTGACATTCACCTTCACGAACAGTCCGCCGAGTTTGGCCGCGTGGGCCTGACCGGCTTCCTCGTTCATGTCGAAGAGGGTTACGCGTGCACCCTGACTCGCCAACATTTCGGCCGTCGCGGCGCCAAGTCCCGACGCGCCCCCGGTCACCACTGCTGCAACCCCTTGTAGATTCATTGCTCCACTCTCGCTAATACAAATGTTGTTTCAAACGTTGATTGAAAATCCGCAGCCGCGTATCTCAAAGAGACCGGGCGATGACCATGCGCTGGATATCCGAGGTCCCCTCATAGATCTGGCAGACGCGCACGTCGCGATAGATCTTGGCCAGCGCGAACTCTTCGAGATAGCCGTAGCCGCCCAGCGTCTGGATGGCGCCGGAACAGACCGCCTCGGCGGTCTCGGACGCGACCAGCTTGGCCATCGAGGCCTCCTTGAGGCAGGGCGCGCCGGTGTCTTTGACGCAGGCGGCATGCAGCACCAGCTGACGCGCCGCTTCCAGCCGGGCGGCTAGATCAGCGAGGCGAAAGCCGACCGCCTGATGCTCGATGATGGCCTTGCCCATAGAACGCCGTTCCTTGGCGTAGCCGGCCGCGATCTCTAGCGCTGCCCGCGCCATGCCGATCGACTGCGCGGCGATGCCGATGCGCCCCGCTTCAAGGTTGGACAAGGCGATGCGATAGCCCTGTCCCTCCGCACCGAGCCGCAGTGCGGCCTCGATACGCAGATCGTCGAAGCGCAGGCTGCAGGTATCCGAGGCCAGCTGGCCGAGCTTGTGCTCGACTTTGTCGACGATATAACCGCGGCGATCCGTGGGCACCAGAAAAGCGGAAATGCCTTTCTTGCCGGCATCCGGATCCGTCACCGCGAACGCGATCGCAAGTCCGGCGATCTTGCCCGAGCTGATGAACTGCTTGCTGCCGTTCAGCACATAACCGCCGTCGATCTTCGTCGCGCGCGTGCGAATGGCGGAAGCATCCGAGCCGGCATCCGCCTCGGTCAGTGCGAAGGCACCGATCATGCGCCCGCCGATCAGGTCGGGCAGAAAACGGGCCTGCTGCTCCGGGCTGCCGTCCTTTAGCAGCGCAGACACCATGAGGCTGTTCTGAATGGAGAGGATGGTCGACAGCGCGCCATCCGCCGCCGCGATCTCCATCAGCGCCAGCGCGTAGGAGACGTAATCGGCACCCGCTCCGCCTTTTTCTTCAGGCGCGGTCATGCCCATCAGGCCCAGCGCAGCGAGCTCTAGGAACAGTTCGGGCGGATACGCCCGCGCCGCTTCGAAGCGCACCGCGTGCGGGCGGATGCGCTCCTGCGCGAATTCACGCATGCTATCGGCGATGGCTTGTTGAGTAGGGGTTAGGAGCATCGGCTGGACTGACTATCTGCTGGCTGGAATACCGCTATTGTAGCTACGCGGCACGCGACTGCGGTTGCGCAGATGCGGTCTCGAATGCTTCCAGCAGGCTTTTTAACTTGGACTCATGGTCTTTGATCGACGCCATCTTCACTGGACCGTAGCCGCGAATCTCCGCTGCGGCGTGGGCCAGTTCGATTGCGGCCGGCAACTTGGCCGGATCGAGCCGGCCGACGATTCGGTTAATGAGCGCGCGATATTCTTCGATCAGCTGGCGTTCCTCACGGCGTTCCGGGAAGTAACCGATCGGATCGAAAGGCGTGCCGCGCAGAATCTTCATCGGCCGCAGCAGCTTGAACAGGCTCATGGTCCAAGGGCCGAAGCTGCGCTTCTTCGGACGACCGGAGGAATCCTTGCCCGGCAGCATCGGCGGCGCCAGATGGAAGCTCATCTTGAAGTCGCCGGCGAATTGGTCGCGGATGCGCTGCATGAATTTCGGATCGGTATACAGACGGGCGACTTCGTATTCGTCCTTGTAGGCCATCAAGCGCGAAAGCGTGAGCGCGACTTCGCGCACGAAGGTCTCACCGTCTCTGAGCTTCAGTGCACTCACGCGCTTGCGCACATCGTTGACGAAATCGCGATAGCGGTTGGCATATTTCGAATCTTGATACGCGGTTAGCAGGCGAATGCGGCTGGCCAGCACGTCATCCACCGTGTTGAGCGGCACGATCTCATCCGGGCTGCTGTTCAGCTCAGCCGCCAGCGCTTCGGGGTTGTGCGCCGCCAGACGTCCGAGTGCGAAGGTGCGCAGATTGCCTTCGATGAAGGTTCCGTTCAGGCGGATCGCTTCCTGGATCGACGCGATCGAAAGCGGCAGCAAACCCTTTTGCGCCGCATAGCCCAGCATGAACACGTTGGTGCCGATGCTGTCGCCGGTGAGCTTGGTGGCGAGCTTGCCGGCATGAACTTCGAACACCGGGCCGCCGTCGAGCGCTTCAATAACCGCCGCCCGCATCTTTCCCTCGCCCAAGTCGATGTTCTTGTTGGACTGGAAATCGCCGGTCGGCGCGACATCGGTGTTGAGAATCGCTGCGGTGTGGCCGGGACGCATGGTTTTCAGCACGGTCGCACCCGAACCCACGATCATGTCGCAGGCCATCAGCAGATCCGTCATGCCCTCGGAAAGGCGTGAGGTATAGATCCCTTTGGGATCGGGCCCGATGCGGATGTGGCTGGTGACGGCGCCGCCCTTTTGCGCCATGCCGGTCATATCGAGCACGGTGCATCCCTTGTCATCGAGATGCGCAGCCATGCCGAGCAGCGCGCCGATGGTCAGCACGCCGGTGCCGCCGACACCGCCGACCAGGATGTTGTAACCCCTCGCATCGAGCGCTGCGAGAGACGGTTGCGGCAGACTGGCGATCAGCTGTTTGAGACGCTCGGGATCGCCGCTGGAGCGAACCGCAATTTTGGCACCGGTCACACTGACGAACGATGGACAAAATCCTTTGATGCAGCTGTAGTCCTTGTTGCAAGTGGATTGATCGATCTTGCGCTTGCGGCCGAATTCCGTCTCCAGCGGCTCGATGCTGATGCAGTTGGATTGCACCGAGCAGTCGCCGCAGCCTTCGCACACGTCAGGGTTGATGAAGATGCGCTTATCCGGATTGGGCATCAGGCCGCGCTTGCGGCGGCGGCGTTTTTCAGTGGCGCAGGTCTGTTCGTAGACGATGCCGGAAACGCCCTTGACCTCACGCAGCTCGCGCTGGATCGGGTCGAGCTCGTCGCGGTGGTGGACGCTGGTGTTCGGTGGCAGCTTGACGCCGGCATACTTGTCGGGCTCGTCGGTGACTAGACGCACCGGCCGCACACCCTCGGAGAGCAGCTGGTTGACCATGTCGACCGGGGAGATGCCCAGCTCGACCGGCTGGCCGCCCGTCATCGCCACAGCGTCGTTGTACAGCACCTTGTAGGTGATGTTGGCCTTGGCGGCCACAGCGGCGCGGATCGCCAGGATGCCGGAATGCGAGTACGTACCGTCGCCCATATTCTGGAACATGTGCGGTGTGTCGACGAACTGCCCGACCGAGACCCAAGGCGAGCCTTCGTGTCCCATCGGCATGAACTGCATGGTGTTGCGGTCCATTACCACTGCAACCAGACCGTGGCAGCCGATGCCGCCCATCGCACGCGAACCTTCGGGAATCTTGGTGCTGGTGTTGTGCGGGCAGCCCGAGCACAAGTAGGCCGGGCGGTTGGTGCCGCTGCCGACGGTGAGCGCCCGCGTTTCCATAGAGCGGAATTGGCCGTATTGCGTCTCGACATGCTCGTCGCGAACGCCGAGCTGCTCCAGCACCGTCTTGATCGCGTTGCGCACCTGCGGAACCGTCAGCTCACCCGCCGCGGACAACAGCGGCGCGCCTTGCAAGTCTTGCTTGCCGATCAGCGCTGGGCGCCGGTCCGCTCTGACACCGTACAGTGCGCGCGCGAGCTGATCTTCCATGACCGGGCGCTTCTCTTCAACCACTAGCACCGCGGTACTGCCTTGTGTGAATTCGACCAGACGCAGGTGATCCATCGGCCAGATTAGCCCCGGCTTGTAGAGCCGGATGCCGAGGCGCTTGCAGGTCTCATCGTTGAGGCCGAGATCGGCCATCGCCTGGCGCACGTCGAGGTAGGCCTTGCCTGCACTGACGATGGTCAGAGTGCGGCGCTCGCCATCGATCACGGCGCGGTCAATGCCGTTGGCGCGTGCGAAGGCGGTCGCTGCCGGCAGGCGCTTATTAACGAGCCAGTCTTCTTCCACCAGCGCCGGCAGGTTCGGCCGCAGATTGAGCCCTTGCGGCGGCAGCTGGATGTCAGTGGGGGTGCTGTAGGGACGGAAGGCGTCCGGCAGCTCAATGGCGCCGGAAAGATCCAAGGTATCAGTGATGGTCTTCAACCCAACATAGCAACCGCTGTAGCGCGACATCGCCCAGCCGAACAGGCCGAACTCGATAATCTCGCTGATGGTCGCCGGGTAAAGGATCGGCAGCAGCGCCGCGATCAGCGTGTGTTCCGACTGGTGCGCACTGTCCGAGGATTTTCCACCATGATCGTCACCGGCCACCGCCAGAAAGCCACCCTTGGCCGATGCACCCTCGAGATTACCGAGTTTGAGCGATTCGCAAGCGCGGTCGACGCCAATGCCTTTGCCATACCACAGCCCGAACACACCTTCGTAGCCGGATTTCCCGAACCAATCGAGTTCCTGCGTACCGCGGATGGCACTGACCGCCAACTCTTCGTTGAGACCAGGATTGAAACGGATGCCGTGCTCGTCCAGCAACTTTTGCGCAGCCCACAGGTTCGAGTCGTAAACGCCCAGCGGCGAACCGCGATAACCGGAGATGTAGCAGGCAGTTTTGAGTCCCGCAGCGCGATCGCGTCGCACCTGGTCGATCGGCAGACGCACGAGCGCCTGGTTCGATGAGATGAAGACGCGTCCGCTGGGCTGCAGGTACTTGTCGTCGAGAGTGGCGGACCGCATGACACCCTTCATGAACCATACACCCCAAAGGCCGCCACTGCGCCGACTCGTGACGCTACGATCCCCGCTGCTTCGCAACGGGGCCCCTCCACGCTACTCGCGTCGCTAGTTACGGACTTCGTCATCAGCGGATTAATACTTTAAGTGCGGCCCTCTGCCGTGCGCCGACGGCCACCTCACCTCCGACGATGAAAGGCCTGTGCGCCTTGCCGGTCTATGGCGGAGGTCTCGAACAGCCGAGGTCTCGAACAAATTGGCCTGCACGAGGTGATATTAGAGCTTGCCACAGGCCCGCTGTCCGCGCGCATCCAGCGGCCCCGCGATCAAATCGAGTGTCATTTACAGACAAGCGCACGTCTGACTGCCAATTGGATAGGCGCGGCTACTTGGCGAGAGGCGGCAACTTGTCCATTCGGAAATCGCAATGGTCTGCGGTCTGCTGGATTTCGATGAGATTGCCTTCCGGGTCCCGGCCATAGATGGATTTCACGTGGCCGACGTCGATAGGGCCGGGTTGATTGAACGTCATCCCCAGACCCTTCAAACGCTTGTATTCCTGCTCGATATCGGTGGCATCGACACAAAAATGCGTGTAGCCCTTGTCGAAGGGCTGCAGCGGCTGAGTTGAGGTCGGCGGCGGGGCACTGTACTGGAAGATCTCCATATAGCAGCTGCCGGCGCGCAGCATGGCGCCACGGGCAGCCGAACGCGGCACGTCCACAATCCGGTCGATGAACTCGCTGTCGTTCCAGCTGAACGGTTCCCCGACGACTTCAAAGCCAAATGCCTCTTTGTAGAACTTCATCATCCGGTCCATGTCGCGGACGTGAACAGCCACGTGATGAATGCCTCTGATCATTGCTTCTCTCTGTGCTGGCGAAGCTGGCTACCGAATTCTTTGGAGCGTGTCATGCGCTGCTGTGACCACTGCGACGATTCCTGCATAGGCGCAGCGCTACCGGTAGCTTACGTCGTTTCCGTCGCGCCGGACCAGCGAGATCCCTGCTATTTGAATGTCCCCCAGATGCAATCCGCCGTGCGGAACCGACAAGCGCCGCGCGAGCGGACAGCTCAGGGAGTTTCAGCGGCGGCGTGGGCAAAGTGCTTCACCTAAGTGGAGTTTGGTGGCCCATGCCGCTTATCGACACTTGCGTAAAAACTGAATGATTATGCCGTTGGCTCTGTCCTATGCGTGCTTTGACCTCGCCGCGATAAGAGTATGCAAACGCTGACCCGGACTGGTAGCATCCTGCCAAGGCCACGAAAGATGGCTGAACGGGCAGTCCGGCAAAAAAAGCGATTGGGGAACACAGTGAAAGCAAGTCATTCGTCTTGGTCGCATTTGGCCGCTGCCGTCGGCGTATTTA
>CAZOOK010000072.1:0-13207 GCA_964581385.1 uncultured Salinisphaerales bacterium
GGGCGATGGCGGAGGCGAGGATGGCGTCAGTGGAGGTGAGGTGGCCGTGGATCATGGAGTGACCCCGCGAGCTTTGGCGATGGCGAGACAGGCTTTGTGGATCGCGTTCTCGCAGAGCTTCACAGATTCGCCGTCTTCCTGGTCCAGATCGATGGCCGCGCTCCGAAGCTCTTCCAGCGCATCCAAAAGCTCAGGGGCGGCAGCGAAAATATGGGCGTTCGCTTTCTCGACCAAGAGTCCGTTTACAGGGCATTCATCTTTTCCGAGATACTTTGATGCGCATACATCGCCAATTTTTGGTGAGTACCTATCTGGGCTGGTTCCGACTTCCCAGTAGACTCCATTGTTCACCGCGAACCATGGCCCCGGCGTGAATTTCCCTTCCATCACTTCCCCTCTTTCTTTGCTTCCGGGCATCCGCGATGCTCCGGGATGTAATCGCAAATCCCACGGATCGGCGCGGGGTCGATCACCTGTTCGACGGTCACGCGGGCCACGGGGTGGTAGTACCTCCACGCATCCCGGGCCATCCCACCCAGGAGAGCAAGGGCGGCGATGCCCACCAGGACGAGGATTCCGCCGAAGAGGCGGTCGGCGTGGCGTGGGGGGATCATGAGGGGAGGCCCAGGGCGACGGGACGGGCGTGATCGAAGCAACAGCCGGTGATTGATTTGTCCCAAACTTCGTAATATCCTGGGGCTCCGGGTTCGGGGCAAAACTTGTCGATTTTGCATGGGCCTTGGACTCCGATCTCTGGATGCTCGGGATTCCCCCACACATAGCACTCCACCCCCACCAGCGCCGAGCCGGAATCCTGCTGTGGGCCAGCGGCAGCGAGCGTGTCCAGAATTTCCTGGTCCGAAATCTCCGCTGTAGTCGGAAGCTCTGTCGCGCTGAGGATGGCGCTCGAAACCATCAGGGTCCCGTCTTCCGCCGCGATGAGCACCGCGTCCAAGCGTCGGTTGGACTGGGATAGCTCGTCCCGCAGGCTCTGGAGGTCAGCCTCGTACCGCTCCTTCGCGCTGGTGGCCGCGTCCTCCAGCTCCGCGGTCCTGTTCTGCGCCGTTTCCAGGGCCGCCAGGAGCGTTTGGACGAGGACAATGGAGTAGATGTCGGTAACCGTGACGACGCTGCGGTACTGGTGGTTCGTACCCTCCATCTGGGCATACTCCACAACTGTCTGGTAGTTGCCGCCCTCGTGGATGAGATTGGTGATTTTGACGGACTCGACGAGGATTTTCGGCGGAAGATATGACATTTTCTGTCTCCTGGTGGTGGTACGATGGTGAATCCCCTCCCCTCGGTACTTGATCCGGGGAGAGGGTGGGGGCTACTTGACGTTGATGAACGGAATCGCGCCGCCCGAGACGTTCGGGAGCTTGCCGTCCCATTTCTCGATTGCGGCCCATTGGATCAGTTCCGGCGTGAGCGTCTTCTGTTTCAGCGTATTGGCTTGGGCCTGCCCTTGCGCTTCGGCCACAACCTTCGCCGCTTCGGCCTGCGATACGGCAAGTTCGTTTTGCGCTTGGTTCGCCTTCTGGTTCGCGGTGATCTTGGCGTCGATGGCATCCTTGACGGTCTTCGGAAGGCGAAGTTCGCCGATCGTGAACAGGCGGAGGTTCTTCAGCCCGATCATCTTCACGTCGGCGGCTACCTGCGATTGCAGGGTGTCGAACATCTTTTGTTTCCCGGCGCCCAGAATTCCGGCAATCGAGTCCTTCGCACCCAGCTTGTTCAGATCGTCACGGATGATGTTGCGCAAAAACCCTTCGGTGATCTCGTCCGGGCCCTTGCGGAACTTCTGGTAGAGGTCGGCCACATGGTCAGGGTCGATCTGGTAGGATACGCCCATGTCCATGTTCACCGACAGCCCTTCCGAGGTCTGAAAGGTGAACGATTCGTCCACCGGCTTTCCTTCGGTGGTGGCAGCGGTGAATTGGTAGGTCTGCTGGTACGTCGGGAACAAGACGAGATCTTCGTTCATGCCGATCCAGTAGCGACCGACTCCGACGACCTCGTGGTCCACGCCCTTCGATCCGCCCAGCAGGTAGATCTTGATGCCCACGTTCCCAGCGGGAACTTTTTCGTAGCAGCCAGTCAGCACGGGAACGGCCAGCAAGGCCAAGAACAATCCCAAGATTCGACTCTTCATTTCGATTCTCCTTCGATGGTGCGCGGTTTGAAAAAGGCGGTCAGCTTCTGCGCGAGGATGCTGATGCCAATGAGGACAAGGATGACGGTCGCAACCGACCACCCGATGACGAGTTCGGTGTGGATGGAGCTGATGCACCATGGGCCGACGAAACCGAGCCAAGCGACCAGGAATCCGGCCAGCGTGGCGACGGCGAGCAATTTGAGGAAAAGACGCATTTCATCTCCTTCTCCCGGATCCGCCGGGCGCGGTGTGGTGCAAGTGGTGCCCGGCCCGTGGTCTCCCGCATGTCTGGAGAGACGTGCCCATGCGGGCCGGGCCGGG
Organism: uncultured Salinisphaerales bacterium; assembly: GCA_964581385.1. Classification (GTDB taxonomy): domain Bacteria; phylum Pseudomonadota; class Gammaproteobacteria; order Nevskiales; family Nevskiaceae; genus CAZOOK01. The sequence continues at coordinate 2,477 of CAZOOK010000072.1, forward strand.
GGTTGCCCTCCGTGGGGAGGGCGGAGGGGTTAGATCGCCGGGGTGTAGCTCTCGGTCCAGAGGTGGACGACGGCGGTCCATCCATGTCCAGCGAGGCGGGCGATCTTGTTTGCCGCCCTGCGAGCGCCGCGCTCCGTACCGACGTATGCAGTCGATCCCTCAGTGCCAAATGCGTCGTTGCGTGCGGCGATGATGTATGTGTGCTTGCTCATGATGTCTCTCCTGTTTCGTCCTCGACCAGAGGGCCGGGGTTGTTCGCCCCGACTCCTATAACATACCCTCGAAAAAAGCGGAAAGCAAACATTTTTTTCACTTTTTTGCGAGTCCCAAAAAAAGATCAAAATAGTTGCATTTCTGTCGCCACCACGTTAGATTGATTGGAGGGCCAGAAGCCCAGGAGGATCCATCATGGCGACGCATCGTGACAACCCGCCCCAGGCCAAACCCTGGAGCAAAAAAGCGACCGACTGGAAGGACCGCAAGCGCCCGGCGCTCGCGAAATACCTGCTCATTGGGGAGAGCTACCTCTCCAGCCTGATCCATGGCCACAGGCGAACCCCGACGGGTCGGATCGACGGAATCCTGTCGGTCGCCGCTCACGATGGCTACGAGCTCACCCCCGCCGACCTCGGGCGCCCCGACCTCGGGCGCCCCGACCTCCAGAACAAGCAGAAAGCCAAATCATGAGCATCAGACCTTACCTCCTCTCCCCCAAAGCCGAGGGCTTGCCCCCGCGCATCGTCCAGGCCAGCACGCGAGCTCAGGCGCTCGCCATCGCGTCGGCCACCACCTGGGACGCCTCTCCCATCGACGCGCCCACGGTCCGCGCTCTGGGCTACCAGGGTATCCATGTCGAGCCGGTCGAGCGGGCGCCGGACCTGCTGGACGAGGCGGGCGCTGAAGGGGGCGAGGGATGAACGACCAGCTACCCACCACAACAGAATCGACCGCGCTCGCCGTTGTCGAAACCTCCTCCTCCGTCCTTGCCGTCCAAGCGAAGGCACTGGTGGAGGCCCGGTACACGGTCGCCTTTGCCCGGCCCCGTGACCTGGACCAAGTGCGCGAACGGCTCATCAAGGACGCCAAGCGCCCCGGCTTCGCGGATGTGGCGATCTACCGAAAGCCCATCGGGAAGGACGAATCCAAGTGGCCCACCGGCCCGTCGATCCGCTTGGCCGAAGCCGCCGTGCGTGCGATGGGGAATTGCATCGTGGAGGCGATCACCGTGTTTGACGACGCCGACCGGCGCATCATCCGCGTATCTGCCACCGACCTGGAGTCCAACACGACATGGCCTGCCGACGTGACGGTCGCGAAGACGGTCGAGCGGTCGTTCCTCAAGGACGGCGAGAAGGCGCTTTCGACGCGGACAAATTCCTACGGGAAGCCAGTCCACACGGTTCGCGCATCCGACGACGACATCCTCAACAAGGTCAACGCGCTGGTGTCCAAGGCGTATCGGACGCTCTCCCTCCGCTTGGTCCCTGGAGACATCCTGGACGAGGTGATGGAGGAGTGCTGGACGACGCGAGCCAATCGGGACGCCCAGGATCCAGAGCGGGCGAAGAAGCAGATCTTCGACGCCTTCGGTCGGCAGGGCGTGTCGGTCGAACAGCTCAAGGTCTTCCTGGGTCACGACGCCAAGCTCCTGACGGCGAAAGAACAGCAGACCTTGCGCGACCTGTTCAACGCCCTCAAGGAAGGTGAGACGACATGGCGCGAGGTGATGGACTCCAAGGGCAAGGGGCCGAACGGGGAGCCGCCCGCGCCGCCCGCCGAGACACCCGAACAGAAGAAGGCTCGCGAGCTGGCCGCTGGCCGCACGAAGGCCGCGCCCGTCGCTGGCCTGGAAGGGATGGCGCCATGAAGATCTGTTTCATCGACACCGAGACGACAGGACTTGACGCCAAGCGGCACGGGATCATCCAGATCGCGGCCATCATGGAGATCGACGGCGTGGAGGCGGGAAGGTTCGAGACATTCGTTCGGCCTGCCTCGACTTGTGCTTGCGATGCGAAGGCTCTGGAGATCTCCGGCCACACGGTCGAGGAGATCCGAGGGTTCAAGCCGGAACCGGACGCCTTCCATGATTTCGTGGATTTCCTGGGAGCGCACGTCTCGAAGTTCGACAAGGCGGACAAAGCGATTTTCAGCGGGTACAACGCGCCCTTCGACAACGAGTTCGTCCGGCAACTGTTCGAGCGCAACGGCGACAAGTTCTTCGGGTCGTGGTTCTGGTCCGGCACGGTGGATGTGATGGGGCTCGCGCTCCTCAAGCTCGCCGACCAGCGGGCTGGAATGGAGAACTTCAAGCTCGGGACAGTTGCGAACCATGTTCTCGAATTTGATCGCGTCCAGGAATTGACCGAAGCGAATGGCCTGCACAACGCGATGACAGACATCGAGATCACGCGGGAGATTTTCCGAGCGGTGCGAGCATGACCGCCGAACTCATCCGCGATCTTTCCTGGAAGGACTACGCCATCCCCGGCTTTCTGGGCTCATCCGCGCTGGACGACTGGGATTCTATGTCCCGCGAGGCGTGGAGCGCGAAACACCTGGAGAGCGCCTACCAGGGGGGCGGGTCGGCGGCGATGGCGGGCGGGTCGGCTCTCGACCTCCTGCTGACCGCTGGCGAGGATGCGTTCGCGGAGAAGTTCGCAGTCAAGCCGGAAGGACTCGATGGACGCACGAAGGAAGGAAAGGCATGGGTGGAGGCGAACGGCGGAAAGCAGATTCTGTCCAGCGAACAGGAAAAGCAGATCCGCGTCACGCTCCCACGGGTTCGCGAGGCCATCGAAGCGGTGCGAGGTGACGAGGTCGCCGAGTTCCAAGTGACCCTGCGCGGAGAGATCGCGGGCCTCAAGGTCCAGACGCGGCCCGACATCCGGATCGGCTCGCACTTCCCGGACCTGAAGTACCTCAACGGCGGAAATTTCGCCAGCTTCGACCGCGACTTCATCCGCTCCCGGTACCGCTTCCAGGCGGGGCTTTTCTTCGGCCTCGCGCGGGAGGCGGGAATCCAAGAGCCTCGCGTGTCGTTCCTGCTGGCCGAGAGCGGGACCATGTTCCCAAGGGTTGAGGTGGTCGAGATTGACGAAACCTGTCTCCTCTGGTGCTGGAAGGTCACCGTCGAGCGGGTCGAGGAGATCGCCGCCGCCATCGCTTCCCCGCTGGGGTTGGTGGACGTGGTCAAGTTCCGTCGGCTCGATCTTCCGGCGTGGGCGGAGAAGCAAATGGAGTTTTGACCTCGACGCGCAGGTTTCTTCGTACATCCCTGCGCGAAGGGTGCCCCGGCCCGGTATTCTTCCGGTGCCGGGGCGGGATCTGACGGCACCACTCCCATTGCTTTGTGGGGGAGTGAGCCATCCCGACGCGGTACAGTTCCGTGCTCGGGAGAATTGCACGCTCGCGAGAGCACCGCGCCTGCCGGTTGCAGGGGAGGTAGAGAGATGGTCTACTTGATCGCAAGGATTCAGCAAGAGGGGAAAATCCTTCACGTCGAGGTCGACAATCTGAAGCGTGAAGATGCGAGCGCGACGGAAATTGCTTATGCAGAAATGGTCGAAGCTGGGATGAAGTGCGCTTTCGAAGCGATCCCAGGGAACAAGACGACCACAATCAAGTAGCGCCACGCGCCACCCAGAAAGCGGGGCCTCTTCGATGGGGACGGCGCGGATTCCCGAAGGGGAGAAATGGAGGGGGAGATGGAGATCGAAATACTTGCCAAGTTCTGTCACGAGGATCGCGAGCCAATCAATCGCGTCATCGTCAAAGGTGGATTTGCATGGGTGACCGATGGCAACATCGGAATCCGAGCCGCAACAAACGCTCCTGATTCCGAGGACTTGACGTTCCTGGATAAGATGGTAGCCGCAATCGACGCTCATGTCGAGCGGGCGGCTACCCTGTGGGAAGATCTTCCGACACCAATTCCGATGCGCGAAGGCGATTGTCCCGACTGCGCGGGCACAGGAAAACAACAGGCTTGCCCATCCTGCGGCGGAGATGGAGAGATCGAGCTGACGCACCACTGGCATGGAGGATCGCACGACTACACGGTCGAATGCGAGGAGTGCGACGGGACTGGATCGACTGGAGGCCAACAGGACGGCGAAGGCGGATGCCTGGAATGCGGAAAGACGGGCAAGGTGCAGATTTCGGAAGCGGTGGCATTCGGTCCCGCTTGGATCGACTCCTTTCTCCTCCATCGCATCGCGATCCTTCCGGGACCGATCCAGATCTGTCACGGAGCGTCCCCGCTTCAGCAGATCCCCATCAGGGGCGACGGATGGATTGGAGTGCTTATGCCGATGCGCGAACACGGAACGAAGGTGCATTGATGACCCCCATCTCCACCCGCGTCCGCGAAATCGTGGCCGACCTCTCCGGGGCCATGATCGAGACGGTGCAGCCGGAGTCCAGGATTGCGAACTTGTTCTGTCCCGTCTGGACCCTCCTGGAAGCGCAATGCATGATCGGTAAAGCAATCCAGTACGGGACAGATGGAGTGGTTCTAAGCAGCCATGTCCAGCGCTGGATTTTCGTCTCCGACATCATCCGCTTCCTCGAAGCGCGGGAAAGTGCGGTGCGCGGGTGAAGGCCTCCAGGATGATCGAGGAAATCGTGGAGATCACCGTCCCGGTCCGCCTGCTCTACCACTCGCCAGAAGGCCGGGCGCACGCAATCAAGGAGGCCCAGAAAGCGGCGTTCGTCGACTACTGGGACTCTCGGCATGGGAGCGTCAGCGGGCGTAGCGTGCGGGCGGGGACGAAACTGGGAGTGCGGAGGTGAACGCCGGCGAGACCGAATACCCTCCATCCGTGGCCTGCTACGCCAAGTGCCCCATGTTCGAGGGCGCCCAGAAGGCTTGGGGACCAGACGCACATCTGTGCGAGCGGGCCAAACTTGCCAAGACGCGCAGGCCGAATTTCGGCGACATCCTGACCACTCCGCAACAGGACGCGGTGGATGGATGCGCGCGGGCTCTGTTCGCATGAGTTCCGGCAAGCGCATCGCAAAGGATGGCTTGGAAACAGGCGTCATCCGCACTGAGGCAATAACGGATCTCGTCACAATCCGCGTGGACCTGACGTTGCGTCGCGATGAATGGGCAACACTGGCGCAGTCGGTTGAACGGTCGGTCCTTTGTGATGTTATTGGGCTGAAAGCGCTTGGACCGAAGGAGAAGATCATGGGGCAGATCGTGGTGCAAGGGTTACGGAAGTGACCCCGGCACAAGCAGAAAAGATTGTCCTCGCCGCGGTCGCATGGCGGGACGCGCAACGTTTTTCGTACACGGTGAGAGGCGAGCAGTTCGAAAAAGCGCTGGACCGACTCGATGCGGCGGCAGACGCTCTACTCCTCGCAGTGGACGAGGCGGACTCCTAATGGCATTCCAGAACCTCTACTACGGCACTACCGTCCACCTCCCGCGAGCCTTCCGCACCACTGAGGAGAAGGCCAGCACGATCCGCGATCTCCAGGCACAGCTTGCGACGGCCCGCGGGGATGATGTGCAGAGTTTGACGAACCGGATTAGGAAGGCGAAGAGCATTGGGGTGCGGAAGTGACCCGCCAACAGATCTTCCCGTCGATCCTCCTGACGCTGGATCTTTGCGCCGCCGTGCCGTACTTTGTGGACGGCAATTGGAGGCGCGGGGCGTACTGGTGCTTCGCCGCTGGCCTGACGGGTGTTGTGACGTGGTGAAGGCCCCTTTCCCTTATTTTGGAGGCAAATCGAAAGCCGCTGAACTCATCTGGTCGCGATTCGGTGCCGACTGCGGAAACTACGTCGAGCCTTTCTTCGGTTCTGGCGCTGTCTGGCTCAACCAGCCCACGGAATACGCAGGATGGGCGACTGTGAACGACCTGGATGGAAATATCGCGAACGTCTGGCGCTCCATGGCAGAGGATCCAGAAGCAGTGGCGGAAGCGGCGCTTCATCCAGTCAACGAGTGTGACCTGCACGCCCGCCATCTCTGGCTGGTCACCAACGCGGCGAAGTTGGCGGGCCGACTCATGGCTGATCCCGCCTACTGTGAGCCCCGCACGGCTGGATGGTGGATCTGGGGTGCGTGTTCTTGGATTGGCAGCGGCTGGTGCGCTGGTGACGGCCCGTGGCACGCAGAGCCGGACGATGACGGGACTCCCGCGCTGACTCTCGGCAATGGTGGCCAGGGCGTGAACCGGCAGCTCCCGCACCTCGGCGACGGTGGCCAGGGCGTGAACCGGCAGCTCCCGCACCTCGGCAATGGTGGCCAGGGCGTGAACCGGAAGCTCGAATGGCTCCAGGAGTGGTTCCGCGAACTCCAGGAGCGTATGGGCGAGGCTCGCGTGTGCTGCGGGGATTGGGAGCGGATCATGTCGCCCGGCACCATGACACGCAACGGACCTGCTGCCGTGCTCCTGGATCCCCCGTACTCGCTGACCGGCGCGGTGTACGCTCACGACTCCAGCACAGTCTCCGGCGATGTCCGGGCGTGGTGCATAGCCAACGGCGGCGACCCGATGCTCCGGATTGCCCTCTGCGGGCACGACGGGGAGCACAACGAGCTGGAGCTGATGGGATGGACTATCGAGACGTGGGCCAAAGGCGGCGGCTACCAGGGGGCGGACGACCGCGAGAGGATCTGGTTCTCGCCGGGATGCCTCAAGCCGGAGCGCGACCAGATGGATCTGTTCGGATGACCCCCACCGAGCACGACGAGCAGGCGAGCCGATGAGCCGGAAGGAGTGCGTCCACGGGAGCGCGTGCGGGCACGAATGCTGCCCGTGCGACGACCCGTCCGGGCTGATCCTGGAATGCGACGAGTTCGAGGACAGCGGATGGCGCCCACCGCGCCCACGAGACCCGCAAAAGGTCGCTGCGATCCTTGCTGAGAAGGAACGGCTTTTCCACGAATTCAAGCATGGTGGAGACTTCCGGTTTGGCGAGGGGAAAGTTGCCCAGGCCGAAGCATGGCGCCGCCGGCGGGAAATCGCGGCACTGAGGAGGGAATTGAGATGGTGAATTCCAGCCCCGAAGACATCGCCGCCGCCCTTGCCCAGATCCGCGGCGAGCGGAAGCGGTCCAAGATGGGCAACCGGAAGCGCGTCCAGGATGGCGAGACGTTCGACAGCGGGTTGGAGCTCCGGCGGTGGAACGATCTGAGGATCCAGGAACGGGTCGGGGAGATTTCCAGGCTACGGCACGGGGTGAAGTTCCCTCTCCTCGTCCAGGGCGTCCAGATCGGCGCCTACAAGGCGGATTTCGTCTACCTGCGGGATGGCGTCCAGGTGATCGAGGACGCGAAGGGCCACCGGACGAAGGAGTTCAACCGGACCGCGAAGCACATGGCCGCGATGGGCCTGCCAGTGACGATCTGGCCTGCGAAGTAGTTGCGCGGGACGGCGCGGGGAAGTAGATTTGGGGAAGCTCGGACGCGAGCGACACGCCGGATAGACGGTGCATGCTGGTAGTGGACCGGCTGACGCGAGGGAAAGACCTCGGACTTGACGCCGTACACCGGCTGGCACCTCGGGAAGACGGGGAAACCATAGCGGCCCGGAGTGAGACCCGAAGCCGCCCGACGACAACCTGAGCCCCCTGGGCAGCCCTGCACCGTCTCCGGATGGTGGCCAGTCTCACCAGGGACCCCAGGGGGCGTTTGTCTGGAGGATACTGTCTGGAGGATACGATGACCAAGGCTGACGAGTACAAACACCCGAAGTGGCAGGCGATGCGGTTAAAGACGCTTGAGAAGTTTGAATTCAGGTGTTGTGTTTGCGATGACACAGAGAAGACGCTCCACGTCCACCACAAGAGGTATCCAAAAGGAAAGAAGATTTGGGAATGCGAAGAAAATGACCTTATTGTTCTTTGTGAAGATTGCCACAAAGAAACAGAGGATTTTGTTTCTTTTGCTAGGGAAGTAGGGCCTTATGTCCATAAGTGCTTCAATCGCTCAGGCGTCTCTTTCTCGCCAGAAGAGTTTTTGCGGACGTTTACAGCCTACACCGCCCGCCAGATGGGTAGAGATGCTGGAATCGTTTTTGAGGTTGCGATAAAAGCGATAGAGGGAGCAATAACCATTATTGATGCGGCAGAAGCAGCAGCAGAAGCGGCGGAAGCGGCGTGAATCCAGAGCAGAAGAAAGACGGATCATCCTTCATCCATTCCAGCCTTGATGAGGCTGGTTTGACGGTACAGGAGTTCCGCGTCTTCTGCCATATCTCCCGCCGCGCCAATGGCGGCGAATGCTATGCCAGCGCCGAATCTATGGCGACAATTTGCCGGATTAAGCGAGATACCCTATTCACCGCAATTAGGGTGCTTGAATCCCGTGGAATGCTTGAGCGGGAATCGAAGATCGGGTGCCCAACAATCTACCGAATCACCCTAGAAAGCCACTGGAACCCGTCCCCCCAAAAGGGACAGGTTGAGGGGGTTACCCGTCCCCCCAAACGGGACAGGTTACCACCCGTCCCAAATGAGGACCTGTCCCCCCAAACGGGACAGGAGGTGTCCCCCCAAACGGGACACCCACCCGTCCCCCCAAACGGGACAGTAAGGTACTCCCCTCAAGGTACTCCTTCTAAGGTTCTCCAAGAAACAACAAGACGAACGACAAAAAAACCGAACTTCCAACCCGACGAGTTGGACGACATGATCCCGCTGCAATTTCAGACGCCGGAATTCATTGCAGCATGGCATATATGGACCACAGATCGGCACGAGCGGAAAGAGCGCGTTACGAAAGCATCCGCGAAACTCTCATTTGGAAAGTTTGAGAAAGCCGGAATAACTCCAGATGCTGCAATTCTTTGGATCGAATCATCTGTTGAAAAACATTACAGGGGAATCTTCCCCCCGCCTAAACAAACAATTTTAGTAGATCCCCCAACCCGCGAAGAATACTTCGCATTCTGTGCGGAGATGGCTACAAGATCAATTCCATTCCCGGAAGAACCAAGATTCCAATGGGGGGAAGATCGTTGGCGCGAATCATTCAATACCCACGATGGGCGCGGATGGAAAGGAATTCAAGATTGGCGAGCCGTATTGAAGGCAGATTGCCAAAGATGGGTATCACGAGAGATTGAAAACCGAAAGAGGCCAGCGCGATGATTGAGGCACCAATCGACGGAATCAAATGGATGCGAGAGCGCATCGTCGGCGAGCACCGGCATTTTCGCCTCAACGGGACTTGTCCGGCCTGCTGGCGAACATGGTGCCAGGATTTCACCGACAATCCCGAGAACGTCACCACACCAATCCCGCCACCGAAACTCGGGCTCGCGCTTCTTTGCGGGGTCTGCACGGCCAAGCGCCGATTGATCTACATCGCACGCTCTGGAAATCGCGTCCTCTGGTTCGCGCCGTACTTCACGCCAGAGCTCGAGCGTCTGGCCTGGGCCAGGATTCGCGATCCGCAATACGCCGGACGGCTCGCGAGGGTCGAGGACCTAGGACCATGGGAAGAGCAGGAATTGCCGCATCCCAGGGCACGGGATGCTCGATTGCGCGACGACGTTCGCGATGTTTGCCGACCGATCACCCAGCGGTATCGGATGCGATTTTGGGAGGTCAGCAAGGACGAGGCCTCCAATTTGGAGTGGAAGATCCCTCCCGCGCCGGAAGGATTTCGGCCTCCGCCTGTCGTCAAGGTTGGCAAGGGCGAAGGATCGGAGGCGCAGTCGTATGATTGACCGTCCGAACGCCCCGACCCCCGCAAGGCCCCTCCCAGCGCCCGCACGGGGCATCGAGGAATTGAGGCCGCGCATCCTGTGGACGGAAGATCTGTGGGACGTGGCGCACATCATCGCGAGGGCGAACGACTACGAAGTGCGGTATTCGCAGAACACAACAACAGGAGAGACGAGATGAATGAATGGATTGGAGTTGATTTGGATGGAACTTTGGCAATCTATGATTTTTGGAAAGGCGCTGCCCACATCGGGGAGCCGATTCCATTGATGGTCCAGCGCGTCCGGGGCTGGCTTATCTGCGGATACGTCGTCAAGATCTTCACCGCCAGGGTGTCATCTGGGAATCCTGAGCGTGTAGAATCAGAGAAGGCCATCAAATCGTGGTGCCGCAAGGTTTTCGGCATCGAACTCCCGATTACGGCTGAGAAGGATTACGGCATGATTGAGCTTTGGGACGATCGCTGCCGGCGCGTCGAGATCAACACTGGCCGCGAAATCACGGACGATCCGGCATGAACGCGGATCATCTGGACGCGGGACGAGTGGGACGAGGGGAGGTTGGCGGAGAGGGAGTGGGGAGAAGAACATGAAACTCAAGCTGAACAAAACTGCACGCGACTGGCTGAGGGCAAACAAAGCCTGCGATGAAGGCTACAAATGGGCCTCGCAGAATTGCGCCACCATCCGCGAAATCCTGGAGACTGCCAAACCCGACTGGGCCATCTGGACCTACCTCTGCGATGGCGTCCTGACGGATCGCGAGAAGTGGCTTTTCGCCTGCGATTGCGCAGAACGGGCGCTTCCGAACTGGTACGCATTCGCACCGGATGACCACCGACCCCGCATTGCAGTCGAGACGCGCCGGAAATGGTTGGATGGGAGCGCGACGAACGAAGAGCTTTCGGCGGCGGAGTTGGCGGCGAGGTCGGCGGCGAGGTCGGCGGCGTGGTCGGCGGAGGCGAGGTCGGCGGCGAGGTCGGCGGCGAGGTCGGCGGCGTGGTCGGCGGAGGCGTGGTCGGCGGCGGAGTCGGCGAGGTCGGC
>CAZOOK010000073.1:0-12695 GCA_964581385.1 uncultured Salinisphaerales bacterium
CGCTCGCCGCGCTCTTTCCGGAGTATGGCAGCACTCCCTATAACGTCGGCGAGATTGGAATCTGGGCCGGCGATCCCGATGCCGGCGGAATCCTGTTCGCCATCTATTCGACGCCGACGTACGTCCATGCGCTGCGGAACTCATCGCTCCAGGTGGCGGAGTCTTATAGCTTCCGGCTGAATTCGGTGCCGCTGGGATCTGTGACGGTCACTGTGGATTTGAGCGGTGCCGCGCTGTCGGCAGTGCAGGCGCAATTGGCGACACTTTCGCAATATCTCATTCCGGATACTGGAACTTGTTTGCTTACGCTGCAGCCCACAGCAAAAACGGGCTGGGTAATGGCAGACGATGGCACGATTGGCAATGCTATATCCGGCTCGACGACGAGAGCCAATGCGGATACATCCGCCCTATTCCAATTGATCTGGAACAACGTAAGCAATACTTTCGCGCCAATTTTCACATCCACAGGCGCAATTTCCACGCGCGGTGCTAATGCGCTTGCAGACTTTAATGCCAACAAGCGTCTGAAGCTCGGCCTAATTTTAGGGCGAGCGATCGGCGTAGCCGGTTCGGGACTTTCCCTGACGGCTCGCGCGCTGATGGCAGCGGTTGGTACTGAAGCGGTTACGCTTACAGGTCAGCAGAGCGGTATCCAAAGCCACAACCATCAATTGGGTGCACGAGATTCAACTGCGGACAACAGCGGCACAAATCCTGGCGACGAGTTTATTCAGCCGTACGGCTATAGCGGCTCGGGCGCTGGACCTGCAGTTGATTCGTCATACGCTGGCGATACTGATGCTGCTCAGTCACATCCGAATATGCAGCCCACTGTGTTCCTGAACCTCATGATCAAGCTGTAATGGCCGCTGAACTCGCCGCCGCTAACCTGTACCGCGCCGTCCGCGAGTTTTCGATTCGCACGCCAGACTATGCCGATGCGATCCGGTATTTCACGAAGCCGGACGAGCGATACGACCTCACGCTGGCACCGCGCACGTAGCCACCTGCGGCATAGGAATGGGAGCCGATTGGAATTAGGGACGCCCTATTGTCAACTGGACAGTGAAAATGCAATCGATCGGAGTCGACTGTCAGTCTAAGCGCCTTTTGCAACCTGGATGGCCGCCGTCGTGACGTGGCCGCATTTGAGTTGATGCTCCGGCATCCACCAGCGCCGACAGAGAATCGGCATGAGCGGAAATCGGTCAGCCTTGGGTTGACAATGATGAATCTCGCTCAGCATCTGCCTCAGCGTTGAATAGCCTTGGTAGGTTCCCAGATAGGGAGCTTGCCACGGCGCTATTTTGCTTCGAATCGCCGCGCTGATTTGAAACCCGAGTGCCTGCAAGGAGAAGCAGAACTGCTGCTCGTTGACAATGAAAATCTCATAGGAAGTTGTCCGAGGATTCAAGTAGTTCCAGCCGAATAGCCAGTATGGATAGAGCGTTCCTTCCGCCTCGTGAAACCGGACCATATATTCGGCAACCGCCTCGATGACGGAGCGCGGTTCGATCTGTTCCAGCTTTTCATAGATGTCGTGGCCGTGAGTTTTGGGATGCGTCAGGTCGCCGCGGATCTCATTGAAATAGGTGATCAGTTCGAGCGTTTCATCCTGCAGACCGATCTGCTTCCCGAGAATCAACTCGGGCCACTTCTTCAGCTTGTCCAAGATCTTGCCCTTGCGCAGGGTTTCATAGATTTTCTGTTCCGACTTCGTCGCCGCAAGATGCCCGCGCATCTTTCGGTTCAAAAAGGCCTCCAGCGAGGAAATGCCGAAATAGAGGGATGCAGTCAGGTGGTGTGACCGTTCCATGCCGGTCTTGGCTTCATGGCCAGCAGTGGCTTCGCGGTACAGCGACGAGAAGTTCTGCCAGACGGGATTTACGATCCAGGGGTTCATACCGCTGCCTTCGGCGTTGGCCTCATCAACTTCGTCTGGATAGAGATGGTGGCAACAGCCGGAGATCTGGCCTCGACCTGTCCGGACACCGTGTGTGTTCGGGTCCACAGCAGAACTTTGTCGAGATATTCCTTTCGCTTCTCGTGCAACCGCTTCAATTCATCCGGGGATACCGCTTCGCCGAGCCCGGCAAAAGCTGAGCTCAATGGATCGAACGGCGCGATGAGTCCCATAGAACAGAACCCCACAACCAGCGCCCACATCCGTACCAATATCTGAATGTCTGCGTCCAAATGTCCCCACTCTATGGCTATCGACGACTCGTTGTGAGCAATCGATTTGTTCCGTAGACGGATCGCCTTGGAGTTGACGTTAGTGAAATGGCCATCAGTGTGATGAAGCTTCTTCGTGAGCGCTTCAGCCTCCTCCCGGGAGCAAGCGCCGTCTTGTACCATGAAGCCGTTCACTTGCTCCCACACCTGCCTGAGCGAGTTATCCCGTTCGTCTTTTGACGTCAACTTGCCCAGATTGCACAGAATCGAATAAGCGGCCCCCGAAAGCCACTGTGCAAAAAACAACGATGTGCGGAAGGGGGTTTTCTCCAAGCCAACATGCTGAAATGCGTTGACGGATGCTCTCCAGTCGATCATCTCGAAAATCATCGCGTCGATGCCCGCGGGGAAAGCACCGGTCTTGAATTCGGGGCTCTCCAACCATTCCTCAAGCGCGCAGATTTGCTCCTGCCACGTCGCGATGTCGGACTCTAATCTGGCGTTGCCTAAATACTCCCGGAAGTCGGCCAGTCTTTTCCTGCATTCCTCTTCGGTGAGACGCCGATTCGTTGCGTTGATTGCGTACTCTTTTGCGACCTCGATAGAGTTCAGCGTCTGCATGCACAACCCCCTGCAACCCTGTTGCGGTAACCAATCGTGCGCTCGGCGGCACCACCCGTCTCAGTCTTCGCCGATCAAGAAGGCCACGTGACTGCGCAGGGTCTTCGTAGCCGTACCGGCTAGCACGCCCAGTGCATCATCCATTTGCGTCTCGCACACGTCGAGCAAGACCCGCAGATCATCCTGCAAGGCCGGCGGCCAGCCTGCCGGTATTCGTTGGTTGACTGGCAGGACCGAGTACGTCTGCGCCTTCTCTTCCAAATTGGCCCAGCCTTGGTCCGAAATCTTGAATCGAGAGGAGGCATTGAACCCGTGAAAAAAATTGGCGCCGGCGAGCTGTCCGCCGTCATGAATGAAGTGATTGCGAAGCGCGTATGAGATCCCAATGGGCCAGCCAAAGATGCGGGGTACCGAGTCGAAAATCGAAGCCGCGACCTGCTTGGTGCGATCCGCGTTCAAGAATGGGGCATTCAGCTGTGGCGGTTTGATGGGGTTGCTGCCTGCTTGTGGCGTGCACAGCACCCGGCCCGCCATGCCGGCAATGCGGTCCGCTAAGGCCCAGGAAGCGGCAAGATAAGCTTGCACGCCGATGAGCCGTGCATGCTGGAATTTCACCCGGACGCTGCCGAATGGCACCTGGTCGTCGGTGTCGGCAGCTCCCTCCAGGTCATCCAGCATCCGGCGCGCTGCTTCCCGCGCATGCGCCAGGGTGATCCAGTGGTCGATGTCGCTGGCACAGGCACTCACCGCCTGAATCTGAGTCTGAATGGTTCCGGGCAACTGTGCCGCACCTCGCACCAGCGCAGCATCGATTGCGATCAGGTCCGCTTTGGCATCACTGAGACGCCGCTCCAGACTCTTGGTCACTCGCCGCGCTCCTCTTTGGCTTGCTGTTCTTGTTCATCGAGCTCCGCTTCGGCGATGGCCAGACGCCATTTCCAAAATGCGTGAAACACCGCTTCCGCTTCTGACTCGAGCCCATCTCTTGCGACTTTGACTGCCTCGACGAAAATAGGCGCCACCTCACCGTACGTACCGCCCCAAAAACGCAATGCACGTTCTGCCAGCGACGCGAAGATTTTCGGACGCTCCTTCTCGCCGAGCGTGCTTGTCCGGTCCAGGATCGGTTTAGCGATGGTCCGCCACGCGGCGGTTCCCACCCCGTACTCCACAGCGACTCGCGCCAATTGGCTAAGCTCATCTGCGGTCGTCCGCTCGTCCACTCTACGTGCGATTTCCGCAGGGATCAGCAGCCCCTGCGGATCGATATCCTTCAAGAACGGTGGCAGATAGTAGCCAATCGTCCCCTGTTCACTGAGCATGCCCACCAGCGACCGTATTGCTTCGAGCACCTCCGGCGCCGCATCGGCGCTGGCCACTTTCGCAACGAATTCGCTGAGCCGCTCGCGGCCATTGAGGGCCCTGAATGGCTCGCCGGTCTGGGCCCGCTCCCGTGCGCCGCGTGCGGCGATGGTGCGCGCTAGCCAGGCGATCGACGGGCGATCGGCAGTCTTCAGGATTTCTTCGAGGTACCACCGTAGGTGCCCTCCGACGTCGGCGACCTCTGGCACTTTGGCCACCTGATCCAGCAACCATGTTCCGAGTTCCTTGGGGATGACATCCCGCGGTCCCGCGCGCACCGCCGAGAACACCGCGTCAGTGAGCGCCACAACAGCAGCGTTGGCGGCATCCTTGGCGGTCATGCCGGTTAAGAGCCGGTCGATAATGGGGGTCACCAATGGCCAATCCAAAAAGACCCAGTGACCCAGAGCTTCTACGAACCGCGCCATCTTTCCCTGGTCCAGGAATAGTTGTTCCTGCTCGCACAACACTTGCAGCTCTTCGGGCCCGGGTGCCCCGGAATCCCCATTCTTTGATGCCGCATACAAGCAAATGAGTAGATTGACTTTCTGACGGTCGCTGCCGCATCTGGCCAGCATCTCCTGCAGCAGATCGTTGACCGCCGGATGTGCGCCCGAGCGACGCAACGCAGCGAACCACCCCTCGGCCGCAAGCGCAGCGAGATCACTCCGCGGTGAGACCTCGGCGGCTGAAAGGGTCTCGAAGATGTACTGGCGCACCACCGCGCTGTCGACCGCGTGCCCACCGAGCGCGCGGGCGATCCAGGCAAACTCGTAGAGCTTCTGTTCGCTGCCCACAAAGCGAATTGCGCGCTCGACAAACGCATGGATCTCCGCCGCGCTGCCCGCTGCCGCGAGACCAGCGGCTTTGGCCGCACCGCGTGGGATACGTTCGGCGACATTGTCCCACGCCAGTAACGGCTCGAACTCCCCGGCGAGGCTGTCCTGTGCATACAGCTGTTCGAGTCGGCCGGCCACCTCTCGCGGCGCCGGCGTTTCATCAAACTTGTAGTGCCATTGCCACAGGTCTCGTGCTGCGGCGAGTTCGGCGACGTCAGTTTCACGAGACCCCAACGCTTGCTCTGCCCACTGCAAGTCGTTGAGCAGTGCGTCCGAGTATTCCACTGGCGTGGGGTCAGGGTTGTTCATCCACGCCTGACACAGACTGCGATGACCGGCGGTCATTACGTCCCACAGGATAACGCGCGATGGCGGCGGGGTATCGACGGCGACAATCGCGTCCTTGACAGAGGCGAGCAGCCGCTCCCGGATCGCCCAGCCCGGGTGCCCCGGCAGAATGGCAGCGGACTGGAAATGGACTGCGCCCTCTTCCGCCCAGGTCTGCCTGCGCTCGACCGAGACCAAGTAATACACGATCGCTTTGACCAGCGCGACCGCGCCGGGCGTGGGCGGCTGCCGACGCAGGTGGTCTATGAATTGTTCCGCCATCTCCATCGCGACCGCATCGAAATCCGCAACAAACTGCGGCCCTCCCTCGAGCGTTCGGACGGTGAGAGCCGCCGCCCGCTTGCCGTCATTGGGCAGGCGGGTGCCCGAGGACTCTGCATCGTCGGCTTCGGCCTCGACAAGGGCGCTCAGCTCATTCAGCACGAGGGACTTTTCCTCGTGAGTTGCAGCGCCCGTGGCGGCGTGAAACAACGGCCAAGCCAAGCTCCGGACGACATCCCTCTGTCCTATGGTCTGCGGACGAAACAGGCCCGGTTGAACTTCATCTGGCGCAGTCGACACGCGCATCGTCTGTATCACTCTTGCCGTATTAAGTGGCCGCGCTGCCGCCACTGCGGTCAGAGCTTCGGCGATCGCCATCCGCTGACTGGCGCGCATCGCCTGGATGGCCTCCTCCCCAAATCCTTCAAAGAAGCCGTTGAGCAATGGCACGTCGTGTCCTGCGGCTCGTAGCAGAAACTCAGTGCGGGCCAGCGACGCCAGCATCGCGCGGACCAGAGGGTTGAGTCCTTTATCTCGGGTGAGGTTCTGGATTTGGCGGCCGATCTCCAACGCGTCGTTGGATGGGCGAACATCGGCCGGCTGATCGCCGACCCGGACCGTCAACCAATTTCGCAACACGTGATCCCGCAACACGTCGGGCTTGAGCTCCACCAGACGATTGTTGGCCCCGCGTTGAATCAGCGCCCGGCACGCCACCAAGCCGGCGAGCAATCCCAGCAGGTCTTCAGTGCCGCCAACTCCGCTTTGTTCGCCGATGGCCTTGATCGTGGCCTCATCCCTGCGGCTGATGGTGCCCAGCAAGGCTATCCAGCGGATCACGGCCAGTGTCGTTTTGGGTGGCATCCCTTTTTGGCTATTGAAGATCTCCTCGAGGTACATGTCGGCCAGCCCTTGGGCCGTTTCCGGTACCCTCGACAGATCACCGCGGAGATCCAGGAGGTGTACGGCGAGGGTCATCCAGACCGGATTCTGTCCGAAGTGGCTGGCCAGCTGTCTTGCAGCACCGGCCCGCTGCGCCTCCGACAGCCGCGAACCGAACCCGACTCGCAGGAGTTCCAGGCACATCTCTTCCGCGTCTGGTCGGGGCAGCGGGTCGATCGGCAATTCCCGCACTCTCGGTTGCAAACGAGGTCCTCGTAAGAAGCGCAGGACCGGGTCTTTGGGGGATCGCACCGCGACGGCAATTTTCCACGCGGACGTCCGCCGCCCGGAGCGCCCACCGAGCTGTTCCGCCAGAATGCGCAGTAGCTCTTCGTCTTGCGGTTCGTCCACCAGCAGTAACGTCGGCCGAGCGGGATCGATCGCTTGAAACCACGATCCCGTCGCGCTCATGCTCTCGATGTTCGCCCACAGGACCTGCCAGGCACCTTCGGCGGCGATGCGCTCTCCGGCCTCCACCAGCAGTCGGGTTTTGCCGACGCCGCCCGCCCCATGGACCACTAGAAACAGCGCGGTGGACGCCAGAAAATTCTGGATCGCGGCGACCTCGTTATTCCGCCCGACGAATCCCGCCAGCTCCGGCCGCTGGAGGAAGGGTTCCTCGAGCGGCAAGCGTTCCAGCACTTCCGGCAAGCTCAGGAACGCCCGGGTTTCGTCTTGGAAATATGCCCGGCGGACTTCCGGATGCTTGTTGAGCAACGCTTGGAGCGTGGCACACTCCCAGTAATCCGCCGTCAGACCTTGGGAGGCAAACAGCGGCACCACCTCCTTGATCCAGGTTTCGCGATTGGTTGGATTGAAGGTGGCATTGGTGACCAGGCGCCAAGCAGTAACCCCCTGCCACTGATCGTGTCGGGCATGGCCCGGTTGGCGATAGTCAAGAATCTTGGCCGCTTCCCTTTTCGCGTCGGCGATCGCCTTCGCGGCCGATTCGCTTTCGTGAAATTTCGCTTGGTACACCAGGGCACCATCGCCGGAGCGTGCATCTTGTCCGCCGTCCTTGCCGCGCCGGCCGAATAGCGCCGCCCGGGGATCTTCGAAGAACACAATGGTGGTCACCATGGCTTCGAATTCGGCACCGCTGGCGATCGCGCCCCATTTTCGTTCAGTCATCCTGCCTCCGAGGACCTTGCTCCGGTGTGCTCAGTCGATTTTTCATCTTTACTGCACGGAACCACTGCATGACGGTAACGACAGCTCGGACAGGTTGGGTTTGCAAGTCCACACCCCGCGATGCAAAGCGACGGCGTCTAAGCTCCGCAAAGTTCTATAGGTTGGTATCGATTGGATGCTCGCGAAGAAATTCAGCGATGTAACGCTTTTTAATCACCTCCATCAGTTCATTCAATGTGCTGTTATACAGCAGCAACCGATGCGGCCATACCAACGGTGCTGGTAATGGCCAGATTTGTAAAAGGCCTCGTTCATTCATGAATTCCCGACTAATTGACACGTCTTCATACGCGGAAGACCAAGCCACAATAGCAAGTTCATTTAGACGGATCGCTGTTGTTTGTGCACGCCGCGAGCCGCCGGGGAATTCAGAACCTGAATGGGCATAAGCAATGCGATCGGGCATCGTGCCCAAAAAGCGCCCTATGCCGATTGTCCAGTGCATCATGGTTAACGGCTAGTGACGCTGTCATAAGATCGCGTAGCTCCCGTCGTTCTTCCGGCTTAACCATTCTCGATTGTGGTGATGGGTCCATAAACTCCGCGACCATCGACGTCATCATGGTCCACGCTGCCAACACCTGCTGCTGCTCGACCGACAGAGTGACTGTCTCACCTTTGATCAGCGGAATCTGGATCGGCTTCACAGCGGTTTGCAGACGACTCATCCAACCGTTGTTGCATGCTGCGCAAACAATGGGGAGCTGGGTATCGCCAATGTTTCTACCATGACTTCGGCGCTCAGGTTTTATCCAACTTCGGCGACCGTCGTCAATTCGAAAAGTGAGTATCTGATGCGAACGTGAGGGCCCGCGCGGTATGACCGTCTTTAACCACTTCGGGAATGGATGTTCTTTAGTACAGCGTGTCAGCACGCCACAAAACAGGCACTTTTTCACAAACTCCCCCTTGTCGTCGACCGTTTCAGCACGAGCTAATACTTATCAGTCGTCTTCTGGTTCGTGATTGGCTGCCTCCCGGTGCTGCGCCTCGATCTCTCGTTCCGCGTGCTTGATCAGGTCTCCAAAGAACGTGTACGCAGGATCGAACCGGCCTAGTTTCTGCACAACCTTACCGGCGGAATCTCGCAATGATAGATCCTGGGGGAACGGTTCACCTGGTGTGCCGCTACGTAGGCCGAATGCCGCACTGGCAAACAGGGTGGACCGAAGATCGCGGAGCTGCTCCGGCCCATACGACTTTGCCCGTCGGAACAGGCGCAGTACGAAATCTTCGTGTTTGAACACGAAGTCGGTGGCTGTTTCACGCAGAATCGGCAGGACAAGCTTGAGCCGTTCGACACCGCCGCTCCCGATCCAAGTTTCCAGGACCGCCACGAACCTACCGTCGAAGGGCGCGCACAGGCCCTCGATCAGTTGTCCGAACCGGTAGCCTGCGTCTCTGTCCTTGTGCGTCAATCCCCAGTCGAGCAGGCCGGACAGAAGGACCGGGGCATCGGGATGCTCCATGAAGTCCATGTGGATGTTCCGATAGGGCCCGGAAGGGAGGAGCTCAAAGGACCAGTCGCCGGTGCGGTCCGTATCGTCGAACCGCTCCATTAGGAATCGTAAAGTCAGGTGGGGATACTGGTGGAGGGTATTTTTCAGGAAGGTCGCGATCCAGTGGTCGCTCAGATCGCCGATTGGGTTTAATTTGTCCAGAATCCGCTTAACTTGTCCTTCGGACAGCGAGTGGGATTCCAGTGTACGTTCGTCGCACAGCCACATCAGGCATTCGTGGACAACCCAGGGCGCAACGGAAAAATCGATGCTCGACAAAAGCTCGATCGCCAATGCTCGGTCCCGTGCCGCAACCCGGTAGGCCGCGTTGATCGTAGGTCTGAGCACGCGCGGGTCTTTCGAGGCAGACAGCACGACCAGCACGCGCCGGTCCGCCGCGGTAAGGGCCCTGTGCCAGGTGCGGAGTCGGTATGCATCTGCCACGATTGGCAGGTGCGGCGAACCCGGCTCAAGGGCCTTGGCTACAAAGGCCTGCGCTTCTCGGTCGTCCTCCCTTAGCAGCCGCGCCAGTGCAGTGCCTGCGTGGCGGGCGATGTGCGAACCCGTCCCCACATCGGCGTCCTTCAGGATCAACGTCGCCAGTGGCAGGGACAGCTCGATGAGCTGGCTCATAAGAACGAAGGACGAATCGCTCTTGGTCTTCGCCTGCGCCACCTCCTTCAGGCAGCCTTCGATGAAGTCACGCAGCTCACCCGAGTCGCGGTGACTGGCCAGCAAGGATCGGGCAAAGTCCTGCAAGTCCCGCTCGCGGTCCTGCCACGGCACATGGCCGTTCGCCAGCGTCGTCAATCGCCCCCAGCCGTCAAAGAACGTCTGCACCGCTTGGGTGCGGAAATCAGCATCCAGGCGGTCGAGTATCTTCAGCGCGAGCGGCGCCGTTGGGCTCGTGGCGTACTGAGCGTGCCAGGAGGTCGCTTCGGCCAGCTTCAGTAGCACCACGGGCGCAACTGTCGTGCGGTCCAGCATCGCGTTGATCGCAGTTAGGGTCCAGCAGAACTCCTCGGTCCATTGATCGTGAGCTCCGGAATCGACCTTTACGTTGAACAGGCCCATGGGATAGCGCAATGCCGAGTGCAGCGACTCCGTCGCGCGGATGGCACGGTTGGAATCAGTGTGCGTCAGCAGGTCAATGCAGGCATCGACTACCTTCTTCCTGGGCGCTTGCATCGCCTGTTGCCGCACCAGGAACGGTGTCATCTTGATTTCGCGATAGTTGCCCTTCGAGGTGTAACCCTCGGTGGCCAGCACATGACTGAGAATATCCAGTGGGCAATAGGTCCCGTTCCAGCTACCGTCGTCATTGATCAAAGACAACGCGAAATCGACGACGCTGTCGAGATAGACGATGGGCTTATTGGGTTCTGGCCGGGCCAGCTCGGATAGGATGCGGATGGCATGGGACGGATGGCTGTTGAGGGCGCGGGCGTCGTGTTGGCCGAGCGTCCACAGTAACTCGCAGGCTTCGGCCAAATGGTCGAAGTGGTAGGCAATGTTCCTCAGAATACGAGTGATCGGTTCACCGCGATGCCCATTGCCGATCTGCGTGCGCACCAAGCGCAGTGCTTGGACTGGTTGGTAGTAGGCCGCGGCCGCAGCAGCGCGCGCGTGCGGCGTCTCGTACTCTGTGGTTAGGTCCAATCGGTTCCACAGGCCATCGAGTGCGCGGCTCTGCCGGGTATCACCATTGGATTTGCGCCAGTCCATACGGCCGAGGTTCAGCAGAACATGCTCGGCATACGCCTCGGGGACCGCATCGAACAAGCGCTCCGCAAAGCCGGTCGATTGTCCGTGGGTGACAATGCAATCGTGCTCGATAAGGAAATCGCCGAGCAGGTCAGGCGCGATGCGGCTGTTGCTGCCTCGCTGGAACAGGACCCCGGCATCCCTGAGCCGCTTCAATATTCGGGCGATCTCATTCGGCTGCATTTCAAAAAGCAGACCCAGGGCCTGGCTAAGGGTCTGGTCGTCACTGCGGATCGGCTGGAGCAGGGACACTGCGGTCAAAACCTGCCGGACTGAGCGTTCATTGAGCCCTTCGCTAACGCTGGCAACGATCTCCGCCACGAGCCGGTCCATCATCAAGACTCGGAATTCGTCTTCGCCCAGCAGGAAATCGGGCAGCGCCTTCGTGCTCTTGCTCAGGATTTCGGCACCGATCACAGTGGCCAGAGGACAGTCGCGTGTGTAGCTCGCCAAGCGTTCGGCATGCTCCGCCTCGCCGCCGAAGCGCTGCAGTGCTTCCCGAGCCAGCGCCTCGCTATCGACCGGGGACAGTTTTCCCAGCTCTATCACGGGCAGGTCGTACAAGGGGAAGCTCGCCTGTCGCCGGGCTCGCTCGAGTCCATACTTCCGCAGGGACACGATTAGCCGAGTATTGTTCTTCGGGTTGGCAACATGATCGTACAGCAGGTTCAAGTCATCGCGATCGTGGGCGTCGTCGCAGACCAGTAGCTTCGGCTGCTCGCCCAGTACCGACAGACCCTTGGAGTTGATCGCCTCGCGCGTCAGGAAGTACAGTTTTAGGCTCGGGAGTTCGCGCTTGGCGCGCTCGGCAAACGCGTGGAGTAGCTTCGACTTCCCGGCTCCCCCATTGCCCACCATGAACAAGATGGGGTCAGACGGCTGCGCAAAGTGCCAGGTTTGCGCCGCGAACGCCATCAGCTGATCCAAATCCTGCGCGCGGCCGACGAGTGCCCAAGCATGCGTGAAGCCGCGATGCGTTCCGAGCAGTGGCGCGAAAAACTCGTCTGACGTGCGCCAGGGCGAGGGGTCGAGTTCCCCGAGCAGGGTCAGGGCCTGACCAGGAAAATACGTGTCGACGAGTTTGCGCCCGTCGACTTTCGACAGGCTCTGCCTGATTCGTCGCGACAGATCCTCCCGGTCCCAAAGCTCCCAGCCCTTGAATAAACGGACGGCTTCCCTGCTCTGAGGGCTAGCAATCCCGCTGAGGATGATCACCTTCTTGTCCGCTTTTTGGGTATGTGCCTTGATTGCCGCCTCTACCTTCTTGGGGCCGAAGGCGCCGTGGCGCTTGCATTGGAAGGTGAAGACGCGACCATCGAGAAAAATGGCACGCAGGTCGAGCCCATGCTGCTTATGGCCGGTGTCACCGTAGCGATGAACCTCGGCGTCGGGGTAGAGGAACTGAACTACGTCTGTGCAGAAGCGCTCGAACGTCATCGGCGCGAGCGCGTCCGTGGGCCACGGCTGATCGAAGCTGACCTGTGGCCGTGAAGGATTGGTATAGCCGGCGGCTGTCAGCAATTCTTTGGCGTCGCATTGGAGGACGGCAGCAATCATGGGGATTTCTGCAGGCTTAGGCCGCGAGGTCCCCAGTTCCCACCGGCTCACGGTCTGCTGGCGCACCTTCAGATGGAGGGCCAGATCAGCCTGTTGGGCGATGCCGGCCGCCAAGCGCGCTTGGCTCAGTAGT
>CAZOOK010000074.1:0-11111 GCA_964581385.1 uncultured Salinisphaerales bacterium
TAAGCCTCGGCCCAGTAATGGGGCAGCGCACCACGCGTGGGGTATCTTGTACTAACTGAGGGCCTTGGTGAGCGACGATCTGTTGGAGTTTGGGGATGAAAGTTGGGAACAGGCGAAGGGTACGACTCTCTCAACCCTCAGGTCCCTCTATCGGGACATGAACGGCAACGGCAAGCAGGGCATCAAAGCCGATATGAATGAAGTCCGCCAAGACCTTGTAGAAATCAAAGCCTACGGGCGTGCCACCGCCTTCTGGGGCAAGGTGCTGGCGGGTATGCTGGGGCTTGGGCTGACTCTGGGCGGGATTTATATTGCTTATTTTGAAGCGCATCACCACATTTCAGCGGTACAATCTTTGCAAACCCATACCCTAGCAGATGGAAAGTGAGGAAAATCATGCAGAAACACATCTTCCCAGCCAAGGACGTCATTCGCGCCTTCAGGATGCTTACGCCTGCTCAGGTCGCAGAACACGAGGCAAAGATTATCCCGGCTGAAAAGCCGATCTTGTTTCCCTGCCCCCCGGAGTGCCCGCCCGCGAATGGCTGAGTTTCCGCCCATCGATGAGGACGTGCTTCAGGGGTATCTGAAGCGGGAGCGAGGTCAGGGTGACTGACGCGGTGCAGATTGCGCTGATCGATGCGGCTAAGATCGTCATCCCATCGGCAATCAGCGGGTACGTCGCCGTCAAGGTTGTCGCGCTTGGAAGGAAAGTCGATGGCCTATTGGATAAGCGCATCGAGACCGCCACTGATCTGGGCACCGAAAAGGGCAAAGCGGCGGGAATTGAGCAGGAAAGGAATAGGACAACATGATTTTCGGGATCTCAAAGACCACAATCAACGGCGTGCTCGCGTTTTTGATCGCCACGCTCACCACTTTGACGGCGTTTCAGGTTCCTAACCTGACTGATCCGCACGCCAACCACATCTACGGCATCGTCGTAGTCGTCTGCAACATCATTGTTGCCCTCTGCCGCGTCTGGGTCGGGCTGCTGCAGGGTGATGCGCCAGCAGCCACGAAAGGCCAGCCATGAAAGCCGTCAAGTTCCTCCTTCTCTCGCTGGCAGCTCTGATTCTCTCAGGTTGTCCCAGCCCTACGGCCCAGCAGAACGCTGCCAAGGCCTCGCAGGTAGCGTCTGCAGCCGTTGTCGCCGCCCAGCAGGGCGAAATCACGATCTACAACACCGGCCAGCAGTGCGTGGCGGCGGCTCAGAGCGTCGCGCAGACCAGTGCCTGCATCGTCATCCCTCCCGATGAGCATTTGTTCCTTCAGAAAGAATTTGTCGCCATTTCAGAGCTAGGCAAGACGCTGGATTCCTGCATCCTCGGTTCAACGACAACGCCCGGCATCGTGGCCTGCGCTAATACGGCTCTCGTCACGGTCAATCAGATCAACGCGGACGGTGCGCTGGCGCTGAAGTCAGACAAGGCCAAAACGACATTCCAGCTCGTCATTACCTCCGTGCAGGTGGGGATTGAGACGATTCAGGCACTTCTGGGAGGCTCCTAATGAACGCAGCAGCCATTATCGCCCTCATCGAGGAATTGCTCCCCGCCGTGATTTCGCTCTATAAGCAACTGGCGGCGACGATTCCGGGGACCAAGCCGGTGGAGCAAATCCTTGCGGCGGCGGATGCCAACTGGGATCTGGTCAAGGCTGCAGCCGATGCCGAGATTGCCAAGGCAACCCCTGCCAAGCCAGCATGACCCATCAAGACATTGCAATCGGGGCGCTGACGGCATGGCGCGAGAACCGAGGCGGCGGCACGCCGGGGATGCAGTCCGTCCTGAACGTGCTCCAGAACCGTGCCACGCATCGGGATACTTCGGTCTATCACGAAGCTGTGCGCCCAATGCAGTTCTCATCCATGACCGCGAAGGGCGATCCGAACCTAACCCTATTTCCAGCAGACGGAGACCCACAATGGGCCATGGCGCTGATACTAGCAGGCCAGATGGCCGATCAAGGGTTGCAGGATATTACAGGCGGCGCAACTTCCTACTACGCACTGTCGATGAAGGAACCGCCATACTGGGCCGCGACGATGACTCAAACAGTCACCATCGCAGGCCAAGTATTTTTCAAGTAAAACCTAAGCGAAAGCTACCTTAATGCTCGAAAGAACCGGCGTCGGAGGCGGGTTAATCGCCACCGTCACGGTCTCGGTGTCAGTCAGCGCGAGACCCTCCGCTGTCGTCAGAGATGCGGTGATGTTCGCCGTCCCGTCCGCCACAGCCGTTGTGAGGCCCGTGGTGGGGTCGAACTGCACGATGGCCTGCGCCGAATCGTCTGAGGTCAACGTAGCGGCTGGCATGGCGCCTGTGAAGGGTTGACCGAACTGGTCGAATCCCAGAACGGAAGCCGTAACCTGCTGGCCTGCTGCGGTAAGAGTAACTGGACCTGCTGTGGGCATGAAATCTCCTTTGAACCTGAGTTGGATTGAAGTCAGAACCGGAGGGGCTTCTTCCCTGACCAAAACACAGAGAAGCCGAATGATGATATCGTTCTGCTCGATGATCTGCTCAAGCTGATGGTTCTTAATCTGCTTGGGTTCATCCTTGTGTGGCCAGTGCATAGATCACCCGCGATTATCTTAGCGCAGAAAGCCGTGTCCAGACTCAAGCAAAGGCGCAAGTTGATAAATTAACCAAATCAGGAAGAAAACACACACCACAGCAACGCCGATGTTCAACCAAGGCTGCGGAGCGCCCATCTGGCGGGCAATGTAGAAGATCAACCCGACCACCAGCATGAAAACTAGGATTGTTACTAGGACTGTGACCATGAGAGGGCACCTCTGTTAGATGAGATGCCCTTTCTGGTTGGAGCGGCTAACCCTTTTTCGTCGGGGGGACGAAATCAGCAGGCTTGAACTCCACCAACTGAGGCCGGGAGACGCAGCGATTTTTGGTCACTGGATGGTCTGCCGCGCCGCTGAAGTTCCCTTGTGCATTGGTTCCACCAGGAAGCGCCATGATCTTCCTTTGTCCATACACCGGCTTCGGCCTTTGTTCCCCAGCCTCCGCCGCTGCTTTCTCTGCATCCCGGTCCGCGAGCACGTTCTGCACCCGCGCCCATGCGATTGGGGAGGATTTCAGCACCTCGTCCAAGGCTACGACATGCTTCAGTCCCGGCAGCCCAGGTATCGGTTCGCCCTTCAGAGCCTTGTAAGCGGCCCCAACCCCCGAGGCATTCCCACGGTCAGGATCAGGAGTGGTGGTCAACGGCATCCCCGTGTAAACATGCTTCTCGTTCACAAGGAGATTGTCGGGGGCGATGATCGATCCCACGACGGCGATTTCAAAATGCGGCTTGTGCTCGTTCTTCCACTGGGCGCTGCGATAAGGGACTTTATTCCCATCCGCGTACACCCCGGCGTTGGTGAAGGTCATTTGATACCAGCCGTCTTCGACAGGGGGCGCGGGACGGTTGTAATCAGCGTCAGGGTCCCAAGCGATTGACGCATCGGGAACGTCGAGTTCTTCGAGCGATTTCAAGTATGTTTCGTCGTAGATGATTTGTTTTGTTTCAACCATTGTCGTTTGTCCTCATGCTTTCAGATTTGAGATTTAGATTTGGCCAGCTAAGGCCCCTTCTGATGACTGAGACAGTTGATTCAACTACTCCATACTGTCGGCCAACTTCTTTACAACTGCCAACAGAATTGAATATTGCTCTCACCTGATCTTCGGTCAGTTTGGCACTGGCGCTGCGCACACCCCATGCCGTTCGTTTCCGCGCAACTGCTTCATCGATGTTGTCTCGGCGAGTTCCTAAATGAAGATGATCAGGCCGAACGCAAAGTCGATTGTCGCAATCATGAAGAACCCACAAACCATCGGGTATGGGACCATGTGTAATCTCCCACATGTACCGATGCGCTGGTTTCCTATCCCAATAATGAACAGCAAACAACCCATACCCGGTAGTGTAGGTTCCTGCGGTCCACTCCCAACATCCATCGGACTTCCTAATTTTGGCCCAGAATCTTGGAATGGGATCTGACTTTGGGGGCATTATGATTTCCTTTTCAGTGTGAGTTCGGCGCTATTCTGCCACTTCGGTTGCTGAGGTCTTGTGATTATCCCGCAGGAACAGCAACACGTACTGCGAGACTGTGCGTTCGTCGTTCGCGGCTTCCGTGACGATTTCGTCGAAGAGAGACTTGTACTTCTCCTCGAAGGTGATGGTGATGGTGTGCTTTTCCGCCACCGGCTTCGGAGCCTTTTTGGCCTTCGGAGCACGAGTGACTGGAACTGGAATTGTTGCCATTATTTGCTTCCTTTCTCCCGCATTTTGTCGCGGAACTCTAAGAACTCAGCAATCCCCTTTTCCAGCGTGAGAGGGATGAAACCTTTGGAATAGGCTTTCCAAAACTCCGGCAGCTCCCCCGGCAGAAGGCCGACCTTCGCTGGCCATTGCAGGCTGGCGATGTCACTTGGGTGACTCCCATACCAAGCATTCACCTTCTTGCTCGGCCCAACGCCTTCAGAGGTTAGATGAAACACATTCTGCACCCTCTGCGGGATCACGCTCACAATCGCCTTTCCCACTGTGGCGGGGCCGAGGGCGATCTTCTTCGACCCGCTGGAATCGTCTGTGCCGGTGTCTTCAAGGGCGGTGAAATAGGCAATCTCAATTGGGAGGGCCTGGATCGCGTTCATCATATCGAGGACTTCCAAGTGAGCGTCCCCATAATGACTCTGCGTATTCGTCCCAGTCGTCTCGCCCTCTTCCTCCCTAGGTTGCGAACCCGCCTCATTCCCCGAGCGCACATTCTTCTGCTTGGCGTCGGACATGAAGGAGGTGGCGAAACTGGTGATCGAGTCCACAACAATCGCTCCAATCGTCTTCGTCTCTTCCTCCGTCCAAGGCATCCACTTGGTCATGGGCTTGTACTGGACCTTGCCATTCGCTAGCACGCGCTCCGGCATGTTGATCTTTCCGCCCTCTGGAAATTCGCCGCGCCTCAATTTGCGCATGATCGCCATTGGGTTGTATTCCGAGGCAGTCTGAAATTCTAGGGGAATCACAATCCCCTCATCGACTAGATCTTGGCAGGGGGACCAGAGCGATCCCCGGTCGAGCGCGATGTAGCGCGTCTTCTTCTTCTGCGTGCGCCAGATGTACTCAGCAATGTACCGAGCTTGTGTCGATTTTCCCGTGTCGCTCTTTCCATAAATCATGAAACTTGTCTTACGCGTTTGCATTTTAGAATTCCCCCAAACTTCCTCTTTCCTTTTCCCACTCCGCTTCGAGATGAGCCATTCTCATCTCTTCATATTCCTGCTCGACTTGCTCATCATGCATCTCGTCGAGAAAGGCTTCAAATTCGCGGCAGGAGGCGTCGTCCCACCAATTCTTCTGATCCAATTCGGTATTCATGGAATAGGCTCCTCTCCCATCACTTTTAGGTAACGCAGGTAAGCATTCTCAACCTCCCGATGCCGAGGCTCACTCCGGCCATAAATGTCTTTCTCGATAAGAAAATAGACGAAGGAAAATCTCTTCCAACTATTCATCCTCATCCCCTCCCTCTGGGTGATTTCTTCTTGGCCTTTTTCCTCTTCCGCACCGGCAACTCGATAGGCTCTCCACTCAACGGGGATGGAAGCAGCGCGTTGTTCTCCAGCAAATATCTCGCACAAGCCCTGATGTCATTCGCAAGCATCATGTGGCATTCGTCAATATACACTTCCCACGTCCAGTAAGTGTCTCGGTAGCGGCCTTCCTTATTGCCGATGTCCACCAGCTTTATGTAGGGAGTTTTCTTTTTACTCATCCTCATCACCACTTTCAGGATGGTTGGCCGAGCGTACCGAATAAAGATCCCCCGGTTCAGCTGGAACCCCTCCCCAGCAAATGTCGATGAAGGAGCAGCCAGAGTAGGCGTGGCAGGAGTGGGTGTATTGGGGGAACAACTCATCCACCTCAGGCTGCAAAGTGACATCGGAATACTGATAGCTATTCAAGGAATCAACATTCGCAGCAACCTTTGTCTCTTGTGAGACTATCTGTGTCTTCCAGCGCTCGACTTCATCCGCCCTCCGCTCCACTGGGAGGGATTGGGGGAAGACAGACTCGAATGGGTCGATGTGGCGGGGGAACACTTGGCGCTCATGCAACGCCTCGATCCACGCCTTGACGCCGCCGGGATAGTCGGACCAAATCGGAACCTTCTTCCACCCTTTGCCGAGAGTGGAGTGACCGCTGCCGTCTTCCTTGGGATACTTGAAGGTCCAACTCCAGCCATCGTCGAATTCGTCCACCGGCTTCAGCTTGCGCCAACCGTAGATCAGGTGGGAATTCTGCTTCCATTGATTGTCCCAGTCGTCGAGGGATCGCTTCCCCTTAACGCAGAAGAGATAGAGGACGCCTTCAATACGCTCAGGCCCTACATTGCCGATATTAGTTGGGCCTGCGACGTTCTGAACTCCCCAAACCTCACTCAAACTCTGCATATCCGTCCTACACTGCTGCAACGTCCGCTTTCCATACATGCTCGCGGTCTTCCAGCTCACGACGTAGAGATCGCCGGTTAACTTATCGCGAACGAGGGCGTCGGGGCGGAACATGAGGATGAGATCATTCTCACGTTCTGGGGCAGGAGCGCCCAATTGCTGCCGGTTGATTACAATTCGGCTTCCGGGCATATCATAATCGTTTGGAGAGTCATAGATGAAGGGCTCCGGCCCTCTTTCCAAAATCGCCCTCCCCTCCTTCTCCACCTCGATCACTTCAAAAGTGGAAAGGAACTCCGGCAACCTCTCCAACCCCCACGCCCGAATCAACCCCTCCGCCAGCGCGACTTGCTCCTGGGCGGAGTAGACGAGAGAGGCGTCGGACTGATCCTCACCGTCGAATCCAACACCTTTTTCTTTGAATGCGTCGATCAAGAACTTGATCGCGCGATACACAGCAGTCTCAATATCATGATTGAGCAGCAGTTCACCTGCGCCCTCATGAAAACCCCCGCCGAAAACCAGCGGTAATCCTTTAGCTTTTCTCTGGAGTCCCTTGCCGTGGGCGTGAAAGCCGAGCCATCGGGCTCTGGGGCAAGACTGGAATTGCAAAATGCGGGTACGGTCTACCTCTATTGCCATAATCATCCCTTCAATCTGAGGTCACGCCTCATCAAGTCAATATCCGAATACTAAAGGAAAAGGGGGAGGATGTCAACAGGAATTATTTGATTTCTTTCATGTCTGCTAGGGAGTCTCCCATCGCCGCGTCCGCTCCCACCACAAGCCCTTGTGGGGCCATCTCGGGGTACACAAGAACGGAGGATGGGCGCTCCATTTCCCCCTTCACATTCGCTACGCATTCCTCCGCCAGCTCAATCGGACAGTGGAATACCAACGAATCGTGGATCTGGTTACACAGACCGTAACGCTCGTCCCAACCCTTCTCCCTAAGCGCAAGCAGTACGGTGCGCATAACGCCAAACGCGTGTGATGCCGGCAAAAACGCCACCGCCTGCTCCGCCTGATCCCCTGGAACCCATTTCTGCTGCTTGCGGTCCCATCTTTGAACGTCATAGAAGTGCCGGAGAGCGCCGAATTTATTCACGAGACGATGATCCTCAGCCGCCTTCCGTCGTACCTCATCCTGGGCCTTTCGGAGCGCGGGAAAGAGTTGATAGACCATTTCCCATACGAGTCTGGCTTCTGACTCGGATTCAAAGTCATCTCGATTAAGCTGGAAGAGTTTGCGGTAGCCCATTCCAAACTGGATTCCAAGTATCGCTCTCTTAGCTTTGAAATCTCGACAGAACTTGAATGTCTCATCCTTCTTCAACTCCTTAAACCTAGCGCTCATGTCTGCATCTGATAATGCCCACCACCGCTCTCGATCCTCAGTCTTCAGAAAATAGCCAGTGACGAAGGAATGAATATCAATCCGCGCCAACCTCGCGTAATCGGGGATGTTGAAATCATGGGCGGTCGTTAAAGCGTGGAAGGATTTGAAATCTAAGTTCACTAAGACGCGGCCCGTAACCGCGCGTTGCATCCCATTGAAGGACGAAGCCAGTTGCTTCTGAAACTCCGTCTTCCCATGCTTTAATCCATTCTGCACATTGGGTGCTCGACTTGATGTCTGCCAAGTAGCCGTCTGAAAAGTGTATGTCGTGTGCACTGAGCCATCGTGCGAGGGCGTCCACCCTTCCACGTAAGTCCCGTCCACCTTCGTCAGCATTCTCTTCTCGATCAACAGCGGATAGACGGGGTGCTTCGTCTTCTGCCATAACCTTTCCAACTCCTTCATCTCCGTAGTCTCGGCGGCGTCGCCGGATTCATCAGTTCTCTTCGCGTGCTTCGGCACCGGGTGCTTCAGAAATTTGATCAACCTCTTCACCTGTTGACTTGAGTTCGGATTGAACTCTGTCGGCATGGCCCACCGCTTGAGTACAGTACCCGCAGGGACAATCCCCGAACCGACGCAGATCGGGCATCCTTCGCGCTCTTTCTTTAAACATTGACACTTCTCCTCCTTTTCGATTACGACTTCAGTCTGGACCATTCCCGTTGTGTCCTTGGGGGTGCGCTTCAGCCCTGACTTCTGCTTATTACTCCTCACCTCCAGCGGCACAACCCCTTGAATCGCCGCTGTCACGCGCAGATCCTCCCTCTCGATCAGGGCCTTTAACTCCAATCTCTTGGTGTTGCTTATCGGGATTCCTCGTCGGCTCATATCGCGGAGGATGGGCCACACTTGGGCGAAGTATCTCCTGTACGAATCCCAATTCCCCTCCTCCTCCATCTTCTGTTTGCAATAGTTGTAAACGCAGAGAGTGGCATCGGCATCAGCGCAACCATAAAACGCCAGATCGCTATCGGAGTAATGTTTCCAAGGGAAAGGAAATCCAGCAAACTGCGCCGCCGCCTGAAGATTCTTCGGCAGATCGCTCCAAAGGAAGCCGAACATGACCATGGCGTCATCTGTCATTCCCGTTTCAATGTCGTTGCTTTCGAGAACCGGATCGTCAAATGACCAGTTATTGAATCCCACTTTGACTCGACATGATGCCAAGACCCGTTGAACAACGTCACGAAATTCATCTCTAAAGGGGAACGCAATTCCGTGTCCTCGTTGCTGTGAGAACTGCACAAGTTTAATATCTCTGTCCGTAAAGGATGTTCTCTCATCCTCATCACTCCTTGTGCTCATTGGGGTTTCGATGTCGAAGGCGAGCGGGAGATCGGGATCGATTGATTCCGCGAAAGCCCACGCCTCATCGATTGCCGGCGCTGTTTGGTAATTCAGTCCAAGTCTTGAAACGTCACAGGCAAAATGAACTCCATCCACAAGTCTCCCTGTTGCGAGGAGAAAAGCTCTTCGCAAATCGCGCTGGAGAAGCGGCGTGAGGTGAGCCGCCCCTCTTCGGATGAACGCGGGATGATAAGTAGAAATGACCGGGATTCCCCTTGCAGGCCCTTCTCCCATCTGAACGTACCCACGAGCGTAATCGAGTGTTCCATATTTCCCTTTCACCGTCGCCGTAAGCGCCCTCATCGCCGTTCCGCCCAGTGCCAAAATCGCCCTCGGCTTCAATCGGTCGATGGTTTCGTACAGGTAGTTCTTGATGCAATTGGAGATGGCGTTGTATTCGTAGGGGGCTCCGCTGAGCCAGTCTTTCGGGGGTCGGCATCGAACGATATTGGTAATTGCCACTTCAGCTCGGGAAACCGCCACTTCTCTAAGCGCATCACTGAGGAGACTGCCTGATTGAGCATAAGGACGGAAAGGGAGCGATTCACGCGCTTCTGCTTCACCACTCGCTTCGCCAACAATAAGCAACTTCGTACGCTCATACGCACTCCCAACCTCCACCTCCGTAAACCCCGCCCCTGACTTCGCCAGAGCACATCCCGAACTTTCACAAAGATTTCCCGTTCCCATTTCCCTCACCCCTCTTAACCCACCTCAACTCAAACCCCAACTGCTCCGCGATCCGCTTCGGAACCGGCTGGCCTCCACACTTGATCGACCTGAGGAAGCCGGGGTCAATCCCCAACTCCCTCGCCACCTTCAGCCCATTCCCATACCCATCCATCCGCCTGCTGAGTTCGGCGAGGATGGCTTGGGTGCCGGGGGTCATCCTTCGACCCACTGGCGCTTGGCATAGGGAGTGTTATGAATCTTCCCAATCTCCGCCATTACATCAGCGGCTTCCCTGAGTTGCGCAGTTAGTTTTGCGTTCTTGAGACTAAGGGCCTGAATTTCTTCCTTCAGTTCCTCAATTTCCAATTCCGAATCAGTCTTCATACCACCCACCTCGTTTCAATTCCCAACTCCATCAAAACCTTCTCAGGCACAAACACGCTTCCTGCGTTCTTCCTCACCCACCCCGCCACTTTCTGCGGATTATTCATCACATCCTTCTCTTCCATCCCCATTCGATAAAGCATCATCTCCCACTTGGTCGGCCCCGATGGAAGGATCGGGGAGTAATGAGATGACTGAGATGCCCTCCTCCAACCGTTCAACCTCTTCGACTTTCTACCCATACTCGCCCTCTCGACCTCGCCCTTTGTGCATTTCACACATCGACTCGCAGTGGCCTTCCGTGCCCAGATCCCGCACTCCCGGCACAATCCTAATTCATCCAATCTCTCCCGCCGACGCTCCTGCCTGGGATGGAGCATGTCACCCTTCAACCTTTTCCTGCGCGGCGATTCGGGCGGCGGTGAGGGAGGTTGCCCAGCCTGACCATACAATTCCCCAATGGGCAAATTCTGATCGAACGGCGACGTAGATCGCTCCGAGTCGGCAAACGGCGTAGTGATTCAGCATGGCGGCTCCTTGAGGGCGGCGCGATACTTCACCGCCAGTTGTTTGAACAGCGGCAGATAGTAGCTATCCCAGTTGTTTCTGTCTCCGTTAGCGTGCGTCTCAACCACATCCTCAAGATGGCGCGTAATCTCATCCAGCGCCCCCTCCAGCACTTTGATCCGCTCCTGCGCTGCGGCGAGGGCTTGCTGGTGATCCTTGTAGCGCACAAACTGGCCATCATCCATTTGCTTCATCAGCACATCGAAGTTCCCGCATATATCCATAGCGCGCGTGGCATCAAATCGCTCCATCACTCCCCCTTCCCGGCGCTCTCT
>CAZOOK010000075.1:0-9132 GCA_964581385.1 uncultured Salinisphaerales bacterium
GTCCCGTCGCCCTGGGCCTCCCCTCATGATCCCCCCACGCCACGCCGACCGCCTCGCCGGTGGGATCCTCCTCCTGGTCGCCGTTGCCGCCCTTGCTCTCCTGGGTGGGATGGTCCGGGATGCGTGGAGGTACTACCACCCCGCCCCGAAGCCCGCTCCGGTTGCCGTCGTGCGCGTCTACCGCGTCCCGCCGGTCTGCGAATACACTCCCCTGGCCGTCGTGTGCCGGGATTCTTCCAACGTGAAAGACAGGAACTGACATGAGCATCGAAACTACGTTCGAGAAGATCGGCGAAATCGCTGCAACCGAATTGCTCTGGTTCTACTTCGACCAGAACAACAGCGGGGGCCGATTCGTCCAGGATGAGAATGTTGGGGAGGGCGTACTTGTCCAGGATTTCTCCGCCGAAAAAGCCATCGAGCGAGCACGGGAATTCATGGATAATTCCGACTCTTGCCCGTGTTGCGGTGACCGATGGTCTCCAGAGTACGTCAAGGACGAAGATGGCACCAGAGATCCACTGATCTACGACAAGCCGCTTTCCGAGTGGAAGCCATTCCATCACAACGGATATTGTGTCCTCCACCACTTTGGTGGCAAGGTAACGAGGTATCCGGAATGATCCACGGCCACCTCACCTCCACTGACGCCATCCTCGCCTCCGCCATCGCCCGCGAGAACCGGGAGGGGGACGAGGGCGAGGCGTCGAGGAGATGCCAACCGGCACGCGGGTCGAGCACGACGGGAAGGTCTTCGAGGTTGTCCTGGCCCCGCGATGCTTCCCGAAGGGCTCCTGCGCCGGGTGCGCATGGTGCGCCGTCCTGGAAGGTCCGCTGGACTCCTGCGAGGCCGGTGGACGGAACGATGGGCTGGACGTGGTGATGCGCGAGGTGACGGGATGACCTGGGAAACGAAGAACCCACCGAAGAAGACGGGGCGCTACTTGGTCACGCTACAGACCTCCCTCGGCAGGCAGGTCCGCCAAGCGGATCGGTACGAGCACGGCGGAAGCTGGCTCTGGAGCATTCTTCCGGACGGAGGGTACTCCCACGAGGTGATCGCCTGGATGAAGTGTCCGCAACCCTACGTCGGCCAGCCATGAAGTACACGATCACCGACAACCCGGCGACCGCTTCGCGCTACTTCATCGAGGACCGGGCGGAGGACGTGGGTGCCGCGTACTGCGTGAACCGCCGGAATGTCTGCTTCCGCACCGAGGCGGGAGTCGGCGCGCCGGGGATCGTCGTGCGGATCTTCGCCGCCGGTGGGGATCCCATCGAGGACCGGATCGGCTGGCTGAGAGAGCGGCGAATCACATCACGGCGCAAGGTCGCCAAGGAGGTCGAGAATGAAGCATGAATCCCCACCGCTCACCGAAGCGGAGATCGCTTTCCACAAAGAATTCGCCGGACACATCGCCAGCGGTACGCCCGTGACGATGCCGGACCTGCTGGACCAGAACGGGACGGCGGCGGGGATGCTGGCGACAGAGGGACAGCAGAAGGCCATCGCACGCGGGGATGTGGAGGGGCGGGCCGTGCGGGCGGAGGCCGAGGTGGAGCGGTTGCGGGCGGGGATCGAGGACGCATTCACGAGATGGGCTGGATACTATGTTGGCGGACCCGACGCACAGGCGCTCGATGTGCTTACCCGCATGTGGCAAGAATTGACGCGGATGGATAAATCTCTCCGATCCCTCCTCAGCGCGCCCACCGAGGCGGGGCGGGAGAGATGAGCGCGAAAGTTGTGCAGGGAGGTGACGGCGCATGGCGGACGTCCCCTGGATACGAACGGCTATGGGCATGGTTTGGCCTATCCCGCGCCTCATGGATCGTGATTCCCAGGTCGGTCGCCCACGAGATGCCGGATGACTGGCAGATGAAGTTCGCGGCGCTCCTGGAGGAATACGACGAGGCGATCCGTGACCAACCGGAAGACCTGGAGGACGTGACGCCTTACGTCGTTTGCAGGCTCGGAAAACGCTTCGCCAAGTGGCCCCACTGGCTGCTGAATTACCGCCATCCAAACCCGGACCATTTCCGATGGATGCGCCCCGCCACCCCCATCAAAGGAGAAAACCAGTGAGCCCGGAATTGCAAAACCTCATCCAAACCATGCGCGAAAATCTTGCCCAACGCGAGGCAATGGACCAGGTCCAGGGAAGTCAAGACGTTTCCTGGGTTGAGCCAGTTGTCCTCCGCATGATGCCTGGAATCGCTCGCGAGCTTCTGAATGCCTTGGACGAGGTTGAGGAGAAGACCAAGGAGGCCGCCTATGTCCCGGGCATCCTGCAAGACTATAGGCGGTCTGGAAGCTGGAAAATGAACCTTCACGAAAAGATCCGAGATCTCCGCGCCTCCACAGCCCAATTCTTCCTACCGAACGAGGTCTCCGAACTCCTGGACTTGGTGGCGGCGCACAACAAGGCGTCCTCCAAGGAAATCGACTACCTCCGAGGCATCATGCGGGGCCAGGAATTGGAATGCCGGGCGCGAGAGGAACAGGATAAAGCGTACCGGATCGAGGCAGACCTCCTCCGCGCCCAGCTCGAAGTTGCCCTGGTCGAACTCAAGGACATCCGCTCCACCACCGAATGGCTTGGAGACTCCGAACCAGAGGATCGCCGTGACGAGGAGCTTTTCTCCGCTGCTCGAATCGACCTAAAACGGTGGGAAGATCGGCGCGGGCCAGGAGCGGTCGGGAATCGCGTCGTCACGTTTGAGGATATGCTGATCCACCACGCGAGGGCACAAGGGAAGCGGGAAGCCCTAGCCGAGCCAGCCCCTCTCCCTCCGCTGACGCCGGATGACCTCGCCAGGGAATGGGCGACGTACCAGACTGATCGGTTCGATGGCGATCTACCGGACCAATCCCGCGAGGAGCTTTTCCATCACGCCTATCGCCAAGGGTATTTCGCAAAGCCCGCCCCTCTCCAGGACGGGGTGGTGGTGGTGAGGCGGGAGGATCGAAACATCGAGCACCGATGCGCCGAACTGTTGGAGGAATACATCAGGATCGGGGGCGGATCCGAATGGCTACGGGACTCACGAGCCAGCGTCGAG
Organism: uncultured Salinisphaerales bacterium; assembly: GCA_964581385.1. Lineage (GTDB taxonomy): Bacteria > Pseudomonadota > Gammaproteobacteria > Nevskiales > Nevskiaceae > CAZOOK01. The sequence goes on from CAZOOK010000075.1 coordinate 3,064, forward strand.
GCTTTTCGTGCCCTCCGCGCCACCAAGAAGGAGAGTCCTGATGCCTGACGCCAAAAATGGTGCGATCTGGGCGGATTGGGGTGATGGAAAACGGATCTCCCAGTGGGATACTCGGCCTTGTGATTTCGGGGCCGGGGAATTGGAGCCGGTAGCATGGCTGCGCCAGATTCGAGCGACGTATCCGGAAGCAAAATTTGTCTACAGAAGGAATGAAGATGCCTGACGCCGAATCCCGTCTCACCACCGAGCTTGCCAGGGAGAGGGAGAGGCGGGAGAGAACCGAAGCGGCCTACGAGGAGCTGCATGGATCCATCAACGCCTACATCGACGAAATGGAATTCAGTGATGATGCGCTGAATCGACGCCTTCGTGGCGGTCAGCAGCAGGCCCTCGCGATCCTCACCACCCACCAGGAGCCCACTCCATGATCGCGATTTGCGATTCTGCGAATTACGAGATTGGGTTTCGGCAGTAAGCGCCCCGGCGCGTTCCGGGAATCGAAATGAAGAGCATGACACCGATGGAATGGCTGATGGGCGGCGATACCGGGATCAGCAGCAAAACAATCCTGTCCGCCATGACCGGAACGCCAATGTCCGGGGGGTTCGGCCCAGATATCCCGGGTGATGGCGTGGATTTTGGCCGATGTTACCGCCTGCTCAAGCTGTTTCCGGAATGGCGAGCGAATCTCTCGAAGGTCTCCGATGCCTACCCGCAGTGGACGCCCTTGGTTCGCGAGTGGGATTCATTGGAAAAGGCCTACGAAGAAGACCTCGGAAAAAGGCACGGCAAAGACAGTTGCTACGCCATGCTTCGCGCCTTGTACGACAAATGCATGATCGCCGGGGGGTGGCAGAAATCTGGAAACGGAGGATGGAAGCGCGACAAGACATCCGTGGTGCAGCTTGGTAAAGGTGTATCGATGCGCTTCGGGGCCTGAAAACGACGGAGGCTCCAGGGCAATCCCCGAAGCCTCCGTCCCGTTTGCGCTTTGCGTTTTCCCCGAAAAAAATCTACTGCGCGGCGGGCACTCCCGCAAGCCCTTCCGCCTTGGCCTCCAGTCCCTTCAGCACGGCGGAAAGGACTTCCTGGACCTCGGCTTCCGGGATGACGAAGCCTTTGGATGCAAGCAGGCCTGCGGCGATGGTGGCGCCTTCGGGCAGGAACGCTTCGGCGATGGCTTCGGCGGACTTCAGGGCGGCGGTCTTGATGGTGGTTTCGGAATCGCCGAAGATGCCGTGGATGATGCGAGAGATGAGACTCATGGTGTTTGCTCCGTTGGTGTCGTGGTAGTTGGTGCCGCGCCCGTGGGCAGCGCGGAAGGTGCTCCGGAAGGGCAGGAAGATACTTCCCCAGCGATCCAGTCGAGGAAGCAAGCGGCGCCACGGCACACGCCGGCCGCGCGCGCGAATGGGAAACGGCGCAGGCGGACCAGGAACGCGGGAGGGCGCGAGGACCAACCAAGAATACCCAGAAGCGCGGTCACGATGGTGTCGCGATGGTCCCATGCCCAAGTGGTCAGTTCTGTGGTAGTCATTCCATGGTCCTCCAGTGAGATTCCCCAGCGAGCTGGACGGCGAGATACGCCGCCTCACTTTTCCATTCCTCGACGCCCGCCCACTCCATGCCGTTGCGCAGGATCTCGTTTGCCTCCTGGAAGGTCACGTCCCACGCGCCGACGAACGTAGGCCAGAGCGTGGAGTACATCGCGTCATGGAGGAGAAAGTCCACATCCGCTGCGCACACAGGCGGCACGACCCAGGAGAAGACCGCGGGCACGGATCCGAAATCTGTCTTGAACCCCTTGGGGATCACCACGCGATGCGCGTCGCCGTTGAAGCTGACCGTGAAGGTCACGTCGTGGAGAAGCTGGAAAAGCGGTTTGTCTCCGTTCCCCAGGTCCAGGTACTCGATGTGTTCGGGGACGGTAGTCACGCTCATTCTCGGCTCCATGGTTCGAGGGAATCATCGGCTTCCACCCCGCGCACCACCAGGGCGACACGGGCGGCGAGCAGGCCAGCAGACAGGACAAGGCAGGCGGTGGCGGGGATCACGGCTTTTCCTGTTCGCGGATGGAGCCGTCCTCGTTGCCTCCGCGCCCGAACCGAGGCCAGAGATACCAGAGCCCCACCAGGAGCGCGAGCCCGCCTCCGAGGACCCCAGCGAGCCCGCCGACGATGGCGGCCAGGATCATCCGAGCGCCTCGACGATCCGGATCTCCAGCTCGCGGAGCGCCTCTTCCTCGGTCGTGCACCATCCGGAGAACACGCGGCTTTCGGCGGCAGGCCCGATCGGGGTCGCGTAGACGTGCCACCCGGCGAAAGCGAACCACGGGCGCCCGAACCCGGCATCCTGGGACCGGTAGGTCTTCCGGGTCAGGTCCGGCGGGTACTCGGCGGCGACGGCGCTCATCGGGCCACCACCCGGGCGACGGTGGCGAGGACGAAGATCCCGGCGACCAGGACCAGGAAGAAGCGCATGATCCAGTCCTCTGGCGGGGGGTGGATGATCATGCCTTCAGCGCCCCAGGAAGCGAGATGAACCGGGTGGTCGGCTCAAAAGCCCGGATCCTCTTGTAGACCCCGTCGCCGTTCACCGAGCCCCCCGCGTTCGTATTCCCCTCGATAGTGTGGAACAGCGGCGCGACGTTTTCCGTCACGAATCCAATGTGATGCGCTTCCCTGGCATGATCCAGGAGGATGAACAGGTCGCCAGCGCACGGCTCCGTGGTCAGCATAGCCGCCTTGTCCGCGCAGGCCAACCACGACCGAGTGGACTCGACGTAGACGAGGTTCGGCCACCCAAGCGTATTCCGTAGCCAGATCTTGTGCGCAGGCCCAGGTGACCCGGGGAGGGGGCAGTGGGCTTTGATGAGGATCCACGCGACGAACAGGGCGCACCAGGAGCAGGGCGGCGCACCACGGTAGAGTAGCGCCTCCCGGATGGTCTTGAGGATTGGGCCATCGTTGGGTCCAGAGACCTCCTGGACTCCCAGGTACAGTGCTGCCATGTCTGTTGCGGCGGTCACGATAGTGTCGCCGAGGTCAGCAGGAACCAGACGGTCGCCGAGATCTGGATGAGCTTGGAGACGTATCCTGTCGCCACGGTCTTCGTCACGGCCCCCGCATAGGATGTGCCGTTGCAGTAGAGCGTCACCCCAGACGGAACAACGATGGTATAGGCAATGGCGGAGGCGATCGTGAATTGCTTCCCGATGAGCGTGGAGGGGAGCGTCAGGGCGTAGGCCGTGCCGGTCTCGTAGAGATTGTCGTTCGTGGTAGCCGCAAGCGTGGTCGCGACTCCAACGGTCGTGAATGCGCCCATTACCGAATTGATGGAAAGCGTCGAGCCAACGTTGAGGACATCGGCCACCGCTCCGGTAGCGATGTTGACCGTCTTGACGCCAGTTCCGCCCGTGGCCAGATTGACCGTCTGGGCTCCGGTGCCGGTCGAGTAGTTCGCTGCCCCGGTTTGGACCGTGCCCCCAATGGTCAGGGTTCCCGAGGTCAGGCCCGTTCCAAGCGTGACGCTCGCGGCGGCGACGTTGGTGGCAACGGCTACGGAGCTGCCCGCGGCTGTGCTCTGGAGCGACGTGCTGTAGATCGTCCCTCCGTAGGTCGCCAGAAACGGAAGAGAGGCAGACCCGAGCGTACGGGCCGAAGCTGCGGCCGGGACGAGATCTCCCACCAGGGTTCGCGCTCCCAGGTAGCCCCAATTCGTTCCGGTGTATCCGGTGCCAGTTGGTGTAATCGTGTAATCGCAATCCGTCACCTCCAGGACCGCCGATCCACCGATTACCGAGGCGGCGGAAGCCGTAAAGAAGCTCGAATTCGCGATCGAGTTCATGTGCGCCACGGCCTGGGTATTCCCGGACACGTCCAGCGCCGTACCAGTGCCCAGATTGTAGACCAGCGAATTCACGATAACCATCATCGAGGTTGCAGCGCTGGCCGTGCTCGAAATCATCGCCGTGGACTTCGTGGCGTTGATATTCGTGTTCTGAATCAGCAGTTGCCCAGCGGTGTGGACGATCTGCGATGTGACCACGGTGGAAATGATTTCCAGGGTGCCACCGTTGACGGTGATTGTCCCGCCGAGCAAAGACCTCCCCTCGTCATGCAAAAGCCCGCTGGTCAAGGTGATGTTCCCAGTCGTCGATCCGCCCGTCAGGTAATAGCGGTAGTTGGCGGGTGCCGCGAAAACCGCATTGCCGACGATGTTTAAATCGTAGGCGCGGTAGAGCCCGGTCACGGTCGCGGTGCCAGTCAGTGTGACGATAGCATCGTTTCCGTAGATGGTGATGGGTTGCGACGGCCACGTCCCGCCCGCGCTGGTGTAGGTGCCTGCCGGGTCTAGCCAGATGACCAGGGGAGCGTTCTTTGCGGCCCCTGCAGCGATCGCCGCATCGATGGTCGTGTACCGCTGGTTCGGTCCGACGTAGAGGGTCGTGGTGTCGGCTGCGGCCATCTGGACCAGCGTGGTCGAGGAGACCGCGGAGTTCGCCGGGAGTACGCCCGGCCCCGGAGTGGCGGCGAAGATCGCGAACGGAAGGAGGAGGAATTTGAGCGCGCGCATCACCTGTTCTCCGCGTAGAGGCCCGGGGCAGGGATCGTGCCGGTGACGTTGGTCACGTCAGCGTAGATTTGCGTGCCGCCGCGAACGTTGTAGCAGGCCTTGTCGTACGCGCTCGACCCGCTTCCGTCCACGTTCGGGCCGGCCTGGGTGAGGGTGATCGTGGAGATCAGGCTCAACTCGCCGTCTCCCTGGACCTGCCAGAAATGCACCGTCGCGCTCCACGTCCCGGAGAGCGGACCATCCGCGTAGAGGCAGACGATCTGATCGCCTGCGGTGGTCTGCGGTTGGCTGAGCCCCGCAGCCTGCGCCGCGGTGACGCCGAAGAAGAACGTCCCAGCCTGCGAGAGGCCAGCGAGGGCAAGGAGGAAAGCGAGGGATCGGAGGAGCTTCATCGTGCGTGTCCTGGGTTGGCGGATGCAGTACGGCCCAAGCTGTCCAGCGGAGTGCTGCGCGTCTGGGTCATGGGGAGTTGTGTGGCCGGTGGGGCGCCGTCGATGCGCGACACGACGTAGGTGAGTTTCGTGTCCATCTGGTCAACTTTTGTCGAGAGGACAGCGAACCGGTAGATGGCCGTCCCGAGCCCCGCACCGATGGTCAGGGCGATCCCCGCCCACGTCGCGAGGGAAGAAGTCTGTTTGGCTGTCAATTCGTGGTCCTCATGGGCGAAAATCTACTTCCCGACCGGTTTGTGCGCCGTGTCCTGCGCGAGGTGCCAGACGGCGAGATCGTAGGTCGTCTGAGCCTGGACGGTGCGGTCCCGAGCCTTGGCGTGCTGGTCCGATGCGGAGGAGTCCAGGGACCGGGCTTCGCGCAGGAAGTTCTGGGCGAGGGTGCTGTCGGCCCGGAAGCGGGCAAGGCGGTGCTGTCCGTGGACGCGGCCCCGGTGAGGACAGAAAGGATGAGGATTAGGCGGATCATGGAAGGGTTCCGATCGCATGGGTGATGTTGAGCGGCGTACCGATGTAGGTGGCAGGCCCCGCATTCAGCACACCCCAATTCTGCCGTGGCGTGCAGTCCTCCCGAGGGTCTGGAGGTGCCCGCTTGATGCGCCGGATGACCACAGCGATGTAACAGGAGTCCCGGTCGCACACGGCGACGGTGTCCTGTGCTGGCTTGGCGATTGGTGCGGCCCCGGCGATGGTGGCAAGTGCGAGAAGGATTGCGAGTTTCATATTGATCCCTTATTGCCATTGTGAGGTTGACGATCGCCACGATACTGTTCGAGACAGCCCACGAGCAAGCGCGAAATTGACTACCGCATTTACGGTCATGCTTACGGATCCATCATTTATGAGCGTCATTATTTGCGAATCCACGCTGCCATTTGGTAATGCCACGCTTGTGCCATCTCCATTGAATATAACGACAGCATGCGGTGCCGCCAACGTATATGCACCGGAACCTCCTCCAATGAATACCCTGTCTCCAAGTACCACATACCCATTCGGCGCGGAGATCGCGGTGCCGGTGGCCTGCGCGAGAACCTGTCCTGTG
>CAZOOK010000075.1:9232-10770 GCA_964581385.1 uncultured Salinisphaerales bacterium
CCCATTCGGCGCGGAGATCGCGGTGCCGGTGGCCTGCGCGAGAACCTGTCCTGTGACCGTATCGGCCCCGGTGATTTTGATGCCAGTGGGCGCGATTACCACAACGTTGACGCCGCCAGAAACGAGGGAGACTTGGGATGCCCCGGACAAATAGGCAGCATCTCCATTTGATTTGATAATCAGCCCGAAATTGGTATTGGATGGGGTTACCCCTGTCGGATAAATTGCCCCATACGCATTACTGGATGTACTGCCTGTCCATTCGCGCAGGACCAAACCGGCATAGGGGCCAGTCAGATTTGCGGTTGGGCCGGTTAGTGTGCCGGTAAACGTTGGATTGGCGACGGGGAGATAATCCGTATTCGCCACCGCATTGCCCAGCGTGCTTGAACTGGCCCACTTGATAAGCGCCCCCGTAGTGCCGCCAGATAGGGCAGGCTGGAATGTCGATTGCGCGATGGTCGAGCCATTCCCGATAACAATCCCCGTGCCAGATAGCGTCGAGCGGACGCCCCCGGTGGAGATTAAAGTGCCAGAGCCGGAGCCAACAGTATCCGCTCCAGAGACGTTCAGTCCCCCCATAATCCGGGCCTTTGAATTGATTCTAAGGAGAGATGAATTTATGTCAACTGGGTTTGCGGATGAATATGTTTCAAGTATTAGCGAAGATGTCGCATCGGTCGCGTTCTGGTACCAGTACAAAAATCCAGCCTTGTTGACGGCTAACAATTTCCCGACTGTCAATCCAATTGCGTTTCCATTCACAAGTCCAGAGTTATACGCTTTAAATGCGTAGTTAGTGCCATTGTAGATAAGGGAAGAGGTGAATGATTCCGGGCTTACGATATTTGTTCCGTCGTCCGATAGGGAACTTGCTGTCAGCCCCGTCGAGCCGTCGCCCTTCGGGATGGCGTTGGAGGTGGACCAGAGGGGTTCCGCGCCGATCCGCGCCGGAGTCAGCAACCCAAGGGAATCGTGGATCCGGTCCCGCGCGTACTTCCGCAGCGTGTCCGCCGTGTCATGGAGGGTGGATGTGCGAGCGTAGCGCACGAGCGCCTTCGCGGAGTCCGAGAGGCCAGAGACGCGGGCGGAGTCAATGGTGGTCGGAAGATTCCCACTATCGTAAATGGTGTAATTATCCCCATTCTCGCGGTTATACCGAATGTGCCCAGTAAGCGTATCTAGGTAAATAGCGACGCCAATTCGCGTTCCTGCGGCTCCATAATTTGATAATCCAATCGTGCCAACATCCCCGGTAGATTGCCCCTGGACAATCAGAGATGCAAGACCCCAATCAGTATTCGTAATGCCCAGATGCAGCGCGCCAGCTTGCGTTGCATAAATCCGATTCGCTGAAATAGCCCCAGCGTTTAGGAGTGCCGAAACGTATGCTTGGGACCCATTGTCCGAAAAGAAACTCTGAACGAATTTTGAACCATCCCACTTAGGAACTGAATTCGTGGCACCGGAATACGGGATTCTTCCCGCCACCTTCGCGCTGTCCGCGATGTGGGAGGCGCGGACACTGTCCGGCACGA
>CAZOOK010000076.1:0-10435 GCA_964581385.1 uncultured Salinisphaerales bacterium
AATCTGCTACCACGTGATGCATGGTTTGCGTACGCCCAGACCTGGCGCTGGAGGGGGTCAGTCCGCCCTGGTCCGGAAGTCACGCGACACAATTGGTCGCCAGCCACAGGTCTGGGCGTACGCAAACCATGCATCGCCTGGTAGCAGGTTTGGTCGGCGTGCGTGTGTATCTTGCAATGTACACAAAATGGGTGGTTGCGGATTAGAGTGCGCGACTTCCAATTTGGTTGGAGATTGAAATGGGGGGAATATTTAAATGTGTTTAATATAAATGAAGTGTCAACATATTGTTTTAAATATGTACATTACATCGTCGCTCGCGTCACTGCGCGTCGCGCTCCGACACGTTTGCCACCACGCGCAGGAGCTCCGACTCGGCGACCCACACGATCTCGGTGTCCGTCGTCCACGGCGCGAGGTCGAGACACGCCGCGAGCGCAAACACACCAAATAAAACGGCGTCGTCCGTCGGTCGCACGCGCCGGTACGCGACGCCGCCGATTGCGCGCCGCTCGAGCGCTAGCACGCGACGCGTGAGGTCATGTCGAAACCAGATGTCCGCGCTCTGTTCTTGCGCGCGACGCGCGCGAAGGTCGGTGAGCGAGCGCAAAACGTGGACGGCGATGGGGTCGCGCGGCCTGGCCAGACGGATCATCAGCCTGCGTCGCCGACGGTCTTGAACTGTGTGGCCGACATGTTTCGATCGGCGCGAGCGGTGACCGACGCGCGCGTCACGCCGATGCGCAACGGGCGCACGCGCGCCTTGCTCGAGAGCGAGCTCGACCTCGGCGTGCGCGTCGGGATCGAGGCGTTGCCTGATGCCTTGAGCGCCGGAATCTTCGACGCGTTGCGGTTTTGGGGACACCACGCAACGGCGCACGTCGTGCTCGTGGTGGGGGGGTCGGCGCGCCCGGCGCGCGCAACGCGCGCGCGCGCAGACGAGTGCGCGCGCGCCGTCGGAATCAGCACGCTCGAGGTGTTTACGTCAGACGAGGTTCTGAGTCGGTTCTGGGAAGCCGCGCGCGCGTTGTCGCCGCCGTGCCGCTTAGCGGCGAGCGCGCCCGCGGCGGGACTGTGCCCCGAGGTGTTCGAGGGCGACCCGCAGTGCCGCGCGCTTGGGGCACGGGCTCGCGCGAACCATTTCGTCGAGTACGCGCGCCTCGCGAGCGACGGCGGGACCGTCGAGCGCCACGTCGCCAAGGTCGTTGCGGGCGACGAGTACTTTTTCGACTCGCTCGGCGGGTCGGACGGGAGCGCCGCGTCGAAGATGCGACGCGCGGAGGAAGACGTCGACGTCGACGACGACAACGAGAGAGACGAAGATGGAGAAGAGTATTAGATGCGGCGCGTCTGTTGCATATACTCCCAGTGCATCTCTGCGTCGATGTCTTTCGCTGGTACGTCCGAACACGGTTCGTGTTCGGGCGCGCTTTGGCTCGCGTTCGGCGTTTGCTCGATGGTCGGCGAGTCGACGACGGTCGTGATTGAAAAATCTCCGCCTTGGACGAGGTCGTGCAGCGCGACGCCGGCCGCGCTGTGGATCGCGACGGCCGTCGCGCGGCAGTGGTCGGGTTTCACTGCCCCGGCCCACCCGTTTGGGTGCGACGAGTCAACGCCGAGCACCGACACGTGCACGGCGCACAAATCGTGCGGCGTGGTGTGGTCCGTTCCGTTCGGGCGCAGTTCGAACACGCGCACGGCGTCGCTCGCGGTGCGGAACCCCGTCACTTGCAGCCACGCGCCGACGTGCAGAGCGTGCGCGAACCCGGTCTGCGTGCGAACGCGCTCGCTGAGCGTAAAGAAGAACGGGCCAGGGATGGGAAAGTCGACTTCGATGCGCCGAGGCTGCGATCGGCTCGTGCGCAACGGAGGCAACGGCGCGATTGGAACGCGCGCGTGAGCAGACGCCTGAGCAGTTGGCGTCGCCGCAAAAAGAGCCGGAACGCGCACGCGCACAATGGTCGGTGGACCAGCCGCGTCTGCGTCGTCGACGCGATCGGTGTCGGTGTCCTCCATCGATCTCACGTGTACACTTTGTTTTGTGTTATGGTTCGTCACTCACCCATCGTCGTCGTCATTGTCCGTTCTGAAGCGCAAGCGCCTCTATGTTCAACATTCAATCAGTTGTTCGGATATAGTATAGTATAGTTCGGTTTTGTTTTTCGTTTCGTTGTTCGTGGGTCGTTCCGCGCCTCTCTCTCTCTCTCTCGTCTCGTCTCGTCTCGTTCGCACACACTCGTCTCGTTGCTTCGTTCTTCGAAAAGCGCTCACGCTCGCGCGCGCTTGGCGGCTCCTCCGGCCGCGGCGGGCGGGCCGCCGCGCGCGTTCGAGTCGGCAAACTCCGTCACCGAGCGCTCGGGGTCCGTCGACACCGCGTACACGTAAAACGGCGCAAACTCGATGGGCTGGTCGTACGCGTCCACCGTCGGGATGTGGCGGTACCACGATGGTCCGATGGCAATCTTGGGGTCGAGCGACACCCATCGCTTGAGCGCCTCTTGGCGGTCGGCGAGAGTCTCGTAGAGCTTGCGCCCCTCTGCGAGGTCGACGAGGCGCGTGCGCGCGGGCGTGACCACCCAAAACGTCACGTCACCCTTGGCCTCGGCCTCGATCATGCGCGAGATCCCGCCCGTCACGTAGTCGAGGTTCACAGCAGGCTGCAGCCCCGACGAGATGAGCGAGTAGTTGACCTCCTCGACGGACTTTCCGTAATCGGTCGGGCGCGTGAGGTCGGGGAGCACGTTGACGCCGACGGTCCCGGCCGAGTCGTACTTGTACCCGAGCGCGGCCTCGATGTCGGCGTAGCGCGCCTGCACACCGACGGTCTTGACGACGTCAGCCATCGACCACGAGAACCACGTCTTGTCGGCCTTGTACGCTCCGAACTCCGTGGTGAGGTTTTCAGGATTCTCCACCGGGACGACGTCGTCGCCCATGGCGCGCAGTCCAGAGCACGCGAGCACGCCGCTCACCGCCGAGAAAAACGTCGGGCCGTACTCCTCCCACTCCTTGTACGTGTTGACCTCGCGGCACGCCTCGGGGTAGAACCGCGTGTAGATTTGCGCCTTGAGAAGGTGCGGGACGCGGTTCTCGTCCAGACGCGTCTGGTCGACCGAAAACATGAGCGGCGCGTGCTTCCCCTCGGTGTAACCCTCACGAATCGCGCGGATACAACGCATCTTGGCGTTGGGATCCTTCACCGACGCGCACGTGAACCCGGCGGCCGTGACGATCTCGGGGATGGCAAACGAGTACTCTTGTCCGGCGTCGATCATCGCGTTGCGCGACGCGGCGTCGGCCTTCACGGCGTCAACATCAAAAAAGAACACGCGCGTCCCGGGCGGCAAAATGCGCTTGCGCGGCGCGCCAGCGCCAGCACCAGCGCCGGGGGCGCCGCCGTCCGCCTCGGCCTCGGCCGCAGGAAGCGCAGCGCCAGGCTCCTCCTCGACGTGCGCGGGCTCGGCGTCGGCCTGCGCGTCGTCGACGCCGAACAACTTGTAGTCGGGTCCCATCACGCCGCGCACGTCGGCGGCCCACTCCTCGACGCGCGACTTTGCCAAAATGTCGACGCGCTTCATCTCGGGCGAGAGAGAGCGCAAGTACGTCGCGAGGTTGTACTTGCGCGCGGGCACGACGCGCCCGAAAATGACCTCGAAGAAGTACTCCTTCGTCGGATCGGTGGCCTTGAGCGATCGGCGGCGGTTGATCTGCACGCCGTCGATGCGCACGATCTGGAGCGGCTGAAGCGACGAGTTGAACCCAGGACGGCCCGTTCCGTCCATCCACGGCCCCTCCGAGCCGTGCACGGCCGTCCAGTACCACGCGCGCACGGCCGCGTTGGGGTTGGCCGGAAACGCCTGGACGGACGTGGCGTTGCGCCCGGCCGTCTTGGGGAACATGTGCATCGAAAGAAACTCGTCGGTGAGAGACACCGGGCGCGCCACGCCGTCGGCGCCCGTGTACGTCGCGGGCAGACCAGGAAGAGGGACGACGGTGCGCGTGACCGACACCATCACGCTTCCCGCTTTTCCGTCGGGTCCCTTCTTGGCCTTGTCGCCGCGCGTGTTCGCGACGGTGCGCATGAGAGCGGCGTGGAACGAAAGGCCGCGCAAATCGACCTTGCGCACGAGCGCGGCGTTGGCCTCGGCCGAGTTGGCCGCGCCTTCGAACTTGGTGTCGGTCGCGCGCTGCTTGAGCGCGGCGATCTTGGCGCGGCGCTCCTCCTCGGTGAGCGCGCCGATCAACGGGGCGGGAGCCTGCGCGGGAGCGGCGGCGACGGGAGGAGGAGCAGCAACGGGCGCGACGACCTCCATCTCGGTGTCGGTTTCGGGAGCGGCAGAAGCAGAAGCAGAAGCGGTGGCGGCGGCGTCGTCGGACATTTGTGCTCGGATCGAGATTGCGATTGGATTGCGTTGTGGGACGTCCGCACACGCGACGCGCGATGGCGACGGGTGTGTGCGGCGGCACGCTCGTGCGCGTGGACGGCGCGTCGTGCGACGTGGCTGTGACGTGCGTGCGCGTGGCGCGCGTGGACGGGTTTCAGCGTCCGTACTCGTTTGCGGTTGCGTCGGCGGCGGGGTGCGAGACGGAGTCGTCGGCGGTTGGTCGCGTCGTGACGCGCGCGGCGCACCCGCGCAACGTCGTCGGCGTCGTCGTGCGCGCGTGCGTCGACCGCACCGCGTGGGGTCGCGAGTTTGTGATCGTGCAGCTGTTTCACGACGTTCAAGAACCGTCGTCGAGGACGTTCCACTCGAAGGACGTGTCTGCTCTCGAGCGGCTCGTGCACCAAAAGCTTGTTTTGAACGTCCGCGTGAACGCGAGCTCGGGGTTCGTCCTCGAGAGCGTGTGCCTCGCGTGCCGCTCGCCGAGCGTGACCGACCACGCGTGGTGCACGCCGTGGTCTCGCGACGGTTACTGCCTCGTCCTTCGGCAGGTCGCGCGCTTGAGCGACACGTTTCCAGCGCCGGGCGCGCCCGTCGCCGCGACGGTTGCGGGTCACGAGGTCGTGCTCGGCGCGCTCGTGGCGCGGTCGGCGCTCGAGCCGACGGTGTACGTCGCACACTGCTTGGACTGGTCGACCGACGTGACGAACGCGCGGTCGTGGTTCGATTGGAACGACGGCGCGTCGACGACGCTCTGAATAAATCACAACGCAACGCACGTGCGAAACCGAGTACCGAGTGCAAAAAAAAATGCCTCGCCGCCCCGACGCTCCGAAGGCGCGTCTCGACCACGGTGCGCACACGAAGGGCGCCGGCGCGGGCGCGGGTGAGGGCGGCGGCGTTGGCGGAATCATCGCGCGCACGGCGGCCGCGTTTGGTCTCGGGTCGTCGTCGGCCGCCGCGCGCGAGCGCGACGACGACGACGAGGACGAGGACGACTTCCACGACCAGGAGCAGGACGACGACGACGACGACCAGGCCGAGCAGGAGGAGGAGGATGAGCAGGCCGAGGACGAGGAGGAGGTCGAGAAGCCGGTCGTCAAGGCCAAGGCGAAGGCCAAGGCCAAGGACAAGCCTTCGAAGGAGAAGAAGGCCAAGAAGGACAAGAAGGAGAAGAAGGCCGAGAAGGAGAAGAAGGCCAAGGTGCGCGGCGTCGAGGTGAAGAAGCCAAAGGCGAAGTCTGCAAAGGCGAAGAGTGCGGGCGACGACAAGGTCAAGGTCAAGGCGAAGAAGGTCAAGAAGGACAAGCCGAAGGCCGAAGTGGCCGAGCCCGAGCCCGAGCAGAGCAAGACGCGCGCCAAGGCGAAGAAGAACCGCGTTCTGAGCGCGGCGCGCCGCGTTCGCGCGGCTCAGCGTGACGGGTACGCTCAGATCCCGCTCGCGACGGTCTCAAGCGCGTTCAAGAAGCTGCTTCAGTCTGCTGCTGTCGTGCACGGTCGCGGCGAGGACGAGAACATCCAGATCTCGGCCGAGGCGCGCGTTGCGCTCGCGCCCATCATCGAGACTGTTGTGCAGCGCCACTTGCTCGCGACGCGCGCGCTGCTCGTGGCGAACCGCGCGCGCGTGCAGCGCGAGGGGCGCGCCGCCGGGACGTTGCGCACTCGCGTGACGCCGCGCGACTTGCGCGCCGCCGTCCTCATCGGGACGGACGGCGCGCTCGACGCGGGGCTCGGCGTCGAGCAGCCCATCGAGGGCACGGGCGGATCGTGGACGTTTGCCGACGTCGTCGTGCGCAAGGACGACAAGCGCGCGGCGGAGGTGCTCGTCGCAAAGTTCCCGAACGTCGCGATCAGCGGCGGACACAAGGACGACATTCCCGCGCTCGCGCTCGTCCCGGCGCACCAGTCGCGCATGTTCACCTTTGACGACCCCTCGCGCCGCTCCGCCGGCGCCACCCCCGCCCACGCTTAGAATCAACAACCCAACCCGCGTTGTGTGCGAACGAACGGAGACGAGTGGAGCGGAAGGAGCGGAGTGGTGTTTGATCGAGCGAACGGTCACACCCGATCAAACACAATCACCCGACCATGAGCGATCACGATCACGATCATGACGAGCACGATCACGACGGTGAAGGAGAGAACGACGGTGAAGAAGGCGAGAAAGAAAAAGACGTCGAGATGAGTGGTCCGTCCGAGTTGTTCACGTGCGACGAGTTCAAAAAGATCGCCGGCGTCGCGGCTCTGTTGCGCGACGCCGAGGCCGCTGGTGTTGGGAACACGCCGTCGCTGTTGACGCTTGCGTCGGCCTCGCCGGTCGTGCGTGACACGGTGCGCTACACGACCAAGACGGGTCTTTCGGCCACGAACGTCCTCGTCGTGCTTCACGCGTTTTGCGCCGCGACGTCGAGCGTGCACGACCGCGCACGCGCGGGCGTCGAGGTCGTGCGTGGGTGCGCGTACACGGGCGCCGACGCGCGCGGCGAGACGACGGTCGCGCGCGCGTTCCTCGCGAGCGTCCCGGCGACGGCCGACCTCGTCAAGTTGCACCGCGCCGCGCGTGCGATCGAGTACGCCGACGCGCGCACGGCGATTGCGCTCTTTTTGTGCCGCGTCGCCGCCAACTCGCCGTTTGGTGACCTACGCGACTCGCACGTCGACGCCGTGCGCAAAGAGACGAGTGATTGTGCTGACTTTGAGCTCCACGAGCGTCGCGCGCTCGAGAGGCTCAGGCTCAGGCTCACGTCGTGAAACGCGCGTTTCAATCTCAACGACCACCAACACTCTCACGCGCCTCCTTCAACTCCTCGTTCGCGTTCTTGAGTTTCGCGAGCGTGTTGCGCAGCGCGAGCAAACTCCTCTCGTCGTCTCCCTCGAGCGCGACGCTGGCGACTTTGATTTTAGACACGTCGGGCACAACGACGAGCGCCGCGACCACGCTGTCGCCGGGCGTCATGATGTTCACCACTTCTCCCGCGTGACGACCGATTGCACCGGCCGCGAGCGCGCCAACCGCCACTTCGGCCGCGGCCTCGAGAGGTACGACCACAGCGCCTCCAACGACAGCACCGGTCGCAACCAACGCTGTCTTGGTCGCGGCGGCCGCGACATCGATAGGCGCAGCAACCGCGCCCTCCATTTCTCGCTCTTTTTTTAGATGTGCGGGTCACTCGCGGACATAGACCTCTCGCGCAATCAAATCAAATCAGCTCGGTTTTGACTTGGTCTTTGCCTTTTCGAGCTTGAGCGAAATCTCGCCTTGTTCCTTTGCGACGGCGAGCGCCGTCTTGCGCCGCGCGCGTTCTTGCAGCTCGAACTGGTTGAGCTCGTCCTCGCGCGTGTCGTGGTGCGTCTCGACCGGAACGCCCATGAGCTGGCCGCACAGAGTCGCAAACATGCTCTGCGTAATCGCGCCCTCGTTGCGCAGAGCCGCGTAGTGCTCGATGCTCGCCATCGGACGGATCGGAATCGCAAACGAACGGTGTTCCTTGTAGCACGCGAACCACATCGTCTTGACGTCGTTGCTGAGCGACCGCGCCAAGTCGTTGAACATCGTGAGCTGCTGCTGAAAGTCGAGCGGCGTCATTCCGCCTCCGCTTCCTCCAGACGACGATCCGCCGTTGCCGTTGCCCTTTCCCTTGCTCTGCCCCCCGCCGCGACGCGCGCGGCCAGCGACGACCGACGGCGGAAATCCAAAGTAGCGCGCGCACTGAACGTCGAACGCGTCGAGGTCGTTGTCAATGTCGGGCGGGAGCTGAGGCTGCGGCACGTTCGCCGCGAACCGCATGCCCGTCGGGAGCGGCCGGCTCTTGCGCACGAGACTCGTCGCGACTGCGACCATATCGACGTGCGGCGAGGCGAATGTTCCGACCTTTTGCATGATCTCGGCGTCGTCGTCCTTCATGCGATCGTTGAATTTCTCGCGGTCGTTCTCTTGGTCGCGCGTCGCGTCGTCGCGCGCTTCCTCTGCGTTCGCGCGCAAAACCGAGCGCGCGTTCGCGAGGTCCTCGATGCTGGCGGGCAGCGCCGTTGCGGCCTCGGGCGACGTCGTCACGCTACGTCCGAGCGCGGCGCTCGTGATCGGGTCCGTCTCCGTGTACATCGGCGGAACGGCGAGCGCTTGCGCGACGGCGACGCTGAGCGTGCGCAACCACTCGATGCGGCGATACTCGTTCAGCAAGAGCGCGACCGGCGCGTTCATGCGGCCTGTCAGCACGTCGGGGCGCCACAGCCGCTTCGCCGAAAACGTGTACATCGGCTCGGCGTCCGGGTCGGCCTCTAGAATGGTCCCAGGCGGAGAAAAGGCCGGCGACGTCGCGTCGAACGTGAACTCGGCGTACTTCCCGCCGTTGTTCGACACCTGCACGCGCCACGCGCGCGGGACGCACACGACGTGCTCCTCGCGCGAGTTGCCGACGCACACGAACGCGTCGACCTCGTGCAGAGACGGAACGCTCGGCGTGCTCACGCGCATCTCGAGGCGGCGCCGCTGCCCGCGCTTTTCCTTGTCGTCGACAATCTCCTCGCACCACTCTTCGCCGACGACGCGCGTCACGATTTGAGCGGCGCAAAAACCGTGCGTGCAGTAGAAAAAGTACAAGTCCTCGACGAACCGCTGCATGTACTCGATCGCCACGTTGGTCCACGCGTCCGACACGGGCGCGTACATCTTCCCGGTTTCGGGGTCGAACGTCACGCCCGCGTGCGCGTACGCGGCCGCTGGCCCTTTTTTGGCCTTGGCCTTGTCGTCGTTGTTGTCGTCAGACTCGTCCGTCTCGTCTCCGTCGCGCATCCCCTCGTACAGCTTGCGCGACATGCGATGCGCGCGCCTGATTGCCTCGGCCTGGCGCCGCTGCTCCTCGACCAATACGCGGTGCCACACGCGCGGGTCGGTCGACCCGCTCGCGCGGCCGTCGCTCACCTCGGCGCGGTCGCGCTTGCGGTCGCGGTCGGCGCGCTTGCGGTCGACGGCCATGAACGAGAACGACCGCTCGCTCACACGGTCGCTTTCGCTGTCGCTGCCGCTGTTGCCGTCGCTGTCGTCGCTCTTGCGCTTGTGTTTCTTTTTGTGACGCGCCTTGTTGGCGTCTTCGGTCGGCGGCGGAACGGACACGGGCTCTGCGGCCGCGGCGGCGAGCGACTCGACGATCTTGCGCAGACCCTTTTCGACCGCCTCTTTTTTGTCCTTGTCTTTTGCTTTCGTGGTGCTGAGCTGCTCGAACGCGATTCCTTGGCGCGTGGCGGCAAATAGCGCCTGGATGGTCGGGTGGCTCTTGGCGAGACTCTCGGCGTCCTTCATGTCCTTTTGCGAAATCTGTTTCGCCCACCTGAACCGTCCGTTGAGTGCCTCGGGGCACTCTACAAAGAACATCGAGCTCATGGTCGACGCGGTGTTGAGCACGTTGCGCGCGCGCGCGCGCGCTCCTCCGAGCGACGCCGAGTTCGCCGAGTTGGTTCAGCTCGTGCGCGGCGCGCGCGACGAGCACGAGCGGTTCGCCGCGCTGCGGTTCGCGCGCGTCTGTTGCGATTTGGGCGCGGCCGAGGTCGAGCGGCGCCTCGCGGAACGCGACGAGCGCGAGGCGCGCGACGCGCTGGCCGCCGCGCGCGCGTCCGACTTTACAAACACGAGCCACGTGTGCGCAAAGTGCGGAAAGCGCGAAACGAACGAGGTCGTGCGCCAAGACCGCTCGCTCGACGAGGCGCCGTCGTTGTACATCACGTGCCGCTGCGGGCACCAGTGGCGCATCCGACAGTAACGGTCGCAAATATCCGACACCAACGGTCGCAAATATCCGACGCCAACGGTCGCAAATATCTGACAGTAACGGTCGCAAATATCCGACGCCAACGGTTGCAAATATCCGGTCCAATACCGGTTGCGGGTGAACGCACGCATACCAAACCTGCTACCAGTCGATGCATGGTTTGCGTACGCCCAGACCTGGCGCTGGCGAGGGTCAGTGCGCCCCTGTCCGGAAGTCACGCGACACAATTGGTCGCCAGCCACAGGTCTGGGCGTACGCAAACCATGCATCGCCTGGTACCACATTTGGT
>CAZOOK010000077.1:0-10112 GCA_964581385.1 uncultured Salinisphaerales bacterium
TCACGGTCTTTGTTCTTCGCATGCCGCGTGTAATGCTTCAGCGCTTCGGCTTCATGGGCGCGCTTGGCTTGTCGGATCGTCCGATCTGTTGTGCCGACTTCTGCGGCAAGCTGCTTTTCCGTCAATCCGGAAGCCGCTTCCGGATTGAAATTTGGATTATCTACAGGCTTCCATTCACGCACCGCAACAACCCGGCCGCACGCTAGCTTGCCCTCAACTGCCGATGTCGCAGTTAGGTCTTTGGGCTGTAATGAAGGCTCCAACTCGATCGTCCGAAAATCGTGGTAATCGTTTGTGAGGCGTCGCGTGCGGTAACTGGCTTTTGAAAAGTTTCAGGCGCCATCGCAACTGAGCCAGCGAAGCGTCCCTTGGCCAATGCTAGATCGCCGACGCTTAGAAGATCGTGGCTGCTACAGCGACTAACTAGGAAGTAACGCGGCGGATTGCTGTCGTCGACGACGAGCGCCAGACCGCTGCGGTCATCGCGTTCAAGTTCGTTAAGCATGTTCAATCCCCAATGCTTTACGGCGGAGCCTCTTTACCCGAACTGAGATTAAACATCAGCGAGCTGTCCTCTCTGTGCGGTAACGCACAGATAAATCCTACCGAGAGCGTATGTTAAGGAAGGAAAGTGCCGTCGACGGACGTCGATTTTGCCAGTACCGCATGCAATCCTGAGTGCGGACTCGCGCCGCCGCCTCGTATTGATCCAGGGATGGGATGGTTCGAGGTACGTTTCAGAGATTCTGAAAATGACTATGTCGGAATGGGCCTACGACGAAGTCGAAGGGGAACGTTTAACTGTACTCAAGCGCTATAACATTTTGGATACGGCTCCCGAGGCCGCGTTCGACCACCTCACCGCCTTGGCGGCTTCACTGCTCTCGGCCCCGATCGCGCTGATTAGTGTGGTCGGCGAAGGGCGCATTTGGTTCAAATCGCACCACGGCGTGGAACTGCAGCAAGTGGCACGTGCGCCCGGCTTGTGTGACTCGGCCATCCTGCAAAATCAGCCGCTGCTCATCACCGACATCCAGGCCGACCGGTGCGCGTCAGGTAATCCACTGGTCATGGGCCTGCCCGGCTTGCGCTTTTACCTTGGCGTTCCCCTGCGAACGCGTGAGGGACTGAATGTCGGAACGCTGTGCGTACTGGATCGCATCCCGCGTAACGTCACAACTGGGCAGATGATCCAATTGCGCGAACTGGCTTCCATCGTCGTCGATCATATGGAATCGCGACTACTCATCTGTGATTCCGAACGGACGCCTGTGAATGCGATGGGCATCAATAAAGTCGCCGACGAGCGCTCGAAACTGCGGAGGCAGGAACTCGAACACCGCGTGATGAACAGCCTGCATCGTATGTCGATGCTGTTGCAGCGCCAAGCTCTCGAATCGATGAACCCGGAGTCCAAGCAGGAATTGCTGCGAGCAGCCGGGCGTGTGAATGCCATCGGTCAGATTCATCATCACATTCACGGTGAGGTGAATGGCGACGGCGAAAGCATCGGTACCACCGGCTGCAGCGAGTATCTTGACCTGTTATGCAGTGGCTTATCCGCTTTGTTTGCGGCGTCGAATAATAAAGTATCGATCGCGTGCGATAGTGTCGATGCCGTCATTGCAACACCGAAGGTCGTTTCCATGGGCCTGATCGTCAATGAACTCGTGACCAATGCCGTCGAGGCTGGGGCTCGACGCATTGACGTGACTCTGGAACAACTGGGAGCCTTCGTGCTAACGCTGTCTGTCACCGATGACGGTCACGGCTTGCCGAAGGATTTCGTCCCGGCGGTTAACCACGGACTCGGCATGAAGGTTATCTCCTCGCTGGTGAATCACCTCGGAGGTGACGTTCGCTACAGCCTGCGCCCGGACGGTGGCGGCACGCGCGTCCAAGTGCGGTTTGCAGTCTGGCCACCCGGTGCAGTACCACCACTCACCCTTGTGGATCGCAGCACGGATCGCAACGGTGTCGGTCAACGGCCTACAGCCTCACATAGCTAGTCCGCATTCTCCGAGCATGAAGCTGGAAGGATCGAGTTTGCGTGCGACGGCCCGTACGCTGGGGCGGTGGCCCTCGACGATCAGTCGAGAGCTTGCGCGCAATGCTTTACAGCGTGCAACGTGATGAATGGCTGTGAATGAAAGAAAGCCGCGCCGACCTGCGCCGGCACGGGATGCGTTCGCGCTTGGCCATAGTTCGGGCCCTCCCACGACCGCGCTTGGTCCGCGCCAATCTCGCGGTGAACGCGCCGATCCATGAGGGGAACTTATCGATTGTAAAGTCATCGGCCTTATGTTCGATACCGTACGGAACTCTTTGGCGATTTGGCGCAGGATGCTCAAGCTTGCCGGTTTGCGACATGGAGTCTCTCCCTGTAAGTTTTGTAAGTTCGACACCGGCTGGTGATACAGCACTGGCCGGTGTCGCTCTCTTTTAGGTGCCCAGCAGGCTTGTTGCACACGCAAGTGCCTCCTCCTCGGCGCACGTCTGAGCATCGCGCCAAATCTCGCGGCCGCTGAATCGCAGCACCGCGGCGCCCTGAGCCGTCATCGATCGATCCCGCGAGCGGTCGCGTTCAGCCTGTTCGCCAGCTCTCTCGTGGTTGTCGCGGCCGTCGACTGTTGCTGCTTTGCGAGCCATTCGCGAGCGACGACCTCGAAGCTATTAGCTGCCGCATCGCGGCCCGCCACTTTTTCGGTTTTGCGCTGCATACTCGGATCGATGCCGGAGTCGAGTTGAGTACGCAGAACGTCGCGCTGCTTACGGGCTTTCTGAAGCGAGCAATTCGGGTATGCGCCAACCGACAACATCTTGGCGACGCCGTTAAAGCGATAACGAAAGCGCCACAGTTTCGATCCATTCGGCTGCACTTCGATGCACAGCCCGGCGCCGTCCGCGACACGATAAAGCTTGGCGGCCGGCTTCATGGTCCGCAGCTTTGTATCGGTCAGCGCCATGTGAGTATCTCCCGGATTGGCGTGAGTAAATGCAGCTCTTACTCCCAATCCTACTCACGATTTGTTGCGGCTGTCGATGGATGCCGGCGGACGGTGGCGTACAAGAAATCCCTTATTTACTGGGCTTTTTTGTCATTTCGCCGATGCTGACGGACGTTCACGGATGCCTAAATGGCGCCCCCGGCCGGAGTTGAACCGACGACCTTTCGCTTAGGAGGCGACTGCTCTATCCACTGAGCTACGGGGGCCTGCAACCCGCGAAATGATAGGGAACATTTTGCGGGAAAGCGATGCATCGCCGCATCGCTGCGGATTGCTGCCGCAGACTTGCCGCTGCGACTGGACCGCCGGACAATCGCCCAGATCGTGACCGGAGCAAGGAAATGAGCGTAAGGTTTTCGATAATCGGGGTGTCCGCCGCCATCGCATTGATATCCGCGTTGTTCGGTCTGGTGACCTGCAGCGGGGGCAGTGGCAGCATGGAAAGCGGCGGAGGTTCGCCGCTGCCCGGAACGGCGACAGTCGATGTCACGACTTATCACAACGACAACGCGCGCACCGGACAGAATCTACGGGAAACGGTCCTGACGCACACCAATGTCAGCAGCGCGACGTTCGGCAAGCTCGCTTTCTATTCCGTCGACGGCAAGGTCGATGCGCAGCCGCTGGTGCTGTCTCTGGCAGTCGGCGGCGAGACGCATAGCGTGGTCGTCATCGCTACCGAGCACGATAGCGTCTACGCCTTCGACGTCAATAGCGGCTCCAAGCTGTGGCAGGTGTCGTTGCTTGGCACCGGCGAGACGACGAGCGACGATCGCAGCTGCAGCCAGGTGGTGCCGGAGATCGGTGTCACCTCGACACCGGTGATCGATCGCAATGCCGGCGCGCACGGCACGATCTGGCTGGTGGCGATGTCAACGGACGGCGCCGGCCATTATTTCCAGCGTCTGCATGCACTGGACGTGACCACCGGCGCGGAACTGTCCGGCAGCCCACGCACGATTGCCGCGCAGTATCCGGGAAGCGGGCCCCACAGTTCCGGCGGCAACGTCGTATTCGATCCCGGACAGTACGAGGAGCGCGCAGCGCTGCTGCTGGTCAACGGCACCATTTACACGACGTGGACTTCGCATTGCGATATTGATCCGTACACCGGTTGGGTGATCTCCTACGATGCCGCGACGCTGATGCAGAGTGCTGCGCTCAACACAACGCCGAACGGCAGCGAAGGCTCGTACTGGAGTGCCGGCGCGGGTCCGGCGGCGGATGCCAACGGCATTTATCTGATGTCGGCGAACGGTACTTTCGATACCACGCTCGACGTAAACGGTTTCCCGTCCGGACAAGATTACGGCAATGCATTTCTGCGGCTCGACACGAGCGGCGGCGGCCTGCGTGTGGCCGACTATTTCACGATGTCGAACACGGTGGCGCTGTCCGCCGCGGATCAGGATCTGGGGTCCGGCGGACCGCTGCTGTTCGATGTCGCGGACAACGCCGGTACCACGCATCATCTGGTCGCGGGTGCTGGCAAGAACGGCGTCATCTATGTGCTCGATCGCAGCAATCTTGGCAAGTTCGATGCGAACGGCGACCATTCCTACCAGCAAGTGACGCTAAGCTCCGCTGAATTCGGCATGCCGGCCTGGTTTAATGGCACGCTCTATTTCGGCATGGTCAGCGACGTCATACGCGCATTCAAGCTCGTCAACGGCAAGCTGGCGACGCCGCCGGCGTCGACCAGCGCGACGACGTTTCCGTATCCAGGTACCACGCCCAGCATCTCAGCGAACGGTACTGCCGAAGCGATTCTTTGGGCCGCCGAAAACGGCAACACGGCGGTGCTCCACGCTTACGACGCCAACGACCTGTCGAACGAGCTGTACAACAGCAATCAGGCCGCGGGCGGCCGCGATCATTTCGGAGCCGGCAACAAGTTCATTACGCCGACCATCGCCAACGGCCGCGTTTTCATCGGTACGCAAAACGGCGTGGCAGTGTTTGGGCGGCTCGCACCGTGAACATTTGAGCCCATGTGGCTAGGGCCTGTCGCAGCGGCCAAAGGATTTGACGACAGGCCCTAAGTTAAACTCCAGCGAATCAGCAGGAGTCCACGATGCTTGTCGGTGTGCCGAAGGAAATAAAAGTCCACGAATACCGCGTCGGCCTCACGCCGGCGGGTGTGCGCGAGCTGGTTGCGCATGGTCATCGCGTGCTGGTCGAGACGCAGGCGGGCGGTGGGATCGGAATCACTGATGCGCACTACGAAGCCGCCGGCGCGGAGATTGTCGGCAGCGCCGCCGAGGTATTCGCGCGCGCGGAGATGGTGATCAAGGTCAAGGAGCCGCAGCGGGCCGAGTGCGCGATGCTGCGCGACGGGCAGGTATTGTTCACATATCTGCATCTGGCGCCGGATCCGGCGCAGGCGAAGGCGCTGGTGAAATCCGGTTGTGTGGCGATCGCCTACGAAACGGTGACCGACGCACAGGGCACGCTCCCCTTGCTGGCGCCGATGAGCGAGGTTGCGGGACGCATGTCGATCCAGGCCGGCGCGCATGCAATGGAAAAGGCTCAGGGCGGCAATGGCGTGCTGCTCGGCGGCGTGCCCGGCGTGGCGCCGGCGGATGTGGTCATCATCGGCGGCGGCGTGGTCGGCTACAACGCGGCTCGCATCGCGACGGGCATCGGTGCCAACGTCACGATTCTGGATCGTTCGCTGGCGCGGCTGAACTGGCTGGATACGCTGTTCGACGGACGCCTGACGACATTGTTCTCGACGACCGATGCGCTCGAAAGCGCGGTGAGCCATGCCGATCTCGTGATTGGCGCTGTGCTGGTTCCAGGCGCCGCTGCGCCGAAACTGGTGACGCGCGCAATGCTCAAGAAGATGAAGCCCGGCGCGGTGATCGTCGATGTGGCGATCGATCAGGGCGGCTGCTTCGAAACTTCGCGGCCGACGACGCACAAGAGTCCGACGTACATCGAAGAGGGCATCGTGCACTACTGCGTCGCCAACATGCCTGGCGGTGTCGCGCGTACGTCCACGTTCGCGTTGACCAACGCGACGCTGCCGTTCGTGATGGCGCTTGCCGACAAGGGTTACCGCAAGGCGCTGCTTGACGATCCGCATCTGTGCGCTGGCCTGAACGTGCATGCCGGCGCGGTGACCTACCGTGCGGTGGCCGAGGCGCTGGGCTATGACTATGTGCAGCCCCAGGAAGCGCTGAAGCCGTGGTGGCGGCATCCGGAGGATCATTGAATCGGAGAGCCAACGGTCCCATATAAGGGGGATCCGCCGCCCGATTACAATATCGCCAGGAACTGATTGCTGCCGATGACCGTCCTTATATTGGACCGACCTTTCGGACCTTATTTATCTGAGCGATATGAACGCCGATTTTCGCAGCCGCTTTGATCTACTCGCGACGCTGGACATCTTGCGCGTGCTGCGAGATTTTGCCTGATGACGCATGCGGCGCTGAGCCCGTCCACATGGGGCCGCTTGCGGCATTTTGTCGGTAGCCCGCTGGGCGCGGTGCTAGGCGGAATGCTGTTCGCCGCGTGGGCAGCATTTGCCAATCGCGATGGCGGCACCTTCGTATCCCTGCGCAGTTGCGGCGGGCAGCTCTTCGCCTCGGCGGCGCTGACCTTTATCGACGCGCGATTGATGGATCGCGTGTTCCGGCTGGGCGGCGGTGGCAGTGCCGGCGCAGCGATCGCAGCGGTCGTTTCCCTGGTGTTCACCTATGCGCTGATCGTCGGCGTGCATCTTGCACTCCACACACCGCATATTCTGTTGACGTTGTTGCCGGGTATGCCGCCGACCCTGGGCTTTTCGCTGATGTATGCGCTGCTGCTGCTGCGCGAGCAGGGCGCGACCCGCACCGTTTCGATGATTAAGGACAATGAATGCATAGCAGAGATCTGATTGCACGGGTGGCGCAATACAACGTCGAGGTACTCGAGCAGGCGCTGGTGCTGCTGAACTGGTTCAGCGCACCGGATCGCGCGGCCCGCTACGGGACTGGCGTCGGCCCGCATTTTCGCCATTTGATCGAGCACTACGAGCAGTTTTTCGAAGGTATGGGCGAGCGCGTTCTCGACTATGACGAACGCCGCCGGGATGGCACGGTTGAGGTCGATGTCGCGGTCGCGCGCGCGCGATTTGCCGCAGTGATCGAGCGCCTGTGGAAATTTTCGGCGAGTGACGCCATTCCGGATACGATCGCGGTGCTGCTGTGCGGCGGACTCGACGGTGCGGAACGCTTCGTGACTGCCTCTACGCCGTCACGCGAGCTGGTGTTCCTGGCCAGCCACGCCGTCCATCACTACGCCATCATCAAGCCCCTGCTGATCGAAGAGGGATGTCCGCTGCCCCGGGATTTCGGGAAGGCGCCGGCCACGATCCACCATGAGCGCGACAGCATGCAGGTCGCATGATGGCATCGGCAACGCCGCTCCAGCGCTGGCAACTGCCGCAGCAATCCTATCGGCCTTCACTACGCGAGCGTCTCGCGGTGCGCGCCGCGCGACTGCGGCGCTGGGAGTTCTGGCCGGGATGGGCGTTCTATCCGCCGATCGTGATCTACATCCTCTGGCTCGGCATACGGCATCGCAGTCCGCTTGCCTTCACGGCAGCCAATCCGGGGATCGAGGCCAGCGGTTTCGTCGGTGAGCGAAAAGTGGAGTGTCTGCTGCCGCTGATGGCGAATGCACCCGAACTGGTGGCGCCGCTCAAGCTGCTGCGCGCGGATCTGCCACTCGGCGAGCGCATCGAGCAGGCGCGGCATTTCGTCGCTCGCGAGGGCGGCTATCCGGTCGTACTCAAGCCGAACATCGGTCAGCGTGGCCGCGGTGTCGCGATCATTCGCGATGCCGATGCATTGCGCGAGTATCTGTCCGAGGCTCCAGGTGACACCATCATCCAGCGTTACATCGACGGCGCTGAATTTGGCGTGTTCGTCTATCGCGATCCACTCACGCAGGCTGCGCAGGTTTTCTCGGTGACGAACAAATGTTTCCCGCGCGTGGTCGGAGATGGCGTCAAGCCACTGCACCAGTTGATTCGCGACGACGCGCGTGCACGCCTGATCGCACCGCTGCTATGGCGCAAATTTGGCGACCGCATCGAGCGAGTGCCGGCCGCCGGCGAGGACGTGCCGTTGGTGGAAATCGGCGCGCATTGCCGTGGTTCGCTGTTTCTCGACGCATCGGAGCTGGCGACTGATGCGCTGCGCGTGCAAATCGCGCGCGTGTTCACGGCATTGCCTGGTTTCCACTTCGGGCGCCTGGATTTGCGCTGCCCCTCTGCTGAAGCGCTCGCACGCGGCGAAGGCATCCGTATTCTCGAAGTCAATGGCGTCAGTGCTGAAGCCGCCCACATCTATCATCCCGGTACGCCACTGTGGCGCGGCTACGCGTCGATGCTGCGCCAGTGGAAGCTGGCCTTCGCGATCGGCCTGCGCAACGTGCGCACGGGCGCGCAGCCGCTGACCATCACCGATTTTTTCCGCCGCGTGTTCGAGGATCAGCGTCGCGGCGAGCAGTGGTTCTGATTCGGTTCGATCCGGAGACTGACGTGAAGGCAATCCGTTATCTGCACATCCCGCTGTCGCTGTACGTGGGATTCGTATTCGTGCAATCGCTGTTCTTCAAGTTCACGGATTCGCCGGAGACGATCTACATCTTCGAGGCCAAGCTGGAACCGTGGGGTGCGTCGCTGGGCTTTCCGGGACTGTTCGCGCGCGGCGGAATTTTCAGCGCGCACGTCATTGGTTCGTTCGAGTTGATCGCGTCGCTACTGATCCTGTCCGGGATGCTATTGCCGTCGCGGCGGATTCTTCAGGCGCTCGGTGCCGTGCTTGGCCTCGGCGTGATTTCCGGTGCAATCTTCTTTCATTTGTTCACGCCGCTTGGCATCGCCGTGCAAAATGCCGACGGCAGCAGTGATCACGGCGAACTGTTTACGCTTGCTTGCGGTGTCTGGATCGCGTGCGCCGCGCTGATCGTATTGCGAAGGGATGAGCTATTGGGATTGATCCGAAAAAAGGGCGGATGATTCCGGCAGCGAGGGCCGTCGCAAATCAGAACTTACGGTCGCTGTGCCAGCGCCATGCCGATTCGATGATCTTCTCCAGCGCGGCATGCTGCGGATTCCAGCCCAGCGCTTGCCGGGCCTTGTCCGACCGCGCAACCAGACGTGCCGGGTCGCCCGGTCGGCGTGCAGCCATGTCATGTGGAATCGGTCGGCCAATGACCCGCTGTGCGACGTCAATTACTTCGCGCACCGAAAAACCGGTGCCGTTGCCGAGATTGAAAAAGTGGGCAGCCGGATTGCGTCGCAGATATTCGAGGCCGAGCAGATGCGCCTGACATAAATCCGCGACGTGAATGTAATCGCGGATGCAGGTGCCGTCCGGCGTCTCATAATCGTCACCGAACACTTTGAGCTTTTCCTCGCGGCCCAGCATCGACTCGAGGATGCGTGGAATCAGGTGTGATTCCGGCTGGTGTGACTCGCCGATCCGACCCGAAGCATCGGCGCCGGCCGCATTGAAGTAGCGGAAGCTCACCGATGGCAGTTTGTACGCCTGCCAGTAATCCTGCAGGACAAGCTCGATCGCCAGCTTGCTGCGACCATAGGCGTTGATCGGATCGCGTGGATGCAGTTCGTCGATAACCTCGCTGCGTGGGTTGCCGAAAATCGCGGCGGTCGACGAAAACACGAACACACAATCCGGTGTGCGGCGCACCTGTTCGAGCAGATTCAGCGTCGCGACGACGTTGTTGAGCCAGTATTCGCGTGGTTTCGCGACGGATTCCGCGACCAGCGACCTGGCCGCGAAATGTAGCACGCCATCGGGACGAATGCGGCCGAATACCTCTGCGACGAAAGCCGCATCGCCGATGTCGCCGACGTGCAATGTTCCCCATTGCGCCGCCTCGCGGTGGCCCGTCGCCAAGTTGTCGAGAACATTCACTTCATGCCCGTTTTCGGCGAGCAGCTTGCACATGTGAGAACCGATATACCCGGCTCCGCCGCAGACGATCAGGCGCATGATTTGATGGTGAGGTTATGGGGCGGGATGGATAAGCCGCTCATAAAGGACCATTTCTCCGGGCTTCTGTTCCGTCGGTTGCAGACTG
>CAZOOK010000078.1:0-9717 GCA_964581385.1 uncultured Salinisphaerales bacterium
CTTGTCCATCCTCAATTGGCTTCCGGATACCGGACATTCGTGAACTGCAGAAAGGGGCTGGGGCCGACAAATTATCGAAACTGTGGCGACGGTGCATAAGCAAGTGGTTTTCCATAGCCAGAGTAATCGGCAGGCCCCTTACTGAACTGCGCTCCTGATTGCCAGGGCGCTAGAATTCGTCCCCGCCGTGAATTATGAGCCTGTCACGGCCGTAAGGGCACCAGTACTCGCATCAATTGTGTATGCATATGCGAGGCCGAAATCATCCGCCACGTAAGCGAATTTTCCGGTGGGATCGATGGTGATGGAGCCTACATAAGAATAATCTCCCGGCAGAAAGTACGGGGAGCCGGCCACGGAATAGAGTGCACCGGTACTCGAATCAATCGCGTAGGCGAAGACGGCCTCGGTTTGGGTGACAACAGCCACGCCCACGACGTACGCGTATTTTCCAGTGGGATCGACAGTTATGGGGCTGAATTCTATGGCAGTAAGTTCCACGATCGGCGAACCCGCTACGACGGCTGTGAATGCCCCCGTGCCCGCATCGATCGTGTAGGCAAATGCGCCGGGGGAGCGACCAGATGTCGCCATGTAAGCGAATTTTCCGGTGGGGTCAACCGTAACAGAGGACGACGTCCCCCCCGCGTAGGGCGAGCCCGCCATGGGCGTGAGTGTGCCGGTACGCGCATCGATGGTGTACGCAGAAATATTGTAAGAACCAGAATTCGCTGCGTAAGCGAATTTTCCGGAAGGATCAATCGCGACGGAGGTGGGCAGCGTCCCCGCCGCGAATGGGGAGCCCGCATCGGCCGCGAGTACACCGGTGCTCGCGTCGATCGCGTAGGCGGATACATTGTTGGAACCCACATTGGCCACGTAAGCAAATTTTCCGGTAGGGTCAACCGTGATGGGAGACGGCTGCATCCTCGCCGCGAACGGCGAGCCAGCCACGGCCGCCAGTGCACCGGTACTTGCGTCGATCGCGTAGGCGGATACATTGTTGGAACCCGCATTCGCCACGTAAGCAAATTTTCCGGTAGGGTCAACCGTGACGGGGGATGGCTGCATCCCCGCGGGGAACGGTGAGTTAGCCACGGCCGCGAGCGCACCGGTACTCGCATCAATCGTGTAGGCAGAGACGTTGTTGGAGCCAGAATTCGTCACGTAGGCGAATTTTCCGGTAGGGTCGACCGTGATGGAGGAAGGCTGCGTCCCAGCCGCAAACGGCGAGCCAGCCACGGCCGCGAGTGCACCGGTGCTCGCATCGATCGTGTAGGCAGAGACGTTGTTGGAGCCAGAATTCGTCACATAAGCGAACTCGGGCGTGGGCGGAGCGTTGGCCCCGCCACCACCACACGCGGTCACTGCTAGCAGGCAAACGCCCACAAACGCGGTAGAAGCAATTTTGAGCAAATCCACTTGAATATCCCGGGAAATTGACTACCACTCAGGAAGTTCCTGCCGCTTACTTCATATTTACTGGGAAGTGTTTCAGAATTCAGACATCACCGAACAGTAGTGCGTTTCAATTATCGACTTGCTGGACGGAATAGAACTACCGCACGGATATTCATTGCCCGATAGCAGTCACTCGTGAATGTCTCAAAAGGGCTGGGACTGACATGCGATCAAAGGCATGTTGTCATTATCGTCGCAGAGATTTTCGCAATCTTATCAACTCCACCATCTACTTTCGAAGTCAAAGAGACGTTTACTTTTGTGGCACAAGCGATTGAGCCTTGAAGCTTGATCATCGCCATTGAATGTTCAACGTCACCAATAGTTACTTCAAATCCGGCAGCAACAAGCTTCTTCGTAGCATCGCTAATGGGCATTCCCTCGGCCAGCTCCGTCGACATGAACTCGCTCAGGTCTGTCCCTGGTGGGCCAGTTGCCGGAATCAACCCAGAGGCGTCGATCTGTTTGTATTTCTGTTCGAGCGCGGCACGAAGCGCCATGCCTTCTTCTATAAGGAGGATATCGTGGCGACGCGTCTCAGCACTCCCCACTGAAAACCCGTTGAATGCCTCCGTTAGAAAATCTCGCACGAGCCAAGACTTTCCGGACCACCAGACGAGTAGCAGCGTCGCCAAAGTTATTCCTACGACAAGAATCCATCCCAGCCGTATTCTGGATTTTTGCATCCTTAGTTGCCCGCTGCCATTGTGGCCATTGCCAATTTCCACATTTCAGAAACTAGGAAGCAGAAGGGATCAAACAACCCGAAAGCTGACGGTCGTCACCGACTGCAACGGGCTGCCCCCGCCGGTTGCGGACTTCGTCGGCAGCGTGCCGGAAGCAGCCAGTGGGCCACCTGAAGTCGCGGCCACATCATTCCGCATACGGACACGCAAATCATGACGTGGCTGTCCAGTACCGGGCGACCACTATAAATTCGGCGGCACGGTGTGATCGTCCTCAGGATGGAGCCGCTGGTGAACGGCGCGTTCGAAAGTTCCGCCGAGTGTGAGAACGAATATCAGCAGCACGAACGCCACAAATACCGGCTTAAATATTCCCGCGCCGCAGGATGCGCCGAAAAGCGCGGCAACCCAGATCGCCGCTGCCGTGGTAAGGCCATGAATTCGCTTTTCGTTGACGCTGTGCAGAATCACTCCGGCGCCGAGGAAGCCAATGCCGGTGATCAAACCCTGGATGACACGACTCTGTGCGTCCGCAATATGCGCGCCCTCGGCACCGGATAGTTGCCCGCTGACCATGACGATAAGCGCCGAGCCCAAGGCTACGAGTGCATGGGTACGCACGCCGGCCGGCTTGCCATGCAAATCCCGGTTCAGCCCGATGAGACTGCCAATCACGGTAGCCATGAACAAACGCAGTACCAAGTTCAAATCAATGGGCATCACGAAATGTCCTTGCGAGTAGACAGCTATCCTGCCGATGGTGACGGAGTTTCTCAACGCATCCGGATTGAGCTATAAAGTCGCCCCTTCGTCCTCTCATTGAAACGCGAAATGACCCGAGACGTGATCAAGCGCATTGCCCAACACAACCGCGGGCGCCAGCCGGATCTGTTTCAGCGCAAATGCGAACGCATGCGCCAGAGCCCCTTCTTGTTCTTTCGTGGCACCTGTCATCTGTTTTACGAGGATTGGCCGGCGCGCGGAAAGCTGAATCACGCGCCGCTCGGTTGGATTTGTGGCGACCTGCATCTAGAGAATTTCGGCGTGTACAAGGGTGACAACCGGCAGGTTTATTTCGATCTGAACGATTTCGATGAGGCGGCGCTGGCGCCGTGCACATGGGAACTCGCGCGCTTCAGCACCAGTGTGCTGCTGGCCTCGACCGAAGCGGGCCTGTCCGCTGCTGCCTCCCGGAAACTGGTTACTGCCTATCTGTCGGCCTATCAGCAAGCACTGATTGCAGGTAAAGCACGTTGGCTTGAGCGCGCGGTCGTACAAGGCGCTATCAAATCGTTGCTCGATCATGCCACCACCAGGACGCATGTGGAACTGCTCGATCGGCGCACCACCATTAAAGCTGGGGTACGACAGATCCGGATCGACGCAGAACATACCCTTCCGCTGTCGACGACGGAACGCGCGGAGGTCCGTACAGCGACTCAGCAGTTCGGGCGGAATCTCGGGCGCCCGAAATTTTTCAAGGTTCTGGATGTCGCGCGGCGCGTGGCTGGCGTCGGCAGCCTAGGGGTTGATCGTTACATGGTACTTGTCGAAGGAAAGGGCTCGCCGGACCAGAACCACCTCATCGATCTCAAGCTCGCGATCCCATCAGAGGTTGGCCGTTCGCTGCGCAAGTTGCAGCCGCGTTGGCACAGCGAAGCACATCGAGTCGTCGAGTTGCAACGTCGTGCCCAAGCCGTGTCACCCGCATTTCTGTCTGCCATCGAAGTGGGTGGAAAATATTTCGTGCTGCGCGAGCTGCAACCGCTGGAGGATCGCTTGGACCTAGACGATCTGGCGAAAAATGGCCAGCTCGAAGAAACGATTGAAACAATGGGGCAACTTACAGCGTGGTCGCATTTGCGCAGCGGTGGCCGGCAGGGGTCGGCAACTGCCGACGACTGGATCGAATTTGCCACTAAGGATGGCTGGATGCGACGTGTTGCCGATTACAGCCGAAGCTACCAACAAACCGTCGAGCTAAATTGGAAGGAATTCCGGACAGCGCCGATCACGATTAAGTGAACGGCCGTTGACGTAGCGTGCCATGAGCCGACATCCGCGATTGGACCAGAAGCCGTCACCAAACAGATCCGGCATAACCTTTTGCGACCACGCTGCCTTTTCCTCGGGGCTGCCCAAGGCGTCCATCTTCGCCATCAGTCCATTGGTTGCGGAATCTGGATCGATAACGAACAGCGCACTCAGGTAAAAACCGCCGACTACAGGATCCTCGCTTGACTGAAACCGTTGCTTCACAATGCGGCCCAGGCTTTTGCGGACCTTGATATCTGTTAGGCCCGCCGCAAGCGCATCCAATAGCTCGCAATTCCCGAAGCCAGAGAGGCCGACCGGTTCACGTTGCTCCAGTTGTGCGCGGATCTCCTCGAAAAACAGGTCAACGAAATCCTTGGCCTCGCGGCCATTGAGGCCAATCTCGTCCGCCAGCGTCTGTGCCAACTCAGCTTTGGTCAGCGTCATTTCATCATGAGTGAGAATCAGTTGCGCGCGTGATGATGACGGCATCCAACACGTTTCGAAATAAATGGTTCAATACATTGATCCGTTTATTTTCAGAACGTCTTGATTGAAGCTGACGGACTTGCAATGCTAATCGTGTTGGCGCGTAAGCGTTGACGCTGTCAATACAACAGTCAGGAAATTTCAGCATGGCCAAGTCGGGTAGCCGCGAGGCCATCACTACTCATTATTTGGGACGCTAAGCTCACGTTTGCTAATCGCGCTCGCGAGCTAGAGCCAGATGATCAACTACCGGAATAGAGGCTGACGACGACATGAAGCTTATCGTCGCCTCGCGCTGGGCTGAGAAATACTTCGAGCCCGGCAGCAGACCGGACCTTCGCACCGTCCGCGCGTGGATTGCGTCAGGCGAAGTACCGGGGAAAGTGATTGGAAAGCGGGCATATGTCGATGAACAGAGTTGGCTCGATAAGCCCGCCACCGGCGACGTCCTTGTCGATCGAGTAGAGAATGCAGCAGCACCTACGCGGCCTCCACTTCGGTCCAGCGCTCGCCGTGGCGATCGAGATAGACGCGGGTCATCTGCTCCGACGAGTGTCCGAGCAGCAATTGAATCTTTGGCTCGGGCCACTTGAGCGTTTCGCGATAGTGGTCTGCACCCATGGCGCGGATTTCGTGGAATGATGGGCGCTCGCCCGGTGCCATCCGAGCATATTCAGGAATGACCTGATCGCGCAACTCGGCAAATGTTCGCGTCAACATTTCCGGAGCCACCTGCTTGTGGTGCCGCTTCCAGTCCGCTTTGACGATCCGCTCCGGCACTTTATGTATCAGAAACGGACAATCGCCGCGCTCTGCGGAGTTTAGGCAGCCGATGATGGCCATGCGAAGCTGCGGACCGGGCGTGATACGCAGGAGACCGGTTCCGTGTCCTTCAACTTTTTTCTGTCGGATTGCGAGTTTTCCGTCCGTCCAGGCCGAGGCCTCGATCAAAGTTAGATCTTCGCGCCGCTGCAGCGACCAGCGCGCCAAATCGAGAGAACATTTGAACCATGGCGCCGCCGCCGCGTAGATCCGTTCGAAGTGCTCCCATGGCAGGCGCTCACGCTTCACCTCGAAATCGCGCTTAATCGTCATGTCAACAGGATTGTCATCCCGCAGGCCCTGTGCAACGGCGTGCCGGAAAATTTGTCCGAGCAGTGAGCGGTATCGATTCGACATACGCGGCGGAAAACTGCCTAGGAACTCAGCAATCGCGCGTCGATCAATGACGCCGATGTCCCGATGGACTCCAATCCGACGTGCAATAGTCG
Source organism: uncultured Salinisphaerales bacterium (assembly GCA_964581385.1). GTDB lineage: Bacteria > Pseudomonadota > Gammaproteobacteria > Nevskiales > Nevskiaceae > CAZOOK01. The sequence continues at coordinate 5,942 of CAZOOK010000078.1, forward strand.
TGATCATCTGCGCTGTATCCTTGCGCGTTTTTTCTGCGAGCGTCTTGTTCGCAAGAACCTCTTCGTCGTACCAGATCAGATGTTCACCGAGCGTGCGCGCCGGCCTCTCGATCTTTGCCATAAGTCTAGCAACAGGGTCTTCGACCAGTTTTGCGTTCTGTGCCAGCACCACCTTTTTGGCGGCTTCGAAGTCGGAACCCAGGCTGACGAACTTCCCGGTCTTCGGATTCTTATAACGATAATAGGTGCGGCCTTTTGAGACCGAGGGATAGAGGTTCGGCGGCCATTTTCGGCGCATGGGTGACCGTGATCCAGCCATTCCGTGTTCTCCGATTTCGGATATGATACGCGGGCTTGAAGCGTGTCGGAATGTTGCCAACTCGTTGCCAACATTTTGCCAACCCAAAAGCACCGATTGTAAGTTATTGATTTTTAAGTCGGGGCGTAGCGCAGTCTGGTAGCGCACCTGCCTGGGGGGCAGGTGGTCGCAGGTTCAAATCCTGTCGCCCCGACCATTTAAAAGCAGTGAGTTAGGATGATACGAGGCCACCGATTGAGGTGGCTTTTTCGATTCAGGGGAACACTTGGGGGAACAGAATGTATTTCCTTCCGAACTTCGCCTTCCTCACCCATGATTCGCTGGACTAAAGCTGAATCGAAGCGCCCTTATCACGCGAGCGATTTAGTCCTTGGGCTGCTTTTGTCCAATGAGCCGCCCCCGAGTTCCAGCGAAGCATTTTCGGCCGCCCACCGCCAATGCAGCTCGGATGGCCGCCGAGCTCCGCAATGCCGCGCAGGTGGCGCTGCAGGTTAAACCCCTTCCTGGTTTGAAATATATGGCGCCAGCAACTAGAATGTCATATATGACAAAAACCCTCACCGCGAAGCAGCAGGGCTTGCTGGATTTCGTCGCCGAGCATGGGCGGGTGGAGAGCGTCTACACGCTTTCCAAGCTGTTGAGCCGCCCGTATCGGCGCGTGTTCGACCACGTCAAGGTGCTCCAGAAGGCAGGCCTGCTGAAGCTATCGCCTTCCCACAACGAGGGCCGTCGGCATTCGACTATCGAGGTGGTTAAGGTTCCTCCCGAGCCACCGGCTCAGCCCCAGTTGTCGTACAGCCGGAGTTGGAGTTCACCGGTCACGGGGGTCGGTGACCGTACGCTGATCGCCAGCGTCCTGGCCGAGCCGACTTTTGGTGACGTCCTGAAGTGCGCCAGGCATTATGGCTTGGACAGGGTGCGGGATGTCTACGGTCGGATGTTGGAGCAAGGCGACCTCAAACCTTGGGCGGCGATCGAGTCCGGACGCATCCTCAGCAATATCGAGATTGGCTTTGCGCGCGCTGCCCAATAAGACTTCCCAGTTGTTCGAGAAGATCAAGGTTCTTAAACCGATCGAGAACTTCGTCCTCGTCGGTGGTACGGCGCTGGCCTTGCGTCTGCAGCATCGATACAGCGAAGACCTGGATTTCATGACGACCGGCAAGCTGAACCGCCCGGCCATTAACGAAATCCTGGGAGCCCTGCGCCGCCGCGGCAGCACCATCAAGCAGATCAGAGACTTCGAAGCCGCGCTGGAATTCGAGGGCGGGGGGAACCCCGACGACTACAGCTTGCGGTTCCGCGTTGACGACGTGAAGCTGGATTTCTTCTCCAAGCAGATCCGCCGTGGCGGCAAGCAGTACGATGTGGCCGCCAAGATTTCCGAGGCACCGGTCCCGGAAGTGGATACCGGCCATATCCGTGTCGTTACCGAAGATTGCGTATTCTCCCTCAAGGCTCAGGTGCTCGATGAGCGCACCACGGTTCGCGATTTCTTCGACCTGCGCGTCATGCTGTCGCGGAACAATCGGACCATTCGGGATTTATTCCGGGAGGCTGTGGACCTGGGACTATCTCCGGACCACCTGACGATGAAGGTGCTCCGGGCCAGGCAGCGGGCTGACGACCCCCCGGTCAACCCGGTCGCCGATGCATATCCCGACGTGCCGATCGAGTTCGAAGCGCTTAAGCAGTGGCTGGTCGAGCAGATCAACGAATTCGAGCGGTGGCAGGCCGAGCAGGTCGCGCGCGGGAAGGGCGCAGAAGAATTCGGCGAGACTTGAATGACTGACCTTTTGCCCTCTCGTGAGGTAAGCTTGCTCGGGTAGCCGACGGTTTCGTCCTTGGAGGCTACGTTCTATTGGAGTCATTCAGTGCGAGTCTGCCCGCTGTTGTCCCTCGAAATTCCATCTGCAACCTATCTGCACGGTGGAGAGAATTGGCACAAATATGCGTTAGGATCAATGAGTCTGGTTTTTGTTCTTATTTAATAAAAACAATAAGATAATTGTTATGCGCAGGGTAATAAATCCTAAAAGTACTTGGCTGGGGGCAGGTGGTCGCAGGTTCAAATCCTGTCGCCCCGACCATTCTTTTCAACGGGTTATATGCACAATTGCGGTGGCCCACTCGCGATCGTTACCGGCATTGTTGGTTGAACAACTCACTCAGGTATTCGCCGGATCTGCCGAAAAATCGCGTTGAAGCTCGCGGTCAGCATTTCTTTCCCAGCTTTAGCGTCATTCCCAGAACCGGGATGGCATGGCTTTTAGCATCGGGAATCAGATGAATAGAACAACTCGGCTGCCCTGATACCGCGCCGGAATGGGTTTCGAGACTCAAAACAGCGCATTCGGGTGAGGAAACAACCGCGCGAATTGGTTGAAGTATCAATATAGGTTTGATTGAGGAAAACTGGCTGATGGCTGCTAACAATTCCGAGCGTGTCCTGAGCGTGCACCACTGGAACGATACGCTGTTCAGTTTCACGACCACCCGTAATCCCGGGCTGCGCTTTGAAAACGGACATTTCGTCATGATCGGTTTGAGCGTCAACGGGCGACCGCTGATGCGCGCCTACAGCATCGTCAGCCCGAATTACGAGGAGCACCTGGAGTTCCTCAGCATCAAGGTGCAGGACGGGCCGCTGACCTCGCGCCTACAGCATCTGAAAGTCGGGGATGAGCTGCTTGTCAGCCAGAAAGCGGTCGGCACGCTGGTCACTCACGACCTGCGACCCGGGAAAAATCTCTATCTATTCGGCACCGGCACCGGCTTGGCGCCGTTCATGAGCATCATTCGCGATCCTCACACTTATGAGCATTTCGAGAAGATCGTGCTGGTTCATGGTGTGCGTCTTGTCAGTGAGCTGGCTTATAACGATTACATTATCGATGATCTGCCGAAGCACGAGTTCCTCGGTGAGTTGGTGCGCGAAAAGCTGATCTACTACCCCACCGTGACGCGCGAGGCTTTCCGCACTCAGGGCCGTCTCACCGATCTAGTCGAGCAGGGCAAGCTCTGCAAAGACATTGGTCTACCGCAAATCAACCCGGAAACGGATCGGGCGATGATCTGCGGCAGCCCCTCGATGCTGGCCGATACACGCGCGATGCTAGACCGGCATGGCCTCAAGGTTTCAGAGCACCAAGGCGTACCTGGCGATTACGTGTTTGAACGAGCCTTTGTCGAGAAATAGCCCCGGGTCGAAAGCATCGCACTACCCACGCTGCGGATACCAGACACGCGAGATGGAATCTTTTAGCCGGGAGCGAGGCTCCCGGCGATGTCCGGCAATTCACATAGTCGCTGCACTAAGCCCCGCGCTTGAATCCAGTGCAGTACTCATTTTGCGCAGCATCAACATTTCTCGAACGGGGTTCCGCCTTTGTGCCAGTGACAGCTAGCCCGGATGCGTCATGAGTATGTGACGATTGCGGGCTGAAGGGGCGTGGCG
>CAZOOK010000079.1:0-9166 GCA_964581385.1 uncultured Salinisphaerales bacterium
GATGGCCGACTTTAGATTCGTGACCGGCTCCGTCGCCTTCGTTCGGAGCGCTGTTCACCGCATCGTTATAAGCACCCTGAACACTGGTGCAGTGCCCGTAGTCGTCGGTCTTCTCGCAGAGGTAGTGGGAGTCATATGGCAGCAGCGCGCAGCCCGACAGTGAAAGTGCGGCCACAGCTGTATAAAAGAAAAACAATTTCATGGAGGGTCTCCGCACGTCACATTTCGCTACATTTCGCTGTCGGTTTCATACGGCTTCACTTCCAGCCACACACCTTCCGTCAGCACGACGCCACAGTCGGTATCGGGGCCGTGTTCGACGACGGGGGCGGACTGTTTGACGAGATCGGTGAAAATCTTGGTGACTTCAGCGGAACCGGACGCCAGTGCCTCGCCGGCCGCAGCCTTGCCGACCGCGTTTGGCTGGATCACGGAGGTGGTACCGAGCGGGCTGACGCCCACCTGCGTACTCGACTGCTGGAGCGCCTGCCCGGCACCCTGAAACGCGCCGCCGATCATCATCCACGCCAGATTGGCACCGGCTTTCCAGACCACGTGACCGGCCAGACCCTTGGTGCCGTCCTTATCGACGAGGATGCCCTTGATGTCTGCGTTGATAACGGACTGATCGTCGTAATCCACGCAGGTCATCGATACCAGTCGCGCCTCGATGCGCTCGCTGGCCAGCGAGCCGAAGCCGTTGGCGATGACAAAGCAGCCCTTGAGCGCCGCTCGCACTTCATTCGGAAGCACGGCGGGTGCCTGTATCCGCAACATCATCGGTTCCGGATCGCTTTGCGCGTTCTGTACTGTTTTCGCCTTGAGGCCGGTCAAGAGTCGCGCGGGCATAAAACTGACGGGCAGATAAAACTTTTTCACCCCTTTTTTTTTATCGTCCGCATGAGCGGGTGCTCCCGCCAGCGAACCGATCGATCCGATCAGTGTCGGCTCAGGAGCTGGCGCGATCGGAACATTTCCGCCGGGTGTGCCACCGATCCCGTTCGCCCAGTTTTTTGGCCACTGCGGAATTCCGCCGCCGTCCTTGGTGGCCGGCAGAGTACTGCTGTCCGCTGTCTTGGCTTCGTCACCAGGAACTTTGTCGCTGCGGGTCTTGAGACCCTGCATGGCATCGGCGATCGCTTTGAGGCGGCCGTCGACTTCTTCGTCCCGCTTTTGTTGGGCGTCGAGCTTTTCCTTTGTCTCCTTATTGGCTTGCTCCTGCTCGCGCTTTTGCTGCTCGACCTGGGCCCGAACATCGTCTTCGAGGCGGCCCTCGCCGATTTTGATGACGCTCACGTCATGCTGAGGCGGCGGCTGGTTTTTCTTCGACTGGCCGGTGCTGAAGTAGGCCGTCAAGCAGACCGCGATGCCGACCATTGCAATGCCGGCACGAATCCAGTTCTGACGTTTGACCGGATCAAAGCCATCCCACTTCGCCTGCAGCTTCTCCTTAAGAACCATGGTTGACACTCCGGGTGATCACGATCAGACGCGCGGTGCCGCCGGCCGGAATGCGCAGAGGATCGATGGTGATTCCGACCTCCGTTCCCATCGCCGGTATCAGAAAATCGGTCTCGCGCAGCTCGCGCGCCTGGTCGCTGCGGATTTCGTATTCGGTCCCGCGAAGTCCTGTGCCATCCGCGACGACATCCAGCTGCGCGGTCACTTGTATGCCCGGCACGGGCGTCGCAGCAGGTTGACTGCGATCGACGACGCTCAGATGCTTGCGCGGGTCCGATTCGCTGACCGCGCGTTTGATAAAGCCGTCCGGAAGCTCGCCCAGGTAGACATCGCGAGTGAAGCGCTGCACTTTGTCCTCGACCGCCAGCGCGCCCCAGTCGTGAATCAGTTTTTTCGTCGCACCATTCACCGTGGGCTGGAGCCGCACAGTGACCGACGCGGTGGCCTGCGGGGTAAGAACGATCGTGTAGATCTGCCCGTCGCAGACGATATGGACATCGACCGGATCGCTGACGAAGCTGTAGCGATCGCCGAGCTTCTGAATCTGGAATTTAACGAACACATTGTTATCGGCGGTGGAAATCTTCACCGGACGTTCTTCGCTCCAGAAGACGTCACCCACCTCGCCGGTGCACGCAATCCGATTGACATCGTGGTTGCTGACAGTAACCGTCGTCGTGACTTCCGGACGCACGACGGGATCGCTCGCCAGAACCGCGTCGCTCTGCCCGATGGGTAAGTCAGTGACATGGCCCTCATCCAGCGACGGCGATGCTTTCAGCGGTGCGGACGCTGCGGGTGCGCGCGATGCGGATTCACTATGCGACGCCGATCGCGGCAGCGGCGGCGTCGCCAGTGCGCCGTTCTGCGCCCGTCCGGCCATCGCTGAGAGCACCCCGGCTTCACTCCAGATTCCATTTCCGTACGGACGCGCGCGGGCCTGGTCAGGTCCCGCACTCCCGGGCGCAGCACTGGCAAATTGCGGGGATGCCGAATTCTGCTGCGCCCAGGAGGACGAGATCGTGAGTACGAACGCAATTAGCGTTCGCGCGGTGTGACGGGTCAATGCGGTCATGCGGTGTCGATTCATTTCGGCGCTCCAGGCATCTGTGTCCGCGCCGGTACTGTTGCCGAGGGCGGCGTCTCCTTTGGCGGATTGTTTGGCGGATTGAGGCAAAGGTCGTCCGCGGTTCCCGGCACTTCCTCGATGTGTTCGATATGAAACTGGGTGTCGTCGATCCGAAACGCGATGCAGTAGTAGCCCGACTGCGTCTCGGTCACCGACCCATTGACCAGACGCCGTTTCAGCACACGGATCTGCATGATCTTGCCGTCCTGAATCTTGAGCGGCTGATCGCCTAGCCACTGCACGTAACTGGAGATCGACGGATAGCGTTCGATCTCGTCAGCCAGGTGCATGAACTCGCCGTGTACCGCGCCGACCGTGTCGGGCGGAAACAGCAGCAGCAGCTCTTCCAGCTGCTTGCGGTAGGTGCCGGCGTCGTAGTTGCCGAGCTGGCCAGTGACGTAGCGCGCCATCGCGCGCAGGTATTCGTCGGAGGCTTTGCCGTTGCCGACCCACATGCCACTGCCGCCGCTGATCGGCACCAGTGTCACCAGCGTCGACGCGCGTGCACGAAACAGCACCGTGCAGTTCAAGATGTTGATTGCGAGCATGACCATCAGCGCGACGCCGAGCAGGCGGTTGCGCTGAAGCAGCTGGTCGAGGGTTCCGAGATACTTCGTGATATTCATTGCGGCGCGCTCCGCGCAATCGTGCGCACATGACGTGGGTTCACTCTTCGAACCGCGAGGTCATCGCCGGCGGATAGCCTTCCAGCTTTTGAAATCCGTACTGGTACAGCAGATGACGCAGGAATCCGCGCGGACGCCGGGACTTCACGCGCATGAACAGCACCGGCAGAGCGATGCAAAACGGCAATACGTAAATCGACGACATCGCCATCGCCAGCACGTAGCTGACGATGAACACCGCGATATCCTCCATATCGAACCAGAGAATCTGGATCGGAAGGTGCAGGTAACGCGGCACAGGAACACTTTCCATTGCGCATCTCCAGATTGATCGCCAAAGGGTGCGGTCGCGGCCGGACGAAATCCGGCGCAGCGACCGCACACGAACGACTAACACCTGCGATCATTGCTCTCTCCTTGAGGGGGATGACGGACCCGGAACGGGCCTTAGTGCAGGCCGAGAACGTGAAACAGCGCAGTGCTGTGCGCGCTGGCCATGTGGGCGACCGCCACAAATCCGAGCGACGTGACAATGCTCTGAGCCTTGAGGACCACCGTGCCGCAGATCAGAGTCGCAATGGTGATGATCCAATTTTTCATCACTTGGAAGGCGCCCCACACAATCACCATGATTGCGCCGACGAAGCCGATCGGACCGCCAAGCAAGCTGTTTACGACGAGGTTGTAAACGTCGTATCCCAAACTGCCGGCGGCGGGTGCCGTGAAGGCTTGCGACGATTGACTCGTCAAGATCCAGGCCAACGACAACGCCACGACAAACGCGGCGTTGATCATTCGCACACGGTCTTGGACCGGGCGCTCCTGCCACGCGGACTGGATGCGGCTGAACAGCGAAGGACGGCTCGAAAACATAAGGACAGCATTCATAACGATGACTCCTAGTTGGTTAACAGCGCGATGAGGCGATCCGGCGCAAAGCCGCTGATCACCTGCCCCTTGACGACAAAGGTCGGCGTCCCCTGGACACCGAACCGTGCCGCCTCCCTGGCCTCCTGCGCCAACTTCTCGGCCGCACCGTCGCAACGCAGGTAGGTTTGGCCGTCAAGTGCCGCGTGAGTCCAAAGCTCGTCGTATGCCGCCTGGCGTAGCGCTGGCGGTGCACAGATGAAGTTCTCGGCGCGCGCTTCGGCGTCCGCCCGACCTGCGAGAGGTAGAAAGAAAACGTGCTGGGTGATGCGGCTCTGCAGCTCGGGATGGCTGCTGAAAAAATCGTGCGCCTTGCGGCAGTAGCCGCAATCGGGATCAACGAACGCGAGTACGTCGATCGGCCCGCTGCCCACGGTGACAGCCGCAGACGTGTCGATGGTCTTGGCTTTGGAACTCTGCAACGCAGCCATCTTGTCCTGCGTCACTGAATGGCCATCGGTGCGGTACATCTCCCCGAACAGCAGAAGGTCCTGGGCCGGCGCGTAATAAATAACGCGTGAACCGACCGTCACCTCAAACAGCCCTGGGACTTCAGATGCCGTGACGCTGTCGACTGTGAGGTTGTGAAAGCTTTGCGACAACTTGTCCTGGACGTGCTTGATGTCCACGGCCTGCGAGCTGTCATTGCCATGGTGAAACACAGCACATGCGCTCAATGTCGTGGCAATCACCATGACCACTGCTATACGAACTCCTTTCACGATCATTTCTCCAAGATGAGTACGCGCTCGCAATCAAGCACGCAGGTATTGAGACGGGCATTCGAAATCGTTACACCGGTCGAGCGATCGGGCATTTGCTTCAGTACGTCGTGGAGGTACGACTCCGCCCGCGGAGTACGCACGAAGGCGATGCTGCCCGGCGTAGCGAAGGCAAGCATGCGAAGCTGATCCTCCGAAGACAGCTTGAGCTGATCGTCGGCGCACAGAATCAGCAGATGCGGTTCGACCGTCCCGCAGCGATTAGTCGTTACGAAAGCGGCCGACCAGGATTGCCAACTTGACGAAGCGGATGCCACAGTGGGCGGTGCAGATTCGCCGGCCAGCTGCTCCGGCGGATAGATACCGAGCTGATTGTCGTAACGGACTACTGAATGTTCGCTGGTGAAACCAACATAGCGGTTGGCGGCGAGCGACGAACCGCAAGCCAGCGAACTCGCAATTAATCCTGCGAGGCCGGTGCGAATGAGCTCCAGCGCTTCATCGAGATAAAAGCGTTTGCTGCCAGATACTGCTCCCACGGTCCAATTTCCATGGTGATGACCTGGCCAGAACTATATTGAACAGATTGCAACGGAGTGCAAAAAACAGATCATGTCTTTGATCCGTTTTTTTTAGCCCGTGATTTCGACTTTATTTTTTAGATTAACGACTTATGAGTAATCGTTGCTAACCCACGCGTAAAATGACCAAAACAATGGATCAATCGATTGATCCATTTCCGCTCAAACTCACTTCGGATCATCCGCATAACTGCTTCGCAACAGGAATCTAAATTATAAGGGCACTACTGTCTCCAAACCCGCATTCCAATTTTCCGCCTGCAATGCAATCATACCCGCACGTATCGTAAGAGCCACGCGTGAAGAAGAGCTTCTTGATTCCTGCCTTATTTATTTTGGCCGTCGCTGCCGGCGTCGGCAGCGCGGTCCTGCGCATTCTCACGTTGTCGGACAAATCCTTTGTAAGGATTGGGCCGTGGCGCACCTCGGCAGCCACCGGCAGTGATAATGCAGGGTCGGAGCTGCGCGCGACGATCGCCGTGACTGGCCTCCTGGCGCTGACGCGCGACGAGGTGGCCTATTTTGTCGCGGTCGAAGATTCGTCTGGCGCACTGTTGTCTGGTGACTGCAGCTACCGCGTCGAAGGTCATAATCTCGACTCGCGATGGTGGAGCCTGACTGCATATGGACTCGATCGCTTTCTGATTCCCAACGCTGACCACCGATACACGGTCCGCAGCAGCGCAGCAACACTTGATGTGCAGGGAAGGTTCACGATCCGGCTGGCGGCCTCGCAGCAGCCGGGCGACTGGATTTTTATTTCGCCGGGCCACCACTTCTTGCTGAATTTGCGCGCCTACAACCCGTCTCCGGCACTGAATGCCGATCCGGCTTCTGCCGGATTGCCGACGATCACCCGTGAAAGTTGCTCATGAAGTCGAGAACTAAAAAACTGCTTCTCGGCACAGTGCTGTTCATTGGAGTGGCGGCAACTGCACACGAAATCACGATTCTACTGACGCCGCGCGTACTGATGTGGACAGCGATGCATAGACTTGAGCACATCGCACACGGCGATAATCGCATCTCGCACCGTCCACGCGTCGATGAGCGAAGCCGTGAGATCGTGATGCCGAGCACCGATTTTCTGTTCTCGGATTGCGTCTACGATCTGAGCGAAGGTCCATTGCGCGTCAGTGCCGAAATTCCACAGGGAACCTACTGGTCGCTGTCCGCGTATTCGGAGCGCACAGACAATTTCTATATCGTCAACGATCGAACCGCGGGCGGCACAGAAATCGCGCTGGTCCTTGCGGCAAAGGGACAAACGCTGCCCCCTTCAGTCGCTGGACTGCCGGTGGTGCGTTCACCAAGTCGGCGCGGCGTATTGCTGTTCCGCACCCTCATCAACGACGAATTGAACATTGCCGAAATCGATCGCGAGCGGCGCAGAGCACAGTGCTACCCAATGAAATAGGACACCACTTCTCAGTCAGCGTGTGACGACGAAGGAACATACTTCTCAATGCTTGGGTACCAGATTTAAAAGCCAATAACGTGGTCTGCTTGGACCGAGACGCATTCAATTGTGCAAATCCATCGAAATCTCGAACCCCATCCCTAGCTAGCAGGCTGCATTTCCACGCGCAACGGGCTTAAGTCGAGTCACGAGCGTGGCAGTCTTTATCGGTGCGAGGCGCTGGCAGGAATCAATCACCAGTGCATCGAGACCGACGAGGATTCGCGGCTTGAGATGTCTAATACCTCGAACGACGATGTCGGCGGCAGATGCCGCAGTTGTTATGGCCGTCCTGTCGAAACGGGTAATGAAGGGAGCGTTGCTTTCAGTACGTGCGCCATCCGGTTCATAGATACGCGCGCCGCGGGCGATGTTCGTTTTGATGCCGCCTGGATGCACACATAGTGCGTGCACCCCGGTGTCAAGAAGCTCAAGCCTTAGCGACTCGGTATATCCACGAACGGCATGCTTAGAGGCGGCATAGGCGCTCTGTGCAGCCATGCCGATCAAGCCGTAGAGACTCGACACGTTGACGAGTACGCCCTCCTTGCGTTCAAGCATGCCCGGCAGGAAGGCCGTGGTACCGTAAACCACGCCCCAGAAGTTAATGCCCATCAACCATTCGAAGTCGTCGAAATTCGTAAACGCCGCCCGTTGGGAGAGAGAGACACCGGCATTGTTAATTACGACATCGACTTGCCCGTAGTGCCCTTGAACGCGCGCGGCGAAGTCATTAACGGCGCCTCGGTCCGACACGTCAAACGGAACGCTCAGTGGCGGGACCGGTAATTCCGCGGCAGTTTCCGCGAGTGCCCTGGCGTCGATGTCCGCCAACGCGAGTCGGCATTTCTGCTCGGCCAAGCGCTTGGCGAGCGCGCGGCCGATCCCTGATCCGGCACCAGTTATGACGACTATTTTATTCGCAAGATCGTATTTCACACATCGTCCTGATATCAGAAATAGAACGTCACACCGCCGGCCAACAAGTTCGAGCTGGACTTCTTAGCGATCCCGAAAGCGCCCGAATCGTAGGCGGTGTAATCCAATTTGAGTGCTACGTGAGGCGTCAAATCGTACCGGAGTGAAATGTCGTAGTACCGGTCCTGCGCAACTTGAGATTCAAGCAAGGCGTTGACGTAAACCGCACACAGACCCGGCACCAAACCGACTCCTGGCGCGAGGCAGCCGGCGTTGCTTGGGAAGGAATTTAGCGCATTGAAACTCGGTGCCTGCTGATTGTGCTCCCAGGTCAGGGCGGTCGTCAGGTTCCCAAATCGGTAGCTGGCGGACACGTAATATTGCTCGGACTTTGCAACGAACGAGTTGCTGACAACGCTCTGAACATATTCGCCCCCGAAGACCCAGTTGCCGGGTGTGGCTTCGAAACCCACTTCGCGGAAGGTGGCAGCACTATGGTTGACCGCCAGCTGGTTTACGGTATTGCTCATACCGAGCGCATTCATCATGCTGAACAGGCTGTCAGTCTGTGAGGTCGTGATTGTGATGGCCGAGGACAGATAGGCAGCGCGCAACCGCAGGACCGAGGAATAGTTGAGTTCGAATCCCGTACCGTAGCCCTTATTCGCGGTGTAATTCAGGTCGGCACCAGGATACGGGCCGCTCGCCGCTTCTGAATAGCTCGTACTGAACCCACCGTAGCCCGCTATCGGCTTAAGCGTCCACTGATGGCCGAGCAAGATTGTCTTTGAAAGGTAGATGCCGTCGAAGGAGTCCGGCGTCTCAAAATAGACAGCGGCGGGCGGACGTACCCACACGTAAGACTCACCAACTTCGCGGTTCGCCGAATACATGTACCAGGGGACTTTCTGCCGTCCAACCCTGATCTCCGGCCAGTTGTCGTCGAAGTCGAACGTCACGAATGCCATCGAAAACCTGGGGTCGCTCTGAACGGGACTTCCAGGCGTATCGAGCAATTGAGCCGTCAACGACACGTGATCGCTTAGCTTAGTATCCATCTGCAATGCGAACAGGGATTCTGGGCCGCAACTGGGATCAGCCTCATAGCGCAGGTTGGTAACCGTGCGCAGGCCATTTTGACTCTGGCCGGTGTGCGTGTTGCTGAACGTCGTGCCGCAGATCGCCTGTCCGAAGCCGTGAAACTCCACATCGGCCCGCGCTTGCAGGCTGGCTAGCGTCAATAGCAATAGTGCGCCGAAACAGGCCCGATTGCGGGGACGGCTCATGATTGTCAATGATCATTGAAAACGGACCAAGTGTGATCACGCAAAACTGACCAGGGC
>CAZOOK010000080.1:0-8860 GCA_964581385.1 uncultured Salinisphaerales bacterium
ACAACGAATCCGCCGTTTCTATTTCAGCGTCCGCTGGTGACGTATCCGGGCTAAACCGCTCGCGCGGCACCCTATAAATGCTATTCGAACGATGCGCCCTGAAGCTGCCATTCGTGAAAGGCTATACCGGGCTGGACCTTGTGGGCCGTAGACTTCGTCGTCAGCGTGCCATGTGCGGCCTTTTGGGTTTCGGCAAATCAGCGCGCCGATGCCACCCGCGCTGGCGTCGCCAATCGTTCAATCGAGCGCGAGTCGATGGGAGATCAGCCAGCTCTTCGAATCAGCCGGCATCTGCGCCATGTTCACAATCGATTCCATACGGTTCTGAATCAATCGGCGATGCTCTGGGATTGGCTGAAGTTTCATCGCAATAGCGAACTCTCCGTCTGCGGCGCCAAATTCTTCGAGCAGAGCATGATCGATGGCCAGCGCAAAGTGAAAAGTCGTTTTCTTCTGCGCCACCGTGTAAACATGCATCGAGTTCTTGATGGTCTCGCGATCTCCAGCATGCAGCGGAAAATAGGGTTCAGTCCACTCGCCCCCGAGGAGGCGGTCGCCCGCTTCGATGTTTCCGTCAAGATAATTTGCCGCGCCCTGGTGCCACCTCAATGCAGCGGCGAACTCACGCAAATACCAATCGGCCTCCCCCAGGTTGAGAATGGTCATAAGCTTCGGCGAGATTCGGTTGCTCTCCTCAAATCCTTTGGAAGCTCCTGAAAAATCAGCCCCTAGCAATTGGCACGCAGCAAGGTCGTTCAACGCCATCGGCGACTGCGGATCAGCCTTTACGGCCTTTTGAAAATCGGCCGTTGCCGCTTCGATGTTGGACAGGTTCACTTCGATAAGTGCGCGTTGGAAGTAGCAACCGACAAACTTGTCGGCGTCGGTCTCCTTCTTAATGAAGCACGGCTGTATCGCGTTCAGGGCATTTTGGTAGTCACCCGTACCTTCGTAGCGGATCGTCTTTAAGAAATCGAGTCGGTAGTCTTGTCCGAACTTCTTGTTCTGACGCAGATAATCCAATTTGGCGTCAACCACCTCCGGCGCCCAGTTCTTCTCCCCAGGTGGAGGATCGAAGACTTGGGCCAAGGCGCTTCCCCACACCGCCCTGTCGTTGTCCGGATTGATTTTCAAAGCTTCGCCATATGCCTGCTTTGCCGATGGCAATTCGGCCATTCCCATGAACCTGTCGCCCATTTGCGTGTGAAACTCTGACAGTTCGTTGTTCGTTTTAGCGGTTTCAAATTTATCGAAATAATCAACGCCGTAATAATATTTCCCGTAAAGAGCAATCAGAATTGTAGTGACAAATGAGAGCAGTACCCAGTTCGCTTTAAGGAATTCGGAAAGATTTCGAAGTCGGCCCGTTGATCCAGCTGCTTCGGCATCCGGCTGCCCTGTCTTTTTCAGCGCAGCGACCTCTTGCTCCAAATCGCTCAGCCTCTTTCGGATATCTGACTCTTCCATGTACCTATCTCGTCAAGCCCCGAAAGTCGCACCCGCTGCGTCTATCTGAGTTTAGAATGAACACGTCGACAAAGTCCTGGGCTACGCGACCATCGAGCCGGATCTCGTCCGCCAACGATTGATCCAGGTCCACTGTGGTCAATGCCATAAAGTCACCCTTAGCCCGGCGGCAGAGACGTCCGCGGTGATCGGACTTTCCAAAGCTTAGTCCTGCCGCGTAGCGGTTTCGTTCAACGGCTATATAGTCGGACGCTGGCATCCGCATATACATTTTGACGATCTATCGTTGGCTCGCGTTCATCCCTCTGATTTATCAGCGGGTCGATCCTACTGGGTCAGCTTTACCCCAACAAGCGAAGCCGGACCGAGAATCGAGACCTGGTACCGATGTCTGGGTCTATGCCCAGCTGCCGAATATCAGCGTTCATGGTGAATTGGGCTTCCAGAGAATGGACGTTCGCGAACGATGGGCATGGGCCGTTATTTCGCTCGCCTTGGTCTTGCCTTTCCGCCGGAGGTATTGAGTGCGATCGCCGCACGGATGAGCGCCTTGAACGCGCCCGCGTCGACATCTTCCCCTTCATGGATATCAATCGCGCGCCTTACGTTCCCGTCGAGGCTTGAATTGAAGAGCTCGGCCGGGTCCTTCAACGAAGCTCCTTTGGCGAAGGTCAACTTCACGATCGACTTGTAAGACTCGCCGGTGCAGATAATGCCGTCGTGCGACCACACAGGAGTGCCCATCCACTTCCACTCCTCCACGACGTCCGGGTCTGCCTCATTGATGAGCTTGCGCATCCTGCGCAAGGTCTCCCCACGCCAGTCCCCGAGGTCGGCGATTCTTTTGTCAATCAGCTCAGACGGCGACTGACCCTCGGTCGAATCCAACTTTTTCACGTTCTCCTCCTAAACTTTCCAGACTCCACGACGCCTTCAAGCAACTCATTCAAGCATCGTATCTTCTCCGCGCCGACAGAGAATGAAAAGTAGCTCGCGCGGAAGCGGCCGCGCGCCACAGACCGTTAAGAGTTGATCAGACCCCGTCACCTTACAAACAGATGACACCCGCTTAAATGTCTCCACTCTTGACATGCAAGTAATTACTTGCATATTATTTGCACATGCCCAAAGGCAACGACGACACCGATCTGCTGTTCAAAGCGCTGGCGGATCCCAGCCGGCGCAAATTGCTGGACCTGCTGCACGCGAGCGACGGGCGGACGTTGGGCGATCTGTGCGAGCACCTGGATATGACGC
Organism: uncultured Salinisphaerales bacterium; assembly: GCA_964581385.1. GTDB lineage: Bacteria > Pseudomonadota > Gammaproteobacteria > Nevskiales > Nevskiaceae > CAZOOK01. Next base: position 2,725 of record CAZOOK010000080.1, read on the forward strand.
GCCAGGCAGTGACACAGCATCTGGACCTGCTGGAGGCGGCGAATTTGGTCGCCACCGTCCGGCGGGGCCGCGAGAAGCTGCATTTCCTGAATCCGGTGCCGTTGCAGGGGATCTACGAGCGCTGGATCGCCAAATTTGAGAAGCCGCGCCTGAAAGCGCTGCATGACCTGAAACGACGACTGGAAGGATGACAATGGCTAAATCGACATTCGTATACGTGACTTATATCCGCACTACGCCAGAGAAACTGTGGTCGGCACTGACCGACGTGGAGTTCATAAAGCAGTATTGGTTCGGCATGCGCTGCGAGAGTCAGTGGACGCCAGGCTCGCCCTGGCGCCTGCTGTTCGAGGATGGGCGCGTGGCCGATTCCGGCGAAATCCTGGAGGCCGATCCGCCGCGTCGCCTGGTGATCAAGTGGCGCAACGAGTTCAAGCCCGAGCTGCATGCAGAGGGCTACGGGCGCTGTGTATTCGAAATCGAACCGGCCGGTGAGGTGGTCAAGCTGATTATCACTCACTCGAACGATCATGAGAATTCAAAGTACGTCACGGCGGTGTCCAACGGCTGGCCGCGCATCATTTCCAATCTCAAGTCGCTCCTAGAGACTGAAAAGGTCATCCTAAAATGAACGTGGAACATAACGTCAGGCACGAGATCATCGTTAGTCGGCGCCGATGTCGCGACATGTGGTGATGATTCAAACGAGCCAGATCAAACCAGGCGCCGCCTCGATCCCACCGTGGACAAAGGCGTTCTGTCCGAACGCGCGGCCAAGGGATGCTGCAAGTTCGCGCGGCGGATCGCATAGCAGGAATCCTGGTTCGTCCGGCCAGCGTCCGGATGGATCGTGATTCACGGCATGAAGATAGCGATGCCCACTACGCTTCAGCTGTCGCTCCAACCGACGCAATTGTGTTGCGTTGCAGCGCGCACCAATACGGCGCGAACCGGGATTGCAGGGCGTGACGATCGCCCAGGATTTGCGGACACCCGCGAGCCGTAGCCGTCGTTCTGCGTCCCGGTCGCGCACGCCGATCCGTAACGCGAGCATGCGGCCATCGGTGAGCGATACGCGATATTCCGTCCGGCGGTACGCAGCCTCCAGCGCAGATCCGGTTTCGCTCACGCCTGCCGGCTGAGCGCCTGCACTAGCAGATCATCGAACAGGCGATCGAGCGCCAGCAACTGGTCGTTGAGCGTATGACCGCTGTCGAGAACGTGCAGCGCGGCACGATACGTGCCGGCGAAGCGAATCGCGCGCTCGACTGGCACGATATCGTCGCTCCAGCCGTGGACCACGGAGGTCAGCGCGGGAATCCCGGAGGGCTCTTCATCCAATCCCGGAAAGTAAAGGGCGGGCGCGATCAGGAACAGCGCAGCGGGTTGCAGCGCCTCGCAGGCCATTGCGGACACGTAGCCACCCATGCTCGATCCCACCAGTACCAGCGTACGACGAGCGCGCGGTGCCAGCTGCTGCAGCTGCGCAACGCGCGCGCGCGCGACATGCGTGTGGCTATAATCCGGGCTAAGGACGTCGAACCCCCGGCGCTTGGCGGTTTGCGCGAGGTGCGAGATTTTCGTACCCCACGGCCCGCTTTCCTTGCCATGGGCGAAACACACGAGATTGTCTACTTCCTGCATAGGTATCTGATGGCGGCGACGTCGCGGAATAGCATAGCCAAGTCCTGGCGGGCAAAGCGACACGAGCCGGTCACGGTGCGGCTGACGGTGCGTTTCAAGTTTGGGGAGAGCAAGAACGACACCATGACGATGATCGACGATCGCGAAATTTCAATGGTTGGCGGCGTTCTCGAATATCGGGATCGCATCATGCGCGGTTTCGCGACGCTGCTGCTGCGGGCGGCAGCTGCGAAGCCTGGACTGACGCGGGAGTTGCTTCCCCTTTCAGGGCTTCTGCGAAAACAAAGGGGAAAGCGGAGTTGAAATACCTGCTTTACGCGGATGCGGTGCTGCTGGCGGTGGGGGTGGCGATGACCGTCACACTATCGGTCGTCTGCCTGCTATTCGCGATTTACAGCGGGGCTTCGCCTGAAATCACGCGTGGCCTGCCGACGCTGATTTTCCTGACCGTGGCATTTTCCGCACTGACGATATTTTCCGGCGCGGCATGGCAGGGAATTCGCCGTGATGCGCGCTGGAAATGGCTGTCGCAGACAACACTCGCCGCGGCGGTTCCCATCATCGGGATTCTGATCATAAGGAGGCTCGCATCCCAGTGATCGCTCGGACGATTTCGCGAACTCGGCGACAGCGCGGCGGGGGCAGGCGTTTTCTCAGTACTGCCATGGAATGCGCATGCTGACCGCAAAACCGACTCGCCCCGACCCTTGGGCGCTGATACCGATCGCCGCAGGATTGTTCTGGCTGACCGGAAGCTCAGCACATTGGCTACTGTGCGCGCTGATCCCCGGGATTTTGCTGCTGTCGGGAGGCACATCGCAGATCCTGTGGCCCGGCGAAACCCGGATCGTGCAGGCGATTGCGGGTGGCAGCGTACTCGGCGTCGTGCTGGCGATTCCAGCCGCGTTCGCCAGTGGCATTGGCAGTGCGCTGCTGGCGGCGCTGTGGTCCGCTCTTTCGTTCGTGGCTGCCGGCCGCATCAGTCTTTCGAAAATTCCGTCGATACCCGGCGTTCCTGCGCCCGAGCACAGCCTGCCGATGTACGTGAAAGCGGCGCTGGATGAAGCCCTGCTCTCGTACTTCATCCTGATATCGAACATCCCCAATGGCGATGAGGCCGAGGCCATATGCGATGCGGCCTGCGAAGTCGAAGCCGCGCTCGCGAGCACGGGAGTTCGCGCTGATCCGCTGTTGCTGCATCGCGTTCCGCCGGTGCCGGAGGATGTGGTGCTGACGCCCGGCCGCGCACTCGGCCATACCTTCGAATGGCTGAGCTATTCCAGCGGCTTCGTTGCCGACACGCGCCTGCATGGCGCGGCGGACTGGGAACTCGCGCGGGCAAACCGGCAATGTCATGCGCTCGTGTTCCGTCAGAAGGAAGAGTCGCGACCATGGTTGTTGTGCATCCACGGCTTCAGGATGGGAATTCCGGCACTTGATCTGCAATTGTTCCCGCCGGGCTGGCTGCACCAGCGTCTTCGGCTCAACGTGGTGATGCCGCATCTGCCACTGCATGGACGCCGACGCATCGGTCGTTTCAGCGGCGACCGCTACCTGGACGGAAATATCCTGTACCTGCTGCACACGCAAAGTCAGGCGCTGTGGGATCTGCGCCGCACGATTGCCTGGATTCGCACGCAGGATCCTGGCGCGCGCATCGGCGTGCTCGGCTTCAGCCTCGGCGGCTACAATGCGGCGCTGCTCGCTTGCTACGAAGCAGGGCTTGATTTTGTCGTTGCCGGGATACCGCTGAGTGACTTCGCGCCAGCGCTGTGGCGACATCTGCCGCAGCCGGTGAAGGAATATTTTCACAGCCGCGGTTTCGACGTTGTCGCCTTTGAGCGCATGCTGGAGCCGGTGTCACCGCTCTCGCGCCCACCGCTGCTCGACCGCACACGGCTCGGCATTTTTGCCGGCGCGGGTGATCGCATCGTGGAACCCGAGCTGCCACAGCGTCTCGGCGCCCATTGGGGCGTGCCGGTCGACTGGTATCAGGGCGCGCATCTGACGTTCCGGGGCGAGGATGCGGTGCGCCGGACCATCGACACTGCGATGCTACGGGCGGGTTGGAAAGTCGACCGTTCGGCCTGAATTCGCTAAACATCATTACACCAATCAATACTGGAACCGGGGGATTCTGAAAATGAACAAGGTCTGCATCAGCGGGACCGGGCTGTACACACCGCCATTGTCGATCAGCAACGATGAGCTGGTCGTCGCGTTTAACCGTTACGTCGAGAAATTCAATGCTGACAACGCCACCGCGATCGCCGCAGGAACGGTCGAAGCGCTGAAGCCTTCCAGTACGGAGTTCATCGTCAAGGCCTCCGGCATCCATTCGCGTCACGTCGTCGATCGCGATGGCGTGCTCGACCCTGAGCGGATGCGGCCGCGCATTCCACTACGCCGCGATGACGAGCCATCGCTGATGGCTGAAATGGGCCTGGCCGCCGCCCGCGAAGCGCTGGCGCGCGCGAATCGCTCGCCGGCGGACATCGGCATGGTCATCGTCGCCTGTTCGAACATGGAGCGTCCCTACCCCGCCATGGCCGTCGAGTTACAGCACTATCTGGGTGCCGGCGGATTCGCTTTCGACATGAACGTGGCCTGCGCATCGGCACCGTTCGCGCTGCAACTGGCCGCCGATGCAGTCGCATCCGGCTCGGTGCGCGCAGCACTGGTAGCGAATATCGAAGTCTGCACGGGACATCTCAATTTTCGCGACCGCGACTGCCATTTCATTTTCGGCGACGCCGCAACCGCGTTTGTCGTCGAGCCCGTCGCGTCCGCCAACGCCAAAGGCGCAGCGTTCGAGGTGCTGGGTACGCGGTTGTGCACGCAATTCTCCAGCAACATCCGCAATAACTACGGATACCTGAACAGTTCCGAACAACCGCTGCGGCCATGGAACGACGTGATCTTCCATCAGGAAGGCCGGAAGGTATTCAAGGAAGTGGTGCCGATTGCGTCCGAACTTATCGTCGGTCATTTGGGAGATCTCGGAATCTCGCCCAATTCGCTAAAACGTCTGTGGCTACACCAAGCCAATCTCGGCATGAATGAACTGATTGCCAAACGTGTGCTCGGTCGTGAACCCAACCGTGTCGAAGCACCCGTTATTCTCGATGAATACGCAAATACCAGCTCTGCTGGCTCGGTGATCGCGTTCCACAAGCATCACGAGGATTTCGCCCGTGGCGATGTCGGCGTACTGTGCGCCTTCGGCGCCGGCTATTCCGTCGGCAGCGCTGTCCTGCGCCGGCTCTAGGGGCTGTTCACAATCACGTTGATTGCTGCGACGGAGGCCGTGTGGGCACAACGCAAGGAACGAGCGACGTGGTGTACTTGAAATACACAGGGAGCGAGAGACGCGGCGAACGCCATGTCGCGTTGCGCCTTCGCTCATGTGGAATCACCACACTTTGCTCGGCGCGCCAGAAGACCCGGCCACGGTGCCGCGAAGCGTGGGTGCAGGCACGGCCACCCCGACCCCGGCGCGCTTTTGGGCAGCAGCGTTGCGATCAAATCGTCACCGATCCGCAACACTGTCAATTTTCTGTAACTTAGCGCCTATATATTACGAGTTGACTCCAATCACTCAATTGGGCATGCCCGGCAAACGCGTTCTAGTCGTCGAGGATGAGACGGCTATTCGTGACATGTTGCGCTTTGCGCTGGAACGCGCGGAGTTCGGCGTGAGCGTCGCCGCCGATGTTGCTGCGGCGAGGCTTCGCATTGCGGCGCAGCGTCCGGACCTGATTTTGCTGGACTGGATGCTGCCCGGCATTTCGGGGGTGGATTACGCACGCGAGCTGAAGGCGGGCGGTACCACCAAGGACATCCCCATCATCATGGTCACCGCGCGCAGCGAAGAAGAAGACACCATTCGCGGTCTCAACCTGGGTTGCGACGACTACGTCGCCAAACCGTTTTCGTTCCCCGAGCTCATGGCCCGCATCCACGCGGTGTTGCGGCGCACGGTGCCAGGGGGAGTTGAGGAAACGCTCGCGGTTTCCGGCCTGCAGGTGGATACCGCCGGGCAGCGCGTGACTGCACGCGGCGAGCCTATCCACCTAGGTCCGACCGAGTACCGCCTGCTGTATTTTTTTATCAGCCATCCGGAACGGGTTTACACGCGCGAGCAGGTCCTCGATCGTGTCTGGGGACAAAATGTGTATGTCGAGGAGCGAACAGTGGATGTTCACATACGGCGTCTGCGCAAAGCACTCGCCCCATACGGATATGACGCGATGATCCAAACGGTTCGTGGTACCGGATATCGCTTCTCGGAAAAAGCGTAACCTGGGGTCTGTTGACAATCACTTTGATCGCTGCGACGGAGACCGTATGGGCACAGCGCAAGGAACGAGCGACGTGGTGTACTTGAAGTACACGAGGAGCGAGAGACGCGGCGCTGTGCCCATACGGCCCCGTCCCATCGGCGCCGACACGGTGTTTGCGCAGCAATGGGTGCGGGAGGCGCCGAACCGGC
>CAZOOK010000081.1:0-8227 GCA_964581385.1 uncultured Salinisphaerales bacterium
GACTCTGCAAATACTGTGGGCTAGGGTTACTTTGGCCTTTTGCGCGCTTTTGTTTGGCAATTGTTTGCCCTTTAAGAACTAAAGTTGTAAGGCCGCCGGCCGATTTACGGCTGGATTTGAGGCCCCAAGATCCTAAAATCATGTTAAATGAGTTTTTTATGATTAATAGCTAAAAAACCTACTATGCCCTTATTTCGCATTTTAAGGCCTATTTTAGCGTGTCAGTACAAAAGTAGTACTTCTATACAATTTCTCATATAAAATCGATTTTAGGCCTGTTTCCTGCCTATTTAGAGGTACTCTGTATATTAAGTACTTCTCATCCTGAATTTTTAATGCCCTTAAAACGCATTTTAAGGCGATTTAAGGGCATTTCTTTCTTTTCTATTTCTGGGGAGCCCCTGGGGGCGCACGGGCCCGCGCTTTGCGCGGGCTAGGGGCGGGGGGGGGATGTAAATAAAGTCGCCTGGCGTTTCTTGCGTCCGTTTACGGCGCAAGCGCCAGGCACCACTTCTTGTATTCTGTATTATAAACCCCAGGGCTTGGCCCTGGGGTAGTTAATATATCTCTCTTTTACCACTCTCCGCCCGGCACGGGGGGGTCTCCCGTAGGGTGGTCCGGAAAAGGGGAAGAGGGGGGGGATACTCTCTAACTAGTCGCGGCGCCTCGCCGCTCCGCTACCTGTATTTCCCGTTTTCTCCCCCCCTCCCCTTTTTCCGGACGGGAGTTAAAATATTTAAAATAAAAAAGGGTCCCTTAATTAGGAACCCTCTTGCCTTTACAGCTACCCACTCTTATAGACTCTTTTTTGAAAGCAAATCACAACGTATCTTATCAAAAGGCAAGTCTTTACCAAATGTTGATTTATAGTAGTCGGTTATCTCACACTTACCTTTATAATCTGGGTAGTTTTCTTTTAATAACCATATTGAATGAGCCATTAGATTAGTCTCAATAACCGCTATAGTCTTTTTGCTAAAGCGATAGTTGATAGTCATGTCACGCCAAGCGTATTTTATAACTATCTCAATAGGTTTTTGAAGGTTGGTGAAATTGAAATACCAACTTATAACGGGAATATACATGTGATTTTCGGCTGTGCCTAAATCAATAATCATGGAGGCAATGGTCATTCTTTTTATTCCCTTCTTTAAGCATTCCTTTATAGTCATTTCTTTACAATTTTCTTTAGTGCATAACTATTTTAGGTGGAATTCCTACTTATTTTATTCTATTATAGATCCTTTTTCGAAAGCAAGGCATAACTATTTTAGGTGGAATTCCTACTTATTTTATACTCTTATAGACCCTTTTTCGAAAGCAAAACACAATGTTTAAAATCTATAATTAACTTATCTAGGTCCATCCGTATACTAGCTACTCGTAGAGCTAGGTCGTCTTCATCTTCGTAAGGAAGACAGTCGTAGGCTACGTCTAACGCCTTTAGAGCCTTCTTAGTATACTTTCGTGACATTTTGAGCATGTCGAGCTCTGAACGCATTTCCATTTACTTTGTTTTTTGATTGTTAATATAATTGGCTACTATTTCTGTGCTTGCATAACCGATAGAACATACGAAGGCCCCGTCTGACCATAAGGTGCGTTCCTTCGAGAATACCTGTGATAATTCTGAATCGAATGTTTTCCATAGTTTTTTGGTTGAGTTCATCTTAATGGAGTCAATAATCTTGTCTATTCTGTCCCGGAAAGAGTAGTCTATTAGTATGTGAACATGATTCAAGTCTGTCTCTATTGCCTCTATCTCGAACCCCCAGAAAGATCCAATTTCGTACATAATTTTTTTTAGTTCGACGTCAATTTCATTCTGCAGAATTGACTTTCGATACTTAGTTACCAGGACAATATGAGCCTTCATACTGTAGACTCTGTGGGGCGTGTGATTGTATTCGTTCTTCATGTACCTGACTTGACTTTTGAAAAAGGACTATTTCCGGATCAGAATTTTTCTGGGGAGGTAGTAAATTCGGGTTTTTCCAACTTCAAAATAGTTACTCTTATGGTACGTAAATCACTAACCTCCTCGACGTAACCGGCTGCCTTATATAACCTTTCTGCGATCCTTAAAAGGTCTGCAGCGTCTTCTAAATACTGTGACCTGATTTCTTTTTCTGACATAAATAAATAATTTAAAAGATTTAAAAAAAACTAACTGACATGCCTAACCGAAACTAAAAGAGACGCCCCTGCTGCCGAACGGCGCCGGCCCCTGCAGGGACGAACCACCAGCCACCGCCCAACGGCACCCCGCAAGACCAGGGGAAACGAACCGCAGCCGGAAGAAACACCAGCGAAGCCACACCCAACCCCACAGCCAGAGAGAGAGAAGACCAAGACCCCCGACCGCAAACCACCCAGGAAGAAGAAGGCAACACCCCCACAGGACAGGCGCCGAGCGGAAACGAGCACCACAGGGGAGAAGGACCGGCAGCGACCAACCCGACCAGGGACACAGACCGACGGACCAGCCGAGACCGAACAGAAGACAAGGGGCCCGCAGGCAGAGGGACACCCACCACGCCCGCACCGGCCCGCAGGCAGGCGGCCGGCACGCCAGAACAAGAGCAGGGCCCCACACCGAAACACCAGGAACAGCAGCCACACCAGGCAGGCAAACCAGACGCAGCAACAAAAGAAAGAACGCCAGGCAGAACAGGAGGAACCACCGCGCGAGAACCGCACAGGCCGAAACAACCAGCAAGAGAGAGAACGGACACGGCACAAGGAACGACAGAAGAAGAAGGGGAAACAAACATAAACAACGCCGGCGCAAAAGAGACAACCGAACAACAAGATACAAAACACCGCCCACAAAAGCAACCCCACAAAGAGACAAAAAAAGCGAACAAAGGGACAACACCAAAGGCTAAACACCGACCTAAAAAACCCAAAAACCGCCCGCGGGCCCCGCGCAGCAGAGGAGAAAACACAGAGCAAGACCGGGGCCCGCCACAACAAAAAGACAAGAAACGAAAAAGAACCCACAAAAGCAACCCCCGAAGAGGACAAAAAAGGGCCGCAACGGACACCCCCGAAGAGGACAAAAAGCGCACACAAAAGGACAAAACACGCCAGAAAAACGGGCCCCGGGGCCCCCCCCGGCCGCCGGAGGCAAAGAAAACCAACCCCGAAAAAAAACAAAAAAGAAAGAAAACCCAACCCTGCAAAATTTCTGCCGGGGGGCGGGGGGGGCCGGCGAGGGCCCCCCCCCTGTATTTTATTTCCTCATCTCTAATTATTTTACTACTGCTACTGCTGCTGCTATTTTATTTCTAATATCCTGTGTTAGGTATTCAGAATGTTCGTATGCCTCTACTATACGCTTATATTCTGCTTCTATCCAATCTGATTTAGCGCGTTTGTAATCGGTAGTAAGATAGCGGCCTCCGGTTACTTTGCTGGCTCCTAGTTCTAACATTATACTTAGTGTAATCATGTCTTCTATGTAAAGAACTAATTTATTTTCTGTTAATAAAGTATTGAATTCATGTATTGTTGATACTGGTTTATCTCTTTTGCATTCTGCTGCACCTGTACCTGCAGTATGCTGTGCCCAGCGACGATTTACGTCTGTAGTGCTACCTACATAGTAATTGCCTGATTGTAATTGTAGGATATAAATTTTACCTGTTTTCATTTGATTATTTTTTTTCCACTATTTGGACATTTATAAGACTCCCCTTTGTGTATGTGATCTGGTATTTTGTAACCCTGTAACTCCTTTTTTGCTCCTCCGAAAATATCTAGTTGTGTTACTTTACCTAACTTAATTAACTCTATTACTTTTCCGCAGAATTTGCATTTGTGTATCATTTTTTTTCTTTAATAGCGTTTAATTGACTTTTTTGTTTCCTTAATCTTCTATCGTATGCAGACTTTGATAGTCCTCCTATAGTTCCCTTTAAATTTGTTTCTGGAGGGTATCCTATGTACTTACGTGCCTCCTCTAGCATAGTATCAAAATCTTTTTCATTCATCTCTATCCTTCCTAGGAATTCTTTTTTACCTATAGTGCTGCACTTAATTTCTGCCTTAATCATATACTTATCTTACCTGCAAGGTGCTTTCGGTTTAAAAATTACTATCATTGAATCGGTTCGACTTCCGCTTCCTATTTTTATTCTTTTCCCGAAACTGTCCAATTTTTCAAATTTTACCCTGCCTTTTATAAATCTTATTTCAAATGCGTTTGGTTTAATGTGTTCATGGAATAATTTCGTAGATGTTGATACAGGAATTAAAAAAATACAAGTTTTCCCCTTTTTCATTTCTTCAATTCCTTTTAAAATAAATGCCTTTTTTAATTTTTTCGAATATGGCGGGTTTACAAAATTTACTTTACCCCACTCTATTGTTAGGCCGTTATTTACTATTATTCCTTCGTTATATGGACATGGATCTAAATCAAAATTGAACTCTGAGTTTAATTCTTGGTATAGTGCTAAGGGTGTAAGCCAGTTGTCATTTTCCTTTCCTTTCATTTGTATATTTTATCTTTGATTTTTTTTCAATTCTAGTTTCCATTTTTCTCTCCTTGCTTCCGTTGCTTCTTTTAGTGCTGTAATAAAATCTTCGCCTCTTTCTTTCAGTGCTTTAAGTGACTGTTCCTCATTTAAACAGGTAGTGTAATTGGTTGCTTTTGCTACCATTTCTGAATATTCCCAAATATAATCCCATTCGTTAATGGACCACTTTAATGATTCTATTCTAGCCTTTTCCATTTCTCTTTCGTCTTCGGTGCGTTTCTTTTGTTGGTCTGAAAAATAGCGTTCGTTTGCTTTTAGCTTTTCCTGTTCAGATGCTTTTGCCCTTGAGTAGGCCTGCATTTCTATTAGTATACTTTGTAATGCCGCGTCTATTTTAAATAGATTGAGTACCTGCCATTTTAATGAATCTCTGCAAAAGGCTGCTATACGAGCTATGCCGTTCTTTATTTTAGCATATCCTTCCTCTTCATCTAATGATACTTGTGAAATTTTTGCGCACTTATTAGCTATTGAGTAGAGTGCAGGAAAATCGTCTTTTTCATTAGGTATGTATTCTGGCCATCCTACTCTCCAGCCATAAAGCATGTCTCTGCAGAAATTAATTTGTTGTTGTGTGCCTCTGTAATCGTAACTTTGATGTGACATATATAAATAACGTTTTGAGCTATAAAAATAGCAAACTGCTCTTGTTTCTACAAGGGCTTTTTTATTTATTGACCTTAATCAATTAAAAAACCCGCCACCGGGATAATCCAATCGGGTGACGGGTTAGTACACAAAGGCAAATTCACATGTATCAAAAAATCAGAGTATGGACTTTAAGAAGCTACGCAAACCATATTCGTCGTATCTCTCTCTATTTATTATAAAAAAACAAAGAGAGAGAGATAGTCTCTCCTTCGTCTGCGTAGCCGGTACCGATGACCTTGTCTATAATGAACTAGGAAAGTTTTATAAAGAAATAAAAAAAATCCTTCCCAAAATTGGAATCTTTCCACATTGATGTTAAAAACTCCCTTTTTTGACTGTGATCAACTTTTTTTACTTCCGTCTTTTTTTTCCGTGGAACATATTACTGCCAATTTGTCAATTGTACAAAAGTGTACAATTTGTATATCTTACGTGGAACGTCCATTTTTCCTAAAAAAAGTACTTCCCTCTCTCCGCATTTTCTCTTTTTTTATGTGCATAAATAATTGATTACTTCCGTGTTTATGTATAATCCGGAAGTGAAAAACGCTAAAACCCACGTTCCACGTGGAACATGCGGAGAGTGTGTACATCTAACCCCCGGACTGAAGTGTCTAAAAGCTACCGTCTTCGTTTTTTCGGATCTTTTTACGCATCCTGTCCGCTATTGATGAGCTTGCTTGTGCTATACGGTTGTAATCTGCTGCGTCTCTGGTAAAGAAGCCTTTACCCTTAGCTGCCTCCTTATCTGCCTGTAGAGCGAAGTAGTTTGCTATTAGGTCTAGTTCAGATATGTGTATCTGTACTACAGCGAAGTCTTTTTCAATTTCAATTTCTTTCATTGCCTAAAGGTCATAAAAAACCCCGGAAGTAGAAACAACCGGGGGTATGTAAACCTTCGAGGTATGAAAAAACAAAACTAAGTTACTTCATTGCAGATAATATTTCTACTTTTTAATTCATTGATTATTATGTCCTCCATTATTGCCTCGCACTCTGTAATAGTGTAATTGCAGCCGCACTTAGCCCAATGTGCCCGTGTTTTTTTCCCTTTTATAGTATAGGTTGCCTCGTTTGTTTTTTCTCTTACCCAGCCACACCAAAGGCATGAGTCGAATATGGTATAACTCTCTATTGTCCATCCCTCCTCTGTAAAAACTGCTAGTTTAATGATCATTTTGTTGGTCCGTTACTTTTTTTTCTTAATATTTTAGGTTCTATAAATTTTATTTGTGATTCTACTATTGAAGGTCTTTCTAATTTTCTAGGATAGCCTATCTTTTTTCCTTTTACTAGATAAAAGTCGGTATTAGCTATACGTCCTAAGTATTTTTGTTTCATTTTCTATTCTCCTTTTAAGTAGTCTTCGAGTCTTTCCTTTTCTTTTTGTCGGTAGATTTCAGTTTCAATTTCTCTCCTTGCCTCTTCTAAAAGAGCTATGCAGTGGAGTGTAAGACTGTCTAGTTCGCGTACTTCTTTTCGTCTTGCTATAGATAGTATATTCCTTAAATAAGTATCTACTTCGTCAATTTTTCCTCTAATTTTTTCCATAAAAAAACTTTTCTGCAAAGTACAAAGTACCTTATAGAAAAGCAATTGATTAAGATCAATAAATTATAGTGCTATTGTGCTGGCGGCTACTGAGTTTGATGTATATCCAAAAGTAGGTGTTCCTTGCTGTCCAAAAAATCCGCAGTAACACCAAATAGTATCCCCTGTCGACATAAAGCCGTTAGGCGTATCTATTGTAAGGCCGAAGTCAAATAGTTGACGATTGGCTATATCTGCTATGTACATCCATTGTCCGTTACTTTGGTTATATAGTACTCCTGCTGCTGCCTGTCCTAACGCTTGGTGTTCTCCGCCTATACCACCTGCTAATGATAATAATACTGTTTGTGCTCCGCTATCCGCTACCGGTGCTGCTGTGTAATCTGTTATTGCCATAATACCCTTAGTTACTAATAGATTACCCGGCTCAAGCGTAGCGGCCGGAGGCGCACTAAGGTCTAATGCATTTTTGTACGTGTAGCTGAAAAATTCGTTAGTAGCTGACCTTCGCTTAGGTATATTGGTATAACCTTCTAGGATAACCGTCTTTATCTTTTGAAAAATACCTACGATCAGCTTAGCAGCGGCCTGACTCTGCAAATACTGTGGGCTAGGGTTACTTTGGCCTTTTGCGCGCTTTTGTTTTGCGATCGTTTGCCCTTTGTAATTTAGCGTTGTGAGGCCGCCGGCCGATTTACGGCTAGCTTTGAGGCCCCATGAATATAGTATCATGTTAAAATAGTTTGTATAAAAAATAAGGGATGGGATTAACCCACCCCTTTTGTTACTATATATATATAGTAACGTTATTGTTTGCCTGTATTGCGTCCATGTAACCAGCTAATGATAGCTGTTAGAATGACTACTACAAGCTGTCCGAATGTTCCCATAAGCCCTCCTTTTTATTAAGAAGCTGTCACTGTGCTATTCACAGAGTTGGAACTTGTACCTGCATTAGCCGCAGGCGCTACTCCATACATCCCGAAATAAACAGTAATGCTGTCGGTTGCTATCATGAAGCCAGTTGGTGCGGTTATCGTAGCGGTAGCGGAGCTACGTAAGCCTGCTGCGATGCCTGCAAACCATTTGTCCTGAGTGTTATTGTAAGCAACAATAATACTTTGGTCAGTGGCTAACTGAGTGGCGTCAGCCTCAGTGGTTGCGTGGTGGACAGTGATAACGCCTGTAGAGGCAACTGCTGTGGTAGCTGCTGATTCTATTGTTGGCGTCATAAGACCTTTAGAAACCAGTAGATCAGCTGGCTCAAGCGTAGCGGCCGGAGGCGAGCTGAGGTCCAATGCATTTAGGTATGTGTAACTGTAGAAAGCGTTGTAAGGACTTTCTGTAGGCTTCATGCTTGTAAAACCTGCGTTTATCGCAGATTTAACCTTTTGAAAAATACCTACGATCAGCCTAGCAGCTGCCTGACTCTGCAAATACTGTGGGCTAGGGTTACTTTGGCCTTTTGCGCGCTTTTGTTT
>CAZOOK010000082.1:0-8200 GCA_964581385.1 uncultured Salinisphaerales bacterium
ATGTCTAGTCCTGATTCATTCAACTCAGTAAAATCAATGCATAAATCAGACCTTCGCATAAATCAGACCTTCCCTAACTCGATCGTCACGTGGCCAAGATGGAATAGGTGAATTCTTGGGCGGCATCCGCATATTACAGTCTTGAAAATGTTTTCCACGAGGCAAAACACTACTCTTCTCTGTACGGCTCCCGCTTGTTGGTGAGAGGCCGCTGATAGGAGGGATCTTCGTTGCTGCGCGACGGAACGCCATTGAGATGGATGCCGGGCACGTCCGCAAATGGGATGGCCACGGTGGGGACCATGCCGGACCACTCAATGGCATTGGTGCGCAATGCAATCTTCCACGCGCCGCTGCGACGCTCTAGCCGATCGATATAACGTCCACCGGCAATCCAGTTGGTTTCATCACGATTGCGCCCGACGAACAGATAGTAAGTCTCGGTGTGGGCGACGTCGCCGTCGATTTCACAGCTGTGGTTCAGCAGATTGTGATGCGTCGACGATTGTCCATGCTCATGCAGCTTGGATGCCCAGTTATAAAGATCCTCCGGGCCGCCGACGAACTCGCCTGCCGCGATGATGGCGTCGGAATGAAAGGCCGAAAGAAAAAGCTCCCGATCGAAGCGATCCATCGCCCGGCTAAATCGCGTCAGACAATCAAGAATGTCCTGGCGGTTGAGCAGATGCTCCAGCTTGGCGAGCCTTTCGGCATCGATAGTCTGTGATGCGCTATTCATCATTACTCTCCCCAGAGGAACTCTCTTCGGTGCTGCGAACGCAGCGCCGTTGCCACTAACCGCGGGAACGGAGCGGGCCTATCAAATGTGACTCACATCTTGGATCCACGACGGGCCATTTCGAAACTGTAACCAATGTGGTCCGCAAAACCCGATGGGACGACTGGGGCGATGAAGAGTGGATCTGCATGGCGGACCGCATCGACCTGATCGCCCACTTGATCGATCGTCCATGAAGGACGGTATAGGCCAGGGGTTTCAGCGATGAAGGCTTTTGCCACTCGGCCGGCGATGGAGATCAGCATCTCTCCCGTGATCGAGCAGGATTCATGCGCAAGCCAACCCACCACGGGCGCGACTAATTCCGACCCCATCGGGGGGTAGGCCGAAATGTCGATACCCTCGGCCATTCTTGTCACAGCACCGGGAACGATGATGTTGCACTTCACGCCCTCCGCTGCACCTTCAATCGCAGCAACGTTGGAAAGTCCGATCATGCCCGCCTTGGACACGGCGTAATTGGCCACGCCTTGGTTTCCATACAGACCGCCGATCGATGAAGTCAGCACGATGCGGCCGTATCCTGCCTTGCACATCAGCGGAAAGGCGGGCCGGACAACGTGGAAAGCGCCCCGCAGATGGACATCCAGAACCGCATCGAAGTCCTCGTAGCTCATCTCCTTCAGTGACCCCGGACGCACATTGCCGGCGTTGTGGATCAGGATGTCGATCCGGCCGTAGTGATCGAGCGCCGCCTGGATAATCGCCTTGCCGCCCTCTCCCCTCGCTACGGATTCGGTGCAAGCCACTGCTTCACCACCCGCAGCTTTTATCTCCTGTACCACCTCATGCGCACGCCCCGCATCAATGCCGTCGCCCTTCAAGCTGCCGCCTGGATCGTTGACGATGACTTTTGCACCTTTCGATGCGAGCAGCAGCGCATAAGCGCGTCCCAGCCCGCGTCCCGCACCTGTTATAACGGCCACACGGTGGTCGAATCTGCGTTCAGGCATGGGGTATCGCTCTCAAGTGGCAATAAAACAAACTGAACTCGCGCGCGAGCCCGTTAAACCGGCGACCAGATCGGGGAACCGCGCTGCGCGCGAAGAGACGGCGGAACCGTCCCATCGATATCGGTGACACCGTATTCCCGCGCGAGCTCGGCGCCGATGTAAGTACCGCCCGTGCGCTTCAGGATCTCCGGATCCTTGGCAAGGGCCGCGATCACCCGCCCTGAAAACTCAACGGACGAACCGACATTCGGGTTAGTGACCGTCTGCGATTTCATCGCAGGATTCATTTTCAGGTTGCGTTCGGCCCGCTCGGTGAAGGTCAGTCCCAACCACATCGAAATCGAAGCGACATTGTGCGGCTTCAACTCGATGGCCATGTCGCGCGCCATCCGGTCGACGGCGGATTTGCAGGTGCCGAAGACAACGCCATACGTATAGGTCACTCCGACATAGCCGGAAATGGCCACAATGAGGCCGGACTTCTGCGGTGCCATGATTTTGGCCGCGTGCCAGGCTGCAACGAAGTTTGAGCGCACGCCAACGTCAACCATCTCCCAGTTGGAGAGGGGCTTCTCCCAGAAGGGCTGCGGTGTTGTCAGATCCTCGGGCAGTGAGAAGGCATTGTTGACCAGTATGTCGAGACGGCCCTGCTCCTGCCTGACCCGATCGAAGAGGGCCGCGACCTGATCGTCCTTCGCATGGTCGACCTGGACGGCAATGCCCTTGCCGCCCCGGCGATCGACTTCCACGGCAGTCTCGCCGACGGTACCCGGCAGTGGGTACGAGCCGGGCGTAAGCGTCCGCCCGGTGACGTAGACCATAGCGCCTTCATCCGCGAGGGCAAGGGCAATTCCTTTCCCTATACCCCGGCTGGCACCAGTCACCACTGCGACCTTGCCGGTAAGCGAACCCATGGGAACTCCTTAACTATTGCTGCGATTCCAGGGAGACGGCGGCCTTCTCGATCGCTGCCAAACGTGATTTCAGAACGGACAAGGTGTCAGAGCGCCGGCGCTCTCGACTTGACAAATAATGACAAAATGCGGCGCCTCGGAGAATGCTGCCTTAGCGAACAGCTTGTGATCGCAATTCGCTTGGGGAAGCCGAGAACCAGCGAATGCAGCTTCGTGTGAACACCGAATGCTCCGCATAGCCGAGCTTTTCGGCGATGTCCGTCAAATCCAGGTCAGTCTGGTGAAGGTAATAGAGCGCGACGTCACGGCGAACCTCATCCTTGATCTCCTGGAACGATTTTCCTTCCGCCTTCAACCGTCGATACAGTGTCCGCGGATGGAGATTGAGTTCTGCGGCGACCCGCTCGTTGTAGCAGTATTCAGTCCCGATAAGCTGCATGATCACGCCCCGCACCTGCGCTTGCATGGGAGGGCTCACGCGAGTGAATTTCTTGTCGATGAAAATGGTGGCCTTCTCATAGGCCTGCATGTCCGGGTCAACGATTGGGCAGACTAGATCGCGCTCGGAAAAGACCACCCCGTCTTCCCGCTGATCGAAGCGGACATCGCAGCCGAAGTAGCGGCGATAGACATTCCGCGGCGACAAGGGTTGATGTCGAAATAGGACCTTCCTTACCCGCGCCCGCCCGCCAGTAATCTCGATCGCATTGAGGTGAGCGAGCAACATGAGCTGTTCGATCGCCTGGCACTTATTCGGCAACCGGTCCAGCAAGATTTCGTGACCGACAAATACATTGCGACTTGCGGAATGTCGCTCCACCCGTATGCGCGCGGCCAGACTGTGCGCATACGAGTGCGCCTTGACGTAGTCCAGAGCATCGCCCAGCGTGTTCGAGTTCTTCATGACGTTCCCCATCGGCCCGAAGACCCGGCCACCGCCCTGGAGGGCTGCCAAACGCATACCGAAGTCGGGTTGCCGTAGCTGTGCTGCGGCATGTTCGAGAAGATTGACGATCAGCCGATAGCCGATCGTCGTTCCCTCCGACAGATTGGACGGGTCGATCCCGGCATGCTGCAGCAGCGCCTTCGGGTCGCCTCCCAGCTCTGCGACAAGGTCGGGAAAGAAACGCAGGATGTCGGCGTGCACGACGTCAAAATCCGCGATGGGTTCAGCGTTTTCGTCCGCCACGGAAATCAGCACCACTTGATCCTTATGGCGATAACCCTACCCTCGCGACCACGTCGGCAGCCAATCCCGCGCTGCCGGAGATTGCACTCCATCGGTCGCCAGGGCCAGCGAATTTGTCAGATTTAGTCAAGCGACCTTCACTGCGTTATCAATAACCTGAGTCGCTAATATTACGCTATCCCTGCGTGGCGCCAGGGCGCCCTACTAAGCGAAGAGGCCGGCTCAGGGGTATTGACCTTAGCTTGCCTGTCAACGACCGTCACGCACGATCATTCATGATCAGAATGTCTTTTCCTTCTAATAACAATGAGCGATGCGAGGTAAATCTGAAATGGAAAGCAGTTCTGAGGAACTGGTCAGCATCATCGATCACGACAAAATCCGTGATTGCCTTGCCCGCCTGAGCCGCGGCGAGGACCGTCGCGATGCCGGCTTGCTCAAGGAATGTTACTGGCCTGACTCGACCGTCGATCACGGCATTTTTACGGGCTCGTTCCCGGAGTACTTGGCTTGGGTCGTGCCTGGTGCGCCCACGATACCTGTCACGCTCCACACGCTCGGGCAATGCCTTATCGATCTGCGGGGCAACACGGCGGTGATCGAAACGCATGTCACGGCCTACCACCGGATCGATATGGGGGGAGAGGAACGCGATATTGTTATCGGTGGCCGCTACCTGGACCGAATGGAGAAACGAGGTCGGGAATGGCGCATCGCGCATCGCACGATGCTTTACGACTGGCTAAGGGATTTCGGGCAGTCAATTGACTGGTCTAAAGGCGTGTTGGGCATGCCATTTCTTGCCAACCATTCCGTGGGTTCGGCACGGGGCGATCATAGCGAAACCTTCCTCAGTCAGGACTCGCCATAATTTTATGGCGTCACAGGCAGCTGCGCGTTTCACCCCACTTTCGCGATCTCAAGGTAGAATCTTCGGGCGCAACAGCATTTTCGGAGCCCGGAAAACGATGGGGCATGAGCAGTCGGATATTTTGGAGCACGCCTTCGGCGCCCATGTCGACGAGACTCGTTTCGGAAAGTGGTTTCTACGGACCGAGACTTGGTCCAGACATGTGCTTAAGCGAGCGTTGGATGACCTCGATCGCCTGATTAAGGAGCGTCGTGAGTCGTATCCGGTCGTCGTCGATGTGGGTTGCGGCTGGGGCCGCTCCTTGAAGATGCTGCAACAGCGTTTTGCGCCGTCGCGACTGATTGGCGTCGACATCGATCCGGAGATGCTTGCCGCGTCGGCGGCTGAGGCCCAGCGGCTCGGCATCACGGCAGAGTTCGAACAAGCGAACAGTTCGAAGCTGCCGCTGGAAAACCAGTCGGTGGACATGTTGTTCTGTCATCAGACATTTCATCACCTCGTTGAGCAAGAAGGCGCACTGAACGAGTTTTGCCGCGTACTCAAACCGGGTGGTGTCCTGCTGTTTGCGGAATCGACCCGTAAGTACATCCATTCATGGATCATCCGTCTGCTGTTTCGACACCCCATGGACGTGCAGCGCAGTGCGGCTGAATACCTGGCAATGATCCGCAATGCCGGCTTCCGAGTCGATTCCGATTCAATCTCTTACCCATACTTATGGTGGAGTCGTGCAGATCTTGGCATCATGGAGCGTTGGTTTGGCATTCGTCCTTCCACCAACCACGAAGAAACGCTGGTAAATCTGGTTGCAATACGGAAATAAGACATAACAATCACCATTCAAATAGGTGGGGCGGCAAACTTCGGCAAGTGCTCTGGACAGCTGCGCAGGAACAGCGTCGGAAGTCACCGCCTGTACCAGCTCGCGGGCTTGCATACCAAATGGGGAAAACATTGATACGTTACTCGTGGATACCGACGTGGTTGGCCACCGTGACACTGCTTGGCGCATGCGCCACTGCTTCGACCCGACCAACCGTTCCCGAGAAGTCGTTTTTCGAGCAGCAAGAGGAGCGCCTCACTGCCGAAGGAGCCAGCATCGTCTCCGATGGGTGCGTGCTGCGCGATGAAGTTGGAACGCCGGACTTCATCATTAAGAGTGCCTCACAGACCGCCGGCGAAGCCGCCGCCAAGAGCCTCGCTGATGTACTCCGATCGAGCGGTCGCAGCCCCGTGGTGGAAGTTACGCCTTTCGTGTGCGGCGGGCACTTTCCGGGCCTAGCTCTTTATGTTACGACTTCGGGTCCCTCAAATCCCTACAATAGCGAAACTCAGCAGTTCGCCGGCACAGATGCCCCATCCGGCGGCAGCGTCGATCGCCGCCCAGCGTGGCCTGTAGCGCAGACGGCTAAGGATAAACCAAAGCCTAGCAACCTCCCGATCGCCTTGGTCCAGACCGTGCAGGACACGCCCGCACTCGCGGATGCCTATAGCGCGATGTTGGAGAAGTCGGAAAATGCGGACATCAGATTTACCTCTGATGGCTTGACGCCGGACACGCACCCGTTGGGATTGTCCGATGAACAGCTGAGTTTGCTCAAATCGGCGCTCAAGAGCGCGAACGTGTGGATCGTGCGTGGAGGGGGTACAGAGGTTTCGGTGGGCGAAACCATTGGCGTGGCGACACTTTCCGCTATGGCGACTCTGGGCACCGTCAGTGTGGCGCCGGGCTCGGCCGGTCGCATAGACGTCGCGCTGGTCGATTTGAACCACAACCTGCTCTTGTGGACGCAGCACTCGGTTTTCAGAGGCGATCCAGGCAAGGCTGGGCTTTACACCGCAACGCAGCTCGCTCCACTGCTGGCGCCATTCATCAGCAATGGGGACACCAAGGCCGCGGTCGCAAAGGTACGCCAGTTCACTGCACTGCAGCCGCACGATGCGATAGCCCTGCTCGGCACACGCAATCCCGATGAACTCAAGCGCGCGGCACACGCTTTGTATGACGCCCCATCACTATCGCACGACGACCTTGACGCCGTCGCCAAGCGGATCTCACAAAGCGATGGCACCGAAGATCCAGTGACGATCGACGGTATCGCCTGGCTCTGCAGGGTCCTCGGTAAGAGCGGGGACGGACGTTACAAGCCGCTGTTGTTTAACGTGACACAGGCGAACGCCAACGCAAAGCTCCGGAAGTATGCCAAAGAATCCGCCAGTCAGCTGCCGGACTCCACGACAGAAGCAGATTCTGCAACCACGCCCCACACATAAATTGTGGTCGAAGGCGCAGAATTTTCACTTTAGCGGATCACCCGACAAGTAAACTGCAGGCAAATTCAAAACACAACAAGGGAACATCAAGGGACTTATGAAACATTCCGGATACACGAGCGGCAGCAAACGTGTTGCAACCGTGCTCGCTCTTACCATAACTGCATCGGTTGTATCGTCCGCTGTCGGCGCAGCTGATGCCCCAGAGGCAAACTCGGGGACAGTCCAAGCCGCCGGATCTTCAATGACGCGGGAAGCGCTGGATCAAGCCATAGAAAAAGAAAAGGAGAATCGCTCGGCGGCGATCGCGGGTATGGTAGTCGGTGGCGTAGTCATCCTAGGTGGATCCCTGGTATCGGCAGTTGCATCGGCTCAGAACGCCAGCGATCGTGACAACGGGCAGCCCGGCAACCGCAATACGACGACGGGGACTCTCGTAGGCATGGGAGTCGGGCTCCCGATTGTTGGTATCAGCGCCTACTTCTTCACGCAATCGATGCATCAGCTGCATCAGTTACAGCGCCAACGCCTGACCCTTTCCTATTCGCAGGAAACCGGTCAACCTGTAGTGGGGCTCGCGTTCGATTTCTGAGTAGCCCTTGCCCGCATGCTCGATTGCAGCGGGCATGCAGGTCGATTCGGGTGCACCATATTTATATTTCGCAGTCTCTACTGAGCTTCAGCAGGATTTCTCCGCCGCGTTCAATTATGGCAGTTTCACCACTGTGCCGCGCAGAGCCGCGCCAGATACGAACGCTCCAGCGCCACACTGATATTCGGTTTCGCTCACGAAATCCTTGTTCTTATAGACACTGTGAATGTTCACCACGGCGTTCCCTCCTTCCGATTTGGCGCGTCCTTGCAGCGAGATCACAGCGGACAGGAAATTCCAGTCGCAACCTTCTTGATCCGATTTATTGAATGCATTGGTTTTCTTATTTGCGGTGAACTCCCCGAAAGTCTGCAATGGTTTGGGGAAAGTTTGCTTTCCCCAATACATCCGCACGCTTCCGTCCACTTTTCCCGCAGCAGCAGGCGAATTTAGCGCATCTTGAATCTTGAATCTTGAATCTTGAATTCGAGGAGATCGTCTCGCGCATTTGCAGTGGAGGTAACAAGCATTGCCGCAGTAAGCGAGGTGAGAACTAACCCGGATACGTCACCAGCGGACGCTGAAATAGAAACGGCGGATTCGTTGTT
>CAZOOK010000083.1:0-7819 GCA_964581385.1 uncultured Salinisphaerales bacterium
GACTGCCGGTGCCGACGTTCAGGGCTGGCTCGCAAAAGTCTCCGCGCTTGGTACACCTCAGAGACCTCGCTGAGCACATCGATAAGTGCCGGCAGGCTGCGGCGGATGAGTGGCGGAAGATCCAGACGGCTTAAGTTTCGGTAGGGGGTAATTTGATTGCGGCTGACCTTTCCAAGCCTCAGGAAGCGTCCCGTACGGAGGTGGGGCTAGCTGACCATCAAGATTTCCATATCAGCGTCGTTGAGCTGCCAGGTGTTGCCGTCGAGCGTGAGCGCGAAGTCACGGGTGCCCTTGAAGTAAGTGGCGCAGTACATTTCCTTGAACTGCTCACCGGCCACCAAGCAGAGGTCGACGTCAAGCTGGCCGTCGGGCTTGGTGAAGCTGTATTCCGGGAACACGATCAAATCGACCTCGGGGCCGATCTCAAATCCCTTGGTGGCGAGCGTGGCCTTCACCGCCCACCAGTACGGTCCGTATTCGAGGTAGCGCGCCGGTTCCGATACCAAGCGGTCGCCGATGTAGCCGATCACGAAGTCCACCCATTTCTGCTTCCGGCCGCTCTTGACGTACTGGGCTTTGATCGCCACCAAGCTTTCCGCCAAAGACGCTGCATCGATTTTCAGCTCGGTAAATTGCATGGTCTATTCCCCGCTAGTCCCCAGCGGGTAGGGTTGCATATAAATGCGGTGCCGGCCAGCACCAGGAGACACGGCAGGACGGTCGTCACTAGATGCAGATAGTGCGCAAGTGGCGAAGTTCAGACCCAGCCACATGCCAATTCACGTTGAGTTGTCACATTGCCGATCGCGGTTCACCGGTATGATATCGGCGCCGGGGTGCACCCGGGCACACATCGAAGGGGCGACCGGAAGGGTCGTAGGGAAATAAGAATTATGAAAACAAGCCAGTCATGGCTAGGGACAGTGTTGTTCGTTGTGTTCCTGCAATCCAGCAGCCTCGCATCGGCTGCGTCGGTGAGTTTTGCCGGATTTGCCTATGCTGGTGACCACAGCTCGGTTGATGCCCGATTTCCGCACGTACGCAAAATCGAAGATGCGCTTGCCACTGCGCACCAGCCGATCGATAAACAGCTGAGTGATCGGTTGGCCGGCGTGACCCCGGCGGCATACGAGTTAAGGCCGGCGGGCTCGCTGGCGAGCCTTAAGGGCTCCGACCAAGCCATTGCGATGGCGTTGGTCCTGACCAACGAAACCGTCTCCACGGAACGCTTGGGTGAAGTGACCAAGCTGCTGATCGTTCTGAATGCCCAGGTCATGTATTTCGACTTCAAGACACAGACGGTGCTGCGCGCCTACCCGGTTGACGCGGTCTACATTGATGCGCTCAACGAAGCACCCAGCGACGATTACGTTATCGCCCGCACCCGCGAAATGCTGCTCGCGGATGGCGCCGGCAGCCTGATGTCGAGTTTTGTATCGACCGTGAAAAACGCGGTGTTACCATCCACCGTTTCCCGATATCTGCAAATAGTAAAGGTCAGCATTGACCCGGATGCGGCCAAGCAGCTGCCCGCTTCGCTGATGGCGGCGCCGGGCGTGGCTGAGACTTGGCTGGCCGACAAACTGGACGCGGCATTTCTGGGCCAAGCAGGAGTGCCCATGCTGCCGTACTCCAAGGACAAAGGTTATGCCATCGGCAAAAAGATGGCGATGCGGTTTGCCGACGGTGACGTATACACCCTTACGCTTCCGGAAGCCGACTACGCCATTACTGTCGAGTTGCAGTCGTTCAAAAAGGTGAAGTTCGGCGATGTGCCGGCAGGGACCAGTTTCATTTATGGCGCCTTCGTACATGTCCAACTCACCGAACCGCTGTCTGGGCACAGTTACCTCGATGCCAGCTTCAAGGACGGAGAAACCAAGGTTGTGCCCGCCCGACAAAGCAGCATCGATGATGCCCCCGCATTTCAGGACGCACTCGATGCGCTGTTCAAGAAGCTCGCCGCGACTTTGGGCGGAAGCGATGACAAGTGGATTCGGTCGGCGACCTCGGCCACTGATATCGGCGATCAAATTAGAAACACTCGAAAGGTGCTCAACTCATGCAAATGATTCTTCGCTTCCTTCTTGCCCTGTCGGTACTGTCAGCGGCGCCGCAGGCATTGGCACAGATTGAATCCGCCAAAGGCACTGGCACGGTTTCCTATTCGTGGAGTCTGGGCGCCGATGACAAAACTAAGGCGTTGCATGATGCCGAAGTCAATGCCGTGGAGCGCTACGTCGCCGAGCACGGCGCGGCACAGTCGCAGAATTTCGACGTGATCCGCGACAAGGTGTCATCGTCGATCAATGATTACGTGCTCAGTTCGACCATCCTATCCGAGGACAATCGCAAGGACGCGAAGCAGTACAGCGTCGTCATCCGCGCAGATATCAACACCGCGCGGCTGAATAATGCGTTTAAGGCGAGTTCTGCGGTCACCAACACCGCGGCGGCGCAGAAATCACCGTTAACCTTCGTGTTCGTCGCGCGGCAACAGGATTCGGTTAAGAGCTTCGACACTCATGTGTACTCGCGGACCGATCACACGGACAACATCACGGCAGCGGCGCAGGGCAGCCAAACGGGGACCGAGGGCGAGCACATCAAGAAAGGCTCTGTAGGGACCAGCAGCAGCGCCAGCGGGCAATACACAGCATCCCAGACCACTTCAAGCATTGATGAAAGCGGCGGCAGCAAACTTCGAAAAGCGGATCAAGTGACGTGGGCATTGATGCCGACCGCTTCGATCAACTCGGTCGTCACCGGCGTATTCTCGTCTGCGGGCTATGACGTAGTCGACGCTGAGTATGTGGAGCCGTCATCGAATGGCCTGCTGAGCCTTAAGGCGCTGCGGAGCGATTATCAGACCGGCAACGATTTGCAGCCGCAGACTCTACGCAACACAGTGCAGGGCCTGCAGGCGGCGCAGGTGCCGTATTTGGCCCTGGCAACGCTCGATGTAAGTACGCCCGATACCGATCCGTCGACCGGACTGGTACGCATCAACGTCACCGTGTCGGGCAAGATCCTGGATGTCACCGGGCGCTTCCCGCGCACATTGTCCTCGGTCGGCCCGGTGCAGTTCGCCGGTACCGGCCCCAGCACCGACGTCGCACAAACCAATGCGCTCAAGCTCGCGGCCGACAGCGCTGCACATGAACTCGTCAGCCAGATCAATGCGGCTGGCATTCACTAAACCACCACCGTAGGAGTTTCCGTTGTGAATAAGAACAAAATCCTTACTGCTGCATGCTTTGTTAGCTTAATTGCCTCCTCGTCGCTGCCCGCTTTTCAGCTGCCGCAGCTGCCTGGTCAGGCAGCCTCGACGCCCGCAGCTGCGGCGCCGGCCACCGGCGGTGATCAACTGGTAGCCGCCTACACGGGTGCCGACCAAGAAGTCCTGGCCGCGCAGTCGAAATTTGCTGACGCGCTGGGCTTGAAGGACAAAGCTGCCGAGTTTGCCGCGACGGCTGCTGCATTGGGTAGTGGCAGCACCAGCGCTAATGATCTGAGCAAGGTCGAGAGCAAATCGACAGCCGCAGAAGCCGACATCGCTCAAGCTATGAAAAGCAACGTTACCTTGTCGGACACGGCCAAGCAGACCTATATCGATGGTCTCAAGCATCTGGCTGTGGGCACCACCAAAACGGTCGCCCTCAAGGACAACGCGATGGCTTTCGGCAATGCGGCGCAGGCACAGATTGCCGCCGCTTCGATCGTCGACAAGCTCTCCGTTACCAATAAACTGGCACCGGGCATGTATGTCGCGCAGCACCTGCCGGGCCATCTGGTCTCGCTTGGCACCACATTGAAATCGGCAGTGGATTTTGCGAAGAGTCACGACATCCCGGTGCCGGCGGATGCGACCTCGGCACTGAGCGCGTTGTAAGGATATCGGGACTGGCGGCGTGAATGGGGAACTGCATGCAGCGGACTAAAACCACCAGGGTCAAACAGATAGCATGCAGTTTCCTGCTGCTGGGCGTCATGGGCTGGCAGCAGGCGGCGGCACAGACGCCCACACCTCCCGCGACCGCCATTACACCGGTGCCCGATGTAGGGTCACAGCGGACGCAGACGGTGCGCGTGACGGGGACGGGCAGCAGCCCAGAGGAAGCGGTCGATGCGGCTATTCGCCTGGCAGTGCTATCGGCCAATGGTGCCACGGTTGATCTAAATTCGACGGAGATGCGCGCCACGCTGCAGGTCGCCGTTGGCGTCCGCGAAGCCGATTTGCGCGCACACGCCTTTGCGGATGTCGTTACTCAGCGTTCCAAAGGTGCGGTCACAGGATTCAACCTGATTGACTTGTCGAAGCCCGTGCTGGGTGTTGGCGATTATTCAGCGACCATCGAAGCCAGAGTGGCCAAATTTCAGGCGCCGGCCGACAACAATCGGGTCAAGATAGTGGTGGCCCCATTGCATTATTCGACCGCAACTTTCGATGTCGGAGGACAATCGTTTGCGGCAAAGCAGATTGCCACCGATATTCAGCAACAGGTGGTTGACTTACTGACGCAGACCAATCGTTTCGCAGTGCTTGATCGCGACTATTCGGCTGAGGTGCTGCAAGAGCTGGATCTGGTGTCGTCTGGACAGGCGTCCACCGAGCAGTACGCGAAGCTTGGACAGGCTTTGCCGGCGGATGTGATTTGGACCGGTTCGATCGAATCGTTCCAGTACCAGCGTCATGCGCGTGCGCTGGAGAGCAGCGATCGCCAGTTGGTTAGTTATTCCGGCAGTGCGATGCTGTCGCATCGACTGGTTAATGTCGCCACTCGGCAGATCCTGCTGAGCGACACGCTGACGGACAAACCGGAGCCAGTCGAGCCGACGACACTGCCGGTGCGGATTGATACGGCTGCGAAGTTACACAGCATGGAAGCGGATCTGGCGTCGCAGATTGTGATGGGGATCACGCAGCAGATGTTTCCGATCACTGTGGTCTCGCGCAATGCTGACCAAGTAGTGCTCAGCCAAGGTGGCAAGATGCTCGTTGAGCACGCAACCTATCAAGTGGTGGTGATGGGTGACGTGGTCAAAGACCCCCAGACGGGACAAATACTCGGACATGCGGAGCAGCCATGCTGCACCGTGACTGTGGATCGGGTGACGCCGTCACTGGCTTATGGCCACCTCAATGGCGTGTCGGCAGGTTTGGATGGGTTGCCAACCGGCGCACTGCAGTTGCGCAAAACCGTGGCAGTAGCAGCGGCCGGCGCTACTCCCGATGCGAGCAAGGTGGCGGGACCAGCGGGTGCTGTTGCGCCTGGTTCGCACAAACGGTCTGTGACGCCCTCAGCTGAAGCCACGGCAACGCCAGTTTCGCCAGCGCCAGCGGGCGACAAAAATTGGTGATGAAAATGCGTGATGGATTCTGTTGGACCGCGTTGATGATCAGTGTGGCCTTGTTGGCGAGCTGCGCCTCGCATGACCTGGCCGGACGTTGGCAAGCACAATGGCCGGATGGTCATTCCACCGAACTGAGCATTCAGCAGTTTGGGGATAAGGAGTGGTATCTCAAAGGGACACCCGCAGAGCTTAATGGCGTCTATCAGCTGCAGGATGACCAGTTGGCTTGTACCAAAGCAGATATGCCAAGGGACGCCGGATTTGTGTGGCGAGTCATCGACAATCAACACTTGATTCTGATCGACGAACCTTCATTTGATCGCTTGGGAGATCGCTGGCTGGGTATCAATCTGCACAAAATGAAAACGCCATAGAGGACGCGATTTCTCTGCGTCGCGTGCCCTGCTTGAATATGGAGTTGCCGATATTGGCGCAGGAAAAATAAAGGGAACCCCTCCACCAGTGATATAGCCCGGCTTCAGGATTCCCCGTCGGATGACATCAGCCTAAAGCATGATGTCGCCCTAGAAATATTGTCATCAGATCGAGTGACGGCGTCAACTTCGGCAGCCGTTACAGTTTGATCATGAGATTAAGAAATACTGTGGGCTGCATATTCGGATGTGACTGATCAGCATCAGTATCGCCAGCGAATGACGAATCAACGGCAGGCCCAGCGCCTGAGCCGCTATAGCCATACGGCTGAATAAACTCGTCGCCGGGATTTGTGCCGCTGTTATCCGCAGTGGAATCCCGGCCGCCCAGTTGATGTTTATGGCTCTGAATACCGCTCTGCTGGCCCGTAAGCGTGACACCTTCAGTACCGACCGCTGCCATCAGCGCGCGAGCCGTCAGGGAAAGTCCTGAACCGGCTACACCGATCGCTCTCCCTAAAATGAGGCCGAGCTTCAGTCGCTTGCCGGCATTGAAATCTGTAAGTGCATCGGTACCGCGCGCGGAAATTGCGCCTGTGGATGTAAAAATTGGCGCAAAAGTATTGCTGACATTGTTCCAGATCAACTGGAAGAGCGCAGAAGTGTCCGCGTTTGCTCTGTTCGTCGCGCCGGATGCTGCATTGCCGATCGTGCCATCGTCTGCCATTACCCAGCCCGCTTTTGCTGTTGGTTGCAGCGTAAGCAAACAAGTTCCAGTATCTGGAATTAGGTACTGCGACAGGGTCGCCAATTGTGCTTGCACAGCAGAAAGTGCGGCACCACTCGGGTCCACAGTGACCGTCACAGATCCCAGCGGTACCGAATTCAGCCGGAAGCTGTAGGACTCCGCCACCTGGAGGGATGAGTTCCGCAGTGCATGGACGTACGTCGGCGTCGAATAGATGGCGAACAGAATTCCGCCGGCATCGGGATCGCCCGCCCAGATTCCGATCTCGCCGACGTTATAGGGAGTGCTGCCATACTCCGGAAAGAGCGCGGCGAGCGTCACCTGTGCGCCATTCTGCGTCCCGCCTCCGAAAGTGGCCTTTTCCAATCTCGCCACCATCGCAGTCTGGGTCGCATTGCCGGAACCGTTCACGGCCGGCGTGTACTGCCCTGAGCCGAACGCGATATGCGTCAATGCGATTTGGAGCCCTGAGCCCGCCGCGGTCACGGCGGCATTGAGCCCAACTTGAGTGAGAATAGGAACGATAGCGGTCATGAACTGGCCCCATGGTAGATGGGACCATCATGGGTCCATCAGACGGGGCCGCTACGCGACGTTTCCGCTTTGCCATTGATCAATCAGCCCCATCAGCTACACCCTGACACTACGTGTCCGGGGTAACACCGGACGTTGCGCCTTTCTGCTGGCCCTTTCCGGATCACGGTGTAGCTGATGGTCTGGCGCTTAAGCTTATCCATGCGACCCGCTTGAGGGCGCCAAGCGAATCTCCGGCAGCGAGCGCGCGAGCGGCAGCCGATCTGGGACGAACCGTTGGGATAGCGACCGCAGAGCGCACCAGCTCATTTCTGGCCCGCGCCTGCTTCAACATCCCCTTGGTGTCCATCTTGATGCTGCGCAGCAGATCGAGCTCGGCATCCTGGCCGTCCGCCAGCCGCTTCATGAGGTCCGTGGCCGGCGCGCCGGTGAGAAAACCGCTGGAGTCAGAGCTGAGCATTTTGCGCCTCATGAACGTGTTGCTTCGTGCAAATTTAGTCACCAACGATGGAGCTCCAATCGTTCTTGTCGAGCGCACCCAACGTCGACATATTGAGCTGAACGCTTACATTGAGGCGGTTGCCGTCCGCGTCCATGGGAGCCGTGAGAGACTGGCCTATGGATTCAACGATGCAGGGAGCAATCTGCATGTTCGCGAAATTGAACCCAAGGATCTGCGGCGCCTCGGACGGGAATAGTGCCTTCAGGAAGTCGTGATTTTTTGCAAGCGTCGTCACGAATCCCTCGTCCGAAATGCGTTGTGGCAGCGCAAACGACATCAACTGATTGACGGGGCCTTCGACCTCCG
>CAZOOK010000084.1:0-7530 GCA_964581385.1 uncultured Salinisphaerales bacterium
TTGATTTTGGTCGGGGCGACAGGATTCGAACCTGCGACCCCCTGCGCCCAAGGCAAGAAAATAGACATCCGCCGCCGTCCGCCATCATCGTCAGATATACCGATTTTCCTAGGCAAATGCTGATTGTAAGTTCGTAATCGTCCATTGCCGTCCGCCGAAAGCCGGTGTAATCTGTTCCCCCAAGTGTTCCCCTGAAAGCCTGCGGGGGAGCACTCATGGGGTTAATGCATGCCAGCAAATCTGCTTACAGAGTTGAAGGTCAAAAATGCCAAGACCAAGTCCGGCGAGAAGCTGCTTGCCGACGGTGAAGGGCTTTACCTTCGGCTGAGGCCGACGGGCAAAGACTGGCTTTTCATCTTCTCTCTCGACGGCCGGCGTCGGAAGCAAGGACTTGGCGCATATCCTGACGTAACACTTGCCCGTGCCCGCGAGAAAGCTGACGCGAGTCGTGCGCTGGTCGCTGATGGCGTCGATCCGGTCCAGCATCGCGATACTACCGAAGCAAAGCGCAAGGCCGCGGATGCTGCCCAGGCAGCCCGGCATACAGTGCACACACTGTTTGAGGAGTGGCACCGCAAGGAAGCCAGCAAGCGCAAGGACAAGGGCGCAGAGATTCGGAGAGCGTTCGAGAAGGACATCATCCCCACCATCGGCCGGATGTACGCCGACGAGGTCAAGCGCCGCGACGTCATGCGTGTGCTCGACGGCGTCATGGAGCGTGGCGTCGGACGCTATGCCAATCTGCTGCTTCAGTATCTGCGGCAGATGTTCCGCTTCGCTGCTCTCCGGGACATTGTTCCAGGCGATCCGACATTCGGGCTTCGGAAGAAGAATGTCGGCGGTGCCGAGGAAGAGCGCACGCGCTATCTGTCCGAAGCCGAGATCGCCGAGCTTGCCGCCAAGCTGCCGGCTGCCAAACTCACGCCGATGGCCGAAGCTGCCCTCTGGATCATGCTTTCGACTTGCTGCCGTGTCGGTGAGATCAGCTGCGCGCGCTGGGCAGACATAGTTCTGGACGCAGGCACCTGGACCATTCCAGCCGAGATCGCCAAAAACGGGCGCGAGCATCTCGTGCACCTATCCGACCTCGCCGCCCGGCAGTTCGAAACGCTGCGGAGCTTCGCCACGAACGATACGTGGATCTTCCCCGACCGCACGGGCACGAATCACGTTTGCACGAAGACCCTTCAGAAGCAGTTCCGCGACCGGCAGCGCACGCAGCGCATGAGCGGCCGCAGCAAGGCCCTTGGCGCGCTGGCGCTGTCCGGCGGCGAGTGGCGTGCGCACGATCTGCGCCGCACCGGCTCGACGCTGATGGGCGAGCTTGGCGTCCGCTCCGACGTGATCGACCGCTGCCTGAACCATGTCGGCGACGATAAGCTGCGCAAAACCTACCAGCACCAGGAGCTAATTGCCGAGCGCATGCAGGCGTTCAATCTGCTCGGCGACCGGCTGGAGCTGCTGGCCAGCGGGAAATATCGCAAGGTGACGCCGCTGCGGCGCGCTGGATGAGGGCTCAACGGAGACTGCGAACAACTTAAACCGCACCGGCGCGGATCGCCGGAAATAGCGACGCCGGTCGGTGTTAGAGCCACCGGCCGGCGTCTGACCTGCAACGTAAGGAGAGTCCCATGTCACAGGCTGGTTCGGATGTTAACTGCACAGTACCCGTAGACACGATCGTTCGATCAGACGAATGAGCCAATGAAAGATAGGGATCAAAAGGAAAAGCTTGAACTTCGCAGGAAACCAGCGACAAAACAGGCATTGAAAATACGTGAGTGGCGGGAGCTACTTCGCTGTCGCTTAGTAAAGCCA
Source organism: uncultured Salinisphaerales bacterium (assembly GCA_964581385.1). Classification (GTDB taxonomy): domain Bacteria; phylum Pseudomonadota; class Gammaproteobacteria; order Nevskiales; family Nevskiaceae; genus CAZOOK01. Next base: position 1,819 of record CAZOOK010000084.1, read on the forward strand.
ATCGACCAGCTTGAGGATGATTGGCGATCTCTGCTTGCAAAAGATCAATACCCGACCGCTGTCTACGGGCGTGAAGGGCGCGAAATCATAGATAAGCTCCCAGACGTGCCAGTTCTTATGCATATCCGTTCATATGTTAATGAATGCCGCTATCCACCGCCGGAGTTGCTTTTAAGCTTCCTCGATTGCTTGAATTCATACCTTGATTCCGACGGAGCCGTTTCTCTTGAGGAGGCATTTTTTGGTTGCACCGACAGGCACCCGTTTGCGAAGAGTAAAAAATTTAAGACGAAAAAGCGCGTCGGCGAGTATGCGTTCCGCCTTCGCGAGCTGCAGCGCGTGGGGATGTCACGCGAGGAAGCTGCCGACAAAGTTGCATGGGAACACGGAAAAGGAGAGTTCAAAGGGGACACAATAATTCGCGAAATTAATAGGGACTTCCCAGAGCTAAACAAACTTGATCCAGTCAAGAAAAATACGAAGGTGAAAAAGTCAAGGACAACTCATAAGGGCTGATGTTGTCTTTCTAAAGCTGTAAGTAAATGCCTAGAGTCAACCTAAAGCCGCCACCGTGCGGCGTACACAGGTGGATTCCATATGTTGGCACTAAAACCCTTTGTAGCAGAAGGATTGCGCGCAGGTTATCGCCGCACCGCAACATACGAAGCTGAGCGGGTGGGCCTATTCCCGCCACGCATTCACATCGGTCGTAATGCGTACATTCCGGCGCACGAGACTGACGCCATCATCGCTGCCCGCATCGCCGGCGCCGACGACGCGAAAATCAAGGAGCTTGTCGCCGATTTGGTGCGCGCCCGCACGCCCAATACGATAGCAGCGTAATGAGCACCCGCGACGCACACGTCGCTGGCCGCCGGCGCCTGCAGGCCGAGATCCGCTGTGCGTAGCCCTGCGTTCCAATTCTATCCCGGCGATTGGATGCGCAGCTCGAATTTACAGCGCTGCTCATTCGCCGAGCGTGGCGTCTGGGTCCAGGTGCTCTGCCTCATGCACGATGCCGAGCCCTACGGCGTGCTCAAGTGGCCGTTGAAGGACATTGCGCAGGCGATCGGCTGCCCCATATCGCTGCTGCGCGGTCTGATCGACAAAGGCGTGTTGAAGGGCGCCGACGCTGGCAAGACGTGCGAGGCATTCGTCTACACGCCGCGCTCCGGACGCAAGGATGGCGCACCGGTAGTGCTGGTGCCGGAAGCGGTCGGCCCAATCTGGTACTCCAGCCGCATGGTCCGTGACGAATATGTGCGCGCGATTCGCGGAGCATCGACGCGGTTCGGTGAAGGTGAGAGTGAGGCACCAAAGGCTTCACCAAAGGCGCCCATTGGTGAAGACAATGGTGCAGCACCAACCGCGCGGCAAGGGGACGGCCCTGCATCTGCATCTGCATCTGCATTAAAAGCAAAAGCTATTCCGACTTCGTCGGGCGCTGGTGCGCCACCACCACCAAATCCTGATCCGCCCGTCAACGAAAAGCCGTTACCAGATCGCATCTTTGGAGAAGGATTGAAGTTTTTTATGGATCGCGGAGTCAAGGAGGCGCCCGCCAGATCGATTCTCGGAATGGCTCGAAACCGGCACGGAGACATGGGCACATGGCTCCTGCTAGAGCAAGCCATTCGCGAGGATGTTACCGAGCCGGTTTCGTGGCTGATGGCTCGGACCGTCGTTCGAAAAGTTACGAATGATCGAAAGCTCTCTCTGGCTGAGCAGTCGGCGCGAGATGTTAGAGCCTCGGGGGAATTGTCCAATGCTGAGTGAAGAAGAAACCGTCAAGTTTTTCGCGCGGATGCAGCATCTTTATTCGCATAAGTGGTCGTCGTCGTATGGCCCGGCCATGGAAGACAAAGCGCTATCCCCGGCCGCGAAGCAGTGGCGTTACGACCTGCGCGACTACAACCGCGATCAAGTCGCCTATGGCCTGCAGCGTGTCATCGAACTGCGGCTGGAATGGCCGCCAGGCCCAATCGAGTTCGCGAACTTGTGCGACGGCATCCCGACCATTGCGCAAGTACTCGATCGCGACAGCGACTATGGTGCGCTCTGCAGGGAAATTCGTGCACGGATCGACTGGTTTACTCTGGATGCGATGTCGTTCGAGAAGCGTCGCTCTATAGGCGCGCAGCAGATCGAAATGGCCGTGGTCGGACTTCGTCGCAATGGGGTCATCCGCAAGCTCGCGCCACAACTCATTGCCGAGCATCGGCAGCGTGAGGCGCTGGGATGAGCGACCGCATGACTATGCCGAGGCCACACAAGTATTGCCATCCGTGGCCTGCTGCTGCCATTCGGCGAGCAAAGCGATTGCGCAATACGCAACAACGTTCGCCCGGCGCACGGATCGGTGTCGTCGGTCCGCACGCGTCCGTTCACGACGTAGCCCGCCGTCGCGTAGCAACCGTTCAAAAAATGTCCATTCCAACGAGGAGAGACAAAGAATGACCCGTGCCAGAGCGCACAAATCGATGACTGAACAGATCTCCGGGCCGGCAACGGCAATGACGAATCTCGACTTCGCCGCCGCGGTCTGGACCGCATTCAACTTGCCTATCCCGACAGGACATGCGTGGCGTCGACCGGCATTGCCTGGGCTGAAGCGCTGGATCACAAATCACCGAGCCAATCGATCGCCTGATCCTGGCATTGGGGCGGTTCTGGCGGCCGATGAGGTATTCACAGTGCCACCAGCGTCCCGGCTTGGAAATACAAGAGATGTTCCGCCGCCTACAGAACGCATAGCGGACAGCACGCCGCCGGATGTGCAATCGCCAAACGGCCCTCCTATGCGCACGTTCGTTTCGGTGAGGCGCGGGAACGACGGTCCGACCTTGGCTCCGTCCGAAGGCAGCGCGGAGCAGACTTCGCCGGCGGCTGATGAGGATGTTGATTTATTTGATCGATCGGAGCGCATCGCGGCATTGGACTTCGATGCACCGGAGCCAGCCGAAGTCGCCGGCCGCGATTCTCTCGCCGAATCCGGTGCCGCCAGTGCGCAAGCTGTGGAACCGGCTCACTCGAAACGAGCCCGCAAACAGATCGCGCTCATCATCGGTGAGCGTATGCGAAAGGCGCGAATCCATAGCGGCTATACGATCGAACAGGCGAGTGAACTGCTCGGATATGGGGGCAATAAGACCCAACTATCGCTGATCGAAAACGGCGAGCGCTCGCCGTCGATGAAGCTACTGTGTAAAGCGGCGGTCGTTTACGCGGTCCCCGCAGACTACCTGGTTGGATTTGTCGATGAGGCCGAAGTGGCCCAGAACATCCATCGGCAAACCGTGCTGCTGCGGCACATGGAATCCCAGATGGCCGCATACAACAACAGCGTCCGGAATCTGATGGCGAAGTCCTATGTTGAAGGCATCCCGGCGCTCTGGATGGTCCATGACATGATGAATCGGGCCGCGGAATTCAGTGAGGCATGGTCAGGATTCCAGGCCCTCAATCCGAAGGCGGAAGACATGCGAGGCGGCGGCAGGCTTCAGTCCACGTTGGATGCGTTGCTGGCAATCTGTAATACGGCATCTCATGCAATGAGGCGTCACTACAATTTGATCGAGAAAGCCGCGGAGCTGGCTGAAGATCAAACCAGCCAGCATCGTTTTATATTTCATCATTGCTTTGATCACCAGGAACGGGTTGACGTCGGGTTCCGGCCCCTGGCGACCGGAACCTCCGAGGTCGTGCGCCATGGCCGAACCGGCTCGCTGGTCGAGGAGTTCGCCTGATGGCTAGGCTTAGTTCACGCGACTGGAAAGCCGCCCGTGCATTGTGGGAAACCGACCCTTACATATCTGCCGCCGATATCGGCAGAGGATTCGGTGTGAGCAGGCAGGCTGTACGGAAGAAAATTATGAATCAGGGATGGGTTAAGGCGCATCGGGCATGGTTGATATCGCGCTACCAAAAACAATATTCGGAGCTGCTGATCAGCTTCTTCACGCGCGATATCGACCAGATCAAAAGGGTCGCTGACGCTTCGGGCCTCGACGACCAATTTTTGGTGAATGCGATTATCCCTATGATTCAAGATTTCGCAGAATCGATTGGTACCACTACAGGGATGCTTCGCGTGTGGGCCAAAAAAATCGATGCGTTCGGTGCTCCCTTGCATCCGGAATTCGGCAATGCATGCAAACGAGCACGCGATCTGCAGTTAAAGCTGATCAATAAATGCGTAGCGTTGAGCATTTGCGACGTCCAGTTCGCCGCTGTGATGGTCGCCAATCCCGACACACTTCTGGGTTGGGACGAGAACAGCTTGCCTAGCGATCGCGATGGGTTTGCCCTCCTCTTCGACAAGAACGGGGAGCTGGATGCCCGATGCGTACAGTCCCGGTGGCAGGATGAGAAGTCATGGCCAAAAGCGCACTGAGTGCAAAACGATGGCTTGCTGCCCGTGAGGAATGGGAGGCCGATGAACGCCTGTCGGCGGCTCACATCGCCGAAAAATACGGCACAACATGGCGGGCGGTGAAAGGGCGTATCCATTCTGAGAAGTGGACGCGGCGCATTCACAAGCAGCTGGTTCCTATTCCGAAGCCGCGCCCGCCGTGGCGGCCGCCGGTGTTCCGCGAGGAATTCGCCGACCAGCTGGTCGAGTATTTCAGCAAGCCTGCGTTTATCTACGCGGAGGCGACCGCAGACAACCCGAAGGGAAACGGAACGATCATCGGCGCCAAGGACTTCCCGACGCTGACGGAATTTGCGTGCATGATCGGCGTGACGCGGGAAACTCTTCACGATTGGGCGACGGCAAAGTCCCCTAATGGCCAACCACGATTCGCGGCCTTTTCTTACGCGTATAAAAAAGCGCGCGACTATCAGGAAACGATTCTGGTGAAGGGCGGCTTGGCGTCCGTGTTTCAACCTGCTTTCGCCATCTTCACTGCCAAGAACATTATCGGCTGGCGCAACGAGGTCGAAGTCGAGAAGCCAGACGACGATGCATATCCGACCCGCGAAGAGCTCGACCGTATCTACGCCAAGGTCACGGCTGGCAGAAAGGAGTGGAATGAAGCGGCCAAGAACCGAGTGATTCCTGGCGTCGTATCCCGCGTACCAACATCTGATGGATAACACAAAAATGACGCTACTGAACATCGCTACACCCAATATGACCTGTACCGCGTTCCTCGCCCGTCTGCCAGCGTCACTCGAGGCAATCCGGCAAGCCGGCGACAACCCATTCCCAGCCACGCTGACCGGCCCGCAGTACCCAGTGGACGACATCGCTGTGGCGCTGGCCCAAGCAAATCTTTGCTGCGCCGGTGCGGATCTCACGGCGCTACTGAGCCCGCTCGAACTGTCGGCACAGGCGCGAGAAGATATTGACTCGGCAGTCAAAGCGCTTGTTAACGCCGAAATGCTCAGTGCGGCCACGGCGGCGGGGCTGTTGGAGATGTCCACGCGGTCTGACCGATCTGTCGTAATGTTGATCCAGGTGCATCCGCCATCCGCTTCGATTTTGCGGTACGTGAAAAGCGTGCATCCCATCGATCCAGGAGCCATCCAGCGATGGCTTCCATGGACGGATGTTGCTCTTGCGAATTTCAGCAACAAACTGTCGCAGCACGTGCCACCCAGCTCTCGTGAGGCGGTGTGTCATGCCGTCAATAAGTTCGTTATCGCCGAGCTCGCTTCGAAGATGGCGGCCGTCGGACTGGCGCGCTGCGATGGCCTCGATGTGCCCAA
>CAZOOK010000085.1:0-6963 GCA_964581385.1 uncultured Salinisphaerales bacterium
CTGGACAGCCCAAGGGCGTCATGGTCGAGCATCAAAGTGTCAGCAATCTGGTGACCGCGCAAGGCCAAGCGCTGGATATACACCCGCACAGTCGCATCCTGCAGTTTGCTTCGTTCAGTTTCGATGCGGCGGTATGGGAAATTGCGATGGCCGTGTGTCATGGCGCGAGCCTGCATTTGGCGCCGCGTGAACATCTGATGCCGGGTGAGCCATTGCTGGCGATGCTGAACACCCATCAGATCAGTCACGCCACCCTGCCACCGAGTGCGCTCCAATCATTACCGTCAAAATTCAAACCGAAAGCACTTCATAGCCTGATCGTGGCTGGCGAATCCTGTCCACCAGGGCTGGTGCAGCAATGGGCGCGTGGACGGCGTTTTATCAATGCCTACGGTCCGACCGAAGCCACGGTGTGCGCGAGTGTGCATTCCTGCAGTTCTGACGATAAAAGCATTCCACCGATCGGTCGTCCGATATCGAACACGCGCATTTATATTCTGGACGGTCACGGCGAGCCGGTACCAGTGGGGGGGTGTGGTGAGATTTACATAGGTGGAGCGGGCGTTGCGCGTGGGTATCTGAATCGTGACGCGCTGACGGCGGAGCGTTTTCTGGCGGATCCGTTCAGCGATGAAAGCGGCGTGCGGATGTACCGGACGGGGGACGTGGGGCGGTGGCGCGAGGACGGAGTCATTGAGTACCTGGGGCGCAGCGACGACCAAGTGAAGATCCGTGGATATCGGATTGAGCTGGGGGAGATTGAAGCGCAGCTGCGGGATTGCGAAGGAATCCGGGACTGCGCGGTAGTCGCACGCGGGACGGATAACAACAAGCGTCTGGTGGCGTACCTGACGCTGCAATCCGGTTGCGCCGGGATTGAAATCTCTCAGGTACGTGAGCAGCTTGCACGTGTGCTGCCGGAGTACATGGTGCCTGCGGCGTACGTGGTGCTGGAGTCATTGCCGCTGACGGTGAATGGGAAGCTGGACCGGAAGGCATTGCCGGCGCCGGATCAGGACACGTATGCGGTGCGTGCGTACGAGGCCCCCTGCGGAGAAGTAGAGGAAGCGCTGGCGCAGATCTGGAGTGAGCTGCTGAGTGTCGAGCGTGTGGGACGGCAGGATCACTTCTTTGAGCTGGGCGGGCATTCGCTGCTGGCGGTGCAGGCGGTGTCGCGTATTGGCGCCGTGCTGGGCCGCGAGGTTTCACTGCGCGAGCTGTTTGAGCACCCGGTGCTGGAGGCGCTGGCTAAATGTATCGAGACGAAACGAGCCGTGGCGCTTGTGCCCATTGGCCTGGCCGATCGGAGTCAGCCTTTATCCGTGTCGCTGGCGCAGCAGCGGCTGTGGTTTATCGATCAGCTGGAAGGGGCAGGGGCGACGTACCACATCGCAGGCGGTCTGCGTCTGCAAGGGCGGTTAGACATAGCTGCGCTGCAGGCGACCTTCGACACGCTGATCGAGCGTCACGAGGTTTTGCGCACATGCTTCGTCAGCGTGGACTGCCAGCCGGTGCAGATCATTGCACCCGCCGCTTCATTCGATCTTTCCGCTATTGATTTGCGTAGTCACGCAGCGGCCGAGCGTGAGGCCGAGATTCAACGTATCAGCACTGAATTCGCTGAAACACCCTTTGATCTCACCCGCGGTCCGCTGCTGCGCGGCGTGTTGATCCGTGTGAGCGACGACGAGCACTGCCTGCTGGTGGCGATGCACCACATCGTCAGCGACGGCTGGTCGCTGGGGGTGTTAATCCGGGAGATCGCGGCCTTGTACGGCGCGTACCGGCAAGGGAAAAAGAATCCGCTGCTGCCGCTGCCGATCCAGTACGCCGACTACGCGGTCTGGCAACGGCAGATGCTGCTCAAAGGCGAGACGCTGAAGCGGCAGCTGGACTACTGGACGCAGCACCTGGCGGGCGCACCGGCCCTGCTGCAACTGCCGATGGACCATGCGCGTCCGCCCATGCAGCGCTATACGGGCGACAGCGTCGACATCGTCCTGGACGCGGCACTGACGGCGGGCCTGAAAGCCCTGTGCCGTCAATACGACGTGACGCTGCACATGGTGCTGTACACGGGCTGGGCGATTCTGCTGTCGCGGCTGAGCGGACAGGACGACGTCGTCATCGGCACGCCGGTGGCCAATCGGCCGCGGCGCGAGATCGAAGACCTCATCGGCTTTTTCGTCAATACGCTGGCGCTGCGTGCGGACCTGAGCGGCGAGCCGAGCATTGGCCAGCTGCTGGCTCGTATCAAAGCCACGACGCTGGGCGGCTACGCGCACCAGGACGTGCCCTTCGAGCAGGTGGTGGAAGCGGTACAGCCGCCGCGCAGCTTGAGCCACAGCCCGATCTTCCAGGTCCTGTTTGCGCTGCAGAACACGCCGCAGCAGCCACAGATTTTACCGGGCCTGACACTCACGCCGCAGGCGCTGCCGCGGCAGCACACGCAATTCGACCTGACGCTGTCGCTGCAGGAAAACCAACACGAAATCGTCGGTGGCCTGGAGTACGCCCGCGACCTGTTTGACCGCGCCACGATCGAGCGCTGGATCGGGTATTTCAAAGTCATCCTCAACGCCATGGTCGCCGACGCTGAGCAGCGCGTGAACGCGCTGCCGTTGCTGAGCGACAACGAGCGTTGTCGGATTCTTGAGGATTTCAACGCCACCAAGGTGCCGTATCCGGACACGCAGTGTATTCACACGTTGTTTGAGGCGCAGGTGGCGAAGACGCCGGAGGCCACGGCGGTTGTGTTTGAAGAGGAGAGCCTGAGCTACGCGGAATTAAACAAACGCGCGAACCAGCTCGCACATTACCTAAGACGACAAGGCGTCGGCCCCGACATGCTGGTGGCGATCTGTCTGGAGCGCAGCGTCGAGCTGGTGGTGGGGATTCTGGGGATTCTGAAGGCGGGCGGTGCCTATGTGCCGCTCGATCCCGCTTATCCGCCGCAGCGCCTGGCCTTCATGCTGGAGGATGCCCGGCCGCGTGTGATCGTTACGCAGGCATCCCTCAAGGACGTGCTGCCCGAGAGCGGCAGTCCGCGCGTGATGATTGATGCGCAGTGGAGCCAGATCGCGCAAGAGGACGACGGCAACTCAGATCCCGCGACACTGGGTCTGACGTCACGGCATCTGGCCTACGTCATCTATACCTCCGGCTCCACAGGACAGCCCAAGGGGGTGATGAACGAACACCGCGGCCTCGTGAACCGGCTGCAGTGGATGCAGGATGCCTACTCCCTTACCGAAAACGACCGTGTCCTGCAAAAGACGCCGGTCAGCTTCGATGTCTCCGTATGGGAATTTTTCTGGCCGCTGCTCGCCGGCGCGCGCCTGATCCTCGCACGCCCTGAAGAGCATCGGGACACTGTTTATCTGCGCCGTCTGATTTGCGACGCCGGCATTACCGTGGTGCATTTCGTGCCGTCGATGCTGCAGGTCTTCCTGGATCACGGGGAAACGGAAGCGGCGCATTCGAGTCTGCGCCATATCGTTTGCAGCGGTGAAGAGCTGTCGGTGGCTTTGCAGTCACGCTGTCTGGACTGTTTTCCTTATGCCCGACTGCATAACTTGTATGGCCCCACGGAAGCCGCCATCGATGTGACGTATTGGGAGTGCCGCGCCGAAGCAGATGCCGAGCGGGTCCCGATCGGTCGTCCGATATCGAACACGCGCATTTATATTCTGGACGGTCACGGCGAGCCGGTACCAGTGGGGGGGTGTGGTGAGATTTACATAGGTGGAGCGGGCGTTGCGCGTGGGTATCTGAATCGTGACGCGCTGACGGCGGAGCGTTTTCTGGCGGATCCGTTCAGCGATGAAAGCGGCGTGCGGATGTACCGGACGGGGGACGTGGGGCGGTGGCGCGAGGACGGAGTCATTGAGTACCTGGGGCGCAGCGACGACCAAGTGAAGATCCGTGGATATCGGATTGAGCTGGGGGAGATTGAAGCGCAGCTGCGGGATTGCGAAGGGGTGCGGGACGGCGTGGTGTTGGCACGCGAAGACCGGGCTGGCGACAAGCGTCTGGTGGCGTACGTGACATTGAAATCCGGAGTGAACTTTGAAGCCTCGCGCGCGCGCGAGCATCTGGCGCGCCAGCTTCCGGAGTACATGATCCCGAGTGCGTATGTGGTGCTGGAGTCGTTGCCGCTGACGGTGAATGGGAAGCTGAACCGGAAAGCGCTGCCGGTGCCGGAGCAAGATTCGTATGTGGTGTCGGCGTACGAAGCGCCGCAGGGTCCGATCGAGGAAGCCCTCGCCAGGATCTGGTCGGAGCTGCTGGGCATCGAGCGTGTGGGCCGTCACGATCACTTCTTTGCACTGGGCGGACATTCGCTGCTGGCCGTTCGAATGATCGAACGATTGCGCCAGCAGGGATTGAAAGCAGGCGTGCGTAGTGTGTTTGAGACGCCAACGCTGGCCGAACTGGCCGCTACGATCGGCAACGAAATGCGTGCTGTGGAGTTTGTCGCGCCGCCCAATCGCATTCCAGCGGATTGCGACACGATCACGCCGGAAATGCTGACGCTGGTGTCTCTGGAGTCGGCGCAGATCGAGCGTATTGTGCACAGCGTGCCGGGCGGCGCGAGAAATATCCAGGACATCTATCCGTTGGCGCCGCTACAGGAAGGTCTTCTATTTCATCATCTGCTCAGCGAGCAAGGGGACGTGTATATCTTGCCGACCCTGCTGGCCGCGGAGTCACGGGCGCGCCTCGATGCGCTGCTCGGTGCGCTACAGAGCGTCATCGACCGTCACGACATTCTGCGCAGCTCGATGGCATGGCACGGCCTGCCGCAACCGGTGCAGGTCGTGTGGCGGCAGGCCGCACTACCGATCGAGGTCTTGGAGCTGGATCCGGCGCGGGAGGCGCTCGAGCAGCTCAAAGCGCAGCTTGCCCCGCAGCATCAGCGCATGGACTTGCAGCGCGCACCGCTCGTGCGCGCGCGCATCGCTCGCGATCCGCACAGTGCCCGGTGGTACGTCATTCTGAAGCTGCACCACCTGGCCTGCGACCACGTCTCACTGGAAGTGCTGCTGTCGGAGCTGCGCGCCTGCCTGGAAGGCCGCCCGGAAACATTAAGTGCACCGGTGGCGTATCGCGACTATGTGGCACACGCCTTGGCATCCACCCAACAAGACGACGCGGAAGTCTTTTTCCGATCCCGTCTGGCGGACATCGACGAGCCGACGGCACCGTTTGGGTTACTGGATATTCACGGCGACGGCAGCGCGATTGAAGAAGCGCGCCAGACTCTCGATATTCCATCGTCGCAGCGCGTGCGCCATCACGCCCGGCGGCTGGGCGTCAGTGCCGCGACGCTGTTTCACGTGGCCTGGGCCTTAGTGGTCGCACGCTGCAGCGGACGTGACGATGTGGTCTTCGGCAGTGTGCTGTCGGGACGCACGCACGGCATCGCGGGTGCCGACCGCGTCGTAGGGATGTTTATCAACACGCTGCCGATCCGGTTATCGCTGAAGGACCGGTCCGTGCGGGAATTGATCGAGCAGACGCAGCGCGAGCTGGCAGCGTTGCTGAAGCACGAAGACGTTTCGCTGACGCGGGCACTGCGCTGCAGCGGTGTGTCGGCCGGTACGCCGCTGTTCAGTGCGGTGCTCAATTACCGGCATAGTGCTGCCATCGGTATTCTGGACACTGAGATTGCCGGCATCCGATTCATCTCCAGTCAGGAACGCACCAATTACCCGTTTGCGATGTCGGTCGACGACCTGAGCAGCGGTTTCGTGCTGACGGCGCAGACTGGATCTGGAATCGAGCCAAACCGAATCAATGGCTACTTGCGCACAGCACTGACGATGCTCGCCGAGGCACTGGAGACAGCGCCGCAGACAAGGATCCTCGATCTTCCGATCGTGCCGGCGGACGAACACCACCGCGTCCTGCATGACTTCAACGCGACGCACACCGCATTTCCCGAGCAGCAATGCATTCACACGCTGTTTGAGGCGCAGGTGCAGAAGACGCCCGATGCGACGGCGGTGGTCTACGAAGATCAGTCGCTGACGTACACGGAATTAAACCAGCGCGCGAATCAGCTCGCGCATTACCTAAGACGACAAGACGTGGGTCCGGACGTGCTGGTGGCGATCTGTCTGGAGCGCAGCATCGAGCTGATCGTGGGGATACTGGGCATTCTGAAGGCGGGCGGTGCGTACGTGCCGCTGGATCCGGCGTATCCGGTGCAGCGCTTGGCCATGATGCTCGAGGAGGCGAATCCACGCGTGATCGTGACGCAGGCCTCGCTCAAGGACGGTCTGCCGGAGACTGCCAGTCCCGCCGTGCTGCTCGACGCACCCGGCAGCCCGATCACCCAAGAGAACGACAGCAACCTCGACCCCACTACACTCGGCCTGACCTCGCGCCATCTGGCCTACGTCATCTACACCTCCGGATCCACAGGACAGCCCAAAGGGGTGATGGTCGAGCATCGAAGTGTGGTCAACGTGCTCAGCGCGATGCAAGCCGAGTATGGAATATGCAACGCTGATCGCGTGTTGCAATTTGTTTCGTCGGCCTTCGATGTGTCGGTGCAGGAAATTTTCAGTACCCTCTTGTCAGGTGCCACGCTCGTGTTGCGCACGGACGAATGGATCGGCGATCCGCATGCCTTTTGGAAACACTGCGAAAAGGCTCGCATCACGGTTCTGCATCTACCGACCGCGTTCTGGCAGCAACTCATACAACATGGAGGCGCTCAATATCCCGCCGGTCTGCGGCTCCTGGCACTGGGCGGCGAAGCGATGGATGCGTCCATGCTCATGCGTGGTCTGCCGTCTGACTCCCGGCATCTGCGATTCTTGAATGAATACGGTCCCACCGAAGCGAGCATCACGGCAACGCTGAATTGGATCAAGACGGAAAGCGAGAATCGTCTTTCCATCGGTCGTCCGCTTGCCAACACGCGCATCTACATACTGGACGGGCATGGACATC
>CAZOOK010000086.1:0-6549 GCA_964581385.1 uncultured Salinisphaerales bacterium
GCGGCTACTGGAAGCCGGGCGGCAAGTTCATGCCCTCGCTCATCGCCGAGATCGGTGATGTCATCGAGAAGCACCTCATGAGCATCGGCATGATGCACAAGGAAGGGCTGGACGATCACCAGAAGAAGCTCATCGCCCAGAAGCGCGCCGAGTTCGAGGCCGCGGCGAAGCAGACCGATGCCTTCGCGGAATCCAAGTTCCCCGCCGGCGCCCAGCTCTGCCAGAAGTGCAGCACGGCGGCGGTGGTGATGATGGATGGGTGTATGACGTGCCTGAACTGCGGCGACTCTAAGTGCGGCTAACCTGCTGCCCCAGCGCTTCGAATACTTTGTTGCAAGCCGGCCTACGGGTGCTCATTACCGCTAAGAGGTAACTCCGCTTCCTCGACCGGCATGCGCCGCGTCTTCGTACCGCTGGGTTTGCAGGCCTGTTGAATTTAAATTATGTCAAATAATCTGCCAGATTAAATACAGACAAAAAAATCGTCTTTTCTACACTCCCAGTCAAAATTTCATGCTATCTTTAATGTGTCGGCTGGGTGAATCACCCAGGTGCTCTTTAAACAGCGAAATCCTGAAAAGCGGTTGGACCCGTTAGCGGGCCTCGTTCGCGAGGTCGGATCTCAGCTAATCACTGAGGTCCCAATGTCCGCCATGTGTCTGGAGCGATGAGTCCCATGGGGCTATGCGCTCGGAAAGCACATGCGGCAGCTGGTCTCGTAACGAGACCAGGAGATAGTGGCCTGCAGTCTCCGGTTGTTCCTCTCGGTCCAGTCGCGCTCGCGGCAGGTGCGATTTTGCACCGAGCGGAAATTCGGGAGTCCACTATGGACAAGCTGATTGAAGACTGCGTGAATGCCCTAAAGGCAGTAAGCGCAGAACTGCACGACAAATCGGAGACTGGTCTTGCTGAGAAGTTGGATTCGGTGATCGCAGAGCTGGACGAGTGCATTGAAGAGGATGAGGCGGGGAAGAAGGCGCGTATATTCAAAGCGCTGAAATTGCTGGCTGATTTCTTGGACTATGCTTCGTTGGTGAAGTGGCTTATCGACCGCTTGATGTAAGACAGCAGGTCGCTTTTCTCATTCAAGGTGTTTGATGGATTTAGGAAAAGCCATAAAAATCTGTCGAACACATAAAGGCATTACAAGAAGTGCCTTGGCAAAGAGAGCTGGTTTATCAGCCTCATATATTTCCTTATTGGAAAAGGGAGAGCGAGATCCTGCAATTTCAAAAGTAAATAAAATTGCGGATGCGCTAAATATCCCACTAAGTATCCTTTTATTTTTAGGTAGTAATCAAAGAGAGTTGGCGGGCGTTTTGTCTGAAGATGCTTTAGAGAAATTAGCATCCGCCGCTTTAAAATTAGTTCAAGCGTCTGATCAAGATGGCCAAGAATCCTTCATATAAGAGACCGCCAATAGGTTCTATTAAGACCTTAGCCCGGATACTCGAATGCTCAGAAGAAAAATTAGTAGAAATTTCAGAGACAGCAGACAAACACTATCGAATTGTTGAAAAAAAACTAAAAAGTAATGGCGGCACTAGGACAATTGTTGATGCCCTCCCTATCCTGAAGAATCTACAAGATCTAATTAATAAACGGATTTTGTCCCAAGTGGACTATCCCCGCTATCTACAAGGTGGGATATACGATCCTGAAAGCACCAGAAGCTATATCGCAGATGCTCGTATCCACGTTGGCTGTAAGGTTCTGATATCTCAAGATATCAAAGATTTTTTCCCGTCAGTTAAATACGATTTAGTTCTTAAAATCTGGATGATTCTGTTCAAATTCCCTCCGGATGTCTCTCGTCTTCTTACTAAACTAACCACGAAAAACGGAGAGTTGCCGCAGGGCGCTATAACAAGCCCAGCTCTCGCCAATCTGGTTTTCTTTGATACCGAAGGCGAAGTCGTTGGTAAGCTTGAAGAAATGGGTTTGGTATATAGCCGCTATGTAGACGATATAAGTGTCTCTTCAAAAAAGAAGCTGACGCGGACAGGGGCAGCGCGGGCATTCGCGGTTCTTATTAGCATGATAAGAAGAAAGGGTCTGGTCCCGCACAGAACCGCACCGAAGCAGACTATCTATAGTGCCAATAGGCCGATGCAAGTTCACGGTCTGAATGTCAATTCAAAGCGTCCCACAGTTCCGTACGAAGAGAAAAACCGGCTCAGGGCGGCCGTACATCAACTGGAAGGCACGCCACATGTAGAGCGCGTCACTCCAACTTATAGAACAATATTTATGCGGCTTCGCGGCCAGCTATTGCGACTGGGACATTTCCATAAGCAGAAGGGGAAAAAGCTCAAAAAGAGATTGGATGCCTATCTTCCCGCTCCATCCGAAATAGAGGTGCTTCGTTATCGTGCTGCAGTATACGGGCTTGAAACCAAGGCCAAGCTCTCAAAGGATAGGAAGCGGTTGCGTCACGATGTTGATTCATTGTCAGCTCGAATTGGATCCATGGGCCGTGTCCGTCCAAGAGAAACCGAATTGTTGCTAAGGCGCTTACGCAAGATCCGACAAGAATTTGAGTTGTAGCAGGAGAAGGGGAAGCCCTCTTAACGTCGAGGCAGCAACACATGGACGACGAAAGTAAAGGCACACTCGGAAACTATGCGGCGTTGTTTATTGATTTATTGGGTCAAAGGGATGCGCTAAGGGGTCACGGTCTATTACCGGATGACCATGCTATTGCTATCAAACAGGCAAAAGAAACGGTTGGCGTAGTAGTCGGGCTCCATAAGTTGTTTTTTAGTTTTTATAATGCCTATACCAAATCTGCTCAGTTCAGCGATTTGCCCGAGCCAACACGCTCAATTCTCAGTTCCGTAAATCGTTGTCAGATTCGTCATCAGCGATTTTCGGATGGCTTACTAATCTATATATCTTTAGCTCCAAGTTCAGAGAACAGCCCAATCACCGGATTGTATGCATTACTACATGCAGCCGGGTCTTTATGCTTTGTTACATTAGCGGCTGGACACCCTATACGTGGGGGGTTGGCAATCGCTTGGGGTCTTGAGTTACCACCAAATGAGCTCTACGGTCCCGTGGTGGCCGCAGCTTATGAGCTAGAAAGTGGAGTCGCTAGATTTCCAAGGGTAGTCGTTAGCGGTCAAGTCTCGCACTATCTCCATGCCAATAAGTATGGACCAGATACGCACTTTGAGGATCAATATACAAAGTTGGTAGCTGAATACTGTTTGGGCCTTCTCAAGACAGATTCGAAAGGAGTCACATATATAGACTATTTGGGTTTGCCGTTCTTTGAGGCTTTTACTAAAAAAACAGAATCAAATGAAATTGTGAGTGCTTTTAAGAAAGCCAATGACTTTGTCTCCATGCAATATAAAAAATGGCTAGTAGAAAATAATGAGAAGTTATATAGGCGGTATGAAGAATTGAAAGAGTATTTTGACTCCAATCACCAGACTTGGTCAAAAGAGAAATCGCAGTCAAAGCGATAAAAAGCAAAATAGGGAACAGGCCACTACTCTGAAAGTGGGGAGATTTAAATGGAATTTGATTCAGAAAAGCACGGGTTCATTCTAAAACAAGCGCTTGAAACCGTAGAAGCTGCGCTGTCAGAGAATAGGTGGCTAGATCGTAAACTCAGAATATCAGCTTTCGCTGCTAACTATGATGGTAAGTGGTTCAACGCATTCACAATAATTAGACCTGTCGAACAAGTCACAACTCCCGTCCCGGGGTCAATGCAATACTCAATTCTGCGGGCGCAAGTTCAAGATGTTTCGTTAATAGAATTGACGAAGATGTTAAGGCGTCATGACGAAACAGGCAGCATCGTTATTGATGGCTTGGAGATACACGGCAAAGTCAACCTGGATAGCTGGGTATTATCCCGACACGCGGGCGGAAATATTTATGACAGTCGAGCATGTCTTGTATGTCGCGGAACTCCTAACCCGCAGTATGGTTTTCGTGTCGGTAGTTTATTGGATTATGAGAATCCATACTTTGCCAGCTCAATAGACTTCGTAAACGACTTCACGGGACTTCAGTTGCGCGAGCATGACGACCCGGTGAGATCTATTGCTATCGTAGTTCCTGATATTCGAGCGTATTTTTCAGGTATAGAAAAGAATCAAAACGGCTTTGTCGTAACTGTCAGTGGCACTGGTATCGACCAGGTGGGTCTTAAGATCAAAGGTGAAATCTCTGTTGATGGCACGTCAAAAAAGATTGATTCAGAAGTTATTAAAGGAAAAGCATCCATAAACGCAACGCTGCCCGTGTCTGCGATTAGGCTGTGGCTTATTGACTCGTCTAGCAATGTATTTGATGAATACTACGAGCCTGTCTATTTTCGTGATGAGCGTGCAATTCGGCGCACTTTCAACGCCATATCTACTGCTTCAAGCGCAGGTCTTCACCGTTTAGTGGTCAATGCGCTGAATTCAGGAGAAAACGAAGAAGTTGAATTCAAGCCATACATCAAGATCACAAATCAGAAAATAGATGAGTTGGTTCCTACGATTTTGGCATTCCTCAATACACGCGGTGGCACGATATTTATGGGAATAACTGACGGCATGGAAGTCGAGGGAATTGATAAAGAGGTAATGCAAAACGCAAAGAATCGCAGCTCTTTAGATGCCGCAATAGGCGAATATATTGCCGAGTTGAAACAGTTAATTAATCGCGAAATTGCAGGGCCGTACGAGATTAAGTACCAACCTATTGAATATCTCGGTCGGTATCTATTAGTGCTCAGCGTCCTTAGAGGGAAGGCTCGTCCGCATTTACGTCA
Organism: uncultured Salinisphaerales bacterium; assembly: GCA_964581385.1. Lineage (GTDB taxonomy): Bacteria > Pseudomonadota > Gammaproteobacteria > Nevskiales > Nevskiaceae > CAZOOK01. The sequence continues at coordinate 4,781 of CAZOOK010000086.1, forward strand.
AGGCAAAAAGGATTGCATCTATATCAGAAGAGGCGCTTCTAACATGCAGGCCAATCGGGAGAACATTGAAGCGATGTTTCAATCGGACAACTCAGGGCCTTTAGGGATGCCGACAAACCATATATTTGGCTCAAGCGACTAGATCATAAGAAAAGCCTGAATATTTTTAAAAATGGAAACCTTTAGCAACCGAGAAATAGCAGGCGCAATCTGGATTGGCATCTTTGTTCTCTGGTCTATGCGTAACCAGCAATCAAGAAAATCAATTGGGGACGTACTTAAGTCATTTTTTAATTACAAGATTCAGATTCTTGTTGGTCTAATGCTTGTCTATGTTTCGTTGATGTTTCTCACCCTCTACAAACTACGTTTCTGGACTGAGCACCAAATTGGCACTCTCGTTGTTTGGGTGACCACTGTCGCTCTGTTCATGCTATTCAAAGCAAATAGGGTCCCGGAAAATTACTTCAAACATACGGCGCTGGAATCGATTAAGTTCATAACTATCATTGATTTTCTTATTCATGCATACGGCTTCAGTCTTCCAGTGGAATTGGTCTTTGTGCCACTGATAACCATCCTAGGCGCCCTCGTCGTATTTTCTTCTTATAAGGAATATTCCGGACTTAAATGGACCAGAAAGATAATGGGCTTGGTTGTTTTGTTTCTAATCGCGCGTTCCATATATCTTGCAGTGCTTCACTATCATGACTATGCAGATTCGGATACCTGGCGTGAACTAATATTGTCACCGTTGATGACGCTGCTATATTTGCCGTTCATTTATATACTGGCCGTGTATATGGTTTACGAATCCCTATTTCTTAGAGTCGGTTTTAGGACTGGCAGTCCAGAGATAAAGCGACACGCAAAAATGCGAATCTTTTCAATCTGCCACCTCAATTTAGCAGCATTAGCGCTCGCATCACCTGCACTAAATCGGGCTAATTTCGATTCGAAGAAGAAATTCGATAAATCGTTTAGGGTTTACCTAAGGAAGCAGAGACGCATGAGACTAAATAATAGCGCTCACGCAGCAGGTTAAATAACAAAGAATGGGCTTGAATAGCTAGTCCATCCACTTGGTGTACTACGCCGAGTCGAAACAGGCATCGTCTATAAATGTAGTAGCTGAAATCTGGCGGCTGGTAGTCATGCAGTTCCTCTAAGAGCAGGCCTTCGCCGGAAATGGAGCCAGAGCCCTTTAATCAATAAGGCTTCCCGTCATTATGCTGTATTCCTCCTCATTTCCTGCCGCTGCGACCCGGGCCGTGATTCCCTTCACCCAAGAACGGTGACGTTTATCACTACCGTCGCCACGCCGCTGCTCGGATAATTTCCCTGCCGATTGGGTGGGACTTAATTCAGGGGGCTGCGATGACATCTTTCGAGTTGCGTGACGCGGCCTGTATCGCCCTCTGGGCCTGGCTTCTGGTGGACCTTTCCGTGGTCTTCACCAAGTACAGCCGCCGCGCCAAGAGCGCTGATCGCGGTTCGCTCTGGGGGCTGATCGTGGTCCTGTGGGTCGGCATCGCCTTGGCCATGATCCAGACTTACCGTGGCATGGGCGCGATGGGCATGCCGGTGCAGTTCTTCGGCTTCGCGGTCATGGCCTTCGGCATCGGGATCCGCTTCCTTGCGATCCATCAGTTGGGAAGGCTGCACATGCCGGTGGTGGCGATCCAGGCGGACCATCCGCTCATGGACCGGGGACTCTATTCCCGGGTGCGTCACCCGAGCTATCTCGGCGCCATCCTGGCCTTGCTGGG
>CAZOOK010000087.1:0-6425 GCA_964581385.1 uncultured Salinisphaerales bacterium
TGACAAAGCGATCCGCAGCAAACCTCACGCCATGTTTTTACACAGCCTCGGCTGGGACCGCCATTGGTACTGAGAACAAGGAGCGCACGGTCGCCAAACGAATCAGATTAGCCGCAGGCGGACGTCGCTCAACAAAACCAGGTCAGGGTGCGTTCCCGTCTTTGGTGACCCAGATATTCACCAGGTTGCCATGGACGTCAAAGCCCCAGTATCCGGTGACGTCGGTTTTCCCGAAGGGACTAGCGTAATACTTTCCCAGATCGGCCTTGATGGACGCGACGCCCACTTCTTCAAAGGAGCTTTCGCCGGTGCGCCGCACGTAGCCGGTCTTCGCCCGGTTCATGCTGTAGTCGTGCGCCTGGAGCAACTGGACCACCGTGTCTGAACTCGTGCCGACGGGAGTCTGGGTCAGCAGGGCCGCGCGGATCTGCTCCGGGTCCTTGCGCAGCGGTAGGCCGGTGCCAGTACAAGCAGCCAGCAGATTCGCGATGGCCAGGGCCAATACGGCCAGTCCAGCTCTGGTTTCCGAAAGCTGCGTCATCTCATTAACCTCGTCTTACGCAGGGCATTTCCTGAAGAGAATACGCCTGAAAGCGCCCACGTGTGACCAGGCGCAAAGGGCTGATCTCGCTGCTTGCGCCATGCGAGGCGGCCGGATGGACTGCTTTCTGTGCGTACCCTACATATACTTATACCGCGAAGAGAATCAACGGAGGCCTTGTTACCCGAATGCAGTTTTTCGAACGCCTCTTCCGTCCGTGGAAGTCGCGTAACTCGGCCACCGCAACTTCCATTGCCGAACCGCAATTGCCATCGCTGCTGCTGTCGTGGCGCAGCGACACGACAATGCCGATCGTCGATTGGGACACCACCCACAAGCAAGCGCCGCAGCCAACCGACACTGAAGCTGCCAATACTTACTGGAGAGCTGCGGCGATGGTCTGGCTCGATGCCTTGCGTGAGCATCTCGGACCGTCCTACACCATCACCTGCTCCACATCCTTCGCTATGCTGTCTTCGCTGCAAGGCCGCCAGCGGCAGTTGACGCTCGACTTCTGCGAGCGAAGCCGCCGCCGCATCCTCTCCTCGCTGGAAGGCATCGCTTCAGCTTGGGGGCACGGTCCTCATGCATTGCTGCTGTTCGATGACTCGGACACCTATCTCGACTACATTGGCAATTACTATCCCAACAGCGGTGAGTTCAAAATTCCCGGCGGGGTGTTCCTGCGCAAAGGTTATGGCCATTTCGCGTTGATTTCATCCGACCTAAGCCGAATGGAACGTGTCATCGCGCACGAGCTGACTCACTGCCTGCTCGCGCCGCTGCCGATTCCTCTGTGGCTCAACGAAGGCACTGCGGTCAACATGGAGAAGCTGCTGGTGCCGCGCGGTATCAATCCGCGCCAGGGCATCTTCGCCGAGCGCGACCGAATAGGGAAACGCGCCGCATTCTGGAATGAAGAAACGATCCAGCAATTCTGGTCTGGCCGATCATTTTCACGCCCGGACGAAGCGAGCGAGTTTTCCTATGAACTGGCGGAAGTGCTGACCCGTCTGATTGCCAAGGACTATGAGCAATACCGTGTCTTCATGAACAGAGCACACCGGAGCGATGCGGGCAGCGCAGCGGCGGCCGTGCTAGGCGTCACACTTGGCGAGCTCGCGGGCGCGGTTCTCGGTCGCGGCGACTGGAGGCCGGACCCTCACCAGTGGCAAATGGGCATCCAGGTTCAGTAGGACTTCACGCGGGATGCGCTTCGGAACCGCTTCCGCAGCCCTCCCTAAAGCCGCCGTCCGCGAATGTCGCTTGGGGCTGGGATCGCGCCGCGGACGAATTTTAGATCCAGGCTCAGGCGCGCACGTTTGAAGCGAGTTTGGTGCCCTCGAGCACTTTGATAGGACGCGCCTTGACCGGTATAAAAGCTTCAATACGGGAGAACGGCGTCGCTCGATCGGGACCGATTGTCTCCAAAAACCTCTTCTTCATCGCAGCGCCGGAAATAGTATCTGTGCCTCGCCAAAGTTTGCGTCTGTCCTTTCTCGAAACTGCACGCCAACTGCGGAAGAAGTCAAGGACGTTGATCCACATGCAAAGCACCCTTGCAAATCGAGGCAATCGCCTCGCTTTGAGGTGGTTCTCAAGAACCATGGAAGGAATATGCCCAGCCTCTCGCCCTTTTCGAAGATACTTAAGTGCGAGTTTCGGCTTCTTTGCCGCAACCAAGCGAGCAACGACATAGGCGCCCATGAAGCCCGAAAGTTCGTTCGATTTGGTCAGACTTCGATGTGCCATTCTGGCATCGGCAGCGAGCCGCCTTCCAATAACTAGTTCTTCGGCCAGACACGCTAGAAGCTCCGGGTCTTTGGAATGGATCGTCTGTGCAAGTAGTGAGTGGTAGAGGGTTGACAGACCTTGTTGCTGTGCCACCGTAGGATAGCAATGTATCAGCATTGCGGTCATTGCTGCAGAAGCTGCATCACCACCGCGAGCTTCAGCAAGGAGAGTCGCCATGAGCAGTTGAATCTCAGCGCTCGGTGGTTCTATCGCATCGGCCATGGGCGAGATACTACAAGGATGCGTTAACTAGACGCTCAGGAACAACTTAAAAGGATATTTTCAAAATCTGCGCCCCTTGTCCGCGGGTACCGGCATAGAGATTTCCATTGCCATCAGCGACCAAGGCAGTAATGAAAGAGGAAATTCCAGGTGCTTGAAACGACGTAACGTTGCCACTGGGATCAATGCGATAAATAAGTGCGCTTCCCTGGAAACCAGCAGTGTAAATATTTCCTGTCAGATCTACGGCGACAGGGCCGCCGCCTAGATTTGCGACGGTACTTACCATGCCATCGGGTGTAATTTTCCGGATCGCGCCGGCATCGCTGACGAAAAGGTTGCTATTGCCATCTACTGCTACGTCTATGGGATTATTGAACGTTGCCAAATTGCCACTGCCATCAGATTCTCCGCTGGCGCCGCTGCCTGCAAATACTGACATGACACCTGCTGAGGTGAATTTGACAATGCGGTTGTTCGTTCCATCGGCCAGATATAAGTTCTCATTGCTGTCGACCGCCAATCCGCCAAAACCGATTGAAGCGTTTGTGGACGTTTCCCAGTTCGTACTGATATTCGTGAGGGTTCCCGAAGCAGGCAATTCGAAAATTGACGCGCCCCAAGTAGCGGGAGATGTCGAAACAAGTTGGTTGGTTGGTCCAGAACCATAAATATTTCCGGCGCTATCGATGGCAATTCCCACCCAGTCATCAGGAGAGCCGCCTGAAGACAAAGTAGTCACAACACCGGCCTGGGTTACCTGCTTCAGAGATCCGCAATCGGAAACGATAATGTTACCGACCTGATCCAGCATTAAGTGACCACCACCCCAAAAAATGGCGGAGGCTCCTGTTCCATCACTCGGATTGGCATTCGTCGTCGCCGAACCCGCAATGGCGGTAACCGTGGCCGTTCCATTACTTGCACCCCCTGTTCCCGATTGGTCGGTAACAAGATTGTTTGGAGTCCCTGTAGCGCTTGACGGCACGCTGATAGTCGCCCCGGTTTGCGTATAGATCGTATTGGACGATCCATTTACAGTAACGATATTACCGTTCGGAGACGAGACGGTTGTGCCTGCGGGAACAAGCACAGAGCTGTTTGCCGCCAAGGTCAACGTTGTGCCCGGGGAAACCGTAGGAGGTGTTGTCGAACCACTGCCAGTTGTTGAGTTCGCTGACGTTGAGTTGCCACCGCATCCCGGCAAAATAACTGCCACAAAAAGCGGGAGTATTAACCAACGAATGTTGCGCATAAACACAAAAATCCTATTTTTGAACTGCGTTGTATTTCTGAAATTGTCCAGCATAAGCGTGTCCTTACACGTGAATGCCCTGCCGAAATTCGTTACTGATCTTTCAATATACGGAGAATGTGGCAGACCTACGCCACCGGCGACGAGTGGGATGAATTGACTACTGACGTTCCTTCAGAAGTGTTTCGCATTCACCGGCTTCTGCGTGAGACTGCTAATTGCTTCACGGTCTGAATCCGCGGTTTGACCTGCTCGGCGCTTTCCACTTTGGCATCCCAATAGCTGCCTTTCACCACCGACGGCAATGGGCTGAGACCGCCGCGGATGAATTTTAACATCGTGCCAATTGCTGTCATTCGATCATCAAACCGGGACGACCGAAAGCAGACATTAGATTGCCAGAGGGTGCGATGAGCGGCAGAAGAATCGCGCTGGTGGAGAGCGTGGTCGCACGATCAATGCGATTCGCAAGCTCATCGCAATTCTTCTACGCGGGCTGGCGTTATGTGGACTTCCCCCGGTCTAGTTGGCACTTCCGGCCTATGATGCTCGCTGGGATTCGCGATCGCTTCACGACAACAACAGACTACGCGTTTTCTGGCTGCTTTCGCACAGACTGGATTCAGTTTGCACCCCATGATCAGTGCCAATAAGTTAGGGGCCGCTTCTTACTGCGCCGTTCATGCCGAGCTTGTCGAAGCATGAACGCGCACATAGCTCGGTGGTGTTTGCCCTTCGACAGGCTCAGGGCGAACGGAGAACTTCAAGCATAGAAGGCTTAACTAAATGGCATTGTGGCTACGGCTGCTACTTTATTGCTGTGCCCCTGCGATTCACCAGCGTCGGTTCATTGATGCAGATCAATGTGGCGGGACCCGCCAGCCGTTAACTTGATGCCGATCGGGAAGCTTTCCGATATTTCCGGTGGCTTCGGTGTTGCGGTAAATAAGGATGATCCCATGGCCAATCAACATAAGCCGCAGCAAAACCATCTACTGGCTACTTTGCCAGTCGAAGTGCAAAGCCGCTTGTTTCCGAATCTGGAGCTGGTTGAAATGCCGTACGGCAAGGTTTTGTACGAATCCGGCGACACCGTTCGGCACATCTACTTCCCGATCGACTGCATCGTGTCTCTGCTATACGTGATGGAAAATGGTGAATCGGCAGAAGCCGCGGTGGTGGGCAACGAGGGCTTTGTCGGAATCGCCTTACTTATGGGCGGCGAAAGCACTACGAATCAGGCGATGGTGCAATGCGCCGGCCACGCATACCGATTACCGGCGCGACAGTTTACGGAAGAGTTCCATCGTCAAAGCGAAATGCAGATTCTGCTGCTGCATTACACGCAGGCATTGATTACGCAGATGACCCAGACGGCAGTCTGCAACCGGCACCACTCGATTGATCAGCAACTGTGCCGCTGGTTGCTGCTATCCTTGGATCGCGTTCGCGGATCACAACTGCACATGACCCAGGAACTCATGGCGAACATGCTCGGTGTGCGCCGCGAAGGCATCACCGCAGCCGCCCTTAAGTTGCAGAATTCGGGCGCCATCGAATACAAACGCGGCGAGATCAAGGTGCTGAACCGGAGGATGCTCGAGAAACTTACTTGCGAGTGCTACGCCGTGGTGAGGAACGAAACTGATCGCCTGATGCCCTTCCTCACAGGCCAGGGTGAGCCAGCATATGGGTGAAACCGATTTCGCGCACACAAACCGGACCAAGTCAGCCGATGGGACAGTCCACACCGCTAGTTTTTTGTATTAGGCCTCAAAACACGCACGGCAATGTCAAATCGGCACCTTTCTGCTGATCGACGGCTTCACCTATGTTGGGTCCACCCCACGCCATTTACTTTCCGAGATTTTCAGGAAGCGGGGCGCTTGTCCGTGCGGTAGTGGGCGACCGCGCCCATTGCGTGACTGTTCGGGCAGAAGGAAAAGTCCGTATCCGTTGCTGCCGCGCCTTCGTGGCTTAGGACCTCGTCGCACAGCGTCGTCCGCGTGCAACAGTCACAATTGCGCGCCTGGGCTTTCATGTCAACGACCGGGGTCGCGCGCAGATAGGCGACGAGATCGACGTTTCGATGCTTCAGCATCCTCTGCATGCGCGATGGTGCGATCCGACGCAGCAGGCGGCCCCACGTTTGCAAAAGCCCCCGATCGGTATCGATATAGCTGAGCGCTCCAAGAACCGCGACGCAGGCCACGAAGGCCACAAGCAATGCCGCGATGTATTCGATCATCGAAACCTGGGAATTGAAAATCACGGTCCTTGCTCCTTGTCGAAAATGCCATTGCCCATCGTGCGATGCCCGTTATGAGCGGGCCTTGCCACGCCTCATCATTTTCGCGATGAATGAGGACGTGAAGCATTGATATGGATCAAGGGAACCCAAAGCGCAGCGCCTGTCCGGCATGGCGTGCAGCTACTGGAGTTGTATTCGGAACAATTGCCGGCGTTTCGGTGCAGGGCGACCGGAGCACTGCGCTTTTGATGCATCGCGGATTAGCCTACCCCATAGCCGCCTTTCGCTGATGTCTCTTGTGGGCTGCCCAGGCCATCGTCGCACTATTTTTGCCGCGCGCAATGAACGGATGTCTCGTTTTG
>CAZOOK010000088.1:0-5328 GCA_964581385.1 uncultured Salinisphaerales bacterium
CCGGATTCTCGCTCGACAACCTGTCGCTGATGGCGCTGACCATCGCCACCGGTTTCGTGGTCGATGACGCCATCGTCATGATCGAAAACATCGTGCGTTACATCGAGCAGGGAAAATCGCCGGAAGAGGCGGCGCGCATCGGTGCGAAACAGATCGGTTTCACCGTGATCTCGTTGACGGTGTCGCTAATCGCAGTGTTCATTCCTCTGCTGCTGATGTCCGGCGTCGTCGGCCGCCTGTTCCGCGAATTCTCGCTGGTGTTGTCGATCGCGGTGGTGCTGTCGGCGTTCGTGTCGCTGACCTTGACACCGATGATGTGCGCGAAGCTGCTGCGGCCGGAGAAGCCGGAATCGCAGCAGACGCCGCTGTTTCGCTGGAGCGAGCATATGTTCCGGCGCATTATTGACGCCTACGAGCGCAGCCTGCGCCAGGTGCTGAGCCATCAGCGCCTGACACTGCTAGTGGCGCTAGCGACGCTGGTGGTCACGGTGTTGTTGTACATCGTGATTCCGAAGGGACTGATCCCATTACAGGACACCGGCGTCATCATCGGTGTCACCGAAGCCGACCAGAGCATTTCTTTTACGGCGATGCTTGATCTGCAACGGCGGCTCGCCGATGTGGTCCGCCGCGACGCTGACGTGCAAAGCGTATCCACTTTCGTCGGCGCCGGTACCTTGAATCCGACGCTGAACACGGGGCGTCTCACGATTGTGCTCAAGCCGCGCGAACAGCGGCACTCCAGCATGGCTGCGATCATCGAGCGATTGCGCGGAGCATCGGCGAAGGTGCACGACATATCCCTCTACATGCAGCCAGTGCAGGATTTGCAGATCGACAGTCACGTCAGCCGCACACAATACCAATACGTGTTGCAGGATTCCGATGGCGCGGAACTCGCAAGCTGGGCGCCGAAGCTGCTCGCGGCGCTGCGCCAGCGTAAGGAACTCGCGGATGTCGCCAGCGATCTGCAAGCGCAGGGGCTGGAGCTCAAGCTGACCATCGATCGCGATCAGGCGAGTCGTCTCGGTGTGCCCGTGCAGTCAATCGACGACACGCTGTATGACGCCTTCGGACAGCGCCAGGTGACCACGATCTACACCGAGCTGAACCAGTATCGAGTCGTTCTGGAAGTACCGCCGGAATTCCGCGCACGCCCCGATGCGCTCGACAAGCTTTACGTGCGTGCCAACTCCAGCACCGCGTTGCTCGGCAGCTCCAGCGCGTCGAGCGCTAACGCCGGCAGCACCATTCAGTCCAATGCCAATTTCTCCGGCACCGCGTCGTCCACTTCATCGAGCGACATGGTGCCGTTGTCGGCTGTCGCACGAATGGAGGTGGTCACCTCGCCGCTGGTGGTGACGCATCAGGAGCAGCTGCCGGCGGTGACGATGTCGTTCAACATCGCGTCCGGAAATTCGCTGAGCGACGCGGTGAAAGCGATCGGCGAGGTCGAACAAGAAATTGGTTTGCCCGATACGATCCAGGCTAATTATTCCGGCACCGCGGCGGAATTCCGCACCTCGCTGGTGAAGATGCCGCTGCTGATTCTCGCAGCGATCGTGGTGATCTACATCGTGCTCGGAGTGCTTTACGAGAGCTACATTCATCCGATCACGATACTGTCCACGCTGCCGTCCGCTGGAGTCGGCGCATTGCTCGCGCTGATGCTGACCGGACAGGACCTTTCCGTCGTTGCGATTATCGGCATCGTTCTGTTAATCGGTATCGTCAAGAAGAACGCGATCATGATGATCGACTTCGCGCTCGATGCCGAACGCACTCAGGGCCTGCCGCCGGAGGAATCCATATTCCAAGCCGCGCTGCTGCGTTTCCGCCCGATCATGATGACGACGATGGCTGCGCTGCTCGGCGCGTTGCCGCTGGCACTGGAGAACGGCACCGGCTCCGAACTGCGCAAACCACTGGGCATTGCCATCGTCGGCGGCCTTCTGCTGTCACAGGTGTTGACGTTGTACACCACACCGGTGATCTATCTGTACATGGATCGACTGTCGCGTTTCCTCGGCCGTAACCGTCCGGTTGAAACCGTGACCGAGGCGCGTTCCGCGTAAGACGAAATGGCGCTCTTCAACATCAGCGCCCCGTTCATCCGCCGCCCGGTCGGCACCTCGTTATTGGCGATCGGTATCTTTCTGCTCGGCGCGATTGCGCGCGTCTACTTGCCGGTGGCGCCGCTGCCGAATGTCGAACTGCCGATCATTTTCTCCTCCGCGACACAGCCTGGCGCCAGTCCCGAAACCATGGCCGCAACGATCGCCGCGCCGCTGGAGCGCCGCTTTGGCCAGATTGCAGGACTCAACGAGCTTACGTCGACCAGTTCGCTGGGTACCAGCATCATCATCATGCAGTTCGATGCCGGCAAGGGAGTGCCGGCCGCGGCGCGTGACGCAGCGGCGGCGATCAACGCGGCTTCCGCCGATCTGCCGGCAGGGCTGCCGTCGGCGCCGATTTATCACAAGGCCAATCCCAATAATGCGCCGGTGATGGTGATGGCGCTGACCTCGGATACGTATACGCTCGGCCAGATCTACAACTTCGCGGACTCGCTGCTCGCGCAGCGCATCAGCCAGGTCAAGGGTGTCAGCCAAGTGGACGTGGTCGGCGGTGCGCAGCCGGCCGTACATATTCAGGTCGATCCCGCTGCGCTTGCGGCAATGGGGCTGAGCCTCGACAGCGTACGCAATGCGCTGTCCGGCGTGACTGCGAACGCACCGAAGGGCGCGGTGATGGATGGCGACCGCACCTACATTATCGCCGCGAATGATCAGATCAGCACCGTCGAAGAATTTCGCAAGCTCGTCGTCGGTATCCGCAATGGCACACCGGTGATGCTGTCGTCCATTGCCAATGTCACGGAGGGTCAGCTCAATCCGTATCAGCGCGGCTGGTTCAACAAGCAGCCCGCCGTGCTGCTGATCCTGCGCAAGCAAGCAGACGCCAACGTGATTGAAACCGTGGACGGCGTAAAGGCGCTGCTGCCGCAATTACAGAACTGGCTGCCGCCGGGGGTGAAGCTGTCGGTGCAGACGGATCGCACGTTGACCATCCGTGCGTCGGTGCACGACGTGCAGATTTCACTGATGCTGAGCATTGCCCTGGTCGTGATTGTGATGCTGCTGTTTCTGCGCAAAGCAACGCCGACCGCGATCGCCGGCATCACTATTCCACTGGCCATCACGGCAACGTTCGCTGTCATGTGGCTGCTTGGCTTCAGCATCGATAATTTTTCGCTGATGGCGCTGACAATATCTGTCGGCTTCGTTGTCGATGATGCTATCGTCGTCATCGAAAATATCGTGCGCTATCTCGAGCGCGGCTACACGCCACTGCAGGCGGCGTTGCGCGGCAGCCGTGAAATCGGATTCACCGTGTTATCGATGAGCCTATCGCTGATCGCGGTGTTTATTCCGATTCTGTTTCTGCGCGGCGTGATCGGCTTATTGTTCCGAGAATTCTCTGTGACGCTCGTCGCGGCAATTGCAGTCTCCGGCCTGGTGTCGCTGACGCTGACGCCGACGCTATGCGCACGCTTTCTACGCTCCGGTCTGGACGACAAGCAGAAGCCGCAAGGTCGCATCATGCGACTGGCCGAGCGCGGCTTTGACGCGTTGCTCGGTCTGTATCAACGCGGCCTTGACTGGGCGCTCGCGCATGCACACGTGATGCAAGCGATCACCATCGCTGCGGTTGGCGTCACCATCTATCTCTACTATGAAGTGCCGAAGGGCTTCTTCCCGCAGCAGGACACCGCCATGCTGATGGGCATGAGCGAAGGCGCCGAAGATATTTCGTTCGACGCGATGGTCGAGAAGCAACAGCAGGCAATGGACATCGTCCTGGCCGATCCCGATGTGAAATCGATGGGCACCTTTCTCGGCGGCGGACACAACGCGGGCAATTCCGGCAGCATGTACATTTCGCTGCGGCAGCGCAGTGAAGGCCGCAAAGCGACCGTCGATCAGATCATCGCGCGACTGCGCCCGAAGCTGACTGCGATTACTGGCATCAGCACTTATCTTCAGCCGGTTTCCGACGTGCACGTCGGCGGCCGTGGCGGCAAAGCGCAGTACATGTATTCCCTGCAAGGAGGCGATCTGCATGAGCTGTACGCATGGGTGCCCAAACTGGCTGATCGTCTGAAAACGGTTCCGCAGCTCAAGGACGTCAGCTCGGATCTGGAAAAGCAGGGTTTGCAGATGAACGTCGTTATCGATCGCGACGCTGCGTCCCGGCTCGGACTGACGATGGTGGAAGTCGATCGCGCCCTCGGCAATGCTTTCGGCCAGACCGAAATTCTCATTACCTACACGCAGCTCAACGAATACCGTGTGATTCTCGAAGTGCCGCCGAGCCAGCAGCAGAATCCTTCCGCTCTGGACAGCGTCTACCTGCAATCATCGTCGGGCCGCAGCGTACCGCTTTCCACCGTCGCGCATTACGAGATGGGCGTGACACCGCTGGAGGTGAGCCATGAGGGCCAGTTTCCAGTCGTTAATATCAGCTTCAATCTCGCGCCCGATGTATCGCTTGGCGATGCCACGAAGCTGATCCAGCAAACGATGCTCGACCTGCACATGCCGGGCAGCATCCACGGCAGCTTCGCCGGCAACGCAAAATTATTCGTGGATTCGATGAAATCGCTGCCGGTGCTGATCATCACCGCGTTGCTGACCGTCTATATCGTGCTGGGCATGCTCTACGAAAGCCTGATTCATCCGCTGACCATTCTCTCGACATTGCCCACCGCTGGCATCGGCGCGCTGCTGGCGATGCTGGTCACTGGTACCGATCTGTCCATCGTGTCCATCATCGGCATCATCCTGCTCATCGGCATCGTCAAGAAAAACGCGATCATGATGATCGACTTCGCCATCAATGCAGAGCGCAATGACGGTCTCAGCCCGCGCGACGCAATCTACCAAGCCTGCCTGATCCGCTTCCGCCCGATCATGATGACAACCGCCGCCGCCCTGTTCGGCGCGCTGCCGCTCGCCATCGGCATGGGCACCGGCTCAGAATTGCGGCAGCCACTCGGCATCGCCGTCATCGGCGGCCTGCTGCTGTCGCAGGTGCTGACCCTGTTCACCACACCGGTGGTTTATCTCACGCTGGATCGCTGGGCGCAGCGCAAAGCTCCCAGACTCATGCCCGTGCCTGCATCCGCGAACCCGCGCTGAAGCTGGCCCTTCACGATCTATCCTCCAACCACGTACAATGCGGATCATGTCGGGGTGTAGCGCAGTCTGGTAGCGCACCTGCCTTGGGCGCAGGGGGTCGCAGGTTCGAATCCTGTCGCCCCGACCA
>CAZOOK010000089.1:0-5126 GCA_964581385.1 uncultured Salinisphaerales bacterium
AAGTTTTATGCTCGCGTCAGAGATGCGTGACCAACGCGACACTGCTCAAAAAGTTCGAGGAACTGAGTGCGCGTGTCGCTACGCTGGAGTCGGAGAACACTCGGATGACGCAGGAAAATCTCCAATTGAAAAACGAGAACCAACTGCTGCGCCAAAAGCTCGATCAGTATATCCGCCATTATTTCGGCGGGCAGCGCAACGAGGGATTGGACAAACACCAATTGGAACTTTTGTTGCAAGGCTTGCCCAACGTCGTTGCGTTACCAACGCCGGAACCCAAGCCTGCTTCTGCTCAACGGGCAGGCACACCGCATCCTGTGCGGCGGATGCTGGCAGAAGATAAATTAGAGACGCAGGAAATCGTGATCGAACCGGAGGAAGTCAAAGTTCAACCAGAAGGTTGGAAAAAGATCAGCGAGGAACGCACCAATCAACTGGACTGGGTCGCGCCCAAAATCATCAAGCGAGTTATCATTCGCCCGCGGTATGTGAAGGCCGAGCGTTTTGCCCTGGCACCGCTGCCGCCGCAACCAATTGAACAAGGCATGGTCGGACCGGGTTTGCTGGCCCAGATTTTGGTCAATAAATATGAATATCATCTACCGCTCTACCGGCAGGAGAAAATGTTTCGCCAGCAGTTCGGGGTGGATCTGAGCCGGAAGACCATGGGCGGTTGGGTGGAACAAGCCGCCGAGTTGTTGAAACCGGTGTATCGGTCGATTCGAGAGGATTTGCTGGCAGGCAGTTATCTGCAAGCCGACGAAACACCGATTCGATATTTAGATCCTGATGTGAAGGGCAAAAGCCAGCAGGGTTACCTCTGGGTCTATAGTCGACCCGGCGGGGATGTGCTGTTTGAATGGCGACTAAGCCGATCGCGGGAAGGACCCGAGGCATTTCTGAAACATTTCAAAGGAAGGCTCCAAACAGACGGTTATTATGCCTACGAATCGTTGGCTAAGAAACGCAACGGTGAACTGACACTGGTCGCGTGCTGGGCGCATTGCAGGAGGGGTTTCCACGAAGCAATGGCCGAGAGCAAACTGGCGGCGTGGTTCGTGCGGCAGATTGGGTTGCTCTATGCGGTAGAAAAGCTCCTGCGTGAGAACAAGGCAGGTCCTCGGTTACGGTCGGCGATGCGGAACTGGCGAAGCCGTCCGGTTTTGGAACGATTGCGCCGGGCGATGGAGTTGGTGCGTCATCGAACTTTGCCCCAAGGACTGTTGGGAAAGGCTATCGACTATGCGCTCAAGCGCTGGGAAGCGCTGACGCGTTTCGTGAACGACGGCGTTCTGGAGATCGATTCAAATCTCATCGAAAATTCAATACGCCCGTCGGCACTCGGAAAAAAGAACTTTTTGTTTTTCGGACATCCTGAAGCCGGCGAACGCAGCGCGGTGATTTACACATTGCTGGGCAGTTGTCGGCGACATGGCGTCAACCCGTTTGATTATCTGAAAGATTTGTTCACACGCTTACCGGCGGCCAAGATCACCGAGATCAAGGAGTTCACGCCAGCAGCGTGGGCCAACGCCAAAGCAATGAAGAAAGTGGTCGGTCAGGCAGCATAACTCCTTTCGCAGCCTTCCTGTCAAAACCTCATCGCGAAAAGGACAGAAAAGAATCAGAACCGTCTCTATCTCCTATTGAATTCAATTGTTGCAGTTAAAAGAGAGCTTGCGGGTGTTTGAGGATTCTCTTTCTGGCGGAGAATTATTTCCAAACGCTGCTTGCAGACCCAAGCCTCGACATCCTGCCAGGTCAACTGGCCTTTGGCGATGCCGCGACGTTGAGGGCGAAATTGCCAATGGTCCAAATCTTTCACGCGATCCAACGCGCCGAGGATGCGCAGCGATTCAAAGGCGGCGATGGTATCGCGCACACTACCGTCAATGTGATATTCGTTGAAGCCGCCGGAATCTGGCGAGGTGAAATAACCTTTGCCCCGATGCCTTTTCAAAATTCCTTCTATGCATGCCTCGCGGTCAATCTTGTCCAGTCCACCGAGGATTTCCAGCGCGGCTAGGGAGTAATAAGTGTCCTGCAGCGTCGGGTAGCAGGGTGTGAAAAACAAACCTTTCACATCTTTCCAATCGTGAATCGACGGCTGACCGGGTGCCGGAATGGCGGATAAAACCTGGACGGACGCGATTTGCACAATAAGTTTTTCGCGATCGACAAGGTCGAGGCAATCCACCTCGCGCAGCCAGCGGAGTTGATCCAAGGTAAAATTGCCGACCCGCAGAACATCCCATCCTTTGTTGTCCACCCAAGACCAGGCTCGCTCGCGGGTTAGCAAAAATTCCAACGCAAACTGCAACTCGTTGGCTTTTCGATTCTGATGAACGTATTCGGAAATCTCCCGCGGCTTAAGATCAACATCATCCCAGCCAATCCATCCGACTGCAATGGCCCGCTTGGCCAGCGGCGAATTGAGGATTGTCTGCGTCCGTTGTTCGCTTCGCTTCGACGAATCAAAGACTTCATCTGGCGTCACCTCATCGCGCATCGCGCGTAACCCTTCCGGTGAGAACAGATTTGTCGGGGGGGAAAACCAGGCAGGTGAAAAGCGCGAGGTCCGGGCTGTTGACCTTGAATTTCTTCGGATCAGGGTTCGGCGTGGTGTCGTTCAAAAATGCCCGGACCTGAGCCTCGGTAATTGAGACAGGTTTTAACCCGTCCAACCGTGCGATCCAAGCTGACGGCAAAAGTGGGCGCGTCATTCCAGCAATCATTAATACAACAGAGGCACCAATAAGAATCCGCCACCAGCGGGTAGATCTGGCTCGCGACGGCGGCACGACGAAAACTTCCGACTCCGGCGAATCGCCCAGAGCCCGTTCCGCTGTCGGTAAATTTCCACTACGAAATTGCTGCCACGACTGAAGAATACTTTCTTCGACGATACATTCGAGTTCTTGCGAGTCGATCAGGTCGGCGGTTTTCAACGTGGTCAAATTCTGGGCATCCACTTTGCCACAATGTGCCCGGATGGTTCCGTCCCAGCCCAGCGTGATGTTCGAACTATTCTGGCTGATAGGAGGCAGGAAGACGGCGGCGATGTTGGTCAGAAACCGGTTGCCAACCGGGGGCAGCTGCAGTACCAGCCCACTGGTTTCCCAGCGGAAATTGCTCACGAGAAAACGCGCAAAGACCAGCAACGCACGGCGTTCAAAACGATTCGCCATGGGCAAATCACCCGCGGGTTGGGAGGGTTTCAGCAAGCCATGCGCCGCGCGCAGGAACAAGCTGTAATCAATCCTTGCGGGTCGTTTCCTGAAGATGAAAAAGAAAAGCACGGTTGCCATAAGGATTGGCAATTGCGACATGCTCGAAGGTATCCAACCCAGTGCCAGTGCGGTAAGACCAACGGCAATAATTAGGCAATAGATAAACATGCCGACTTGATACTGATTGCGGCAAATCGTCAGCGTGCGTGCTGAAATAAGTGTCAATGCCCACACAAAACAGGCGAGGACCAGTTGGTGCGTTTTGATTCCCCAAGCGGCCAAGACTGACTGATTGAAGATTGCAAAAGCCACGAGCATCAGTGGAAAACCCCACATGAAGCTTCGGAAAAATCGTCGGTGTATTTCCGGACGAAAGCCGTCCGAATCGCGGAAATTTCTTCGCTTTTTCCGCATTATGAAGGACAATACGATCAGGCTTGGGAGATTCACGATCAGGGAGAATAATGGCACCAGCCCCACAAAAAGAAACGTCTTGCCCAATGCTGTCGCGATTTTTGCGGTCAAGCCAGCGGCAATGCTTCCGCCTGCAGTCACCTTTGCTGTAGATGACGCCAGCACGCTAGTCATGACGCCAGGGACAAGTGTATTAGCTGGTCGCAGTTTGGTCAGCGAGCCGGCGAGGTTTTCCTCCAACCGTTCGCGCATTGCGGCGCGGGCGCGGTGGAGACGGACACGCAAGGCAGCCTCGGAAATGCCCAGAGCCGCTGCTGCCTCCGCGCCACTCTTGCCTTCGATATAAAATAGCACAAGACATTCGCGGTACGTGGCCGGCAGATCGGCCAGCGTCTGGCGTAATGTTTCCGGCGTGTGAAGAGGATCCGGTTCCCCGGTGGAATCTTCAGCTGTTGAGACCTGCGGGTTCTCCAGTGCCCAACGCTTACGTTTATTGAGTTCGCGACGATGATGCAGGCCAAAATTGACGGCCACACGGCGGGCGATCGTATTGATCCAGCCCGCGAATTTTGCGCCATCGCCGAGCAGCCAGAGCCGTCTGTAAGCCCGGATAAATGCCTCCTGCGTGACTTCCTCTGCAAGGGCGGCATCGCCGAGTCGGCTCCATGCGATGGCAAAAACTCGGCGCTCGTGGCGCTCGACTAACTCGCGGTAGCGTTCGGCATTTCCGCCTCGGACGGCGGCCACTGCCGCTTCATCCTGATGGGCGCCTTGAGTTTCGATGCCAGGCATTTCGGTTCGCATGATACCCGAAAGACACCGATGAAGGGAAATTGTTACATGCCGACCTGCCTAATCCGTTCTGCCACTCTTCTGATCCCGTCCCCCGGACCGCAAACGGTCTCAATGGGGGGTGACCCGTCAACGACAATTATAATTCCCCAGCGGGGAAGTTGACCGGTCATTACAGGGGCGACGACACATTGTAATTAGCGAGCAGTGATTTATTCACTGTAAATTGTCAACGAACCGACGTGCATCGTCAGCCGGATACGATTATATGCCTCCATCAAATCGCGAACATTGGTTATCCATTCGGCAACCACTCCCAAGCCGTCGGGTTGAGATTCCGTACCGGCGGCGATTCACGCAAGCCGAGGCCCAGCGGCTACGTCGCGGTTTTTGGCCTCAAGGAACCGACGACCGGTGGGTTATTGAGATCGATGGCGAAGCCCTTCAAATGTGGCGGAGTTGGACGGGATTTTGCGTCTTTAGATTGGCCGTGAAGACCATAAAAAATGGCATCGAGATTGGGCCATTAATTGTCAACGACGACCCAGCCCAATATCGCCGGAGCACGAACCGGCATGACGTTAAAACCGTGAATGAGTTGATACGTATGGTGCTGGAAAACACCGTGAAAGCGTAAACCATTGCCTTTTACGCGACCGCTTTGACCATCGATTTGCGGATGCTCGTTAG
>CAZOOK010000090.1:0-5110 GCA_964581385.1 uncultured Salinisphaerales bacterium
ACATTTGAGCGTGAGTGTCCGCTATCTGGAAATTTGTACGTTGGAACCACCGTCAACTTATGGCACGAAGTGAAGTTAGCCATTCAATTGGTTTGACGCAGCCGCCATTGCATTCGGGATGGTCGCAGAGTGTTGTAGGTTCATGTTGAATTCGATCGGGTGGGGTGGTCTGCCGACTTACAGTTCGAGCTCTTTCGATTTGTCACGCTGTTGCATGAGATCCCGCAGCGCCTGGGCTTCCTGATTGCCGAAATCCAGATCGTTTTGATCCCGATCGCCGGCCTGCGCGTGCTCCGGTAGCCCGCGGCGTGCGCCCCGGCGCGATTTCTCCTGCTCCTCGCATTCACGCTCTTTTTCGTGCTCCTTTTCGTGATCGCCGGAATGAAACGCTGCTTCCATCCGTGCGAGTGATTGCAGGATCAAGTCCTCCCGGCGTTCGTCCGCCATTGCCAGTTTGCCTTCCAGAGCACTGGTTTTATCACCGAGCTTTTCTTTGACGTTCTGCTGAAATCGGGCGATGTCATCAGCGTATAGCGTGATGGTTTGCTCCTGCCGCGAGATTGCTACCAGAAATGCCTTTTGATTAAACAGCTCGCCGGCGCTGGCTTCGGCATTGACCAGCACGGTGGTTTTGGTGCCGCCCTGCGATGAGTAAACCGTGGTCGCATAGGCATGATCCCAATGCTGGCCGGCCTCGCGGGTCGTATCGATTTTCAAGCGCTGTCCCGCTTCCGTTTCGACTTCCATTTGTGCTTCGTTTACCGACCGGACTGTCAGCTTCTGGCCATTGGTCAGATGCACACCCGGCTGATCCGTATCGACATCGCGGCTGTTGCGAGTCCAGCGGATTGACTCGCCCGGCGCCAGTGTCGCGGAGTCCGGTCGAAACAATTCGGAAGCACGGCCGCCTTTGGCTTTGATGGTTTCCGGATCCCACTTCAGTGAAACCATGCCCTGTTCGGACGGCCGGGTTATGGTCAGCGTGTTGGTCATTTTATCGATCGCCGATACCGCCCAGTATTCGCCCGCCTTTACACCCTGGGAGGGCCGATCTCGCGGAAATCGGACTCGATCATCGATCTGGTAAAACCCCGCGTCGGCGCGATCCACCTGGCGGGCAAACACGCGCAGCAGGTGCGGCTGCTCGACTTCGCCGGCCAGCTTGCCCTCCGTGCGTAGAACCTCGCGCATCTGGTCGTTCAGCTGGCGTTTCTCATGATTACGCGCCGTCAGCACGTAACTGCGGTCGCGCTCGGTGCCGAGCTTCGACCAGGCCGAGACGATCGCCGGCAGGCGCTCTTCCGGTGATGGAATCTCGGAGATACGATCGCCGAGCGTGGCCATCGCCCCATCGATATCCCGGTCGTAGGTTTTCTGCAAAGCCAAGCGTTCCGTCGCATCTTTCTGGCGCAGGATTTCGGTCATATTGACGCTCGCCATGCCGTGATCGAGCATCAATCCGAACGGCTTACCCGCACCGATGGCGGCCAGCTGCTGGGTATCGCCGATCAGCACCATGCGGGCGCCCAGTCGCCCCGCCGCGAAGCTTAAGGAGCGTAGTTCGGATAGACCGACCTGGCTGGCTTCGTCGACGATCCAGACCTGCTTTTCATACTTGGCGCGGATCAAATCGGCCTTCCAGACACCGGCATCGCGGATCAAATGCAGATCGCGTCGTACACTCGCCAGATGCCGTTGCAGTGTGCCGGATTTGATCCCACTGGCTTCCTGCATCTTGCGCGCAGCGTCGCTGATTTGGGCCATTCCGAAGAGTTGATACCCGCGCGACTCCAGCAGCTCTCGCGTGGTTTTCAGCATCGTCGTCTTGCCGGCGCCGGCACGGCCCTGGACACCGACGAAGCGGTCCTCGGTGGTGGCGATCAGCTGCACGGCCGCTCTCTGTCCCGGAGTCAATCCGCTGTTTTCAAGCCTGGCTTCGACACGGTCGGAGCGCTCGATCGCCTTCACGTCGGACTTGCCGCGATCGAGCTGATCGAGGATGCGCCGCTCCTGCTCCTTGGCCCGCAGGGTCGTCCAGCCCGTCTGGCCATTCGGGAGCAGTGCCACTTGCAGCTCACCGCTCTTTTCCCGGCGCTCGATCTCGGTGGAAATATCGGTTACGCGCGCGCGGCCCATGCCGGCCGCGAGGGACCAGCGCAGTAGATCGGCATGCGAAAACACGGCTTCGGCTTCTGATAATCGGTCCAGCGCTTTGTCCACCGCGCGATCCAACCGGAACGGTGTTTCCGGGGTCCGATCGCCTGCCTCGCGGGCGGTTTCGATCACTGCTTCGGTATCCAGTCCAAGCGCTTTATTCTTGTCGTTCCATTGCGTTCGGAGCGCGTCTAGATCGACGCAGCGTTTGCTTTTGCGCGTCATCATCGCTGCCTGATCGGCATCCTTGGGATTTTCCAACCCACGCGCTTGCATGGCCTCTTCGATCTGGTCGCGGCGGGTTTGGTTGGCTTCGCGGACCGCCTCGGGAACCGCCGCGATTTCGAATAGTTCCGCCCCGGTACGTTCGATGGTCCAGCCTAATTTCTGCACGTCGATCGCCAATTCAGACCGATAGATGGCGCCGGCCGCGCGCAGGTATTCATAGAACGGCTTGGAATGCAGCGACACCCACTGACCGTCTTCACGCACGGTCATGTTCTGCACGACATAGTGCGTATGGCGCTGCGGCTCCTGCTCGCGCGAGGTGTGATGATGGAATACCGAAGCCACCAGATTGTGCGATCGATTGATCGTGCGCTGATCGAAGAATTCGCGTTGCCGATACGAGACGACCTTGTCTTCGAGCCAGCGCATCGCCGTCTGCGCCGCCGCACGATGCGCGGCGTCCAGGCGCTCGTCGCCGGCTTCGATCAGGATCGAGGCGCTCTTGGGCGCAGAAAAAGTCAGGTCCCAGCCCGGCGTATGGATGCGATTTCCATGCTCGTCATGGGACCCCAGCTCCTGGCCGTTCGGCAGCCGGCCTTCGAGTAGATCCTTGAACATTTCACGGTCGACGCTGCCGCTCAATCCCAGGCGCTCGGCACCGCGCCCAAACCATTCTCCCTGCCCGGAGGGTCCATCGTTACCGACGTAGTAGTCGTCCTTCTCGTAATAACTGACCGCCTGCGCGGACGATTTCAGCTTGCTGATACTCAGCATGAGATCGGCCTCCCGTCAGCTGCGCGGACGCGAAAGTGCCGGAATCTCGATCCTGCCGACACGGTCGGCCGGTGCCGAAGATGGCGGGGAATCCACCGTCTCCGCCGCCGGATTCGCGACCACGTCGATCACCTTGTCGTCTCTATGTTCGCCCTTATCGCCCTGTTCGCCGGGATCACTTGCCACGGCTTCGTCGGCAGACTGCGCTTCATGATTTGAAATCGCAGTCGACGGATGGGTGAGAATCAGCGCCGCCAGCGGCACGCGCGGTTCGACGCGAGCCGCGATGAACGGCTTGGCGATCGACCGGACCGCGGGACGCTCCATCTTGAAATGAGCGACCGGCAATGCCGTGTCACGGATCTTGCCTCTCAGCCGTACGTAACCCTCAAGATCATCGAGATTGCGGACTTCGGACGCCAATAAAATGTCCCGCATCTTGCGGTTCTGCTGAAGCGTTACACCGTCGCGCATCTCATGCGAGCCGTAGCTGAGCCCTTCGGCCTGCTCGAGAATCTCGGCTTGGCCAAAGCTCTTGGATGTCCATTCCGCGGTGGGCGGATCGTTCTGCCGGAGACATAACCAGGTCGCGCAAAGACCGGTCAAGGTGTCGGCGCCCTGCTTGTCGTAAATCTCGATCAGCTGCGAAATCATCTGAAATGCGATCACGCCGCAGCCGCCGAATTTTCGGCTTTTGGCCAGAAAAGCGGGCAGGGAAGGGATGCGATGCAGTGACGGCAGCTCGTCGATGATGAGCCAGATTCGCCGTTCCTGATTCTCCGGCAGACTCAGAATACTGTTGGTGAACACCTCCAGCCAGGTCGACAAAATGGGCCGCGCCGCATCGCGCTGCTCGGCCGTGACATTCAGGAAAACCCACTGGTCGTTTCCGTCCTTGAGTACCCATTCGCGCAAATTAAATGGCTTGCCTTTCGCCGGCAGGTGCCGCAAAGCCTGCGCCGCCGCCGTGGCGGTAATGCGGATTCCCTGAGCGGTACGTTCCGCCGTCGGATTGATCAAGGCATAGGCCGGTGTCCCCTGAAGGAACTGCGCCAGGACCGGCAATTCCACTTCCGACAGCAAGTGAAGAAAATGTCCAACGCTGCGCTGATCGTAGTGGCCGATCCGCATCAACAGAGACGAAACCAGCACCCGTGCGGCCTTCTCCCACATCGGATCGGCAGCCTTGCCGGTGGGTATCAAAGCCCCGGCCAGCATGTCGAAATGATAATCGCGCGGGCATTCCAGCCAGGGGTCCCAGGCCGGGCAGCGCGAGTCGAACGGGTTCAGCAGCAGGTCTTTATCCTGGCAATAAAATGCACTGATGAAGTCCCCGGACGGGCTGTAACAGATGACCCGATCGCCGCGCTGCCGGATCTTCCGGAGCAGCTCATACAAGGTGGTTGTCTTGCCGGTACGCGGCGATCCGGTCAGCAAAATATGCTGGGTCTCGCTGTCCTTCACCAGGGGTACACCGGCCAGCGTCAGATCGCTGGCCATGCCGGCACTGCGCAGCGCCGCCCGCACGATTTCCGCTTCAGCGATGGCGCTGCCACGTAGCAGCTGCTCGCGCCGCTGGGCGCGGCCGAAGCGCCACATGGCCCCGAACATCAATGCCAGTATCGCCAGTGCCGTGGATAGAGAAGCGATCATGCAGGCGATCCAGCTGCGCAGCAGTCGAACCACCGTTTGCATCATGAAGGGAGCGTCGTACAGATCACCCAGACGCACCGGCACCGTGTGGTCCGATGGATCGCGGATGGTCGTCACCGAAGCGCCGTTATTGAACACGGCGGTCGCCACCGCGGCCCGCGCATACTGTCCGGCGAGGTAACGATCGTAGGGCCGGGTCCACATCCAGAACAACAAAAACGTCGTCAGGAAATAGACGAAAAGGATGTAGCGCGTGAACTGCTGCAGCACCTCGCCGATCATGCGGACAAACATCAAAACG
>CAZOOK010000091.1:0-5006 GCA_964581385.1 uncultured Salinisphaerales bacterium
TTATCGATGGTATAAAAACGGGACCAATGCCATCGCAAACGCAACGAACACATCATTGACGTTAAACAATGTTCAGGCAGCCGACGCGGCGGGATACTCTTGTTTGGTAACGAATGTGGCCGGCACCAATGTGAGCGCCTGGGCCTGGCTCTCGGTGAATCTTTCCGGTGGAGGCACTACAAACGGATGGGGCAGTGGAGGCACCCCTTCGTCCAGTATCACAAATTCAATGATCGGACCGACCAACAGTTCGCCGACAAACCCCGCAATTTATTTGTATGGCTCGCCCATCTCCATCCGCGCAACCGCGCTGAGCCAATACGGCTATATCACCAATGTCGCCTTTTATTTCACTGGGACCAACTACGGGACAAATTTCATGCTGGCTGGCACTGCGGTGCCCGGCGCGAACACTAAGTTCGCCCTTGCCTGGACGAATGCACTACCGGGAACAAATATCCTCAAAGCTCGCGCCTGGGACAATAAGGGCAATACCAATGATTCAAGTCTGGTTTATGTCATTATGGACCGGCCTCCAGTTGTGACGACTGTACCGGCATCAATCAGCATTGTATGGGAGGGATACAACACAAATGTTTGGTTCACAAATTACGTTACCGACGACGGGCTTCCGTACGGGATTACGAATCTGAACTGGACTATCCCGTCCGGCGTGACTACGTCAAACCTTAATATATACACATCGAGCAACCTCATGATTGCTACACGGGCGACGTTTACGAATTCGGGAACTTACGCGCTGACTCTCAATGTTTCGGACAACTTTGTGAATACGAACGTGACCTGCAACATCGTTGTGAAGCATCGGCCTGTCGTGAATTTCAATTGGCCGACCAATAATGCCACCATTTTGACTGGTTCCCCCATTGTTTTGAATGCGACTGCCACGGATCCGGACGGGAGGATTGCCAATGTGACGTTTTACAATGGCGCCACGAACATCGGCCAGGCAATTCCCAGCGTTACCAACACCTATACCTACCCTTGGTATAGCGCTCCTCTTTGGACAAACCAGCTATCTGCCGTTGCTTGGGATGACGGCGGTTTGACCTCCACGTCGACCGTTGTAAGTGTGGTTGTGGTGCCGCCGCTGGCAGTGCAGTTTGTCTCGCCAACGAACAATCAGTTTTTTGTTTTGTCCCCGACGAACATTTTCCTGACGGCTTGGCCGACAAGTTATGTTGGATCGACAATAACGAGCGTGTTGTTCTCGAATGTCACACAGTCCGCATACATTGGGGCGGGGACTTTGACTAATTCCAACTATCAGACGTTGTGGGCGGGCCTGACAAACGGCACGTACACGATCAACGTCACTGCCCGAGACAATGCTGGGAATGTCGCGAGTAATGGAGTGGTGATAACAGTGAACGCGATGCCGGTTGTTCACATCACGGTCCCGGTGACAAACCTTCAATCGTACGCTGAAGTGACGAATGTCACGCTGACGGCAACCGCCACAGACGGTGACGGGACGATCACGAACGTGGAATTCTACGGCAGCACTAATTTTGCCACCTTTATCGGCAGCACCACCAATTCACTAACCAACACATATAGCATGGTCTGGAGCAATCGAGCAGCCGGCTATCAGGGAGTTACGGCTGTGGCCACGGATAACCACGGGGCAAAGAGTGTTTCCGAAATTCGCGTGTTCAAGGTAACGCCGACTAATCCTCAACCCGTTGTCCTGATTACATTTCCAACGAATGGCGCCAGCTTCGCGCCAGGATCAGACCTCACAATCACGGCAACGGCAACAGCAACTAACTATCTTGCCTCCGTAACCAATGTGGAATTCTTCGTCAATGGCGAAGACATTGGAAACGATTCCACCGCCCCTTATGAGATTCAAAAGTGCTGTTGGACTCCTGGAACATACAGTCTCGCCGCCGTTGCGAGCGACATTTCAGGCAGGGTCATTGCCTCGTCAAACATCAACATTACGATAGTGGCCGAGCCTCCGTCTGGCAGTGGATTTTGGGATGCGGAATTTGGGCAGCAGGCAGTTGACTTGGCAACTCCCGACACGAATCAGCTCCTCCAAGACCCTGTCAGTCTTAGCAGCGGAAACGGAATGATAGCCGTTGGGGACGCCTTTCACGTAATAATATCATCGAACGAGACAGATTGGACCGATCTGGGCACACCATATGAAAGCACTGATTTTGGTATTGTGGAAGCCACCTTAATCGATGGAACAAATGTTTACGTGGCCGGAGGCAACAACACAGACGCAGAATACCATATTTATAAATGGGACTCGAGCGGCAGCCATTGGATTCCGATCGGAAATAGATTGACTGGCAGCACTGACGGAACCGTCCAAACGCTGGCGCGAATCGGCGGAGATTTATATGTCGGAGGAAATTTTACCGCAGCCGGAGCTGGGGGCACAAATACGAGCGTCCAATATATCGCGAGGCTGGATTCGACGAATAATCAATGGGTACCAGTTGGAAATGGTCTAAATGGTGCAGTGTATGCGATCGGGTCAATCGAAAACGATGTTTACGTCGGGGGAGCGTTCACCGTCGCCGGTGGAAACACCAACGCGGGTTATATTGCTAAATTGGAGGGGAACGTTTGGACGAATTTAGGGACTGGTCTGAAGCTTTCTGGCGATTACTATAATCGAGGGGAGAACTACGGTCTCTATGGTCAGCTTCCGGTGAAGACGATGGCCTCCTGTGCGGATGATCTGTACGTCGGCGGGCAATTCGTAGCGGCTGGAAATTATACGAATGCTCATGGAATAGCGATTTGGAATCCGGCTTCTGGCTGGCGAACACTTAATGGCGGGCCCGGCCAGGAGTTGGTTAATAGTTACAATGACGATACTTCGGAAATTTATAATGTATATACAATCTCAGTGCGCGGGAAACGGCTGTTTATTGGCGGGGAGTTTACTAATATATACGATGGTGGAAATAGCTTCGTAGCGAACTATTTGGCGACAACACAATGGAGTGAGGATGAGCAAAAGTGGAAATGGGGCGATTTGGATCAAGGCATAGACCCTAGAGTGGGTGATACTTATGGCTATCCGCCCAAGTGTTCTTTAATAGTAGCCGGAAGCGACCCAAACAAATACGATTACTACGTGGCGGGAAAATTTGCCTATATGGGATTGGCTCAGATTCCGAGCGGTACTAATTATAGCGGATTCGCGCGGTGGCGTGTCGGGTACCCTCAACCACCAACTGTTCCAAGGGTTAACATTACAAATCCACCGTCCGGGACGTTCTTTACCAATGTCCCCGCAAGCCTCGAAATCGATGCCACCGCCTCGTCGCCGAACCTCACAAATATCGCGAACGTTCAATTCTTTGCTGATAATATTTTAATCTATGACGGTATCGGAACTCATACTGCGGGGGATAGTTGGGCGATAGTCTGGGATTCGTCGGCACATTTAAATCCACCGTCCCCCGGTCCTCATGTGCTTACGGCAGTTGCGGAAGATGGCAGCGGACTGCGAAACAAATCGGCCCCCGTCATTGTGAACTTTCTAGATCCAAGCAACACGGTGGCGGCCACAAACGACTACTTTGTGCTGAATTCTGGTGATCTTCCTCAGACGCTGAATGTTCTATCAAACGACGCGACTTCGACTGGAAACCCTTTGCGGCTTGTTGCCCTCTACCCTGGGATCGCTCCCGGGATGCATGTGGGGGCAGGAACGCCGGAAATTTCCGCTAATCATACGTCGATAGTTTATACACTGAACCCAAATGTGTTCGGAACGGATCAATACATATATCTGGTTACCGATGGCACGCACACGAACTTGGCCTATTTGACAGTGCAGGTGCGCGCTCGCCCCGCGGTTACGATAAAAGACCCGAATGTAGACGGTAAAAGGTATGTGGTTTCGTCCCCTTCGATCACAGTGAAGGTGAAGGCTGTCGATTACGATGGTACAAACACGAGTGTGGTCCTTTACGCAAACAACGCGGCCTACAAGACATTGACCAATCTGGTCAATGGTTTACTGACAACAAATTGGACCGCCAGCGTGGCGGGTTACTACACGTTCACAGCCGTAGCTACGGATAACGATGGCCTCAGCACCACGTCCGCACCGGTAACGGTGGTTCTTACCAATACGAGTGCCAGTGCCAATAGACCCGTGGCGATTATCAGCAATCTGGTGGCGACTGTGGCTAATAACCAAGGTGTCGTCACGGAGACTCTGCCAATCATCAAGACCGGGCTTTTTGATTTGCAGGGGCAAGCGTCAGATGCCGATGTCGGGGATACCGTTTCTTACGCTGTGGAACTGTTCCGTCCCGAGGACTGGAATTCCATCGGTGACAGCCTTTCCGACTTGGTTTCGGCATTGGATCCCTTCGCTGATTTGACGCCAGGACCGAAAAATGCCCAAGGTTTTCACATTGGAGGCACCAACGGTTCTCTTGGGAAACTGGATCTGACCAGCGTTCCTGACGGCGTTTACGATTTGGTGTTGCGTGTGCGAGGCGGCACGGATGAGACGAACGCAATTGTGCGCGTACAACTGCAAAGCGATCTCAAGATCGGTCAATTCAGTTTCAGCGAGCAGGATCTGGTGTTGCCGGTTAATGGAATCCCGCTCACGGTGACGAGAACATACAATTCTCTCAACCCGGAATCGGGGCCATTTGGCGCGAGTTGGACATTCGCCCTGAACGATATGGACGTGAAATTGGACGACGAGCGCACCGACGTAGCTCTGGGCACCGATAACGCGCCGTTAAACGATACGGGCGACACCTTAGCCAATGGCCTGCCGAAAGTGGTGAGCATGCGAACCGGTGGCAATTGGAACGTCACCTTGACCTTGCCGGATGGTCGGCGAACTACATTTACGTTTGGCTATTACGGAGGGTTGACACTCCATGCGACCTGGACTCCACCTCTCGGGATTACAGCCAAATTGGAAGCAAGTGCCGACGACGCCGAAATCGATCTTGGTTCTTCTGGCAGCCTCTCCGTACCGGTAT
>CAZOOK010000092.1:0-4575 GCA_964581385.1 uncultured Salinisphaerales bacterium
GGTGGCCTGCGGAATCGCCGCCGCGATAGCCTGTGTGTCCGGTTTCAGATACTGATCGCCGTAACGCAGAGACATGGGCGTCGCCAGTGAGCTTCCAGAGGCGGCAAGATAGTCACCCAGTATCCCGTTCAGCACGGCCAGCAGAGCGTCGCGCCTCGGCCAGGTGCTCTCCTTGCCAAGCAATGGCGCGAACTGGGCGAGAACGACATCAATTGCGGCACCCACCAGACGGGTCACGCCGCGAACACTTCCATACGCCAGCGTTGTGATGCCCCTGACGGGGCTCTGCATCGGCGGGGCAATCATCCCTAGTGGATGTTCGACAGCATGATGAACCGCCTCGCTCAGGTCGACCAATCCTGCCATGGCGTCGATGGCTAGATGAGTCAACCCGCGAAGTTCAGAGGCTTCAGAAACGGTCTTCACACCGGACATGGGCGAGCTAATAGCCCACCCGATCCGTGCTGACGAAGCGGCTGCGAATCCCATGCAGTATGTCCGGCGCCATGGACCATCGGTAGCAAGCGGTCGAATTCCTTCTTGACGACGACGTAGCATTCGCAGGACTTCTTCTCCAGACCCGAGCGATTGATCATCTTGATGTGGCCACGGTAACACTCGATCAAACCTTGCGCCTGCAGCCTGCCAGCGGCCTCGGTGACGCCTTCGCGGCGAACACCGAGCATGTTGGCAATCAATTCATGCGTGATCACCAGCACATTGGACGGAAGCCGGTCGAAACTCATCAGCAGCCAGCGGCACAGCTGATGTTCCAGCGTGTGATGACGGTTGCACACCGCGATCTGGCCCATCTGCGTCAGCAAGACTTGCGCATAACGCAGCAGCAGATGCTGCACCTGCACGTTCTGGTTGAATGATTCCTTCAGCAGATTCGCCGGCAACCGGTAGGCCCACCCGGCACTCCGTACGATTGCCCGCTTGAGCGTGCCCTCGCCGCCCAGGAACAGGGACACACCGACCATGCCCTCCCGTCCCACCATGGCGATTTCGTCCTCAGAACCGCTTTTGCATATATAACGCAGTGAAACGATGCAATCGATCGGAAAATAGGCATGGTGCACACGTGTGCCGGGTTCATAGAGAACGGCGCCGGGCCTCATCGGCACCAGCTCCAGATGCGGCAACAGGCGCAAGTACTCGACCGGCGGCATCGCGGCGAGAAGTTGATTCTGCTTGGGGCGGTATTCGTCAGACATGGCTGCATTCCCTCGCGGCATTGCGATTCCTAATAAGATGATCGCTTCATCGATTCATCATCCTTGCCCCTACACTTCCCAGTGTAGGGAGCTCTCTAATTGCAACACAGACAGCACGTGCGACGCTTTGACCTGGATCAATCGACGGATCGTGCGAAAATGCGGCTGCGAAATTCGCCTTTCGAGGCAGGTTTCGGATTGCAGATCCTTGAGTGGACGCAATAGATATACCAGTCTCGGCCGGCACAGTATTTGTTTACGTCATAGAGACGAATAGCCTGACGCAAACGACGACTAATCCGAATCGATGCTCGGTGTCGGCGCAACTCTGTCTTCCGCAGACAGCACCCATTTCGCTACAACCTGCCCAGAACCATCAATATGATGATGACGAGCAATACCAATCCCAGGCCGCCGCTCGGCGCGTACCCCCAGGACCGGCTATGCGGCCAAGTCGGAATCGCACCGACCAGCATCAGCACCACCACGATCAAAAGAATCATTCCTAAGCTCATCGTTATTCTCCTTAACAGATTCACTAACTAAGCAATGTGTCGAAACAAATCTCCGCCTCCGTCCTCGCCGGATCGCACCGTCATGGAGCGCTCGTGGTTAAGCAGCCTTGTGGTTGAGCAATCCATTAGTTGTGGCCAATCTGAAGCCCGGACGTGTCGACGCTCTCGACGCCTTTGACCTGCTTTGCAAGATCGGCAGCGTGATCAATGGAAGCCTGTGTATCAACGGTTCCTGACAAGGAAACGATGTGGTGGCGTGTCTTTACGCTGATGTTGAACCCCTTGACGATACTGTCAGCGAGCAGAGACGACTTGACCTTTGTGGTGATCCAGCTATCTGAGGCAACGCGTTCGGTCTTTTTAGCGGCATGCTTCGTTGTCGATTCGACTTTATCGCCGACCGAAGGTGTACTGACGGTGGGCGCGTGGATATCGTTTTCGACGCTGCTGACACCCTCAACGCTCCGCGCCAATTCGGCTGCGGCGTTCTTTGCTTCGCTGGAGGGAGCTGACCCGGTAAGGGTCACAACACCGTTAGCGGTTGTCACGCTGACGTCCGAATGCTTGAGCCGGCTGTCCTGCATATATTTGGTTTTCACCTTGCCGGTGATGGTCGCATCATCTATGGCGACGCCGACGGAGGAACTATGAGGCTCTGCGCGATCAGAATCCGCGACCGCTGTGGCGCTCGCGGCCGCGAGGGCGACGAATGATGCAACTGAAATAGATCTGAGCAAGGGCTTCGCTTTCATGAGACACCTCCTAATATTGATAGACCCATCCGTGGTAAAGATCCCACATTCGTAGCATTGCAATGTCGGATACCGTACGTATTGATACAGATCAATTCTCGCGTGCGGCGACGGTGTAAAACTTTGCCAACGAGTGGATCTATGGCGATGGCGGCGCGAAGGAATTAGCAAAATCATCTTCCGGCCGCTTATGTCAGGAACGCTGAGCAGTTGAGCACGGAGCTAACGGAGGAGCACTACCGAAATGAGAACGAAAAAGCGTCAGCCTTCTGGAACGGAAGTCCCCGTCAGGAACGACATCCTGCGCGCTCTTCTCAATTCTGAATACGAGCACCTTCGACCCAAGCTCGAGCGGGTAGACCTGAACCTCGGTGAGATCATCTATCGTGCGGACCAACGCATTGACTACGTGTACTTTCCCGGAAGTGCTACCGTGGCCATGATCGACGCCTTGGAGGACGGCGGTACCGTTGAAGTCGGGATCATTGGTGGCGAAGGAATGGTGGGCATCAATATTTTTTTGGGCTGCCTGATTACGCCAGACAAAGCCGTTGTGCAGATTCCGGGCGACGCTATGAGAATGAAGACGAGTGATCTGCGGCAGGAACTTCGCTTTGGCAGTCCACTGCAACGCCTGCTTCTGCGCTATACCCAAGCGTTGCTCGCTGTCATCAGTCAATCGGTCGCTTGCTGCCAGCACCACACGCTAGTGCAGCGCCTCGCCCGTTGGATGCTGACAATGCACGACCATGCTGAATCAAACGAGTTTGAAATGTCCCACAAATCCATTGCCGCACTGCTGGGAGCGCGCCGCGTGGGTGTTACCCAGGCAGCTGGAAAGCTTCAAACGGCCGGATTTATAACTTACAACCGCGCTCGCATACGCATTCTCGACGAGGCCGGCTTGAAGAAACAATCCTGTGAGTGCTACAAGTTGATACGACAGCAGTTTAACGGCCTGCTGCGTGACATGCCCAAGCTATTGTCTGATAAACCTCGACGAAATGGCCGGCGTAGGCGTGCTGGCTGACCACGAGGTTGGTCTACGCAGTCGGTTGACACGATGATTTCAGCTATGACGGCTTTCGATTTCCGTGTTCAGGACCAATCCAGTTTTAAGCCGATGCAGCGACGCCGTCCCTTATCTCCTTGCATGCGGACGTGCTGTGCACTTTCTCGACGTTGCGCCGTTCGACGATCTGCAGCGGCACCCTGTCGATGCCGTCATGGGTGAGAGCTCTGCCGGGCCTCACTTCCGATCGACCCACGGATACCACCACGCCATGAAATCGTTACGCCGCCATACTGAACGTCATCGCACTGACCGCATCGGTTGGCTGCGCGCCGCCGTCCTCGGCGCCAACGATGGCATCGTCTCCACCGCCAGTCTCGTGGTCGGCGTTGCCGCTGCCGGCGCCAGTCAACACAATATTCTTGTAACTGGCGTTGCGGGGCTGGTGGCCGGAGCCATGTCGATGGCCGCTGGCGAATATGTCTCGGTCCATTCGCAAGCGGATACCGAAAATGCCGATCTGTCGCGCGAGCGCACCGAGCTCAAAGCCGATCCCGCCGCGGAGCAACGGGAACTCACGGCCATCTACGTTGCCCGTGGGCTCGAGCCTGGCCTAGCACAGCAAGTGGCCGAGCAATTAATGAAGCGCGATGCCCTCGGCGCCCATGCGCGCGACGAGCTCGGCATCTCCGCAGCCCACAGCGCGCGCCCCGTTCAGGCCGCGCTGGCGTCGGCCGCCAGCTTCGCGGTCGGCGCGGTGTTGCCGCTGGGCGTGACGGCGTTGGCGTCCCAGCAGGGCCTGATTCTCTGGATATCGGGGATGTCGCTCGCCTTCTTAGCCCTGTTGGGTGTCGTCTCTGCACGAGTCGGCGGCGCAGACGTGTTGAGGGGTGCATGGCGAGTCACCTTCTGGGGAGCGCTCGCGATGGCGATCACTGCGGGTGTGGGGGCGCTGTTCGGTGCGGTCGTTTGATACTCGGGCGTTGACTGATGCGGCACTCCAAGGTGAATAATGAGAGGGCGAGCAAACAATTGTTTGCATGACCTATGCGAGTTCACGTAGAAACCGATCTCCCGTG
>CAZOOK010000093.1:0-4457 GCA_964581385.1 uncultured Salinisphaerales bacterium
ATGCTTCACGCACAATTTCAAGCTCACAGACGAGCTTTTCCGCGTCTGCTTGGTCTCTAATGTCTAAACACTCAAGCTGCTGAAGCAACGGCAAACCGAGACGCTTCGCGAGTGGCCACCATGCTCTCACCAGAACAACCTGAAATGAAAACGGATGGTAAACGTCCCGGCTGCGATCCGGGTCACTGTAGGTGATTGTGAGGGCAAGTGACATATCGCTCTAGCGACAAATGTCAGCGGCGCTGGGCACCTGCTCCCCGGAAAACAGCAAACCGTAACCCTGCGTCCGCTGCACCGGCTGGTTCGACTTTTCGACTGTTTCCGAGCAAGCCAGAGGCTTGCCAGACGGTAGCCGGGGGTTGAGCAGAGCGATACCCCCGGAACGTCGTAGGATATTGTTTCTCGACCCCGGAGGGGTCGCAGACCTCTGGCATCCCTCCAGGATGCGGAAGACATCCAGACCGCTACCGGGGGTCTCCGCTCCGCTACGTCCCCCGGCTGCCATCCTCCAACCCTCCGGGTTGGTGCTCCGCGACGGGCGCCACGCCATGGCAGACCTCAGGTATTTGGAAAATCGGGCCGGTAGGCGCCGCAGTTCGAGTTCCCCGGGCAACCCAAGTACGTTCTGCCGTCGCTGAGGTTGCTCTGCGCAGATGGGAAAGATGACCATCACTGGAACACGTTGGTTTGGGCGGAGGGTGGCTGTATGCCTGGTCTCAGGATCGCGACAGAGTCAGTTTGAAGTCCGACCTTTTGGCCAAACGGAAGCTTAAAGGCCGCTCTGATCCGTCGGGCATCTTCGGCTCTCTCTGGTTAACCTGTTCCAAGTAACGCTCGACGATCTTGCGCAGTTTTTTTGGGTAGTTCACGCGCGGCAATAGATGCACCGTGACGTGGGTCGTGCTGGGTTCGAGCACGCCCCCGCAACGGGTCAGTTGGCGGAAGTAGTCATGATCATCGCGATAGTTGTTATAGTCCTGCTTGAAGGGAGCCAGGGCCTTGTAAAAGCTGTTCCGGGCGATCACCTTGAGCACGTCCATCAGCCGTTTGTTCCGACTGTCCAAGCGCACCTTGTTTTGCGCTACCAGCATGGTCAGGCGAGAAACTTCCTTCTGGGTCTTAGCCAGCAGAACTTCCAACGCGGCCAACTTGCCATTCAAATCGGCGATCTTTGCCGTGCGTGATTGGCTGGTGGTCTGGTGGCGAGTTTGTGCCGCCATGAGTTGGTGGCGCTCCAACTCGCGCTGCGCGGTGAGCTCGGGTAGCTCCCCAGCCATGCCCACTACCGCCAGTTGCTCCAACCGTTTTTGACGTGTCGCCGCATGCCGCGAACTCTGCTCTTGTTCCACCAGCAAATGTCCCTGTTGCCGCCGCAGTCCCCGCCGTTGGTCAGTTAAGGCGCGATAGGCCTCCGACTCCACTTGCCGGTCGTTCAATTGTTTGAGCAATTGGTCATAGGGCACCACTTGGTAACTGACGATCTGGTTGAGTCCAAAATGCTTGATCTGATACTTGAAATCATTCTCCTGTAACCAGCGTTGAAACATCAATCCGATGATCTCCACGGCGGCGCGCGTGAGATCGTCGGTGAGAATAGCCAGTTCCACCGTCCGCCCTTCGGGATTGGTCGCCCGCACCCGCAAGCGCCGCATGCCTGGTTGGCGGTTCCAGCTTTCGTCGATATACTCAAAACGATAAATCCGTTTGTCGTTGGCTCGGTTGCGCGAGCGCTCGATCACCATCTTCCCGCTCACTTTCTCCGCCGGCCATGAACCCTGGGCTTCATAACCCTTTTCCCAGGTAATCAAGTGGAGCGCTGGGTTGGCTCGGATCCCCGAAAAGAAATCCAGGCTGAATACGGCGCGATCCACGATCAGCGTTAGCACCCGGTCATGGGGCCAGTCCAACGTTTGGCGGCAGCGCTCCATCAAGCCCGGTAGTCGCTCCCGCAAATCCGCATAGTTGTCGGTGAGCTCGAAATACAACGGCTCCCCTCGGGCGGTGTGCAAAAAGTCGCAATGCATGGCCTTGTCCGCGTGCCCAATACCTGGGCACCACCCTTTGAGAACCGCTTGCATCCCGGTGTAATGCTTGGTGTGGGGGTCCAAGTACAAATCGGTGTTCGCCTTGGTTTCCAGCCGCCGAGCGTTCAACTGGAATAACGCTTTGACGGTCGCTTCATGAGCGGACTGGGTGAGTTGACGTCGTTGAGTCTTAGGCGAACGCACCACGGGCCCCAACAACTCATTGAGATCGTTCCAATTGAGATACTTGGTTTGCTCAATGTTCACCGCGCCCAGAAAGATGCAGGCCAGCCATTGCTTGAGCATCTCGCCGCAATCGGCGAGCGCACCGCTGACCTCCAGCAACACCCCGCAGAACAGCAGCACGCCCAAGTGGTCGCAGTACATGGTTTGCGGCTGGGGCGGCACGGCCAAAACGGGAGTTAACTTGCGCGTCAGGCCCGTCCCGTTACCCCCCTCCAAAATCAACCCACCAGGCTGCTGGAGCGCTGGTTTGCTACGGTCCATCGCCCCCAGGTTCTCCCCCTCCATAACGCAAGCTATCTCCCCGTTTTGACTTGCTTCAGCCCGAGCCTGGCCACCCTCTAATACCGAAATTTCCAACGGTGGGACCTCCCCTTTCACAAGTCCCGGCTCCTCGATCTCGGTTCCCCGATCCGGCACCACCGGTCCCAGCAGTTCGGGGAATAATTCCAACACCTCCTCGGGCTCTTCGGCCGTCCCGGCAACGACTGCCACTGCCGCCGGGGTAGGGCTCAGGGCCTCAAGACCAGCGGCGTCGGCAGCCGAAGCGCTGGCCACCGGCCCGCGCTGAGTAACTGCGCGCAACTCCTTCAACAACGGCCGAAGCGTCTCTCCGGACAGTTTCACCCCAAAGACCCGCTCCACTTCCTGCCGAGTTCGCCGGCTGTAGTCGCGCCCGCCCCCGGCTTGAATCTCGGCCCAGTGCTTGCGGATATAGGCTTGGATCCACGAACTGAGCTTGCGCCGGCGCTGTCGGCCCAGCAGCACTCGGGCCAACTCCTCCGGATCTCCGCCGCGCACCGCTTCCCCCCATCGCGCCATCGTTTTGTGATTCACCTGCAAAGCTTGCTCCAGCGCTTTGACCTTGAGCCCAGCATTGTAGAGTTGCGCGGCCAGGAGCTTGAAGGCCATCGCTTCCCGATCGTTGGGCACCACCTCCAGCAACTCGAACCCGTAATAAACGTGGAGGTGCTGCTCCGATTCATCCTGATACACCTCCAAACAAGGATTGCGCTTGTCGGTGCCCAAAATCAGTTGCAAAGAAGTGTTCGTTTCCATCATGACGCTCACGCGCTTTGGGCGCGTAATTCGCAGCGCACACCCTACGTCCAATCACTCGCCGGACACAGCGATTTCAGGCGTATTGCCCTGGTTGTGGGATGACTCAAATTACAAGCCACCGGAGGAGCGGCTTTGAGGGGAGGCAAAGACGGACGTTGACTCCGGAGAAAAAGACACCGGCCAAGGGTGTCAATGAACAGGAGCAAAGAACTTAAAAAAATTGGCTGCCGAAGTTGCTGGTTCGCTGTTGGCGTCGCCATCGTGACGGCAAAAGTCGGATGCTCAATGAGTTAGGTGATGACTATGAGTAGGGACAGAAATACGCGCTCAAGCTCTTGAGCGATGGCTGAACTCCTGCTACCGGGAGGGTGCATCCCGGGCCGGAGCGGCGGTATCTGGAACTCCAGCCGGGGGGTGCAATACAATTTTGGCGAAGGCCCAGCAACCGTGCGGCAAGCCTCAGGTGCCCATCCTGCGGCGGTGGCTGCCGTAATATGATCGCCGCTTGGGGTGCTGAAGCCGTGAGCACCGGCAGTGGGTGGGCCAATCCAGGCAGCGACCTCGGATCGGTTGCTAGCGCCAGCGCGCTCACAACCTGTGGGTCAAGGCCGACACGGCACAGAACCGAGCAGTCTGTTGCGCTCCAAAATTGCGGTTTGGACGGCCCCTGGGATCTGAGTCGGCCGGGGTATTCGGAGGCCGACAGTGTAGCCCGTCGTGGCGGGACCTCGGCCGGGGGATTTCATTTGGGGTCTGACCGATGCGGACATTTTGAACGACTGGACCGAAGGTGGCGCGGTGGAGAACAAGGGGAGCCACTGGCGTGGCGGCCGCCACTCGCCAGCTGTGGCCTTCGGGTGGACGCACGTCATTTTCTCGGGAAATGGAATTGCAGCCGCTCCTGTGCAGTTTTCTCCAAAACCTGAGGTCTGAAAAGGGCGAGGTGGTGTTGATTTGTCGCAACGACAAGCCCGTGGCGGAGATGAAGGCCGTCAAGCCGGAAGTCCGAAATCGTCTCAAACCAGACCCGGCGCTCAAAGTCACCTTTGCGCCAGGCTTCAACCCCACCGAGCCAGCCACCCAAGAAGAATGGCCGGAGGAAAACCGACGATCCTACTGAATAGAACG
>CAZOOK010000094.1:0-4333 GCA_964581385.1 uncultured Salinisphaerales bacterium
GAGCAGCGGGCTCATAACCTGTTGGTCCTTGGTTCAAGCCCAAGTACCCCCACCAGAATAGATTTCAGACGATTTTACGAGTGTGTCGAACGGCTCTTTCCAGAGGTAATCGACTACTTTTTCGTTATCTACACGTAGGTTCAAAAACAAAATGCGGCATAAGGCGTCTTTTTCGGCCGCGCTGCCTGCCCGCATCTTATTAGCCGCAGTTTTCACCAAGTTCAAGAATTCATTCTTATCGAGCTTAATACGGGCTGGCTGCGCTACCTTTTGCTGTAACTTATCAATTCTGTCTTGCAGGTCGTCACGCTCATTAGATAAGCGCTCTAACTCGACCTCGTTCGGCTTGTATGCTGGCGACTGCGGATTTAGGCGGCCGAGGCCAAGCGCTATTTCGTTAATCTTTTTTACCAACTGTGCCAGCACGCCGCGCTTGCTGTGAATATCCTGCTTAATTGCCAGTAGCTTTTCCTCAGTCATGCCGTCGAGTGCCCTACTATATCGTGTATACGCCTCATCACTTAATTCAAACTTATCTAGCGTTTCATACATCGAATCGAAAATATGCTTAGCGCGAAGCGACCGTGGCGCACGAGTACAGTCTTTATTATCGCAACGGTATGACAGCACATACTTGCCGCTACCCGTTTTATTTTTCCCTACCTTCATATAGATGGAACTGTCGCAAACTGCGCAATACACCAATCCGCGCAAGGGGTAGAACGCAGTCCGCTTTATCGTTGCGTGGTCTTTAGTCCGGCCGTAGCCAAACAACTGCACCTGCTCATATTCGTCCCGCGTCACAATTGGCTCGAAGTTGTAAAGCTCACACAAGTCTACAGACTGGTCGGCTTGTATAAGTGTGCCGTGATAGAACGGGTCGTGAAACATATTGGCGATAGTGCTTTTAGACGGGCGTAGTACACGGCCGCCCTGTTTGCGTTTTGTCACGCGGTGAACATTTTCTTGTAGTAAATACTCTGTAATGGCCTCAATGCTCTGTCCTGCAAGTCGCTTGCGCCATGCCTCTTTTATTGCGTCATAAAACTCGCTCGGCTCATACAATCCACTTATCTCGTTTCGAGTATAGCCAAGCTTAGGCGTGCCGCCAGACTTGCCCTCGCTAAGGTTTCCCGATACGCCACGGCTGACTTTATCGGATAAGTCATCCGAATATTGTTTCGAAAACACAAAGAGCATACCGAGTAGCATTTTGCCATTTGCGTCGTTGCTGAACTGATGGGTTCGGAACCGAATATCTTTCAGTACGCCGTCATCTAGCATGTTTATAATTTCACCGCCTTCAAGCATGTTCCGGCTCAGCCGGTCAGGATGCCAGCACAGAATGGCGTCATACTTTTTATTTTCGATGTCCCGAAGCATTTGCGTAAACTTAGGACGTAACCGTGGATGCTTGGCCGACTTGCTCTCGCGAACCGGCTCACCAATGACATTTAGCCCCAGTTCTTCGGCAAGCTTCATGCAGTCCTTGATTTGGTCATCAATCGAACGCACCTGGCGCGTTTCATCCTCAGTGGATTTACGAGCATACAGCACATAGCGTAGCTTAGTAATGTCGATAGTTTCGTTTCGTAACATGGGATTGTTATAGCACCATAGCAGATTAGAGTAGGATGCGCCCGCCATTGTTGTCGCTAATTGTAGTTGCATTGAGTACTGCAACAGCGGCCGTGGTGTCTATGGCCTGCAACAATTCGATAAGCGCAACTAAAGCATCGTCTGGATTATATTTTTGTATAGAAGCAACCACAGGTCATAGACCCTTCCTGATTGCTCCTTTTCCCTTATTATATCACAAAAAACAGTTAAATCTCGAATGCTGGGTGGTTACGTATACGATTTATGGCAGTCGCAAGCTTCTTTTTAGCCTGGGCGTAGCCAGTTGCCTCAGCTTTGAGTGTAGCGTTTTGCTCGAGTTCATTAAACCCACTTGTTATCCATTCTGGCAAGCTATTACTTGCCGCAAAGTCTAAGAAGGGTGATATTTGGTCGTCGGATAGTCCAAATAATTTTCCTACATAATATGAAACTAGCGGTGAGTCATTTGGTTGGATAGCTCCCCTAGATGCGTTGTATGTCCTGACCACCATATTGAGCACCGAACTAAATTGCGCAGCCTCGACTATAAATTGCCTGTAAGCCTGATTGAAATCGGCTAGGCGTTTAAGGCTGGCACTGCCAGGATAAACCTCATACCAATAAGGAATTGGTAACTCACGAATAGTATTTGATATAGCTAAGGCCGACGGCGGAGCCGTATTACGCGGGTCGCCCATAATTAATGTATCTGGCTCACCCGCAGCGGTAAGTATCTCTTCCCATTTAGCTGCAATTTCGTTCTTAACCTTGAGGCGCTCACGGCGGCTTTCAATTGCCCGCTGTGCTAAAAGAATAATGACACCAACCACTATCCCCGTTACTAATCCTGCTACAACATTCGAAACAAGTTGCTGATAAAAGCTCTGGTTGAAGAAACTACTACTTGCTAAGGTGTTTGTACATTCCATGTTAATCGAGTACGTTCTGTATGTTGATTTGGTTAAAGGTCTGGACGTTTGGTTGATACATCTTGTTCACTTTAAGCAGCATATCAATGGCTCTCAACTTACTAGCAGTCGTTTCCACACCGCTATTAATAATCTCGGTGAGTTTGCCCAGTAAATCCTCTGGCTCCATGATTTTGATTTGACCGAGTTTTTCCGAGTACCAACTCGGTTTATTGTGCGTGAGATTTCGGGCTGTCATATCCGAAAAACCAGCCGCGATAGCTGACTGGTAGCAATTACCGAATGTGGAACTGTTAGCGTCGCAATATAGCTCCAAAAATCTCTGCTGGCGCGGGGCAAGCTGACGCGCAGTACCTTGGGGACGCACCCCACCCTGTTTTGGTTTTTTGCGTAGCTCGTTCATACATTACATTATACTCTGCTAACCTCTGTGAGCTATGAGCAACTATAAAAGGCCAGACTAAGCTATAATCCCTATATGGATATAAAAGCATCAATCAGTGAAGACAACGGTATTGCCACACTTACTAACGACGACCTGCAAATATTGAGTGTGGGCATATCGACAGGCGGCGTTGCCGAAATACGTATGGCAGAGGCTAACCCTAAGAGGCATATAGTCGCCACTACCATCGACGAAGAGGGCGTAGCATTTGCTAAAAAATACATCACCGAAAGACATCTCGATGGACAGATTGAGGCAAAGATTGAAGATGTAGCCGAGCCGCTCCCGTACACGGATGCTCACTTTGATTACATTTATGCAAGACTCGTACTTCATTATCTGCCCAAAGACAAGCTGGTAGCGGCTCTTGACGAATTACACCGCGTACTCAAGGCAGGCGGCAGACTGTTTGTGGTCGTACGCTCTACGAAATGCCCCGATGCTACACGCGAAGATGCACATTTTGACCCAGCGACTAACCTCACTAGTTGTAGCTTTACAGATGATAAAACAGGCAAAGTTCACTCATACAGCCGCTATTTCCATACCGAGGACTCGATTAGCAAGTACGTGGCCGGGGCGGGCTTCAATGTTGCCTACACCAAGGCATACGACGAGCATTTATACGTAGACTTTATGCGGACAGAACTGTCACCTAAAACCGATAATATCATTGAACTACTGGCCACCAAGCAATGAGCGAAGATAGTTTTCATCTCGGCATAAAAGCACTGATACGCAACGAGAAGGGTCACATACTGCTCTTGCAAGTGAACCCCGCCAAGCTGAACGGTAATAACAAAAACTATTGGGATTTGCCAGGCGGCAGGGTACAAAAAGGCGACAGCGTTACGGATACACTCAAGCGAGAGGTAGCCGAAGAAACAGGCATAAACGATATCAAGACCACCAAAGAAATAGGTATGGTTTTGGCGAATATCCGCATACCCGTGGGCGATGATACGGTAGGTTTGATTTTAGGCATTTACGAGTGTGAGGTCGCAGACGCCAGTACTGTTACAATATCCGATGAGCATATAGCTTATGACTGGTTCGCGCCACAGCAAGCGGCAGACCTTCTGGCCGTAAAGTACCCTAAACATTTTTGCGAACTTATAGCATCTCTCTAAACTACATCCGTTCAAAACAGTTCTGGCTACTGTTATGCAGACGCTTAGTATCTGTAAGTCATTTCGTGTTGAACGGCTGACGCCTCGCTAAGCTCACGTTTCCACGCAGGCGCTGGATTATCTATAAACCACTGCGCGAGGTCTGCTATCATTAGTTCAAAACTTGTCTGTTCGTCCCCACCATAGCAGCACAAATTTAGCGTACAGCAGCCTTCGATTGGCTGCTTTTT
>CAZOOK010000095.1:0-4330 GCA_964581385.1 uncultured Salinisphaerales bacterium
CAATCATTCCAATACACGGTTGGCATATTATCTGCTGGGCTGAGTCGAATTCTACGTGATTTGCGCAGACTTCTCATGTTTTGTTTGGCATTGAGTGTCGTAAATGGTGATTAACTGATCGATGAAGCCTGCTCGACGAAGAACTCGGGTGGGTAGGCGGCCGATGTTAAGAGAACGATTCGTCTTTCGCCAAACGCTGTACGCCCCCCGGGGGGATTGAGACTCGGCAAATTTTTCGGCCAGATGATCAAGACTGCCATCTAGCACGACTTGAAGGTATTCCGCACGACGCAGATTCGGAATCAACATCAGTTCAGCCGACAGAGCCTCAAACGTACGGGTTAATTTTCGTCGGCCTTGGATATGACGGCAGTCGCGTTTGGACTCACTCCAGTATCCTTCCAGCCCATTGGTGGTTCGCACGCCATCGTTGTTTCCAAAGCCATTTGGCGGGAGCAGATATTCAATGTATTTTTCAACGTGCGTCAGCACGATGCGACAGGCCGCTCGTTCGCTCTCATCCGAACAGTCGACGACACGTTGACGGTATTCTTCCTGGAACATAACGAGCTCCGTTCGAATTTGCTCATCTTGCGCAAGAGTTAAGTCATAGCCGTGATGCATGGGGCTTTCACCTTGGGACGCCAACCGCAATATCGTTCGGAGTCGGTCGAATTCCCGAAACGCGATTTCGTAATGGCGGGCGGCGGCGATGATCTGAGGATCCTGTCGGTAA
This sequence comes from uncultured Salinisphaerales bacterium, assembly GCA_964581385.1. Taxonomy (GTDB): domain Bacteria; phylum Pseudomonadota; class Gammaproteobacteria; order Nevskiales; family Nevskiaceae; genus CAZOOK01. The sequence goes on from CAZOOK010000095.1 coordinate 737, forward strand.
TGCGTCAAGTGACCGTGGAGATTACGTAATGCCACAGGGGCTTCAACCATCACAGTGGGATGTGACAATAACCGCGTCAAGGCGTCGTGTCCGCGGATCAGCCGCCGATGCAAATACAGAATATGGGGGTCGAAAGGAAATCCCTGCCGGCCTCCGTCAGCGACATAGTCCAGCATCCAGAAATGGAATGCCAACAGGACTTCACGTCCCAAGGCGTTGTCCCAAGTTTCCTGTGGGGACTCGCCCCGCAAGACCTGTTGCAAAATCAATGTTGCACCCGCCGCGTCGGCATGATCGCGGAGCCATTCGGTTTGCGTTTTACGTTGTTCACGAAGACGCACTTGCAGTTCCAATTGCCGGAGTCGCGCCGAGAGCGCTTGCTGCGGCGCCGACAGCAGATCCTCCCCCACATCACTGGCGAAGTGAAAATGGCAGACCTGTTGCGGGACCGTAGGCAAAGCGGTGCCGCAGGCCAGCGACATGGCCTTACTCAGGTCATGCAGAACGCGTCGCGGAACACCAAATTGATTGGCCACGTCTTTCAGACAAGGGACGATGTCGTCGGCGTTTTCGGTGGGAATCTTGCGACACCCCAATAAGATGCCCGAACACGGTTCCTGCACTCCGAAGAACATCGCGGTTCCAGGTTCCAGTGTCCCATCGATCAGCCAGGTCAGGCCCCCTTGGCATGTCAGCGCATCGCGCAATCGCGGAGCCGCCCGCCGATGAACTTCTCCCAAGTGAAACAGAAACCGCCGACGCAAGTCATCCAGACTGCTGGTGGCGAGTTGAATTGACGGCGAACCTTGTTCCAGATCCTGTTGGATTTCGTTCAGTCGACGTCCGTGGAGAAAACTTTCCCGGCCGACATAAGCGATCAGATCATAACTATGGCGACAGCCTGGCGCCACCAGACGAGCCAGTTTTGCACTGTGTCGCGAGATCTTCAGGCCTTCGGATGTCCTGGCTGATCGCACCACCTCCCTCGCGACAAACGTACCGTATTTCAAGGTCACCACTGTTCTTCTCGCGGTTTTCGTCACGGACCCGAGAACCTCGCTTTCCGTGTCGGCTGGATTCACAGAGAGATTTGCCCGTTCATCAATATCCGTTCGCTCCTGGAGGGCATCAAATGTGTATTCGGCGCAGTCGGGTAATTCGGCGGCGGTCCGTAATTTAACCATCTCATCCTGGGCGAGTCGCAGGGCCAGGTCGGCGACCTCCAGTGTGCCGTTTTTTTTTGAGCGAGTAGAACTCAAATATCCGTTGGACCTGAATGGCGGTAATGTGACAGCCACTGGCACACAATGCTTTCGCCACGGCCCCAGCATCTGCTTGTGGCGACTTGATGATTTGGACCAGCACCTGCAGGACCAGGACGACATCACAGTCTTGAGGATAAGGCGATTCTGCGGATTGACACGCAACGGTGTGGGCGGAGCTTTCTTGTCGCCGTCGCTCTCGCGACTCCCGCTGCTTCTGTTGCCGAAGCCCGTCGGTTGCAAGATACACTGCTTGGCGACCAGCGAAACAACGCGCCACAACCTGACGTCGGCTGAGTCGTGAGAGCAGGTTAGCCACACGCGTGTGTAACCGCTGTTCCAACTCTGCGACCGTGAATCCCGCCGGAGCATTCTGGACCATTGCGACCAGAGTTTTTTCGAGTGTGTCATGTTGAGAGAAGCAAATATCACCATGAAACCACAATCCGTCCGGATCGAAGTGAGGCACATCGTGCAGGGTGTAAAAACTGGCATTGTGGTTGATGCTGGAATGATAGCCATATTTCTTACAAGCCCGAACAACCGTCATGTGCGAAACGTCCAGTTCGTCCCGCAGCAATTTCATGGTCGCAACGCGATGAGATCGAAGTCGTTCAACGACCTCTCGCTCCTTGGGAGTTAAGTTCATCTCCGACTCCGTTATAGTATGTGAAGAAGACCAGGCTCCAGCCTCGCCTTGGCTTCACATACAATAACAAATACGGGATCAACAACAACGAAAAGCCCTGAAAAACAGACGAATCCACATCAATCTTGTTAGACTATGTGAACCCGAGTCACTTCAAACCTCCGCAAAAACAGCAAAAATGAGGCTCAACCGCGTTTTGGAATGATTGAGCCTGCCTCGGTGGTTTATTGGCCTTTGAACCAGTCATCAATGATCAGGTCTGCAGATTGAGAACGATTTCTGATCCCAAATCTGAAATCTCCTGACTCTATCAAATTGCAGGTGCGTTTTTGCTAGCGCCCATCAGGGATGTTGCAATCATCAAGTTATGCAGCCAGTGCTGATGGTAGCATTTTCCGTTGAGTTGATGAGCCAGACTGACATGTTGACGCGTGGTATTGCTGCGTGGTGCGAAGGGGCGGAAGTTCAGAAGTAATGCCCAGCCGCGCAAGCGCTTTTCGGACGAGTCTTGGTGACCGTGTAAGCCCCGCCCCGCATATACCAGACGTCGCAGTCTGTTCATTGGACGGTCGACCGCGTTGCTGGTCCGATGACATCCTGGATGATCATACGCGATGGCATAGGCTTCCATTCGCTTCCACAATTTGGCCAGCATCTCGTTGACGGCTGCGGTGAAAGTCTGCTCGCTACACCATTGTTTCAGTTCATTCATGAGCCGTCGGAACTCCTCGGCTGTACTTGCGTGGTAGACGTCCCAAATTCGGCCATGGAGTTCATGCGATTTACGACAACGATCGCGAACCTTCAAGAAGCCGTGCAAAAAACACAGGATGACCGTAACCGTGGCAAACAGCGACTGGAATGCGTTTTGTGTGGCCCACCAACCGTCGGTATTAACCGTTTCCGGCGCATATTCCGGATCGACTTCACGAGCCTCCTTGGCAAACACTCCATAGGCCACTTGCAAGTGTTCTTCATCAGCCCCATCCGTGAGAGCAATTCCCAAAATGCAACCCCCTCCAGCAGTCGTTGCGATGTAACCTGTCTCGCCGACCCAATCGGCATGATGCTCATCTGCAGCCAGATGGTCAGGAAGTTGATCCGCGCCACAGACTGTTGTTCCCACCAGACTATTCCTGCCTAACCGCTCGATGTGACGCTGCCAGAACATGTCACTGTGTCCGAATCCTCGGGTCAGTAAGTGAGCTGGGACCCCATACGAAGCCAACAGCAATGGATATTCGAGTTCATCCACGGTCCCCATCATATAACTGAAGACAAAGCTGGGTCTCAGCCAAAAGGATTCGCCGCTGATTAACACCACTTTTCTGAGGCGAATACCAGGCAGCTTGGACGATTCACGTCCCATTCCATGAAGCGCGAATCCCTGATCAAAGTCTTCTGGAACACGCTCTGGATGATTGCGTGCAAATTCTTCCAGAACGGTTCGAACCTGCTTCGGATCGTCCCACCACTCATCATAGTCTTGCTGCGTCATCGGAATCACGAATTGTTTTGCTCCCCGTGACTCTTGCGAATCGTCTGATTTTCGTTCACGATCCACGTGCCGGGTCTTCTTTTCAGCGTCCATGCTGCCACCTCCTTCCTTGGTAAGAAGAGGATGACAGAAATGCCGTTTTAAGAAAACCCGGCTTTTTCACACCTGCAATTCGTTAGAGTCAG
>CAZOOK010000096.1:0-4240 GCA_964581385.1 uncultured Salinisphaerales bacterium
GCCCTGGTCAGTTTTGCGTGATCACACTTGGTCCGTTTTCAATGATCATTGACATCTCCGGCTCGCCGGCAGCTAACTTCGCCGATTTTTGCACCCTCATCATCCACAGGATCACATGAAACGAATGTTCCATCAGGATAGGATGAGCCCGCTTGCGGCAATGCTGGCAACGCCTTCAATTCAGAAAGTGTCATGCCTAGTTTTGCACCGCGAAAATCGAAGTCGTCAGCAAACACGGACCCACAGAGGTAAAGCCCAGCTAGCGCAGCCAGCAATTTCACAAAACGCACTCGGATTCTCCTGATTTTGATGTTGTTGAGAAGTCGGAGCATATCAAGGGAGAAGTGAGTAACATTGTGAGTAATTGCTAATATTAATTCTTAGTAATTGTTTATTATCAATGTCTTATAATTGTATTGAGAGTCTCTCCCTAGCACCATGAGCTAGTTCCGATATATCCTCTGCCAGGACGTTGCGCTTGCGCCGGCTCGTTGGAACAATCCCCATAGCTTTTACTGGACGCGGAGCGTTCCAGTACACCTAGCCCTTGATAGACGGACAAATGTTATGAGCATGTCATTGCGCGATCAGCTGCTTCAGGCCGGTCTGATCAATAAAAAGCAGGCACAGCAGGCAAGTCAGGAGCGGCACAAGCAGAAGCTGCAGCAGTCGAAGAATCCTTCGGCCGCGGCCGACGAGGCGAAGCTCGCCGCTCAACGCGCGCTTGCGGAAAAAGTCGCGCAGGATCAGGCGCGGAACCGGCAGGCACAGGAGAAGGCGGAGCTGAAGGCACGCAAGGCACAGGTGAAGCAGCTGGTCGAGCAGAATCGTCTGCCGAAGATCGAGAGCGATGAGTTCTATAACTTTATCGATGGCAAGAAAATCCGGCGCATTCCTGTCAATGCGCAGATGCGGGTGCAGTTGGGTCAGGGACAAGTGGCAATCGTGCGCTGCGAGGGACGCTACGAAATGGTGCCGGCGACGGCAGTCGAGCGCATTCGCGAACGCGATGAGCGCGCAGTCGTTTTTCACAATACCGGACCGGGTGCGATCGACGACAACGATCCCTACAAGGATTACACGGTACCGGATGATCTGATCTGGTAAGCGTCCGACATTTTCGGCACGTAGACTCCGGGCCGAACCCGCAAAGCTGCGGCAGCCGGTTCACGTAAATCCAGCGATCAGTCCGCCCGATCTTTCAGGCTGTCGCGAACCGCCGCGAGTATTTCGTCGGATACCTCTTCTGAAGGCACAGCGCGCGCCAGCACCATCGCTCCGACCATCGCAGCGATGGTATTGATGGCTGCCTTGCGGCTCTTCGCCGAGCCCGAGCCTGACAATGTCTGGAGCAAGTCGACAAACGTCTCGAACTGCTTTTCCAGAACTTCCTTGACGTCTACTCCCTGGCGCGCAATATCGGTGCCGAGGGCAGCGATCGCGCAGCCACGGTCAGCATGATCGCGGTGCCGCGCTGAAAGGTAAGCGTCGATGAGCGCTTTGCGTCGTGCGCTGGCGGGAGCCTTCCCAATGGCTTGTTGCAGACTCGACAGACTATCGGTGAATGCTGCGTCGATCGCTTCCGCAAACAGTTTGTCCTTGGATTCGAAGTGTGCGTAAAAGCCACCGTGCGTCAGGCCGACCGATTTCATCAAGTCGGCGACGCCGATGCCGTCGACGCCATGCTTGCGGAAGCTCGCAGCCGCGGTTTCAAGAATGCGCTGGTGCGTTTCCGACTTGTGCGACGATGGATAGCGCATGATTTCCTCCGCTGAATGATAACCACCATATCACGCGTAGCTTGCGCGAGATCTGGCGTTATCGTAGCCAATCAAGGTGCGACGACGACAGGTGCCGGACTGGTGACGGAAACGATCACAGCTGGCTCCGCAGTATCACCGGGCTTGTCCGACGCGCCCACAGTGCCAACACCGTCCAACGATGCCAGTAAAAGAATAGTGATCAGCGCAAGCGCTGCTACCAGCGCCGCAAACCGCCCACGATCCGGATTGGTAGTTGCGTTGGCATTTGCGTTGGCCGGGAGAGCAGTTTCCCGGTGCGCCGTTCCGGCACCCGGTTCGTGGGTTACGAGATGACGCAGTGTGCTGATATTCATGGCTTGTTCGTCCAGTCGAATTGCGACGAGGGCGGCTCACCAGTCGTCCTCTCCTGCCGGACTGAATGCTCACCTCCGGCCCAATGAATAGTATTATGATCGTAATGTTATCGCAAGTGAGGTGACGCGAGAAGAGATTTGTGGCAAAAAAGATGTAATTAAATCAGAGGAGTGGTTTTGAACCGCCGCCCACCCGCCGAGGCGAAACCTTTCCGTTTCCGGATCAGCTGACGCTCTCGGCGCTATAACGCGCCAGAAGTCCCGTACGCACCGCGAAGCGAAAAACGTGCGAGAAGAACCAACAGGCAGCGACGATTTCGATCACTGCCAGCGTAAGCGCGGCAGCGAGCGTCGCCACGGAAAAGCCATTGCCCGCGACGATGCCACGCATGCCCTCGAACACGTAGGACGGCGGCAGCAGGGCCGCAATCGCACGCATCCACAATGGCAGCGTCGATAGCGGATAGAAGACGCCCGCGAACGGCGACAGCAGCGCGGGAATCGGCCACACCAGCCACTCAGACGCGGGACCTAGTCGCAGCACCATCGCGCTGGCGAAAATGCCGAGTGCGATACCGAACAGGAACAGCACCAGCAGAAAAGGAACCAGCAGGATTCCGTAGGCGAAAAACGAGAGGCCGAACACGGTCGTCGCCAGTAGCAGCATCACCGCCAGTCCAATCACGCTGGTGACGATACTGGTCAATACGAGCCCACCGACATACTCGGAAATCAACAACGGCGTCGCGAAAATATTGAGAAAATTGCGCGACCAGACATCTTCGAAAAACGCGGTCGTCACGCCTTGCATGACGCGCGTGAAGAAATCCCACAGCAGCACGGCACCGAGCAGCCCCGCCACGAAGTTGATGCCGGGAGCGCTGACACTGCTGAGGTAGCGGGTAATGAAGCCCCACAACACGATATCGATCGCCACCCAGGCGAACATCGGCAACAGGCGCGTGGGACTGCCACGCATCAGATAGAACTGGCGCAAAACAATGGCGGCGGTGGGCCGTAGCCGCATCATGCCGACACCGCCGCATCCGTCAGCGGGATCCGCGCGATGCGAACGAACAGCTCTTCGAGCGTCTTGGCGCCGTGCTCTCGCAGCAAAGCCTGCGGACTGCCTTGCAGCAGTAGCCTGCCGCGTACCAGAAACAATACGCGGTCGCATACTTCTTCGACTTCATACATGTTGTGCGAAGTCCACAGAATGCCGGCACCGCCCTGCACGGCGATATCGCGGATTTTGGCGCGGATGTCATGCGCAACGGCGGGATCCAGCGATGCGGTGGGTTCGTCGAGCAACAGTAGCTGCGGACGATTGAGCATCGCCTTGGCCAGGCAGACACGGGTCTGCTCGCCGGACGAAAGCACGCCGCACTTGCGGTCGCGAAAGCGCTGCAGATCGAATTGCTCCAGCAGTGCTTCGATGCGCTCGGACAGCGAACGCACACCGTAGATCATCCCGAAAAAGCGCAGGTTTTGGTAAACAGTGAGATTGCCTGGAAGCGGCGCGTAGACGGCGGCGAAATTAGTGCGATCGAGCGCTCGCGAACGCGCCTTTCGCACGTCGTGGCCCTCGATGACGATCGTTCCAGTGCTCGGCTCCAGTACGCCGAGGATCATATTGATCGTCGTGGTCTTGCCGGCACCGTTGGGGCCGAGCAGCCCAACGATTTCGCCTGCATGGACATCGAATGACACGCTATCGACCGCGACAATGTCGCCGAATTGCTTGTGCAGAGCGTTGACCCGCAGTACCGCGGTCGACGGTAATGTCTGTGTATTCGGTTCTGTCACGATAATCGTGTGGATCGGAGATATTCAGTGTCCCCGAAGTGTAACCGGCTGCGGATAATGCCTTGGAACCTGTCCAAAGACCGTAGCGAGCGACGGCAGTTTGGGGGCACCCGGAGCGCAGGAACCGGAGTTTACATAGGAGTAAATGAGGATTCCGAGCACCGGATGCCCCCAAAATGCCGAGCACAGTGGGTTTTTGGACAGGTTCTTAGGCTTTTTCCACATTGAGCATAAAACCGCTCACATCGTCGAGTACCGGTGCAAGCCAGCGCAGCGGTCGTGCCAGCGTAGCGATCAGCGCAGCGTGATCGACACGTC
>CAZOOK010000097.1:0-4081 GCA_964581385.1 uncultured Salinisphaerales bacterium
TCTCGTTAATCCATTCATGCGCGTCACTAATTAGATGACGAGGCATTTGGCTACCAGAAGAGAGTCATAGTTACTCCCGCCGTTTACTTGCGCTTACGGTCATCTCAAACCGATAACATTCAAAGCACTGGGCAGAAATCACAAGCTGTCAACACCGATTACGGCCATCAGCTTGCTTTGTTTTAATTAGACAGTCGGATTCCCGGAGTCCGTGCCAGTTCTGATTCGGCTGTTAATTGTTGACCGATAACCCTTGAGCCAAGCCAAAAGCTTTTACACTCCTAACTTGAGGGCAGCCGCAGCTGAACCTAGCAGAGCCATTCACGCCGTCAAGGGACTCGCAAGTTTGCACGAGTTCGTCGCCAAGTCAGCACAAACAAAACCCATAACCAGGCTCGAACATACGGCCCGATCAACTCAACCCTCAGAGCCATTCCTTTTCCCTAAGTTACGGAACTAATTTGCCGACTTCCCTTACCTACATTATCCTAAGTGACCAGAGGCTGCTAACCTTGGAGACCTGATGCGGATATTGGTACGGCCAAGTGAGAGAATCAACGCTTACGCCAACTTTCGCCAGCGCAAGCTCCGCTTACGCGTCTTTTCAAGGGCCGTCAACAGAAATTGGGATCATACTAGAACCGTATGATTTTACGTTTACTACATCGCCTATCTTCGAGTGAATCGATTCCAGGGACTCGTTAGAAACTAAGTAAACTTAGAAAGAAAAGACAACTCTTCCCCATTCTGCCGACGGCGTCGACGCGCTTGTTTGCGTTACCGCCAATACCGACTAGATCATATCGAGACACAACCTAGCGGTAATCTCCCCATCTTGGTTAAGGAATATTAACCTTATTCCCTTTCGAGTCATGCGGTGGTATTGTAAGTGAAATTACCAAAGTTTTTTCTGCTTACACCGCCTTTGATTCAGAAATAGCTTTCGCCATTCTCTTAGGACCGACTGACCCATGTTCAATTGCTGTTAGCATGGAACCCTTCTCCACATTGGCCCTCAAGGGTCTCACTTGAGTATTTGCTACTACCACCAAGATCTGTACTATCGGCGGCTCCAGCCAGGATCACTCCCTCATAGCCTTCAACGCCACCGACACAACCCTCCTACACGTTGGGGCCTACATATTGTTTTTACTGAGAAAACTATGCCCCAACGGCAAAGTATAAGTTCAACACTCGAGCTGCTTCCATTTTCAGGGCGACGCGCTTCGGCAAGTGAGTTGTTACACACTCCTTAGATGATTCCGACTTCCATGGCCACATCCTTGCTGTCTTCAGCGGGTCACACCTTTTATGGGATCTCATGAGTGTAGCGAGTGGACATTTTTACTCCACTATTATCGGCAACTTTAACTTTGCTTTCGGTTCATCCCGCATCGCCAGTTCTGCTTACCAAAAATGGCCCACTTAGCGCTCAATACATTCTCATGAAAATGCGGCATCAATTAAGCATGTCGCACATCTCACCCATTTAAAGTTTGAGAATAGGTTGAGAGCGTTTCGCTCCCAATTCCTCTAATCATTAGCTTTACCAGATGAAACTGTTCACAAACGAGCGCTAGCTATCCTGAGGGAAACTTCGGAGGGAACCAGCTACTAGATGGTTCGATTAGTCTTTCGCCCCTATACTCAGGTCTGACGATCGATTTGCACGTCAGAATCGCTACAATCCTCCACCAGAGTTTCCTCTGGCTTCAATTTGCCCAAGCATAGTTCACCATCTTTCGGGTCCCAATCAGGCATCTCTCTGCTCCGCTCAGCAAGTCTTGCGACATTGCTATACGAACAGGCACATGTTGCGCACGACGGCTGTTGTTGCCATTGTGATCACACGATTTGATTTCTCTACGCCTTCGATCGACCGTCCGAGGACGGCCTGTCTGGCCTATTCAAGACCGATCGACTCGATGCCTAATTAGACTCCTTGGTCCGTGTTTCAAGACGGGTCGTTCGGAAAGCCGACCTACTCACTGCCAATTCGCATTGCGAACCAACTCACATGCAAGCCCAATCGTAGCACGACCGAACGATGCTAGGCCAAGTCGACGCCTGATTAGACAGAAGCTATACAAGCACCAGGAGTTGCCCCACTGGTAGCAAGCAAGTCTGAATTCGAAAGCGCCAAGCTTAGACCCAACAGTCGGCCGTGTAGGCCTACATCTGGCTGGCTGCTTTGTCTCTAACACCTCGTTGAGGTGATTTTCATTTCGCCAGTCAGTATTCAGTTGTAGTTCACTCATCACTGGCCCAGCAACACGCACTGCGCCGAAACACAGCCGCGCTACTACTAACCAGAATGAACAATTGCTTCGTGCATGAAATCAAAGCATTGCTGCCCGACTTCAAACACTGTGCCCACGACTGATCGTCTAACTGGTTGCAGTGTACGCTTACAAAGTTTGGTCAGACCCAGGATTACACGGGAGCCTCGCGACCCCCGCTGAACCTGATCCAGACTAAACGACGAAACGACTTCGTGGCTCCGATTCGTTTGCCAATTAACGGTTTCACGCCCTGTTAACTCTCTCTGCAAAGTTCTATTTCAACTTTCCCTCACGGTACTTGTTTGCTATCGGTGTCGTAGCCGTATTTGACTAGCCTTACGAGTAGTTTACCTCGCACTTTAAGTTGCACTCTCAAGCAACTCGACTCTAACAATCTGACCCCTTTTACAAGGCCATGCCACAATTCGTACAACCAATGCCTGCACGGTATGGGGCTTACACCCGCTCTGGCTCAACCAAATCCGCCCAAGTTGCCCCAAGCAGACTGGTCATTTGCAATTAGTCCAAGTCAATGGAACTTGCATGCTAGGCTGAGGGCGCCAGTTGTTGACAACTGACACCAATGGTTGCACTAAACATTGTGGTTTGTAACGCTGCACCGCTCGACGGCCTCATCGGATAAAGACGACCAACATTGCTGCCAGCCATCCCGTCGAGCCTAAGCGCTAGGCTTATCCCTGTTCACTCGCCGTTACTTGGGGAATCGCTTTTGCTTTCTTTTCCTCCGCTTAGTAATATGCTTAAATTTAGCGGGTACTCTTGTCTGATATGAGGTCGACATTTGTATCATAGTAATCGTTGAAACATGGATTGTCGTTATGTCGATTGACACATGCAAGACGAAACTCGAACTTGCGCGCGAGTCAACCGAGCATCGCGGTCCAAGTCTCTGATTATTTGAGTCTGTTTTCATTAGGAGCCAAGATGCGTCAACGTCCAGCGTTGTCGCAAAACTCGGCCTTCTGTACACTTTGCACCGAAGTGCTCGTGCCATCTCTGTTAGCGCTTGGTGCCAGTTTTACCCAACGATCCAAGCCAGAGGTCTAGAAGTTCTAACCGACCCTCATACAGGCAAGGCTCCAGTTATTGCTAACCAAAGCCGCAATATGCGTTCGAATACCAGGTGCTCAGTTAATTCTGCAGTTCGCACCGACTATCGCAGTCTAGCTGCGTTCTTCATCGATCTACGACCCAAGTGATCCACCGTTAATTGTGATTCTTTTTGTCTTATTATTTTGTTTTGGTTTTTGATTTGTTTCACGCAACCATCTAAGGCTACATTGGTTTGTCAAGTTGTTTGGTGATGAGTTAAGTTGGCTAGCCCGGTGTAGACTATACATACGACAGACACAAGCCATCGACGCAAGACACCGTAAACTCGACGCTTCAACAGGTATTCAACCAATGCGATCGAGTATGATGGCTAGCAACCTAAGCACATCGTTTGGACGAGTCCAGAGACAGGACACGCTCTTCGCGCTTCAAAGTCCTTGTTGTCACCGGTACTCTAACTACATGAGCAGCCACAAGCGCCTCCCGAAGGAGACGTCGTGTTGTAAATTTAAGTCAATGAAGACTTTACTTGTAATGATCCTTCCGCAGGTTCACCTACGGAAACCTTGTTACGACTTTTACTTCCTCTAGATGATCAAGTTTGTTCCACTTCTCGTATACGCAGGGCCGGAGAACCGACCAAGAGCAACAATCCGTGGACCTCACTAAACCATCCAATCGGTAGTAGCGACGGGCGGTGTGTACAAAGGGCAGGGACGTAATCA
>CAZOOK010000098.1:0-3979 GCA_964581385.1 uncultured Salinisphaerales bacterium
GGCGTACTCACGCAACGCGGTGTCGAGGCCCATCACGCATTCCTCGAGTCGTTCCTCGGTCGTTTCCAACTCGCGAACCACCGGGTTGTCTGCGACGTAACTGGCCACGATCGCCACATCCCACGCCAGATCTGCACGGCTCATTGTCCGCCCCCGGACTATGTTTCCCTCAGCAAGTCAGCCACCGACACGCCCAACGCAGTGGCCAATCGATCGATATAGCCTAAGCCTCGGACCTGTTGTCGCTGGCCGCGCTCGAGTCTGCTCAGGTTCGAGTTGTTGATTCCGGATAGGCGCTCCAGATCGCGCAATGTTAAACCCTTCGCGATCCGAGTAGCTCGTAGATTGTCTGCCAGTATCAGGTATGCGGCTCGATGATGTTCAGCAGGCATGCTGTAAACAATGACTGCTTACTCATGATCCGTCAACGGTGCAAGTTTGACCCGGTATGACCCACCACGATCTTGGGATTTGCAGACAACCGGTCGCTTGTCAACGGTCTACCACCGAACGATCGCGGTAGCCCCGGCCTGGATCGTGGTCCCGAGTCCGACGCCGACTGTGGTGTCGAGCTCCAGACTCCAGAGAGAGAGTTGTGGGAACGCCAGCGCAGGCCCGTAGGACCACCCGTTCCCCTTGGCCACGCCAATGTAGGCACCCGCACCCCAACGCGAGCGCTGCACAACCGGAGGCGGCGTCACGTCGGCTGTCGTCAGGGGAGCCGAGAACGATCCGCCGAACAATCGGACAGGATTCGGACCCGCCCGCCACGCCGACGCCGCGCCGACCAGCACGCGCGACCCGGCTTTGGTGTCGAGCACCACTTCGTCGACCCGCACCTCCCCTTGATCTGCCGCGGTCAGAACGCACGCGGCGCCCGGGGGCGAGCCGGACGCCGTGGGGGTGGGTGGTGTTGCAGGGGATGTTGCGGGTGGTGCTGCGGAATGATGCTCGACGGGTACGACGCCGGTGGACGCGGTCACGGTGCCGGTGGGATGAAGGTCGGGCGCCGCTGCCTGGGCGCGCGCGAGGGCCTCGGCGAGGTCGGAGTTACGGCGGGTAGCGTCATCGATTTTGGCCTGGAGCTGCGCCGTGGTCGCATCGTGGGCCACCACCAGGCCGGCGCGCTCGAGCCGCGCCGACTCGGCAGCCTTCGCCGCCTGGTCCTCGGCCGCCTTCCGCGCGTTGACCTCGTGGAGCACTATCACGCCCGCGATTGCGACAACGGCGAGCATCGCCACGAGCTGCAGCGCCGGACGAACCGCTTCCCAAACCCGAGTCCACATTGTGTCCCCCTCCCTGGTCACTTCCATTTCACCGGGTACGCCGCCCGGTCGGTGACTTTGGTCGCAGAGAAGACAGAGACGATCTCCTCCTGGAAGCGCAGCGGATCGGTTTCACCTGGTCCGAGGGTCAGGATCCCATCCGACCTCCGAACCACCAGGGCCGCCGCCTCAGAACAGAACCAGGCTCCTAGAGTCAGGAGCGGATTCCGGACCTTCTTGCCGAGGAATCTCCAAGCAACCATCACCCACGACATGCCCAGCAGACCGCCAATGTCGTAGTTGGCACAGAGGTCCGGACGGCTGGCCCGAAGACCCTTGCGTAGGTCTAGACCGGGGATCGAGTAGAGATCGGTGACATTCTCCATCGACTCGGCCGGCAGAGGGATCCAACCTTTCGCTTCGGATCCGATAGATACCCACCCTCCGAAATCCTCGGAGCGGTACAGAATGAAAACGTGCGACGGGCCGCCACCGGTGAACCACTCGATGATGCGGGAGAGGAGCGCCGTGCCCTTGCAGAAACCGATCAGGATGTCTGGGGTCATTCGTGCTCCTGGTGTTTCGGGTTGATTCGTCCGTCCCTGGCGCTCATCACCAGCCCCCGGAAAACCCTGATGCGCTTCTCTCTCAGGTAGTCCAGGGGCGACTTTCCACCCGGGTACACGGGGGCCCGGAGCCACGCCAGCAGATCCGGTATCTGCTCCAGCCCCCGCTCAAACGAGGTCATTCGCGATCCATGCGGCGAACGAACCAGAGAACCGCAAAGAAGATGCCGGTCGCGCCGATCGCCCAAACGACCAGCACCGCCGCTGGTCCCGGATGCCATCGCGTCACCACCGCGACTTGGGCCAGCAGGCAGACGCCAACGAGGGAGATCAGCGCGGCGAAGCTAGCGAAGCCGTGGGCGACGGAGGGCGGCGCTACTTCTTGCTGACCCTCCCGCTTCTCGTTCTTCTCTCCGGCCATGATCAGCCCGGCCAGCAGTATGGAGACGACACCAGAGACCTTGATCCAGAGGATCAGCCTCGGGGCTACCACGAGTTCCCCCAGTTCCTTGGCGAACATGGCGGCAGCGCCGGCCCAACCAAACAGCAGAGAGCGCATGACGCGTTCGAAGAAAGCCTCATCGAGCCAGAACAATTTGAAGAATTTCAGGATTGCCGTTTTCATTTTTCACTCCCTCGGCCAGCGAGCACGTCGTAACCATCCTACCAAAAATTTCACCGACGCGGGTCGCTTCTCGACGATTGAATGGTACTTCGCGGAATAGACCGAGCTCATCGCCATCACCAGGCGGTCCGAATCCGTGCGATTGATGGCCGCCAAAGTCCGCGCGCCAAGCACGCCATCGTGATCCAAGTTGAATCCGATGGCGTTGAGCGCCGCCTGGCCGAGCATGTTGGCCTGTCGCTCACCGAAATTCACAGCCGCATCAAACCATTTGGTTGCCACGTCCTGATCGTAGATCTCGCCGTACCCTTGGCGATCCCAGACGTAGTCCCGGTAACGCTGCACTGCCGACTCCCTCGTCATGCGACGAATCGTATCGGCGGTTGCGCCGGGCTCGAAATCGTGGAGCCATCCCAGCGTGATCCCCCAATTCGTTACGCCTCCCGGATCGACAGGATCGTCGGACAGACCGCCCTCGTGCTCCAGGACCACCTTGATTGCCGGGTCGAAGTTAGCCATCTGCCACCTCCATTTTCAGCGGAGTGCGCAACCGCTCTGCCCGCTCCAGGCACTTCAATCTCTCGTCCATCCTCTCTACCTTCTCCGGAATCGCGCCGTAGAGCGTGAGGAGGTTGGACGCGAGCGCCTTCGCCTTGCTGGACGCCTCTCGGGCTTCTCGGACGATGGCGACCATCTGCTTGACGCTCCAACCAAAGGCGACAGCGAATACCCCTGCGGCGAATACTAGCCCAACCGCGATCCCGAGGCAGAGCGAGGCAACGTCGATCGATGGCAAGTTCACGGGGATCTGCCTTTCGATGACACCAACCGTTTGGGTGTAGCGGCGGGTTGAGACGCGATATTCGCCGGAGGATCGGCCCCTCCCTGCACAAGGACGAGCGTGCGCATGGTAGCCGAGAATACGTCAAATGCACCCTTCAACTCCTTCACGGAGTCTCGAAGGGCTACGTTGTCTTCGTGGTTCTGTTTCACGATCATTTGGGTCAACTGCTGGGAACCGTAGAGCTGCATTCCCATGAAGGTAAAACATGACGCCACCACAGAGCCAATAATGATCAGCGTTCGAGTGATTGGGGTTCCGTCTGTCTTGTTTTTACTGCCAGAAGATTCCACGATCTCTTTTCCGATCGCGGTAGCCCTCTCCACGATCCTCTCAGTTGTCGTTGGCATAGACGCACCCCTCCTTGATTGCCCTCATGAGGGCATTGATGTTGTGCATGTATCTAGCCATTTCTTTGGTGTCCTCAGGAAGGATGCATGCGCCGAACTGAGATGGGCATGCCGGGGACATCCAAGACAGCACCGGCTCGGCGGGAATCGGAGGGCATGGAACGCGAACCACGATCGGCGGCCTGGGGACCACGCAAGGCACTACCGGATTGACGACGGTCCGCTCCCCCGTCTTGACCATCGCGCTACTCCGCGTCTCCAGCCTGTCCGGCATTACCACCGGCCGCCGCGCCTGGTGCGCGCACGCTAGGACTGCGAGGAGAGGGAGGAGG
>CAZOOK010000099.1:0-3921 GCA_964581385.1 uncultured Salinisphaerales bacterium
ATACCTCGGGGTCTACTGGACAGCCCAAAGGCGTGATGGTCGAGCATCGCAGCGTGGGCAACCTGTTGAGCACCGTACGGGCCGCGTATGCGTTAAGTGGCACTGACCGCATGCTGCAGTTTGTTTCGCCGGCCTTTGATGTGGCGACACAGGAAATCTTCACTGCACTTTTGTCCGGCGCAGCGCTCGTGCTGCGTACCGAAGAATGGATCGAGAATCCACAAGTATTTTGGAACCGATGCGAGAGCGCCCGCATCACGGCGCTGCACCTGCCGACGGCGTTCTGGCAGCAGCTGGTGCGCCAGGGCGCTATTCGATATCCCGTCTGCGTGCGGCTCCTTGCGCTGGGCGGCGAAACCATGGATGCATCTGCGCTTGCGCATGGACTGCCATCCGACGTGCGACATCTTAGGCTATTGAATGAATACGGTCCGACCGAAGCAAGCATCACGGCGACGCTGAATTGGATAGATACGGAAAACGAGAACCGTCTTTCCATCGGTCGCCCGATCGGCAACGTCCGCATTTACATCTTGGACGGTGCGGGTCGACCGGTGCCGATTGGAGTGAGTGGAGAGATATACATTGGCGGTGCGGGTGTGGCACGCGGGTATCTGAATCGTGCGGAGCTGACGGCGGAGCGTTTTCTGCGGGACCCGTTCAGTAGTGATCCGGCGGGGCGGATGTACCGGACGGGGGATATAGGCCGGTGGCGTGAGGACGGCACGATCGAATACCTGGGGCGCAGCGACGACCAGGTAAAGATCCGTGGGTATCGGATTGAGCTGGGTGAGATTGAAGCGCAGCTCAGGAAGTGCGATGGCATCCGGGAATGCGTGGTGGTGGCGCGTGAGGGTGGCGGCGACAAGCGTCTGGTGGCGTACGTGACGCTGCAGGCGGGGGCGGAGTTTGACGCTGCGCGCGCGCGGGAGCATTTGGGGCGGCAGCTTCCGGAGTACATGGTGCCTGCGGCGTACGTGGTGCTGGAGTCGTTGCCGCTGACGGTGAATGGAAAGCTGGACCGGAAGGCGCTGCCGGCGCCGGAGCAGGACGCGTTTGCCGTGTCGGCGTACGCAGCGCCGCAGGGTCCGATCGAGGAAGCCCTCGCCAGGATCTGGTCGGAGCTGCTGGGCGTGGCGCGCGTGGGTCGTCGCGATCATTTCTTCGAGCTGGGCGGACACTCGCTGCTGGCCGTGCAAGCCGTATCCCGCATTGGCGTGATCCTGGGCCGTGAGTTATCGCTGCGCGAGCTGTTTGAGCATCCGACGCTGGCCGGGCTGGCGGAGCGGATCGAGGCGAAGCAAGAAATGGCGCTCGTGCCGATCGCTGCGGTGGATCGTCATCAGGCATTGCCGGTATCGCTGGCGCAGCAGCGTTTGTGGTTTCTGGACCAGCTGGAGGGTGCGGGGGCGGCGTACCACATTGCCGGAGGTCTGCGGCTGCAAGGCGTACTGGATGGCCGTGCCTTGCAAGCGACCTTCGATACCCTGATCGAACGTCACGAAATCCTGCACACGACATTTTCGAGTGTCGACGGCCAAGCGCTGCAGATCATCGCTGCGGCGAAGGGATTTGATCTGCCGGTGATTGATCTACGCCATCACTCGCCGGTCGAGCGTGAAGCTGAAATTCAGCGTTACCAAGCCGACGTGGCTGAGACTCCATTTGATCTGACACGTGGGCCGCTCATACGCGGGCGACTGCTGCGTGTGGCGGACGAGGAGCATCTGCTGCTGGTGGCGATGCACCACATCATCAGCGACGGCTGGTCGCTGGGGATCCTGACCCGTGAGATCGCCGCGCTGTACGGCGCGTACCGGCAAGGACGACCGAATCCGCTGACACCGCTGGCGATTCAGTATGCCGACTACGCGTACTGGCAGCGGCAGGAATTGCTGAAAGGCAAGACGCTGCAGCGGCAGCTGGAGTATTGGCAAACACAACTAGTGGGTGCGCCGGCGTTATTGCAATTGCCGACGGACCATCCGCGTCCGCCGATGCAGCGCTATGCGGGCGACAGCGTCGATGTCGTCCTGGCCCCCGAACTGACGGCCGGCCTGAAAGCGCTGTGCCGTCAATACGACGTGACGCTGCACATGGTTTTGTATGCGGGCTGGGCGATTCTGCTGTCACGGCTGAGCGGTCAGGACGACGTGGTGATCGGCACGCCGGTGGCGAACCGGCCGCGTCAGGAAATCGAAGACCTCATCGGATTTTTCGTGAACACGCTGGCCTTGCGTGCGGACCTGAGCGGCGATCCAAGAATTGACGAGCTACTGCGGCGGATCAAGGACACGACGCTGGCGGGTTATGCGCATCAGGACGTGCCTTTCGAGCAGGTGGTGGAAGCGGTACAGCCACCGCGGAGTCTGAGCCACAGTCCGATCTTCCAGGTACTGTTTGCGCTGCAGAACACACCGCAGAGCCAGGTGCAATTGCCGGGACTGACGCTGACCACACAGGAGGCACCTCGCCGCACGGCCCAATTCGATCTGTCGCTGTCGCTGCAGGAAGTCCAAGACGAAATCGTTGGCAGTCTTGAATACGCCAGCGACCTGTTTGAGCGGGCGACGATCGAGCGCTGGGCCGGGTATTTCAAGGCGGTGCTCAAAGGCTTGGTGGCGAACGCCGATCAGCGCATCGGTACGCTGGTGCTGCTGGATAGCGGGGAGCGCCAGCGGATTCTGGAGGATTTCAACGACACGCAAGCGGAATATCCCGAGCAGCAGTGCCTTCACACGCTGTTTGAAGCACAGGTGCAGACGGCGCCAGACGCCACAGCGGTGGTCTTTGAAGACCAAAGCCTGAGCTACTCGGAATTGAACCGGCGTGCGAACCAGCTAGCCCACCACTTGAGAAAGCAGGGCGTGGGTCCCGATGTGCTGGTGGCGATCTGTCTGGAGCGCAGCATTGAGCTGGTCGTGGGGATTCTGGGCATTCTGAAGGCGGGCGGTGCGTACGTGCCGCTGGACCCGGCGTATCCGGTGCAGCGCCTGGCAATGATGCTCGAGGACGCGCAGCCACGAGTTATTCTGACGCAGGGACATCTGAAGAACGGCCTGCCGCAGACGCAAGGCCAAGTGATTGCACTGGATGCGCAGTGGGGTGAGATTGCTAAGGAGGACGACGGCAACCTCGATCCGGTGGCGCTGGGACTGACCTCCCGCCACCTGGCCTATGTCATCTACACCTCCGGATCCACAGGACAGCCTAAGGGAGCGATGGTCGAACATCGCAGCGTGTGCAACGTGCTGGGCGCGGTCCGGGCGGCGTATACGTTAAGCGGTGCCGATCGCGTGCTGCAGTTTGTTTCGCCGGCCTTTGATGTGGCGACACAGGAAGTCTTCACTGCACTTTTGTCAGGTGCAGCCCTAGTGCTGCGCGCCGAGGAATGGATCGAGAATCCGCAAGTATTTTGGAACCGCTGCGAAAGTGCCCGCATCACGGTGCTGCACCTGCCAATGGCGTTCTGGCAGCAGCTGGTGCGCCAGGGCGCTCTTCAATATCCCGCCGGTCTGCGGCTCCTTGCGCTGGGTGGCGAAGCCATGGATGCATCTATGCTTGCGCATGGACTGCCATCCGACATGCAGCATCTCAGGCTGCTGAATGAATACGGTCCAACCGAAGCGACTATCACGGCGACGCTGCATTGGATCAACAAGGAAAACGACAGTCCTTTTTCCATTGGCCGTCCCATCAGCAATGCCCGTATTTACATCCTGGACAACAAGGGCGAGCCTGTGCCGATTGGTGTTGCTGGCGAGATTTACATTGGTGGTGCGGGCGTGGCGCGTGGTTATCTGAATCGTGAGGCGCTGACGGCGGAGCGTTTTCTGGCGGATCCGTTCAGTGATGAAGCTGGTGCACGGATGTACCGGACGGGGGACGTGGGGCGTTGGCGCGAGGACGGGGTCATTGAGT
>CAZOOK010000100.1:0-3917 GCA_964581385.1 uncultured Salinisphaerales bacterium
GCGTTTTTGGGTCACTTCGCCTTTCTCCCTGACTGCTTGATGGGACCATCAAAAGCATCAAAAGGGGACGGATTTATTTATGCGTGGATTAAAACAAATCCTCTCCCTCTCAACTCTATTCACTATGGCTGGTAGCCTGCGCGCCCTCTTCATCTTTTGGCCCGCGATCTTCGGGACAGCGACGGTCCTCAATACTTGAGTAATACCTTGACCGAACCGTCCACCGCGCCGTCATTGATGTAGCCCACTGCGCCAGGCGTGCCGTTGACTTTCGATTTTACGTCGCCGTCACCGCCGGCTTCCACCGGCGCCTGGGCCCTTCCGGTGAAGATCAGTTTCGACCAGTAAGCGGTCAGGTCGGCGCCGGTCTTGCCGAGAATCTTGTTCTCGAATGCCGTCCGTGTATCGCCTTCCTTCTGGTAGAGCACCGTTACCGCCTGCCCGCCAAAGACGGGTTCGCGGCCCAGAAAGATCTTCTTTGCTTCCTCCGCATCGATCGCCGCAAACGGAGATTCCTTGGCCGCAACGACGGCGCCCGCATAAGCATTACCGATCCCTGTCAGCACCACCAAGCCCAGCAGGGTTTTTTGCACGATGTTCATTTGTCGTACTCCTTCCTGTCTGGGTTAGAACGTGAACGTCACGGCCATCGAGAGGCGGTTCGTGTCGGGGGGGGCGACAGAGGAGCCGAGGGAAAGTGCCTTGGTGTAATCTTCCGGATGCCAGCCCGACTCGTAGTGCGCGAATTCAGCCTTGAGCGCAACATTGCTGGTCAGGTCATAGCGCAATGTGAATTGGTAGTAGGTATCCTTGAGTCGCGTCTGCGGATTCTCGGAAAGCCCCTGAATAAAATTGATGAACGGCAAGGCGGATGGCGAATTGGCGGGAAGTTCTTCTAACGCCTTGCTGGTCGCCGCCCACTGGTTGGTATGACCGACGGTCACCATCGGCAACCACTTGCCAAAGTGCCGGCCAACGGCGATATAGCCGGACTCCGACTTATCTCCATAACTGCCGCTGAGGTAATCAAGGCCGGCGAATTCAGCGAGCACTTCCCATTTCCAGCGATTGATCTGAACACCTGCGGTGTAGTAGATCAGCATATCGTTACTGAATGCGAAGTCTTTCGCGGCCTGCGGATAGCCCGCCTTATAGAGCGCACTGACCTCGTTGTCCAAAAAAGTGACGCCGGAGATCGACGATTTCTCGACATTGACGGCCAAGTGGAGAAGCAACCAGTCGTTGTAGGTGGCCTCCTGCAAAAGGCCGACGCCATTGTGACTGGTAAGCTGCACCGTTAATCCATTAGGGGGGTATATGCTTGCAGGTACGTTGTCGGTTACAACGGAGGCCCCGTAGGTAATCTGCGAAAGCAGATACCATTCGCCGGCGGTCGTCTGCGCACTCAGATTGATGCCATCGAGCGTATTATTTTGGACGATATACAAGGATGGCGGCAGCGTGATCCAGGGATAGGCCTCACCGACAAAGAGATAATCCGAATACAGGTATTGAGGCAATTGCAAGCGCCCGGCCTTGAGCGCGAAAGTGTCGTTGAACCGGTAATTCAGGTAAGCCCATTGGAATTTGGGCTGGAAATCGTCCGATCCGCGCGCCAGTATCTGCGCGACGGCAGTGACCGAATCGGCGAGACCGGCGGAGGCCTGCAAAGCGAAATTCGATTCCGGCTGGAAACTGGGGTCCGAAGAATAGCCGGAAGGCTGAGAAAAAGGGCCTCCGGTGGGAAAGGGCCGGTCATTGGCGAATATAAAGCCGGCAACCGTTTGCCCATATCCATGAAACGCAACATCGGCGTGGGCGGTGGAGATGCCTAGGGCGCAGATACAACCGATGAGGCTCGCTACGCGTTTTTGGGTCACTTCGCCTTTCTCCCTGACTGCTTGATGGGACCATCAAAAGGGGAGGGATTTATTTATGCGTGGATAAAAATAAATCCTTCCCTTCTTACTCGTTTACTGTGGCTGGCAGTTTGCGCGCCCTCTTCAATCTGTTGGCCGGCAATCTCCTGGACAGCTATGGCTCTCAATACTTGAGTAATACCTTGACCGAACCGTCCACCGCGTTGTCATTGATGTAGCCCACTGCGCCAGGCGTACCGTTGACTTTCGATTTTACGTCGCCATCACCGCCCGCTTCCACCGGCGCCTGGGCCCTTCCGGTGAAGATCAGCTTCGACCAGTAAGCGGTCAGGTCGGCGCCGGTCTTGCCGAGAATCTTGTTCTCGAATGCCGTCCGTGTATCGCCTTCCTTCTGGTAGAGCACCGTTACCGCCTGCCCGCCAAAGACGGGTTCGCGGCCCAGAAAGATCTTCTTTGCTTCCTCCGCATCGATCGCCGCAAACGGAGATTCCTTGGCCGCAACGACGGCGCCCGCATAAGCATTACCGATCCCTGTCAGCACCACCAAGCCCAGCAGGGTTTTTTGCACGATGTTCATTTGTCGTACTCCTTCCTGTCCGGGTTAGAACGTGAACGTCACGGCCATCGATAAGCGGTTGGCGTCGGGGGGGGCGGTGGCAGTGCCGCTGACGCCGCCGAAGGAGGAAATTACGGTGGTGTAATCTTCCGGACGCCAGCCCGATTCGTAGTGCGCGTATTCGGCTTTGAGCGCAACATTGCTGGTCAAGTCATAGCGCAGTGTCAGCTGGTAGTAGGTATCCTTGAGCCGCGTCTGCGGAGCCTCGGAAAGCCCCTGAATAATGGGGGCGAACGGCGAGTTGGGGGGGAGTTCTTCCAAGGCCTTGCTGGTCGCCGACCACTGGTTGGTGTGTCCGACGGTCACCATCGGCAACCACTTGCCGAAGTGCCGGCCAACGGCGACATAGGCGGACGATGATTTATCTCCATAATTGCCGCCAACGTAATCAAGGCCGGCAAATTCAGCGAGCACCTCCCACTTCCAGCGATTGATCTGAACACCCGCAGTGTAGTAGATCTCTATATCGTTACTGAATGCGAGGTCTTTCGCGGCCTGGGGAGAGCTCACCGCGATCGCATTGACGAGTTGGTCCAGCGGAGCGACGCCGGTGATCGACGATTTGTTGGCATTGACAGCGAGGTGGAGAAGCAGCCAGTCATTGTAGGTGGCCTCCTGCAAAAGGCCGACGCCGTTGTGATTGGTAAGCGTCACCGTTAATCCATTAGGGGTAAATTGGTTCGGAGGTTGGTTGTCCGTTACAACGGAGCTTCCGAATGTAAACTGCGAAAGCAGATACCAATCGCCGGCCGATCCCTGCGCACTCAGATTGAGGCCATCGAGCGTATTATTCTGGATGATGTACAAGGATGGCGGCAGCGTGATCCAGGGATAGGCTTCGCCGACAAAGAGATAATCCGAATACAGGTATTGCGGCACTTGCAAACGCCCGCCCTTGAGCGCGAAAGTGTCGTTGAACCGGTAATTCAGATAAGCCCATTGGAATTTGGGCTGGAAATCGTCCGATCCGCGCGCCAGTATCTGCGCGACGGCAGTGACCGAATCGGCGAGACCGGCGGAGGCCTGCAAAGCGAAATTCGATTCCGGCTGGAAACTGGGGTCCGAAGAATAGCCGGAAGGCTGAGAAAAAGGGCCTCCGGTGGGAAAGGGCCGGTCATTGGCGAATATAAAGCCGGCAACCGTTTGCCCATATCCATGAAACGCAACATCGGCGTGGGCGGTGGAGATGCCTAGGGCGCAGATACAACCGATGAGGCTCGCTACGCGTTTTTGGGTCACTTCGCCTTTCTCCCTGACTGCTTGATGGGACCATCAAAAGCATCAAAAGGGGACGGATTTATTTATGCGTGGATTAAAACAAATCCTCTCCCTCTCAACTCTATTCACTATGGCTGGTAGCCTGCGCGCCCTCTTCATCTTTTGGCCCGCGATCTTCGGGACAGCGACGGTCCTCAATACTT
>CAZOOK010000101.1:0-3870 GCA_964581385.1 uncultured Salinisphaerales bacterium
TGATCGCAGTACTCAAAGTCCAGAGCACATCGAGACGAAGTATGAATTCAGAACGCCCCACTGTCTGTGCGGAATCCCGCATAGCTACCTAGGTCATTAGGTGTGGAGGTTCTTTGTTTTCCGTGGTGCGCCGGCACAAATCGGCAAAGAGTTAAGACATACCTGGGCGACGCGCAGCATCCCCTGAATGCGAGATTCGGAGACAACAAGGGCGGCAACGCCTTTCAGATTCGATGGAACAGACGGAAAACGAATTTCCACCACGTCTGGGACGATATTCGCTCAGACCGAGCGTCGGCATCTTGCCGGTGGCCAGCCGAACCGCTTCAAGCTTGAACTCGGCCCTATAGTGACGATTCGGTGCCGCCGCCTTCTTTCTCATTCTGTTCTCTGTGCATCAGAAAATATCAATGTGCTGATGTACGTGAAAGCGAGGCAGGGTCAAACAGCTTCACGGGCTTGGCGCCGGGCTTTGTATTTCGGATTGCAGTGTCAGTGACGGGCGTTGGGGGCAACTTCGCGCGGCCATTGGGGGCAACAAGCATCGCGATTGCCCCGGTTGCCCCCAAAGTTGCCCCCGGCTGTTAACAGACATTGCAGGATTTCTTTGGACGTTCAGACATAAAAAACCCCGCATTTACGCGGGGTTAGTGAATTTCTTTGGATGTCTTTGAATCGTGAAATGGTGGACGGTACTGGGATCGAACCAGTGGCCCCCGCCGTGTGAAAGCGGTGCTCTACCCCTGAGCTAACCGTCCGTGCTGAGTACTTTAAGGCGGTGCAAGTTATTCGCGCAAGGCATGATTGTCAATCGTTAATTCACGGGAACGCTTTTCCGCGTTCAGGGATTTTCCGGCTCTGGAATCATCAGGCTGAACGCTTCGGTCGCATCGTCGTAGGTGAAGAGTTCGGCGTAGCGTCCCCAGCTGGTCACTGCGCGCAGTGTTTGTTCGGCGGCGCTGTCGCTGAGGTAGTCCTCGAGTTCGGACAGGAAACGGACGGCGGGCGCGCGATGGCCCGGACGCTCGTCGAGCACGCTGCGGATGTATGCGGCCAGCGGGATGCGCGCAACGAGTTGCTTAGCGAAGCCGCGTTTGCGCGATTGGGTGTCGGTCTCGGCGAATTCGCGGCCCAGCGGCGTCAGCACGATATCGCCGGCTGCTACTTCGGCGTAGCCGAGCATCTGCAGGGTTTCCGCGATCGGGAACAGTTCATCGATTTCGAGCGCGAGTGCCTTGGCGATCTCCGGCATGTCCGCGCGTCCTTTGTATGCATCGGAGGCGAGGGTTTCGAGCAGACCGGCGAGCAGGTTGGTGGAGATTTCCGGCAGACGTTCGCCGATTGATAGCACCTGTGTGGTCTTGCCGGCTTTCGGACGCACCGTCATGCGCGCATAGATTTCATCGACAAGATGGCGGAAACGCGGATCAAGACGGTTGCGCGGATGCTTGAACGGCACCTTGATCTCGGCGACCACGCGGCCCGGATTGGCCGAGAACACAAGGATGCGATCGCACATGAATACGGCTTCTTCGATGTTGTGCGTGACCAGCAGTACAGCCTGGATCGGCAGCCGGTTTTCGATCCACAGGTCGAGGAAGTCGGTGCGCAGCGTTTCCGCGGTGAGCACGTCGAGTGCGGAGAACGGTTCGTCCATCAGCAGGATCGAAGGATTCATCACCAGCGCGCGTGCAAAACCGACGCGCTGGCGCATGCCGCCTGACAGCTCGCGCGGGAAAGCGTTGGCGAAGCCGTCGAGACCAATGAGATCGATGGCCGAAAGCGCGCGCTCGCGCCGCTCTTTCGGCGGCGCACCCTGCGCTTCGAGGCCGGCCTCGACGTTCTGCAACACGGTCAGCCAAGGAAACAGCGCGAACGACTGGAACACCATCGCGATGCCTTCGGCCGGCCCATGGACCGGTTCGCCGCGATAGATCACTTCGCCGCCGGAACTCTGGATGAGCCCAGCGACAATGCGCAGCAGCGTGGATTTTCCGGAGCCGGAGCGGCCGAGCAGGCCGACGATCTCGCCGCGGCTGAGCGTCAGATCGACGGCTTCGAGCACCACCAGCGGATCGCCATTCGGGCGCTTGAACGCGCGCCGCACGCCCTGCACCTGCAGGACAGGCGTGGATTGCGGTGCCGCGGTCGTCGGGTTCGGAATGTCGTCAGCCATGCGTCTGTTCTTCTGCAATTCTTCCGCTATCGAATCATTCCTCGCTGTCGCCGGTTCCGGCGCGCAGCTCGGCTCTGCGATACAACGGCCGCCACAGCAAACGGTTGAATCCCACCACCAGTACCGACATCACCGCCACTCCGAGCACGACGCGCGGATAGTCGCCTTCGCTGGTCGCCTGCGCGATGTACGCGCCGAGTCCGTGCGCCTGTACACGGCGATCACCCCAGCTTACGACCTCGGAGACGATGCTTGCGTTCCAGCAGCCGCCGGCCGCGGTCATGGCGCCGGTCACGTAGTAGGGCAGGATGCCGGGAATCATCGCGCGGCGCCACCACAGCCAGCCGCGCATGTGCAGATTCTCGGCTGCGTCGCGCAGATCGTGTGGATAGACGCTGGCGCCGGCGATGACGTTGAACAGGATGTACCACTGTGTGCCGAAGATCATCAGCGGGCTCAGCCAGATGTCGGCATGCAGATGCAGGCCGACGATGGCGGCGACCGCGATCGGATAAAACAAGTTTGCCGGAAACGCGGCGAGGAACTGCGCGACCGGCTGCGCGACGGCCGCAAGGCGCGGACGCAGGCCGATGGCGACGCCGATCGGTACCCAGATCAGGCTGGCCAGCGCGACCAGAATCACGACGCGCAACATGGTGATGCTGCCGAGCAGCAGCGCATGCGCGATTTCGCCAAACCCGATGGTGCGATGGATATATTCCAGCGTAAGCGCGCCGCCGCCGAGCGCCATCAGGGCGATGAATCCGTACCAGAGAATGTCGATGGCCAGCGGCGTCCACGGCGGCAGGCGCAGATTCGACATGGTCTGTATCCGCGTCGGAGTCGTCTGCATGCGCAGCATCCGATTGAAGAGCGCGCCCAGCGGCTGTCGCAGCCAGGCGATGAGGCCGGAGCGTTGCAGCATGCGCAGCATCCAGGATTCCGGCGTGCTCTGACCCGGCTCGTTGTCGGCGCGGAAGCGTTCGCCCCAGGCAATCAGCGGTCGGAACAGGAATTGATCGTAGAACAGGATCACGATGAACATCGTCAGGATCGCCCAGCCGATCGCGCCGAGGTCGCGCTGCGCGATCGCGGTGGCGACATAGGACCCGACGCCGGGCAGGGTGACGGTCTGGTTGCCGACGGTGATCGCTTCGGAGGCGACGACGAAGAACCAGCCGCCGGACATCGACATCATCATGTTCCAGATCAGGCCGGGCATCGCGAATGGCATTTCCAGCCGCCAGAAGCGCAGCATCGGCGAGAAACGCAGGCTGCGGCAGGCATCCGTCAGATCCGGCGGCAGCGTGCGCAAAGACTGGTAGACGCTGAAGGTCATGTTCCAGGCCTGGCTGGTGAAGATCACGAACACCGATGCCAGCTCGGCACCGATCACGCGGCCCGGAAACAGGCCGAGGAAGAAGGTCACTGTGAACGTTAGAAAGCCGAGAATCGGCACCGACTGCAGGATGTCGAGGACCGGAATCAGTACACGTTCCGCGCGCCGGCTCTTGGCGGCGAGGCTCGCATAGAGCACGCTGAACAACAGCGAAAACACCATGGCCGCGAGCATGCGCAGCACGGTTCGCAGCGCATAAAAAGGCAGCGCTGTGGGATTCAGGTCGATGGACGATTCCTGGACCGCGGACAGCGGTGCGCCGAGTTCCCGTGCGACAATGGCAATGACGGTGAAT
>CAZOOK010000102.1:0-3800 GCA_964581385.1 uncultured Salinisphaerales bacterium
ATTCGGGTCAGGGTGGCACCCGGGCAGACGTGGGGACCCGAACCAAAAGCGATATGGGCCCGAGGATCGGTTCGATCGAGGCGGAAAACGACTGGATCGTCGAACACGCTCTCGTCGCGGTTGGCTGATCCCAGTCCCATCATGACCCACTCGCCCTCGTCGATCTTGATGCCATTTATCACGGTGGGACGAAGGCAGCGTCGGGGTGTGGTCTGCACCGGCGCATCGTGGCGCAGGGAAACATCGGAGGCGGCAACAGCCTGCGCGATATCGGTCACCGGAGCGGCCGCTTCATCGGTCGGCGCGGCGGCTGGCTCTTCAGCAGTGGCGGAAACTGGCTGCGGTGGCGCAGTCGAACACCCAGCCAGAATCAAAAACATAGCCGGCACCAGCACCTTCAGCCCGGCCGGCAGGTAAGCAAACCCGTTATACTTCAGGCGCATCTCGGCTCCCCCAAGTCGTCGCTGTGTCGTTGCTGCTGGATTTTGGCATAAATTCCATAGAGAACGCTCGGTTGCCGATAAATGGTGCAGTAAGTTCGCAAGATTTGCCGATGGCCATCCTCGAAATCCTTCATCACCCGGACCCCCGCCTCCGCCAGAAAGCCAAACCGGTGACGGCGTTTGGCGCGGATTTTCAGCGCCTGATCGGGGACATGTTCGAGACCATGTACGACGCCCCCGGTGTCGGCTTGGCTGCGACGCAAGTCGGCGTGGCGCTGCGCGTCGCCGTCATGGACGTATCCGACGACAAAAGCGAACAGATCGTCGTCGTCAATCCGGAAATCCTCGCGGCCGAAGATCGGCAGGAAATGGAGGAAGGCTGCCTGTCGGTGCCGGAAATCAAAGACACCATCAAGCGCTTCAACAAGCTGCGCCTGCGCGCGCTCGATCGCGACGGTAAGCCGTTCGAGATCGAGGCCGAAGGGTTGAAGGCGCAATGCATCCAGCATGAAATCGATCATCTCGACGGCAAGCTTTACATCGACTACCTGTCATCGCTGAAGCGCGAACGCATTACCAAGAAGCTCGCCAAAGAAGCGCGCGAGCGCCACGCTCCTGCGCGCTGAACGGCCTGCCATGCGCCTCGTCTTCGCCGGCACGCCGGACTTCGCCGTGCCCGCGCTCCACGCGCTGCATGCAGCCGGCCACACCGTCGCCGCCGTATTTACGCAGCCGGATCGCCCCGCCGGACGCGGCCAAAAGCTCAGCCCGACGTCGGTAGCGCTCCGCGCGGAAGCACTGGGCTTGCTGGTTCACAAGCCACCCAAGCTCGACGCCGACGCACAAGCCGTGCTGCGTGAACTGGAACCGGAGGTGATGGTCGTCGTCGCTTATGGCCTGATTCTGCCGCAGGCGGTGCTCGATATTCCCGCGCACGGCTGCATCAACATCCACGCCAGCCTACTGCCGCGCTGGCGCGGTGCTGCGCCCATCGCGCGCGCAATTGAGGCCGGCGACCGCGAAACCGGCGTCACCATCATGCGCATGGACAAGGGCCTAGATACGGGACCAATGTTGTTGCGTGAAGCGGTGCCGATCACCGATGAAACCACCGCCGCGCGGCTGCATGACACGCTCGCCGCGCTGGGTGGACGCATGATCGTCGATGCACTTGCGCGGCTCGCGGCCGGGCAGCTTCCCGCGGCGCCGCAGCCGACGGACGGCGCCATTTACGCGAAAAAGCTAAGTAAGGAAGAAGCGTGTATCGACTGGAATCGCCCAGCGCTCGAACTGGCGCGGCGCATTCGCGCGTTCAACCCGGCGCCGGTGGCATGGAGCGAATTGGATGGCGAACGGATCCGCCTGTGGAACGCACGGGCGCTGAAACTGCGCGGCGGGGCACCGGCGGGTACCGTGCTGGCAAGGGACAGCAACGGCATTCACGTCGCCAGCGGCGACGGTGTGGTCGTCATCACGGAGATCCAGCGGCCGGGCGGCCGCGTCACGCCGGCACAAACTGTCGCCGCCAACTGGAATATCGACGGCCGGCGTTTTAAGGCCTGTTTTTAGAGCCTGCAAATACTAACTTTGAGCGCGACGGCGGAAAACGTCATCATCCGACGGCGTGGCTCAGCGCCGGCACCATCGAAGCCAACAGCAGCATCGCGAACGTGAACCACAGTGTGCGTAAACGCATGACACAACTCCCTCAACGCCGTCGGCTACCTGTTAAAACGCGACGTCGCCAAGAATCGCGACATCGCGGCATGGGGCCGGATCGGAAAGAAAACTGCCCTGTAAGACACTTCATCGGCACACCGCCGCGGAAATTTAGACGGTGACCGCAACGGCCCGCAGCCAGGCCGCGCTGGCCATCGCCGCGGTTGGCAACGGCGCCAGTCTCGATGACGCGCTACCCGCCGCGACGCAAGCAATCGCGCCGGCGGAAATTCCGCTGCTCAAGGCCATCGTCTACGGGGTCGTGCGCGAACGACGTCTGCTGGAATGGTTCGCAGCGCGCCTGCTACAGAAGCCGTTGAAGAACGAACCCGAATTGCACGCGCTGCTGCTGTGCGGCCTATATCAATTGCGCTCAATGCGCGTGGCCGCGCACGCTGCTGTCGGCGAAACCGTCGCGGCGGCAGAAACGTTGCACAAGCCGTGGGCGAAAGGTCTGGTCAACGCCGTGCTGCGCCGCTTTCAGCGTGAGCAGATGTCGCTGGAAGCTGCCGTACCGGACGAACCTGCGCTCAAGCTGAGCTATCCGGACTGGCTGGTCGCCGCGGTCCGTCGCGACTGGCCAGAATCGGCCGATGCGGTACTCGCCGCCGGCAATGTGCCGGGACCGATGACCTTGCGCGTCAACCATCGCCATGGCGATCGCGGCGCCTATCTGCATCGGCTCGCCGAAACCAGCATCGCCGCGGACGCTATCGCTGGCGTCACCGACGCGGTTCAGCTCGCCGTTCCTCGCAACGTCGACGAGATTCCGGGCTTCGGCATCGGCTTGGTGTCCGTGCAGGACGCTTCAGCACAGCTCGCCGCGGATCTGCTCGACGCAAGAGCCGGTCAGCGCGTACTCGATGCCTGCGCGGCACCGGGGGGCAAGACTGCGCACCTGCTCGAACGCCATGGCGATCTCGATCTGCTTGCGCTCGACAGCGACGCCACGCGGCTTGCACGCGTGCGCGAAAATCTCGATCGGCTCGGCTTGCACGCTGACCTGCGCGCCGCCGATGCCACTGCGGTCGAAAGCTGGTGGGATGGACGTGTGTTCGATCGGATCCTTGTCGATGCGCCGTGCTCTGGATCGGGCGTGATCCGGCGGCATCCGGATATCAAATGGCTGCGACGCGAACGCGATATCGCCAATATGGCGGCGGCGCAGCGGCGGTTGCTTGATGCGCTGTGGCGCGCGCTGGCGCCGGATGGGGTGCTGGTCTATGCGACTTGCTCGATTCTGCGGGCGGAAGGCGTGGATGTGATTGAGGCGTTTCTGGCGGCACACGCAGATGCGGTGGAGTGGTCGATCGCGGCGGAATGGGGCGAGGCTGAACGTGTCGGGCGGCGCATCGCGCCTGGGGATGCGTTTGATGGGTTTTATTATGCGCGGCTGCGCAAGGTGGCGGAGCCGGAGTAGGTTGGGTTAGCGAAGCGTAACCCGACGCTCGCCATCGGCGAGCGGCGATGAACGTGATGGCTGCGGGCTTCGCCTGCTTGCAGCATTGGGCTCGGAGAGCTTCCGTTCCGCCCCTGTTGGGCGGGCATACTTTTCTTTACTCGTGTAAAGACAAGTAGCCAAAAGAAAGCACGCCCCGTGTCCGCGCCGCACTACGTGCGGTTCCTTGCGCTTCTCGC
>CAZOOK010000103.1:0-3780 GCA_964581385.1 uncultured Salinisphaerales bacterium
TTTTACGTGATCAAACCACCGATTTCCTGGTCAGCTTTGCATGAGAATTCACACACGTGGTGCGGGGGCGGGGGTGCATATGGTGCGGGGGTGGGTGCACGACGCGCGGGGTGCACGTCCTGCGGGGGTGCATATCCTGCGGGGTTAACGTAGTAGTGCGTGCTGTGCCCGTGCCGGAACACGCGAGTAACAACACCAATCGCCTCAAGTTCTCCGAGCGCCGCCTGTACTGCACGCTCACTCAGGCAGGTGCGCGCGCAGAGCGTGCTCAGCGATGGCCAGCAGAGACCGCTGTCGTTCGCTTGATCCGCGAGAGAGATCAGTACCACCTTGCATGGCGGCCGCATCTTCAGCGGCCATACCTGCCCCATGATGATAGTGCTCATGGATTCACGCTACGCGCAGCGATTCCATGCTGACTGACGGCGCCAGCTTTAATTGGCGCTCGAGTTTCATGGCCTCAACGTAGAGCGCTTTTCCGTAAGACTCCGCGGCGGCCAGAATCGCAACACCGGCGTGAGTAGGGAGACAACAGGCTGTCACTGCGTCCTGCAAGCGCTGGCGGGCTGCGATGCGAGTATCGAGCAGACCCAGCGCGCCAGTGGGCAGACATGCCTTTTGTCCCACGACGTCAGCAACCATGAGACTGATCCTTCTTGCTGCGCGTGGTCGTGAAACGATTATTCCTGCGGGAAAAATCGGCTTTCGACCCGCTCCATTGGGGAGGGGACTTTTTTGCGCGCGCGCAACGTAACGCTCGCTCGATTCTCTTCATGGCTGCGCTGCTGTTTTCGACATCAACCAAGACGCGGGACGACTGAGCGCAAAGCAGAGCCACCACCGCATTGGCAATTGCCGCGGCATCGGCTGGCGCTATACGTGCTCCTTTGATGGCGTGAGAGTACTTCCAAAGCGCGTCATCCTCCGCGAATTGCACATCGCGGAGTAATTGAGACTGCGCCCGGCTGATCCTCAGCAGGACATTATCCATCTGCGTTTTTGGCGGTGGCGGTCGGCGGTGGTGATAGTGCCGTGAGGTGCTCGCCGCACCAGCCGGCAATGTTGACGATCGGCTGGCTACCGTTAGTGGGAGGAAATCTTTGGCGGGTATCGAAATTACTCATGAGAGGTCTCCATGGCGCCGTTGAGCGCCTGGAGTACTCGGCGAATTGATCCGACCTTCCACAGAGGAATACGGCCAAGCTTGGAGTCCGGTGGAGGGATGACACCTTTTTTTTGCAGGCGCCAAAAAGTTGTATCGCTCGGACCACCCAGCACAGCCTTGAATACTGGCTTTCTTGTCAAAAGATTGTCTGGGAGCACATTGATTTCCTGGACGATGCGGCGAGTTGCTTCTTGACTGTTTGCCGTTCTCGTTTTTGCGAGCGGCGTTTTTTCGGGTAAGGCTGTTGCAGGCAGCAAGGGCTATCTCCTATGGATGAATTGATGAAAGCGAATTGCAGTCACGACCACCCGCTTTCTTGACCGCCACTACGTTTCATCTGGATCACTTTCTTGGCCTTTCGGTCGAGAGGCAACAAGCTTTCGATCAGAAATTGTTAATCGATTGATTTCTAAGTACTTGATTTTTATGGTAGCTTTCTGCTACCATAAGAAAATGCGCGGGCTCTGGCCGATCCTGCGATCGGTCTACCCGGAAGACCTCCAGCCCACCCGCGTATGAAAAATGACGCCGATCCGGCGACCGATGAAATAAATTGGGGATAGGGAAACGGTTATTGCCAGCGTGAACAGCGCGAAGCGGGCGCGTCACAGTATTCTCTAGGCACTATGTCCCATGATCTTGATCCGACCGTGCTGGCCCAACTGGCCGACGCGCCAGAAATTGCGATTGAACTCGACAACCGATTGAAAAATGGGTATCGGATCCGGGGTTATTTATTGGCTGACGCGAATGGCGATTGCATCACAGTTGAAAAACAGCCACGGCAGCCGACGATGGTCGAAGGTATCTGGCGGATCACGAACCACATTTGCCGACGCTGGGTCTGCGGCGGCCGGATCCTCGAACGCATGGATATTCGGGCCGGCGGTCTGTTTCGCTGCTCCCGCTGCGGCGTAACGTCGACCGAGCTTATCGAAGCGATATGTTCGTGCGGTCAGCGCCTGCAAGAGAACAAGGATCTCGGTGTTCGCTGCTTTCCGAATCCGTCACAGGACGATGAGCACCCGTGGGAGGTCGTCTATTCAATCCAGAGTCCGGAGCCGACTGTCGGGCCCGGACTACCAGTTACCCTGCCTGGGGGGCAGATAAAGCGAAAGGGGGACAAGACCAGCGCTTGATTTAATTTCGGCCGCGGCAGTACTGCTTTGCTCCGGGCGGATCGCATCTGGGAATTAAGGAAGACCCGCCGAATAGCTCAGCGGGCCCCCATATACTGTGCCTTCAGAAGACGCATGAAGCGGCGCGAGACGCCGTACGCTTTTTGATGTTGAACTCCGGCGGCATAGAGAGATTGTTGTCCTTGATGGCTTGACGCAGGATCGCGCGAAGGTTCTTGAGCTTATTCTCAATTTCTTCGATCTCATCCAGCGTGACCATTACGGCATCTATAACGGTGACTGTTTCATCGTCAACTTTGTTATAGACAGTATTGTTGCTACGCTTCGCTTTAGCTTGTGACATGGGACTCTCCTTACGTTACAGGTAAGACGCCGGCTGGTGGTTACGACACCGGCCGGCGTCGCTATTTCCGGCTACCGGCCGGCACGTGTTCAGCAAATTTCTCGATTCTCGTTTTTGCTTTGTATCTATAGGGTACACAGCAAAGGGGCGGCGAATCACCGCCCCCTTCAGACTGCTGGTCCGCAGCGTGGACTACACGATCAGGCACTTGTGTGAGCCATGCAGCAATGAACGCGCGATGGCGTACATCACGCCACTCGCACCGAACCACCCTCCGGTTTGACAATCGGCCGCACCTTCGCGCGGAAGCGCTTCTGCGCCTGCCAGAGATCGTATTTCATTTGCATGCTGAGCCAGGAACCGGGCGTCGTTCCGAGGGCCTTTGCCAGACGCAGATCCATTTCCGCACTGACGCCGGCCGCACCGTTCAGCAGCCGGGACAGCGACACGCGGGCAACACCCAGCGCTGCTGCTGCGTCGGTCACGCTGGTGCCCTCCAGCCATTCCCGCAGTACCTCGCCGGGATGCGGGGGGTTGTGCATCGTGTAGTTCGCGGTCATCGTCATTTCCTCAGTGATAATCCTGATAGTCCACCAGCACGGCATTGCCGTCCTTGAAGGTGAATGTCAGGCGCCAGTTCTCGTCCACCCACACGGCCCAGTGACCCGACAGATCGCGCTTGAGCGAATGCAACCGCCAGCCGGGCGCGTTCATGTCTTCGGGCGCGCTGGCATCGTCAAGCCTCGCGAGTTGCAGCCGCAGACGCTTGGCATGCTTCGGTTGTATGCCTGTCGTCTTGCCGGTGGTGAAGAACGTTTCGATGCCCTTGTGCCGGAAGGATCGGATCATGTCGAAATTGTATCGTGATGCGTTACAGGATGCAACGCTATGAGGAGGGTGTAGAGGGAAGAGGCCGCGCCGACCTGGGCCGGCACGGTTTTCAGACCCGTCTAGGAGTTGCTTCCGACTCGCGTCGACCGTGGCTCAACCTTCTCTGCGTTCAAATGCAAACCGGCGCTCATGTAGGACTTTGAGCATCATTTGTGTTTCTTCGATTGCCACCTTCATGCCCAAAGCCATGTGGCAAACCCCGGGCATGGCATCGTCTGAGCCAAGCGCGTCGAGAAAGCCCT
>CAZOOK010000104.1:0-3701 GCA_964581385.1 uncultured Salinisphaerales bacterium
AACCGGTTCCGGGTGCTCGTCTAGGTCGAGTGGCTGCTGCACCTGAGCGCCCGCCAGGCCGTCCCCGGCCTTCGGCCGATCACCGCGGAGGAGGCCGCCCGCCTGCGCGCGGTCGTGCAGGACTTCGGCCCCGCCGATTTGGACGAGCTCGCCCGCATCGAGCAGGTGACCGCGCACGACGTCAAGGCGGTCGAGTACTACCTCAAGGCAAGGATCACCGGGACCTCCCTGGAGGACCTCGGGGAGACCCTGCACCTGTTCTGCACCAGCGAGGACGTCAACAACCTCGCCTACGCGCTGATGATCCGCGGCGCGGTGCGCGAGGTCTGGCTCCCGGCGGCCTCCGCGCTCGTCGAGGACGTCGTCGCACTCGCGCACGAGCACCGGGACCTGGCGATGCTGGCCCGCACGCACGGCCAGCCGGCGACGCCCACCACTCTCGGCAAGGAACTGGCGGTACTCGCGCACCGGTTGCGTCGGCAGTTGGCCCGCATCGCCCGGGCGGAGTACCTCGGGAAGATCAACGGTGCCACCGGCACCTACGCGGCGCACGCCATCTCGGCACCGCAGACCGACTGGCAGCAGGTCGCACGCACCTTCGTCGAGGGGCTGGGGCTGACCTGGAACCCGTTGACCACTCAGATCGAGTCGCACGACTGGCAGGCCGAGCTCTACGCCGACATGACCCGTTTCAACAGGGTTCTGCACAATCTGTGTACAGACGTCTGGACCTACATCTCCCTCGGGTACTTCGCCCAGGTCCGGGGCCAGGGCACGGTCGGCTCGAGCACGATGCCGCACAAGGTGAACCCGATCCGCTTCGAGAACGCCGAGGCGAACCTCGAGGTCAGCTGTGCCCTCCTCGACGTCCTGGCGTCGACCCTGGTCACCTCACGCCTGCAGCGTGACCTCACGGACTCCTCCATGCAGCGCAACATCGCCCCTGCCTTCGGCCACAGCCTCCTGGCGCTGGAGAACGTGCGCCGGGGTCTGGCCGGGCTGGACGCCGACCCCACCGCGCTCGCCCGTGACCTCGACGCGACCTGGGAGGTGCTCGGGGAGGCCGTGCAGTCGGTGATGCGGGTGCACCGCCTCGACCAGCCCTATGAGCGGCTCAAGGAGCTCACCCGCGGACGCCGCATCGACGCCACGTCATTGCGGGAGTTCGTGCTCGGGCTGGGACTGCCGGCCGACGCCGAACGTCGCCTGCTCGAGCTGACCCCGGCGTCCTACACGGGCCTGGCCTCGCACCTGGTCGATCACCTCGGCGGGTTGTGAGCCCTGCGGCATCGGTCCTCGCGTCGAGGAGCGGACCACCGAGCCCGTTCACGCGCCCCTGCCGGGCACCGCTGACCCTGTGACCTGATCTGCCCGCACTGCCGCGCGGGGTGCTCGGTCGGACGGATCTCCGGCCGGCGTCCGCGCCGGCGGCGGCACCACTGTGCTCGAGCCCCTGACGGCGGTCGGGAACCCGATCTCCGGACGGTCGCACGCACGCCCCGACGCAGGGGCCCAGCCCGGACGCTCTCCTCGCGGGCCGGACCTGCGGCCGCCGGACCCTGAATGCCAGAACTCCGCACCGCAACGCAGGACCTGTGGCCCGGGGTCCCCCCAGGGCGAGGGCCCTACGGTCGAACGTGACGCCGCGGATCAGCGGTGCCGTGCTGGTACCGGTCACGAGACGAAGTGGGAGGCCATTGTGGATGACCGCGCGATCCTGGACTGCATCCAGGGCCTCGTCGCCGAGGAGTCGCGAGTTCGGGATCAGCACGAACGGGGTGCCCTGAGCCAGGAGGCGGAAGCCGCGCGGCTGCGTGAGCTCGAGGACGGTCTCGACCAGATGTGGAACCTGCTGCGGCAGCGCCGTGCCCTGCGTGCCGCCGGCATGGACCCGGACACGGCCTCCCCCGTGCAACTGGACACCTGGACCGCCTGACCGATCGGCTCCTCCGCCACGGCACCACCTGCTCTCACACCCCTCACCTCCCCCGCCGTCGACCATCTCCCGCACCCCGGCCGACGGTCGGCCGCTGCGGACGAGTGGCGAGAGCGTTCGCCCCGGAACGCCGAAGGGCGGGGGGACCTGTGGCCCCACCCGCCCTCGACCTGCGACGGCACCCGGACCGCCGGCCGGCGGGGTCACCGCCGGCCGGTCTGGCCCGATCCCCCTCCCGTCACCGGGAGGGGTTGTGCCGGGTGTTCCTCAGCCGATCAGCCGCCGACGAGTTC
This sequence comes from uncultured Salinisphaerales bacterium, assembly GCA_964581385.1. Taxonomy (GTDB): domain Bacteria; phylum Pseudomonadota; class Gammaproteobacteria; order Nevskiales; family Nevskiaceae; genus CAZOOK01. Next base: position 2,230 of record CAZOOK010000104.1, read on the forward strand.
GGCGTAGACGCCCATCGCGGTGGCGATGTCGGACTGTGCCCAGAACCGGTGGTAGTTGAACGTCGGCGCGGCGCCACCATCCAGGTAGGTCTGGACCTTGGACCACTGCGGGTCGTTCTTGTACCACGAACGGATCGACAGGAACGTGCTGGAGGAGTTGATCGCGTCACCGTTGGGCATCTTGCCCGAGAAGCTCGACGGCACGTACAGGCCGTCCTCGCCATTGGTGGCGCGGTTGTAGGTGAACTTGTTGTAGTCCTTGCGCGTCTCGGGCATGGAGTAACCCAGGCTGTCCGAGTGCGCCATGATCCCGTCGAGCAGACCCTTGGCCGTGGCCAACGCCGAGGAGTTGTTGGCCTTGACGCCGTAGTAGGTCAGCGTCTTGACCAGCGAACCCGCAACACCCAGGTCCGTGGAGTAGTCCACGACCGTCACGTGCAGACCCGCGTTGCTCATCGAGGTCGTACTCGACGTCCAGTTCCCGGCCGGCTGACCACTCCAGTTCAGCGTGGACGGAATCTGGAAGTTGCCACCAGAACCCACGGTCGTGTTCGCCAGGGCCCAGGCCACCCACTTGTCCAGGATCGACTTCGCAGTCGTGTTCCCGGTCGTGTAGTAGTACTCGGCCAGACGTTCCATCGACCAGGTCTGGAACCCGAACCAGTTGTTGCTCGGCGGGTCGTGCCAGACCGGCTCCCAGTCATAGGCCAGACCGTAGAACGTCGGGGTCCCCGCGGGCGGGGCCTCGTAGCGTTCGTTCCAGGTGTTCGTGGCCCCACCGGCGATCGCACCCTCACTGGTCTGCAACCACTGGTAGAACTGCAGTTCCCGGGTCAACGTGCCGCCCCAGTCGCTGGCAGCCGTGGAGGACTTCGGTTTCATCGCGCTCACGTTCGCCAGCACGTACGCGGTCATCGGCAGCTGGTAGCCCTGGTGGTACTCACCATCACCGATCTTGAACGCCCACGAGTTGTCCATGGCGCCACCCCAGGCGAAGTACCAGTTCACCAGCGAGTTCGAACTGGACTTGCCCGACCCCGGCGTGCACGAGGTGCTCGTGCACCCCGGGTTCTTGAAGTACTTGTCGTAGAACGAGTACCTCAGGTAGTCACCCATCTTGGCGGCCTTGGCCACCGACGCGGAGATCGTCGAAGACTTGCCCTGGGCCGTGGCCCACTGCAGCGCCCAGTACGTCGCGGCCACCGCACGCCCATCGGCATCCGGCGCGTCCGTGAACCGCCACTGCTTGGCGTAGCTGGACTCCTTCATGAACAACGGCAGGTACCCGCCGTTGCCCACAGCACCAGCAGAGAACGTCTCGCACTCCGGATGCGGAATGGTCTCCCACACCGACTCCTGCGGACCACGCTCATACGCATTGATCAGAACGTTCTTGCTCGTGCCGTCACCGCAGTTGCCGAAGCCGTAGACGTTGTCCACGTCCATCAGCCACGCCATCGAGTACATCTGCG
>CAZOOK010000105.1:0-3630 GCA_964581385.1 uncultured Salinisphaerales bacterium
GCCTCGCGCATTGCAGTAATCCGGCCTTCGATGCCTCGACCTTCGAAATCTGGGGGGCCTTGCTGAATGGCGCACGGCTGCTGATCGTTCCACAAGAAACGGTACTGGATCCCGCAGCATTCGATCAGCTCTTAGTTCAGCACGGTGTGACGATTCTGTTTTTAACGGTTGGACTATTTAACCAGTACGTCGATTCGCTAGCGAGTGCATTTAGACAGCTCCGCAGTTTATTAGTGGGCGGTGAGGCGCTGGACCCACGAGCCATTGCGCACGTATTGCGCAACAGCCCACCCACTCATTTGCTTAGCGTATATGGTCCGACTGAAAGCACCACGTTTACGACCAAGCACCCGATTGAATTTATTTCCGAGCACGCAAACAGTGTTCCGATCGGTCGTCCGATTTCCAACACACGTGTCTACATTTTAGATAGCAACGGTCAGCCAGTACCGATCGGTGTGGCGGGCGAGCTGTACATCGGTGGTGCGGGCGTCGCGCGTGGGTATCTTAATCGTGACGCGCTGACGGCGGAACGCTTTTTGCCGGACCCATTTAGTGGCGATGACGGTGGTCGCATGTACCGCACGGGCGATCTCGGCAGATGGAGTACCGATGGCACGATCGAGTATTTGGGACGCAACGATGAACAAGTAAAGATCCGCGGCTACCGTATCGAGCTCGGCGAAATTGAAGCGCAGCTGAAGAAGTGTGAAGGTATCTGGGACTGCGTGGTTGCGGTACACAAAGATCCCGCGGGTGAAAAACGCCTCGTGGCATACGTCAGAGTACAGATTGGCGTGCCGGGTGTCGAAATCATACGTGCACAGCTAAAGCAGCATCTTCCGGAGTACATGATTCCAAGCGCATACGTGGTGCTTGAATCGCTTCCCCTTACGGTCAACTGCAAGCTGGACCGCAGGTCGCTGCCGGCGCCGGATTTAGCGGTGCATGCAGCGCGCGCCTACGAGGCGCCACGCGGAGTAGTGGAAGAGATGCTGGCGCGCATCTGGAGCGAGCTGCTGGGTGTCGCACGTGTGGGACGGCACGATCAATTCTTTGAGCTGGGCGGGCATTCGCTGCTGGCCTTGCAAATGATCGGACGAATCCATGAAATGCTTGACCGTGAGTTGTCACTGCGCGAGTTATTTGAAAATCCCGTTCTTGAGGCGCTCGCGAATCGGATTGAGACGACGCAGGCAATTCAATTCACGCCAATGGTTAGGGCTGATCGAACGCGGTCTTTGCCGTTATCGCTGGCGCAGCAGCGGCTGTGGTTTCTGGATCGGTTCGAAGACACGGGTGCCGTATATCACATCGCCAGCTGTCTGAATCTAAGTGGCTCACTGGACGTTCCCGCACTTCAGGCCACGTTTAACACGCTCGTGGTGCGTCACGAAAGCCTCCGCACGACGTTTTCCAATTTAAATGGTCAACCGGTCCAGGTTGTTGCGCCCCCATCGCCATTTGACCTACCCGTTATCGACCTACGCAATTACCCGCCGGTTGCGCGAGATGCGGAGATCGAGCGCCGAAGCTCTGAAATTGCAGACGCTCCGTTTAATTTGAGCCGCGGGCCGCTGATACGCGGATTATTAATGCGCGTGGGAGGAGAAGAGCACCGATTAATAGTGACACTTCACCACATCATTGCGGATGGCTGGTCTCTAAGCGTGCTGATCCGCGAAGTTGCAACACTGTACGGTGCGTATCAGCAAGGGCGACCAAATCCGCTCCCTCCACTGTCCATTCAGTACGCGGACTACGCGTATTGGCAGCGGCAAGAGCTGCTTAAAGGCGAGACACTCAAGCGGCAGCTCGACTACTGGACGCAGCATCTGTCCGCGGCGCCGGCCCTACTGCAATTGCCGACGGACCGATCACGTCCGCATATGCAGAGCTATGCCGGCGACAGTGTCCGCATCGTAATAGATGCGGAGATGACAGCGGGGCTCAAATCGCTGTGTCGCCGCCAGGATGTGACGCTGCACATGGTGCTGTACACGGGCTGGGCGATGCTGCTGTCGCGGCTAAGCGGGCAGGACGATATCGTCATCGGCACGCCGGTTGCCAATCGTTCACGTAGCGAAGTCAAAGGACTGATCGGCTTTTTCGTCAATACACTGGCCTTGCGCGCGGATTTAAGTGGCAATCCGTCCGTGCGTATGCTGCTGAGTCGGATCAAGGACACGACGCTGGCGGGCTACGCGCATCAGGACGTGCCTTTCGAGCAGGTGGTGGAAGCGGTGCGGCCGCCGCGCAGCTTGAGTCACAGCCCAATCTTCCAGGTTCTATTTGCACTTCAGAACGCGCCGCAGAGTGATCGGAAGTTGCCCGGCCTGACATTGACACCGCAGCCCGTCCCGCGTCGACGGACGCAATTCGATGTGTCGTTATCGCTTCGCGAATTTGGCGATCAAATCATTGGTGCGGTCGACTACGCCAGAGACCTATTTGATCGTGCCACGATTGAGCGCTGGATGGGATATTTCAAGGCGGTGCTGAGAGGCATGGTCGCCGACGGCGGACAGCGCGTGAACGCGCTGGTGTTGCTGAACCAGGACGAGCGTCGGCGGATCCTGGAGGATTTCAACGCGACCCAAGCCCCGTATCCCGAGCAGCAGTGCCTTCACACGCTGTTTGAGGCACAGGTGCAGATGGCGCCTGACGCTGTCGCCGTCGTCTACGACGACCAGTCGCTCACGTACGCGGAATTAAACAAACGCGCGAACCAGCTTGCGCACCACCTGAGAAAGCAGGGCGTGGGTCCGGACGTGCTGGTAGCAATCTGCATGGAGCGCAGCCTTGAGCTGGTCGTGGGGATTCTGGGCATTCTGAAGGCGGGGGGGGCGTACCTGCCGCTGGATCCGGCATATCCGGTGCAGCGTCTGGCAATGATGCTTGAGGATGCCAAGCCGCGCGTGATCGTCACGCAGGCATCGCTCAAGGACGGCCTGCCCGAGGTCGGCAGCCCGGTCGTGCTGCTCGATGCGCAGTGGAGCACCCTTGCCAAAGAAGCAGACAGCAACCTCGACCCCGCAACACTCGGCCTGACCTCGCGCCATCTGGCCTACGTCATCTACACCTCCGGATCCACCGGATTACCGAAAGGCGTCTTGGTCGAGCATCGCAGTGCGGGCAACGTATTGAGCGCAATGCGAGCCGAGTATGGAGTAAGCGACGCCGATCACGTGTTGCAATTTGTTTCGCCGGCCTTCGATGTGTCGGTCCAAGAAATCTTCAGTGCCCTCTTGTCAGGTGCGACGCTCGTGTTGCGCACGGACGAATGGATCGGCGATCCGCATGCCTTTTGGAAATACTGCGAAAAGGCTCGCATCACGGTTCTGCATCTACCGACCGCGTTCTGGCAGAAACTCATACAACATGGAGGCGCTCAATATCCCGCCGGTCTGCGGCTCCTGGCACTGGGCGGCGAAGCGATGGATGCGTCCGCCTTGGCGCACGGGCTGCCGTCCGATGCTCAACACCTCCGGTTTTTGAATGAATACGGTCCGACTGAAGCGAGCATCACGGCAACGCTGAATTGGATTGACACAGAAAACGAAAGCCCTCTGTCCATCGGCCGTCCGATTGCCAACACGCGGATATACATCTTGGACGGCCGCGGTCACC
>CAZOOK010000106.1:0-3546 GCA_964581385.1 uncultured Salinisphaerales bacterium
TGCCCACGTTGTAATGGGGTCCATCGGGGTTCAGGATTTGATCCAGCCAGATGGCCTGCTGCGCCGCAGCAAGCGGGTAAATCGTTCCTCTTCTTTCTAAATTGTCATCAGACAAAACTGGCTTGGCAACAAATATTTCCATCACATTCCTATAGATACGAGCCCAGATCCCGCTCAGCTACGGATTCTTCCGGTGCATTCCGTTACGAGCTTCAGCCCTGATTATTTTTTGGAAAGAAGATGCTAAGCCGGGCAAACATGTCAGGACCTGTTTTGCGCGAGCAGCTCTTCAGCCGTGTCGCGTCGTGGATCAAAGGCGATAACGTCCGCTGCACCGGCTTGTTCTCCCCATTCACAGTGGTTCTAGCTCTTATATATGGCAGCTTAGCTGGGATTGACGGGCGCTGCGATATGCACAGGCTGGAAAGAAAACATTTGTGCACCTACGCTGCCGCGCCGAACCTGAGACGGCTCCCCATCCTCCTGAATCGTCAATCCGATTTTCACCTGGCTACAAAGGTCAGCATTAGTTAATGCGGGACTAACGCGAAGAAGTTACTTAAAAATATGAGCGGCGTGCTCACGAAACTTCGCGACGTACACGTTGGTACATAGTCCGAACGAATAAATCTATATTGGGCCTCTTCAGCAAGGTCATATGATTGCCCGGAATTTGAATCATGGTGACGTGCGAGGCGTGCTCACGCCAAGCAGCCACAAAGTTAATTGGGTCAGTTTCCCATCCACTGCCATTAATACCCATTGGCCGTTCCTGAGCTCGAACCAGAACCACCTGCCCATGAAATGGTGATATGGGCACATAGGCAGTGTTTAAATTCGCCGCGAAGACGCGAAACGTGCCTTTAAGTGCCTGCAGCGTGCTGTTTTCGGGCAATAGACCGGCCAATACCATACGCTTTCGCAAAAGCGTTAATTGCGCCTCTTCATCTAAGGGCACTAATTCAGGTGCGGAAAGACCAAGATTCTGACCGCTTTCCTGCTCGAGGATGTCGATCAATTCAATGATGGCGTCGATACGATTAAATTGGCGCTGCTTGGTTCCCTCGCGTGATGGCGGACGAACGTCGAGCATTGCAATCGATTCCACGATCTCGCCTGCTGCAACCAATTGACAAGCCATCTCAAACGCAATCCAACCTCCGAACGAATGTCCAACCAAGCGATAGGGACCACATGGAGATATTTTTCGGATCGCCTCGATATACGTTCGCGCAGCTGCGGGAACGGTAGAATGAGGCACCAGTGCGCCATCGAGCCCACGTGGTTGCAGACCATAAACAGGCACCTGCTGCCCTGAAGCTTGAGCTAATGAAACGAAGCATGTGACGTTAGCTCCGGCTCCTGGGACGCAAAAAATTGGAGAGACACTGGAGTCACCCGATTGAATCGTAATTATTGGTGAATATGACGATTCTGCTGTAACGCGAATATCCTTTTCAGCCGCCTCCAAGGCTTGATTAATGGCCTCGGAGAGCCGATGCACACCCGGTTCTCCCATAATTGAATGATGTGTACCGCCGATTGACTTGATGTGCAACCGATCACCGATCAGCGATCGCCAACCACGGTCGTATTGCTGGCCGGGCTCATCAGCGGCTACGAATAAATGAACCGGTATCGGCAAGAATTGCGGCCGATAACTCGCGGCTTCTTCGCTGATAGCACGAAGCACATTCAAACGTTTCTCGACTTCGGCCAGAGTGAGATCTGACGGAAAGATGCCGGCATCCCGGCATTTCTTTACGATCAGTCCTATTTCTTGTGCCGCGAAAAGTTCTCGTAGCTTTTGCAGTTCAAGAGACGGCGCAATTTGCTGAACTACAAACTTCAGAATTGAAACGTCATCGGTACTGACGTTTTTGGTATTGGAGGAAGGCCTCGGAGTGTCGATCAGTCCAAGAAAATCGATCGACTCATCTTCGCCGATCAACTGATTCGCCATTTCATAAGCGATCAATCCGCCTGCTGACCAGCCAGCCAGCCGATAAGGTCCTTGCGGCTGCACCCGTCGAATGATCTGCACATATTCTGCAGCTCTTGCTTCCAGCGAGATCAGCGCAGAATCCGTCTGGTGGAGTTCGGCGGCTTTCAATCCATAAATCGGTACGCCCTCTCTTAGCAGCCCGGATAATTGCCAATAGGGCAGTACGTCGCCACTCACTTCATGGACCAAAAACAGAGGGCGTAGATTGCCGGTGCTGCGAAGCGGCACAGGGTTGGAATTCCATTCTCGACCGCGAAACTCACTTTGTACAAGATCAGCCAACTGTTTAATCGTTGGGCATTCAAATAATGCAACGAGTGGTAACTCAATACCACGGCGACTCAAATGTGCCAGGAATCGCACCGCCAGTAGCGAGTGTCCACCCAGCTCGAAGAAGTGATCGTGACGACCCACACGCTCCACGCCCAGCAGCTCCGACCAGATCGTTGCCAGCGCCTCCTCGATCGGTCCCCGCGGCGCTTCGTATTCACGCACCGCATACGCACCCAGATCCGGCGCCGGCAATGCTTTCCGGTCCAGCTTCCCATTCACCGTCAGCGGCAGACGCTCCAGCACCACGTACGCGCCAGGCACCATGTACTCCGGCAGCTGCCGCAGCAGATGCGCGCGCAGCTCCCCAGCCTCCAGCCCCTCCGCTCGCAACGTCACATACGCCACCAGCCGCGTCTCGCCAGACACGCTCTCACGCGCAATCACCACCGCCTCGCGCACCCCCACATGATCAGCCAGTCGGGATTCAATCTCCCCCAGCTCAATCCGATACCCGCGAATCTTCACCTGCTCGTCGTCGCGACCCAGGTACTCGATCGTCCCGTCGTCGCGCCAACGTCCCAGGTCGCCGGTGCGATACATCCGCGCGCCAAACACTTCGCTGAACGGATCCCGCAGAAAACGCTCCGCCGTCAGATCCACACGATTCAGATACCCGCGCGCAACGCCCGCGCCGCCAATGTAAATCTCCCCAGACACACCCGCAGGCACAGGCTCACCATGACGGTCCAGGATGTATATGCGCGTGTTGGCAAGAGGACGGGCCAGCGAACACGAGCCGGCCTCCGCGTTGCCAATCAGATTAACTGTCGAACTAACCGTTGCTTCTGTGAGACCATAGGCATTCAACAGCCGTGGCAGATATCCACTACGAAGAAACCATCGTTCGATATTCTCGTGTTTTACTGGTTCTCCGCCAATGATAATTTGGCGTATGCCAGCTGGGATTTGGCTGCGGTCATCATTGACGAGAGAATGCCAAAACGCTGTTGGCAAATTCAGTACGGTGATCTGGGCATCCGTACATTTTTTCCAGAACGTTTCGCCATCGCTGATCCACGCATTGGTCCTTAAAATCAATGTGGATCCACAACACAACGCACCAAAACATTCTTCGACCGATACATCAAAACCAATTTGCGCAAATTGCAGCAGGCGATCATCTGTATGCAGGGCGTAACGCAGTTTCAGGGTTGTCACCAGATTGCTGACACTTTGATGCTCGACCATGACGCCCTTGGGCTGTCCAG
>CAZOOK010000107.1:0-3546 GCA_964581385.1 uncultured Salinisphaerales bacterium
TGAATCGGACGCTGCCGAAATCCGCGTGCGTACCGAGCGCCGCAGGGCCGCCAGTAGCCGATTCAGCCACACGGTACGGGCGATGTGACTTGGGTGCAGAACGAGGGGGCCGAAACCGCCCGGTCGCGAGGAGCGAATGGCATGGAGTCTGAGCGCAAACTGACGGCGATGGCAGCGACCGTGTTGGGTTGCTCTAATCCACCGCTTGCGCGCTTGATCTTTTTACACCTGTGGCCATTTTGGCTGTTTCGCGACGCCAGTCACGGCAGCTTGCTGGCCCGCGCCGCGGCTTATCGCCACAATCGCAACATGCGCGTTTACCTGCCCGGCTATCTGATGAGATGGAGCTGCGGCGGCTTCCTGCTACTGACACTCAGTTTCAAGCTTCAAGCGCTCTCGGCGCAGGTACCTCAGCTCAACGGATGTTTATTGTGGATCGCCGCCGGCTTTGGCATGGCGTTCGCTTGCATCGTCAGCATGTCGCTGGTCACGATGTACATCTATCTCAACTTGAATCAGAACGATTGCTGATCCTCTTCAACGATGGTCCTGGTGCCGACGTCTAATCGGCTCGAGTTCGATATACGAGACCGCAGTATGCTTCCTGCCAGAAAGGTCACCACGCGCCTAGCTGAAATCGGAATCTGTTGGCCGGTCTCAGGATTCCTGCCCGGCCGCTGCTTCTTCGTCCGCAGCTCGAAATTGCCGAAGCTTGACAGCTTCACGTCTTCGCCTGATTCGAGAGCGTCGCGCCAAAATCCGCGCGGGCTAAGTGCGGTACCAGACGGACGCCAATACGCATGGGCGTAACAATTAATCCAATGAAAGGAACTGGCTGCGCAATCGGGTTTGGCTTTGTCAGGAATTCAGTCCACCCCAGATTTCCGCATCCGCGCCACCACTGACGATTATTCATAGGAGTTCATACCATGCTCGGCACGATTCTACTGGTCGTCCTGGTGTTGTTCTTGATTGGCGCGTTGCCCACGTGGCCGCATAGCAAAGGTTGGGGCTACTACCCAAGCGGTGGACTGGGTCTCGTCGTCATCATTCTAGTTGTCTTGCTACTTATGGGACGGATTTAGCGCGGAGCGGATGAGGACCGCACCGACGGCCAGCAGGCTTACATCGGTGGGATGCGGGGCCGATCGGCTCCACACCGCACGAGGTCCGGGAACCGGATATTCCTCGCTACCAGCGACCGCGCACCGACTACACCAAATATTCGACGTAGCGTGGGAACGAAGATCGAAATACGTCGATATCCAAAATACCATGAGCCAGTTGGAGGAAAACTCAAGATGGACACACTGAAAATCGCGGCAATGCTGCTGATCGTCGCTGGCGCCCTGGGTCTCGGATACGGCGGATTCAGCTACACCAAGCAGACTCACGAGGCCGATGTTGGCCCATTCCACATGTCGGTCGATGAAAAGCAACATGTCAACGTGCCCGTCTGGGCAAGCATCGGCGCGATCGTGATTGGCGGATTACTCCTGGTTTCGCGCAGGAAAGCCTAGCGACCGAACTGCGGTTGGCCGGTCGGAAGCCGGCGCAGAGAACCCAACCGTGAGATTCCATCGATATCCAACAATATCCGATGACCTGCTACTCGCGCACATGGAACTGAGCGTTGCGCTCCTTGACGGCTGCGCATCGTCGCCGCCGGGTCAGGCTTTGGAAGAACGGCTTCCATAGCTGCTCAAGCGTTCGCTACCAGCTGCAGGTTGTCGGCACGCTCTGCTTCATCAGCGGCTTCGTTGAGATGCTGCGCCAGCTGGCGTGCTTGGTGCAGCGTCAATATCCGCAACAGATCCGGACGTTTGGCACCGTTCGTTATGGGTTGGTGCATCGTCACTTCGACGGTGCCAACAATGGCCGCCGACGCGGCGACGCCAACGACAGCTTCGCCGTTACTGTTCGCTCCGGTCCAGCGCATCGGCGCACTGATATCGAGTTGCACCCAGCTTGCTACGAGGGCATTCCACGGTAGCGAGTCAGGATATGCGGCATGCGAATTCTCATCTGCGTGAGTGACAGCGAGCGGTGCGACGGTCCCGGTCATGGGCTCTTGGCCAACCAGGCGGGAAATAGCGGTGCGAGAAGCGTCGCGAAATGCGGGCGCAGAAACCTTGCGAGTCATTAATATTCTCCAGATCGACAGTAACCTCGCTTTGGGCGCGGTCCCTTGACGACGGCTCGATGGCCAAGCACTGCCGGGTATCCCGAGATGTCATCACACAATGATCATCTGCCGAAAAGGTCTGACTATCTGTTCGATAGTGCACTGAACGAGATTGATCTAGCGACGGCGTGGTTTGGATCGCAACGATACGCACACAGTCCCGCTTCACCTTCCCACTTATGCCGGGGCGCTTGCGAGGTTAAGTCGTTGAGCCTCTCTGTAAAAAAATGTGATTGAATAGAAATCCAATTCCGGCCGGGCCATCGAATAGTGTCATAGCGTTTCACCCAGTCCCATGCCGCCTTATCCCACAAGATACGGGCATTCTCGGGAGCTCATTGCCATGCTCGTCTTTCGACAGCTGTTTGATCCGACGTCGTCGACTTACACCTACCTGCTGGGTGATACCGGCGAAGCCGTATTGATCGACCCGGTGTTCGAAAACGAACGTCGCGACGAAGCCTTGCTGCGCGAGTTGGGTCTTCGACTGATCGCGACCCTGGACACTCATGTTCACGCAGACCACGTGACGGGGGCCTGGTTGCTCAAGCAGCGATGCGGTAGCCAAATCCTCCTATCCGCTGCATCGGCCGCTGCGAATGCCGATCGTCTGCTCAAGCATGGTGACAAGGTCGCGTTTGGCAGCCGCCACCTTGAGGCGCGGGCCACACCCGGGCACACCAGCGGCTGCCTGACCTACGTGCTGGACGATCACAGCATGGCCTTCACCGGCGACAGCCTGCTGATCCGCGGCTGTGGTCGCACCGATTTCCAGCAAGGCAATCCGGGTTTGCTCTACCGCTCGGTGCAGGAGCAGATCCTGTCGCTGCCGCCCGCGTGCCTGCTGTATCCGGGGCACGACTACCGCGGCCTCACGGTCACCAGCGTGGCGGAAGAAAAGCGATACAACCCGCGCCTGGGCGGCGATATCAACGTGTCGGACTTCGCGGGCTACATGGACAACCTGGGCCTGCCGCATCCGAAGCTGATGGACATTGCCGTGCCCGCAAACCTGCGCTGTGGTCAACCCGTCGGCGATGCGACGACGATGCAAGAACCGGCCTGGGCTGCGCTCACCTGCACTTTCAGCGGTGTCTGGGAGATTCAACCGACAACGCTGGAAGAGCGCATCGCCGGCAGCCACGCGCACGACATTCAGATCATCGACGTGCGCGAACCACCGGAATTCACCGATGCACTCGGGCACATCCATGGCGCGCGCTTGTTCCCGCTGTCCGAACTGGCCGGACGCACGAACGAGATCAAGCGCGACTGCCCGGTGGTGCTCGTATGCCGATCCGGAGCCCGATCGGCGCAGGCCACGGTGCTGCTGCAGAAGGCTGGCTTCAAGGAGGTAGCAA
>CAZOOK010000108.1:0-3429 GCA_964581385.1 uncultured Salinisphaerales bacterium
GAGGTGATGACGGACCTATTCACGAGCGCTAGGCGTCAAGCGCTGGGAGCGGACAAGGCAATCGATGACGTCTTGGAAGCGCTTGGGATGAAAGATCCGCCACGACGCCAATCCTAGCCACCCACCCGTCGGGACGCTCGCGAGTCGAAGGGCGTCGAGTTTAAGTTTCAGCACCCGTTGCGGGTAGCCTTGCGGGTATGATCTTCGAGTCCCCCACGCTGTCCCTGTCAAATCAATGGCTTAGCTGGATGTTCGAGTCCGGCTCCGGGCACCATCGGGGACTTTGACCTGACGGCTCACAGTCCTTCGATATACGCGAAACCTCTGTATTTCCACTGTTTCGTACTCGACTCTATCCAGGGCTGTCCGTTGACTGAGTGTAACCGTGTAGTCCCGGCCGCATGGCGGCGTGCGGCGACCCCGGCGACACTAGGCGCAGGTGTGTCCGTGAGTTGCCGAGGCGGCTAGCGCTTCTTGCGGATGCTCGAGGGAGCCAGCCGGAAGCGTCCGCCATTGACCTCATTGGTCACCGCGCCCTCCTGAAGGGCCCTACCGATCGCCGCATCCAGTCGTTGCAGCAGCTCGGGAAAAGCTTCTCCCTCGCGCCGCACGAGGCTTGCGATAAGCGCCTGGCCGTTGACGGCAATCGCCGCACCCTCGATTGGCGGCATGCTTCCGATACTGATGTGACCGCCTTCCTGATCCAACAGCGCGGTGATATGCGGCCAGTGATTGTTCTGCTGTGCGTTCGTCATGGTGTGGTTTTCCGAGCGTGTAGCGGTGGCCCTCAGGCTGCTTCGCGACCCGCTACCGCCTGCGGCGTGGGCAGTCGAACGTTCCAAGGAAGTAACTCGTCGATCCGATTGCTGGGGTGATCGGCGATCCGTTCAAACACGTAGCGTAGATAGGCTTCCGGATCGATCCCGCAGAGCTTGCAGCTGCCAATGAGACTGTACATCGCGGCCGCTCGCTCCCCGCCTGCATCGGATCCCGCAAATAGATAGCTGCGCCTTCCGAGGGCCACGTCACGCAGAGATCTTTCGGCTGCGTTGTTGTCCATGTCTGCTCGACCATCCGTGCAGTAGTATGTTAGTGCCGGCCAGTGCTCAGGCTTGATGGTATAGCGGATTGCCCGGGCAAGCGCGGAACTCTTTGGCAGCCGCGCCAGTTGCGCCGTCAACCAGCTATGTAACTTATCCAACAGCGGAACCTCACGCACCTGCCGTTCACGCAGCCGCGCCTCGGGGTCGAGCCCTCGGATCTCCCGCTCAATGGTATACAGCGCATCAATCCGCTCGACGGCTTCGGCGGCGATCGGGGAGTTGAGTGCCACGTACATCTCGTACAGCTTGCGCCGTGCGTGACTAAAACATAACGATCGCTTCAGGCGTCCAGGTCCAGCCCGTGCGTTGCGCCGGCGGTGTGGAAAGAGCCCGAAAAGCTCGTTAAATCCTGCGTATGCATCGCAATGCACAACACCTTGGAAATCACGCAGGTGCTCGCGCGGATGCTCCCCGCCGCGACCGGGCGAGTACTCAAACCACACCGCAGGAGGCTGTTGGCTTCCCCAGGTGCGCTCATCACGCACGTAAGTCCATAAATATCCAGTTCGAGTGCGGCCGCGGCCAGGATCGAGCACCGGCAAGGGCGTGTCGTCCGCATGCACATGTCCGCCACCGAGCACATACCGGCGTACCGCGTACACCAGAGGGCTAACCAACTCGTAACCGGCGCGCATCCATTGTGCCAGCACCGAACGTTCCAGCGATACGCCAGCAAAGGCGTATACCTGAGTTTGGCGGTACAGAGGCTGATGTAGGCAAAACTTGCTGGCAGCCACGCGCGCCAGCAAGGCAGGCCCCGGCAGTCCGCGCTGGATCGGGCGCGAGGGCGCCCCTGCCTGCACGATCCGCGAGCAGCGCACGCAAGAGTGCTTCTCGCGCACATGGCAGATGACCTTGAAGTAGCCCGGCACGAACTCGAGCATCTCCGCGGTATCTCTGTCCAGGTAGCGCAGCCGGCCACCGCAATCCGGACATTTGCAACCGTTCTGGACCGCCGGGTGCACATGCATGAGCGTCTCGCGCGGCAGGTGGGCGGGCAAAGCATGTCGACCTGAGCGGCGGCGGGGGCGTACGCTGCTTTTGAGTGCTGCCGGAGACGTTCTGGGTCTCGGGGTTCGTCGCAGACGGCGTCGGCTGCGGGGTGAGCTCCTGCAGCGCCTGAAGGCTCATCTGCAGCTGTGTGACTTCCAGCTCCAGCTGCTCGCGCGAGCGACCGAACTTCCAGCGCCGCAGGCGCGATAACTGCAGCTTCAGGTGCTCGATCTCCAAGCGATGTGCGCGCACCAGGCGCTTGAGATCCGCTACATCGTCAGGGAGGTCGTGAGTGTCGGCCACGCGCCAATTATACGCGCGGTGCTGCTACACGCACGGGATGTTGGAAAATAAATCCAACGAGAAAAACGCGTGATCTCAACACCTACTACATATAGTAGGTAAAGCGTCGGCGCTCGAAAACACGCACTCCGATCAGGCAACGACAGTCGGTGGATCCGGCTCATCGTTCGGTACGCTGCGGTGTACTCGACGCCAATCAATCCCTTCGAGTAGGGCTGATAGTTGGGCTGGGGTGAGTAACACCGCCCCATCGGCAGCGTGCGTCCAGATGAACTTCGATCTGTCCAATCTCTTGTAGAAAAGGCAAAGCCCGTCAGCATCGTGCCAGATGATTTTCACTCTATCGCTTCGACGCCCGCGAAAAATGAAAAGCTGACCGGACAGGACATTGGCCTGCAACACCGTCTGGACCAATGCGCTGAGGCCGTCCAGGCCACGCCTCATGTCAGTCACACCCGCGACCAGCCAGATGCGTACTCCGGCGGGTATGCTTAACATGGCCGCACCAACTCGCGAATGAGCTCCCGCACCGTCTCAGAACCGATGTCCCAAATCTTCACTCGGGGGCCGTTCGCCAGCTCGATCTCGATCCGCGGGGAGGACTGCGGCACTCGATCCGTCTCGGCGGTA
Organism: uncultured Salinisphaerales bacterium; assembly: GCA_964581385.1. Classification (GTDB taxonomy): domain Bacteria; phylum Pseudomonadota; class Gammaproteobacteria; order Nevskiales; family Nevskiaceae; genus CAZOOK01. Next base: position 3,030 of record CAZOOK010000108.1, read on the forward strand.
CTGCTGGGAGTGCGAACTCGCGGCAACTCCGCAATGTGAACCGGCAAAACCAGGGCTTCCTTGGCCCGCGCTACTGAGCGCCCTTTGAGTTGGCCGCGCTGATATTGACGCCGCCATGTGAACACCTGGTTCGCGTTCACACCATGGCGACGCGCGATTACTGCCACCGAAGCTTCCGATTGCAGCGTCTCTCGAACGATCTGGAGCTTCTCCTGGATCGAACGCCGCTTGCGGATCCGTGGCTCCGCCACGCTCGTCTCCGCTCCCCGAATGTGCTCTGCCGTAGTGTCCACCTATTCTCCACGTGGACACTTACGTTAGTGCCCACCTATCCCGTAGTGGACACATCTTCCATCACTGATTTGCGCCCGCCCATGTGGCCATGACAACACGGTTACGA
>CAZOOK010000109.1:0-3367 GCA_964581385.1 uncultured Salinisphaerales bacterium
TGGGTGCAGGAATCGTCTACAGCGCCTCCAACCACGCAATCAAATTAGGATCACGACGCCACGCACCGGATTTGCCGCCTCGCCTCGTCAGCGGCTTGGCTTTAGCCAAGGCCTCCCGTTTGGCCTCCAAATCAAGTGCGAGATACTTGTTCGCCGTGTTCAGATCCGCATGGCCAAGCCAGTGTGCGATGGTACTCAGGTCAACGCCTGAACGAAGCAAGTAATGCGCCGTGCTGTGCCTGATGCAGTGTGGGTGCAGTCGCTTCCGCTTGAGGGAAGGGACTTTCTGCGCCGCTTGGCGAACGTATTTTTGCAGGATGAATCGGATTCCGAAACGCGTGAGGACTCTTCCCCAATGGTTGCGGAAGATGGTCTCCGGCTGATCGAGATGGACTCCCAGCTCCTCCAAGTGCTCACGCACCAGGCGGGCCGTCTCCGACCACAGGGGACACGTTCTTGTCTTCTGACCTTTACCGTGTAACACAACGTTGGGCGGAGCCGCAAACCGGAGATCACGCGCCTGGAGACCGACGACCTCGCTGACGCGAGCCCCCGTATTGAACATCAAGCTCAGCAAGGCAAAGTCCCTCCGACCATCTTTTGTGGATCGATCGATTGCATCCAAGACCGCGCGCATTTCCGCCAAGTCCAGATAGTCTATCTCACGAATGGCGGTCCGCTTGAAAGGGATGCTTAGAACCCTTTGCGCCAGATCAAGATGTTGGGGATATTGGCCAGCAACAAAACGGAAGAAACTATGAATGGCGGTCAACCGGACGTTGCGCGTGCACACTTTGTTTCGTCGATCTGTTTCCAGATGTTGCAGAAAAGCAAGGACCCGCGGTACCGTGAGGTCTTCGAGCGTCAACTGGGAGGGATCTCGGTTCTTGCCGGCAACAAACTGGAGCGCCAATTTGAGGCTGTCGCGGTAGTTATGCATGGTGTTGGGACTCATGGCGCGTTGCTGGGGGATGTAATCGGTGAAGAAGCCATGCAGAGCTTGTGCCAGAATGGAAGAAACCGGTTGGCTCATAAACGCCCTCCTCGCTCGATAAGCGCCCCGCAGGCTTGGTGGAACCGCTGATTAGCAGCTTGGCCTAGCTGAGGAGTCAGCTGGAGATAATAGTGTGTTGAGAGCGGACTGGCATGACCCACATAGGCCGCCAAGTGTGGCAGCTTGGCTTGGACATTGACTCCTTGCTCGTACCAGCGCGTCAACGCCCCGATTATAAAACCGTGACGCAGGTCGTGCAGTCGCGGTGGTCGTCCTCGTCCGTCGACTACTCCCACTGCGAGGCAGATTTGTTGCCAGTTGTCCACGAGGCTAGTGGCGGCGTAACCTCCTTGTGATTTTGGTCGATCGCTGGTCCACCAAAGGAAGGCATCGTCCTCGGCACCTCGATCCTGAGAGCGGCGGAGGGCCAAGTAGTCTCGCAGTTCACTGGCCACCGAAGTCGGAAGGGGCACCAAGCGCGACTTGTGGAATTTGGCTCCGTCGATTCGAAGGAGGTTTTGCGCCGCATCGAAATGAGAGAGTCTCAGCCGACACAACTCCCCACGCCTCAAACCGCAACAGAACAGGAGTAGCAGCGCCATCCTAACAGTTTGGGCGCGAAGTGGGTTGGCCCTCGATGGCTGCAACCTCGCGGCGGCACCCAATACCCGGGCCATCTCTTTCCTCGACACCAAGCGCGGTAATCCTGGTGGAACCCCTTTCGGGAATGTCGCCAGATCGGGAATCCAACCGGCCGGGTGTTCCCGGGAATCGAAGATCAGGAAATTGCGAACGACCCGCATTCGATAGCGCCGCACACTGGGGTTGAGGTGGGCCAACCCGGCAGCCCAGCCATAGAAGCAATGTGGCTTGATTGCCCGGGAGCGGTGTCGACGCTTACAGAGAAAAGCATCCCAATCAGCTAATACCCTGGTCTCGTTGGCATAGCTACGGCCTAAGCTTTGCTTGATGGCCAGAAATTGCTGGATGGCGACCGCCAGTCTGCTACGAAAACGCACCGGTCCTCGGTGAACTAAGCCGACCAGGTGTCGAATCCGCGGAAGGCGGCCCTTCCACCCCGTCGCCAGCACCACGGTCGAGGTCACCGGTTTAGGCACCGCCAAGCCCACTTGCCGCAAGTCCTCAATTGACAGCCGCAGATATACCGCCGTGCTATCGAGGCTTTGATGTCCGAGGGTATCTCCAATGGTCTTCATCGGGACTCCTTGGCGCAGCAACCGAACCGCCAGGCTGTGACGAAGCGCATGGGTGCCATGCTGTCCGAGATTCAAACCACTTCGGCGAATCCGATGGTTCAAAATCCCATGAATCGAGGTGGAATCCAGGGCGCCGAACGGGGCACACGCGCGCAAAAACAGTTCCCGAAGCTTTGTGGGTCGGCGGCCATGTTTCAGATAGTGTTGCAGAGTGTCGCCAGCCTCATCGGTTAGGGGCAGAACGAGACGATTCCGGGTTTTGCGCTGAGATACCAGCAGTCTGCCCCCGCGCCAATCGACATCATCCAAAGTCAAGGCGACCACCTCACTGCAGCGTAATCCATAGGCCGCCATCAAATAGAGCATCGTGTAATCCCGCAGACCACGGGCATCGCGACGGTCGATTGACTTCAGCAAGGCCTGAACTTCTCGCCAGGGCAACGCTTTTGGCAATTGCTCCAGACGGTAAACGCGTGGCGTATCGATGGAAGCATGGAGCGGACGAAGCAATGTTCCCCGGGTGTACTGAAAACGGAGAAAGCTGCGCAAATAGCCGATCACGCCTTGAAGGCTTCGGCGATTACATATTTTGGCCTGCGTTTGGACAAAGTCCTCGATCCGTCGTGCGGTCAGCTTGCTCAGGGCCGAGTTCGACCGGTCGTAACCGATAAAGCCCAAGAACACCCGCAAACAACCGCGCTGTGATGCAATCGTATGTTCGGCAAATCCGCGTTCCCTTTGAAGATGTTGAACATAATGTTCCAGCGCCACCTCCGAACGCGTGCTCGGCGGCTTTGCCGGTTGCACCAGACCATGAACCTCCTGCAGGAATCGTTGCACCTGTCGAACCGTCCCTCCCCGAGTTGAGTTTTGCCGGTGTAACTTTTGCCAGGCGGCCTGAAAATGATCTTCGCTGAGCTCCTCCAGCTTCCGTATTCCCTGTCGATTGAAAAAATGGGCGAGGTGCCGAACATTGGAGAGCAAAGACCTGAAAGCGTTCATGGAATAGCCGGATCGATGGATCCAGTCGGTGAACTCATCGACCAGAGGACCGAGGATGGGGAGTGTGCGATACGATTGATGTGCCTTTGGGCGCAGTTTGATAAGCATGGCGGTTCCTTTCGTTGGTTGAACGGAAGCCATCTCATATCACTCC
>CAZOOK010000110.1:0-3346 GCA_964581385.1 uncultured Salinisphaerales bacterium
TGTTGAACGAAGCCGCTGCGCGGCGGGAAAGAAGGTTGATTAAGAGGCTTCGCATTTTTGGTGGCGTTGGTGTTTTCCTTCGGTCTGATTTTCTCTGAGACTGGCTGACCGCAGCCCAGCTACACGGGCTGGAACTGCGATCAACCAATAACTGTATCAAGCGCATCATGCATATAAAAAAAGTTCGCCGCACGCCATCCTAAAATCCTTCGCCGATGACCTCAAGCTGCTGCCCATCGGTCCGCGCACCGAGGAGGCTTACCACGCCTGCGTCCGCCAGTTGGCCGAGCATTACGATAAATCGCCCGATTTGCTTTCGCCCGAAGACCTGCGCCAGTATTGCATTCATCTTAAGGAGCATAAAAAGGTGGCCCGTCAGACCAGCACCCAGGCCATCTGCGCCATCAAGATCTTCTGGGAAAAGACCCTGCGCCGGGTCTGGCCGCACGAGCTGCAACTGGCCCGCGCCAATCCCCAGTTCAAACTCCCGGTCATCCTTTCGGCGTCCGAAGTGCGCCGCCTCCTGGCCGCCGTCCCCGCCTTGGACCAGCGGGTGTGCCTGACGACCATTTACGCCTGCGGCCTGCGTCTGGGTGAAGGCTTGCGCCTCCAGGTTCCCGACATTGATTCGGAACGCATGTTCCTGCACATCCGTGCCGGCAAGGGTAACCAGGATCGTTACGTGCCATTGCCTCAACGCACGCTGGAGCTTTTGCGCGAGCAGTGGAAAACCCATCGTCACCCCAGCTTTCTCTTTCCCGCCAAAGGCCACAGCGGCCAGGGGGCGCGCACGGCGACCAAGCCCATGTGCCGCACCACGCTGCAACGGGCCTTCCGGCTGGCGCTTAAGGCCAGCGGGGTGACCAAAGCGGCCCACGTCCACACCTTGCGCCATTCCTATGCCACGCACCTGCTCGAACAAGGGGAGAACCTGCGCCAGATCCAGGTCAACCTGGGCCATCGCAGCCCGGTGGCGACGGTGATTTATACCCACCTGACCAGCCTGTGCAAAACCCAGCATCAGAAACGGCTCGATGAGTTCATGGGCAATCTCTGATGAACCCCGCCACCGGCGACGGTGGTGAGAGCCCCAGAGTTCATCAACTGCTCCGACAACTGGCCCCGGATTACTGCCAGCGCTTTCCCTCCCTGCCGCTGAGGCAGCGACAGGTCTTGAAAAAGATCCTGGCCTGCCGCAGCCTGGCTTTGGGCGGCCAGCTCTTCCAGTGTCCGGAGTGCCCGGGCTTTCATTACCGCTATCATTCCTGCAACGACCGCCACTGCCCGCAGTGCGGCCAGACCGATGCCGATGCCTGGCTCCAACGCCAGCAAGGGCGGCTGCTGCTGCCCACATCCTACTTCCTGCTCACCTTCACCGTGCCTGAAGCATTGCGCCGCTTGATTCGTTCCCATCCGCAAATCGCCCTGGACCTGCTCTTTGCCTGCAGTTCCCAAGCCTTGCAGGAACTGGCGCGCAACCCCCGCCGACTGGGAGCCGATTTGGGCATGCTGGGTGTGCTGCACACCTGGTCGCGCACGCTCATCTTTCATCCGCACATCCACTACCTGGTGCCCGGCGGCGGCTTGAGTCCAGACGGCCGAAGCTGGGTCGCCGCCCGTCCCAAGTTCCTCCTGCCGGTCAAACCGCTGGGCGCTCACTTCCGGACGCTCTTCCAGACCCGCCTCCAGCAGGAACACCCCGAGCTCTTCGCCCAAGTCCCCGCCAAGGCCTGGCAGCGGCATTGGATCGTGGACAGCCGGCCCGCCGGTTCCGGTCAAAACGCGCTCCGTTATCTCTCGCGCTATGTGTTCAAGACGGCCACCTCCAACCGCGTGGTGCCCCGTTTGCCCGATGGCCGGCTGCGCTGGGACTACCGCGAAAGCAAAACCGGAAAAACCCTTTCCCTCAAACTGGAGCCTCTGGAGTTTATCCGGCGCTTCCTCCAGCACATCCTGCCCCGTGGCTTCGCGCGAGTGCGCACCTTCGGCTGGCTCCATCCGGCCGCCAAAGTGCGCGGCAATCGTGTCCGCGCCTTGCTCCACCAAAAACCCGTCCTCACCCCCGCCGAAAAGCAAACCTGGAATCCCCCGCCGGATCCAGAGGAGCTCGACGCTGCCACACCCCAAAATGTAAGGGGTGGTGCGCAGCCCCTTTGCCCACGCTGTCAGAAAGCCATGCAGCTGGTTGGCTCCTGGCATCCCGCCCGGCCGCTGCTCCATCCCAAACGACCGCCATGACCCTCTGCCCGACGCCCTGGCTCCGTTCCGCCAAACACGAGCGCGCTCGCGAACCAGTGCGCTTTGTCCCGCATTGGAAAAATACGCCCCGCCATCAGGCCCGAGCTCCCCGGCCAACCCGCCTCACCCCGTTGCCGTCGCACCATCACACCGGGTTGTGGCTTTCAAGAGCCCCCCATCCTTGCGGCGAGCACGGGATTAACCGAAGGCCAAAAACTTTCCTCAAAGCCCCGCCGCCTCGCACCGTTTGAAACTTTGACGCGGATTCGTTCAACCCGGGAATGCAGATAACCCGCAGTGAAGCGACTCAGCTTCAACCGATCCTGCACGCCCGGCGCTTCACTGCGGGTTATCTACATTCCTTTTCTTGTTAGATCTCTTATCCAATCTCGTTCAAAATCTTTTCTGCTTCTCTCCACTGATCCAAACAGGCTTGGGCTCGCTCTCCAACTGCCAAAGGGTAGCGGGACCGGTAATCGCGAAGCCGGCGGAGGGTGGCGAGGATCTTGCCACGGTTTTCAGATGGACCCCAATCGTGGAACCTCTTCAACCGGAAGACGACCTCCGCCAGTTCCGCCTCAAGCATATCGACCGCGTTGGCCTGCAAGCCGCCGTAGATGGACTCTAGGAGGAGCTGCAGTCGCATCGCGTCCAGCTCGATGTGAAGTGCCGGGTCTGCTCCCGGTGAAGGCACACCAATGTCCCTCCCGGTCTTCTTTGGCGGTTCGGGTGGGCCGCCACTCCGCCTCGGGTCAGGCTCAGGAGATTGTCCGGAGGACGTGTCGTTCATACGCGTTGTCAGATCTAACGACAAAACTGAGCGATGCGGGCGGCCCACAGCGTCCGAATCGGGAACCGACGTGGCCCGCCCGCATTCGCTCCAGTGACCTCGTTGGGCTCTTTGGTCATGGTCGCCCCCACTCAACCTCGCGAATGCGAATCGCGTCGGCCTCGCGGGTGAGGGTAACTGTGACGGCCTCGCAAAAACCGTCGCCCGCAAGAGCTACATACACATAGCCAACATCACCATCTTGCTTCGCTGGCCAGTCCTCCAGAATACACTCACTGACCAAATCAACCTCGGTGATCGGACCATCTCCGATGGCTA
>CAZOOK010000111.1:0-3305 GCA_964581385.1 uncultured Salinisphaerales bacterium
TCGTGAATGCACTGCTGATCCGGGTACGGGGCCTTCGTGGCGTTGAAACCCTCCAGAATCCGCTCGCGCTCGGCCGCATCCAGCAGCGGTAGTGCACCAATCGCACGATCGGCATCCGCAACCATGCCCGTCAGCACCGCCTCGAAATAGCCCGCCCAGCGTTCGATCGTTTCACGATCAAACAGGTCGCGGGCGTACTCCAGGCCGCCGACGATTTCATCTTGGTTTTCCTGCAGCGACAGCGTCAGGTCGAATTGCGTGCTGCGATGCGACAGCACCTGCGGCGTCAGCGTCAGCCCCGGCAGCTGCAGCGCGTCCCGTGGCGTGTTCTGCAATGCAAACAGTACCTGGAAGATCGGACTGTGGCCCAGGCTCCGCGGCGGCTGCACTACTTCCACGACCTGCTCGAAGGGCACGTCCTGATGCACATAGCCCGCCAGCGTCGTGTCCTTGATCCGCCGCAGCAGCTCGCTCACATGCGGATCCCCGCTCAGATCCGCGCGCAGCGCCAGCGTGTTGACGAAAAATCCGATCAGCCCTTCGACTTCGCGGCGCGGCCGGTTCGCCACCGGCGTGCCGATGACCACGTCCTCCTGCCCGCTCAGTCGCGACAGCAGAATCGCCCAGCCCGTGTATAGGATCATGTGCAGCGTGACGCCGTATCGTCGGCCCAGCGCCTGGAGTCCGGCAGTGAGCCCGGCATCCAGGATCACCTCGACACTGTCGCCGGCATAGCTTTGCACTCGCGGTCGCGGCCGGTCGGTCGGTAATTCAAGCAATGCCGGCGCACCGGTCAGATGCTGCGTCCAGTACTCCAGCTGCTGCTGCGTTTTGCCTTTCAGCAAATCCTGCCGCTGCCAGTGCGCGTAGTCGGCGTACTGGATCGTCAGTGCTGTCAGCGGATTGCTTTGTCCTTGCCGATAGGCGCTGTACAGAGCGGCGACTTCGCGGATCAGCACGCCCATCGACCAGCCGTCACTGATGATGTGGTGCATCGCCACGAGCAGCAGATGCTCGTCTTCGCTCACCCGGATCAGCAACCCGCGGATCAGCGGACCACGGCTCAGATCGAAAGACGCTTCGGCGATTTCGATACTGTGACGCCGGATCTCGGCTTCACGCTCGGCCGGTGTCTGTGCACGCAGATCGATGGTCTGCAGCGCGAAGAGTGCGGCGGCCACGATCACCTGCACCGGCTGGCCGTCCACGCTGGCAAATGTGGTGCGCAGAATCTCGTGACGCGCGATCAGCGTGTCGAAGGTGGCTTGCAGCGCAGACCGGTCCAGCGTGCCTTGCAGGTGCAGTCCGCCGGCGATGTGATACGCCGCCCCTGCACCTTCGAGCTGATCGATAAACCACAGCCGTTGCTGCGCCAGCGACACGGGTAAGGGCCGACTGCGATCGGCAATGGCAATCGGCGTCAGCGTAGCGGCTTGCTTGGTCTCGATCCGTCCCGCCAGCGCTTCCAGCACCGGATACTCAAACAGCTCGCGCAGCGCCAGCTCGCGGCTCAGAATCGAGCGGATGCGGGCGATGACTTGTACCGCCAGTAGCGAGTGTCCACCCAGCTCGAAGAAGTGATCGTGACGGCCCACACGCTCGACGCGCAGCAGCTCGCTCCAGATTCGCGCCAGTGCTTCCTCCACTTCTCCGTGGGGTGCCTCGTACGCACGCACCGCGTACGACTCCAGATCCGGTGCCGGCAGCGCTTTCCGATCCAGCTTCCCATTCACCGTCAGCGGCAACGACTCCAGCACCACGTACGCCGCAGGCACCATGTACTCCGGCAAGTGTTTCGCCACGTGCTCCCGCGCACGCGACGCTTCAAACACCGCACCGGCCTGCAGTGTCACGTACGCCGCCAGCCGCTTGTCGTTATCCGTCTCGCGTGCGACGACCACGCAGTCCCGGATCCCTTCACACGACCGCAGCTGCGCTTCAATCTCCCCAAGCTCAATCCGATACCCGCGGATCTTCACCTGCTCGTCGTTGCGACCCAGGTACTCAATCGTCCCGTCGTCATGCCAACGCCCCAGGTCCCCCGTCCGGTACAGCCGTGCGCCGCTTTCACCGCTGAACGGATCCGCCAGAAACCGCTCCGCCGTCAGCGCGTCGCGATTCAGATACCCACGTGCCACTCCCGCTCCACCAATGTATAGCTCCCCAGACACCCCCACAGGCACCGGCTCGCCGTGACCGTCGAGAATATAGATGCGGGTGTTGGCGATCGGTCGGCCAATGAGGGGAGCACTTTCGTCCTCCGGATGACACGTCTGCAAACTTGCGTATATGGTGGCTTCGGTCGGGCCATAGGCATTGATGAAACGGCGCCCGCGCGCCCAGCGCTGCACCAGGGTTGGCGGACATGCTTCACCACCCACAACTAGCGTCGTGAGCGTATCCAGATCGGCGGTGTCGGGTAATACGTTGAGCGCGCTCGGTGGCAGCAGTGCATGGCTAATGCGATTGGTCTTTAACCTCGACAGTAACGGTTCGCCGGGTTGAAGCTCGTCGCGCGATGCGAGGTGCAGACTCGCGCCGTGACACAAAGCCATTGCGATTTCCCATATCGCCGCGTCGAAGCTGACGGAGGCAAACTGCAGGACGCGGCTGTGTGGCTGCACTTCGAGCTGCAGGCTTTGTGCTGTTACGAGATTGCATAGCCCACGATGCTCGACCAAGACGCCTTTGGGCTGTCCTGTGGATCCGGAGGTGTAGATGACATAGGCCAGATGCCGTGACGTCAGGCCCAGCGTCGTGGGATCGAGGTTGCCGTCGTTCTCTTGGGCGATGGAGCTCCACTGTGCATCGAGCAGCACGACCGGCCTGCCGGTCTCCGGCAGACCGTCCTTGAGCGAGGCCTGCGTCACGATCACCCGTGGCATCGCGTCGTCGAGCATCATGGCCAGACGCTGCTGGGAATACGCCGGATCCAGCGGCACGTACGCACCGCCCGCCTTCAGAATGCCCAGAATCCCCACGACCAGCTCAATGCTGCGCTCCAGACAGATCGCCACCAGCACATCGGGACCCACGCCCTGCTTTCTCAAGTGGTGGGCTAGCTGGTTCGCACGCCGGTTCAATTCCGAGTAGCTCAGGCTTTGGTCTTCAAAGACCACCGCTGTGGCGTCTGGCGCCGTCTGCACCTGTGCTTCAAACAGCGTGTGAAGGCACTGCGACTCCGGATACGGAGTTTGGGTCGCGTTGAAGTCGTGAAGAATCCGCCGACGCTCGTCCTCGTGCAGCAACGGCAGCGCGGTCACGCGTTGCTCGGCGTCTGCAACGAAGCCTTGCAAGGTGGCTTT
>CAZOOK010000112.1:0-2969 GCA_964581385.1 uncultured Salinisphaerales bacterium
GCACGGTGCTTGAGTGGTCATGGCTTTGGGGCCTCGGGGAATTTACCGGTGAGGATAAGCCATATTTTAAGCGGCAGTCAGTTGGATTGGCCATTGGGAATCCTGGAAGCCAAGGGGTGCGAGTATTTGGCGTTGGTGAAGGGGTTGCCGGACTTCTTGGCCCTGCATCAATATATGGTGCAGGAGAAGGCGCAAGGCAGGGTTGGTCCTGTGGCGATTTTGTCCGCGGAGTCTTTGATTTCCCCGGTTGCCTTGGAACATTTCAAAGGCAGGCACGTTCGGATCTACCCTTGTCGTGATAATGAGGGTATCGCGGCGGCCGGGAAGTGGCAGCAGCAATTGAAGGACGCTGGTGCCAAGAAAGTGGATTTCTTTAACTTCGGCGCGTTCCAGACAAGCGAGGGGCAAGCCGCGAAGGATTTGTCCGAGTTTAACCGGCTGAAACTGGCCGGAAATGATTTCAATGAAGGGAAAATCCCACATTCCGTGGGTTCCGAAGAGTGATTTTCGATTTTAGCGCTGGGTCATCAAAAGGATTTGGTTAGGTTTTGCTCATATTCGTGCGGCTTTTGAGCACCGCCAAAGAGGTCTTTTCCAAGTAACGGCACAACTGGCGGAGCTTCCGGTTATTTTGGATCCACCCTTTGACCTGGGTGGCGGATTGCGGGTCGAGGTTGATATTGACTGTCTTGCCGCCGACTTTGCGCGTCCACTGATAGTAGGGGCCGTGCAGCCGGTTTTCGGTTAGACAGCAACAGTTGGGTTTGCCACAGCGGTAGAGGCGTTTTTGAAGCGTACCGGGGATGACATAACCCAGCGCTCGGATTTGGGCCTTGGCCCGTTCGTAATCCTGGCGGAGCTTGGCCAAGCGCGTGGCTGAGTGGGAAGTCGTATTTTTTTCGGCCATGGGTATTGACGAGTTGTTGTATCTGCGGTATTAATACCGCAGATAGTTCCCAAGTCAACAGCCAATGTGCCGGTTCGCTCATCAAAAAAGCACCGCCCCACCCTCGGCGGCCTTGAAGACCTCCTGGCCATGATCACTCAACCCAGTTGGCGCCGCGGAGCCCTGCTCCGCAAATTTGTCCTCGGGGCCCATCCCATTATCGAACACTATCTCCAAAGACTCAGGATCGACGAACTCATCGCCACCTACATCCCGCAAAATCAGCGCATCAAGGTGCCCGTGGAGCGCACACTCTGCCTGCTGATCCACAATATCCTGACCACGCCCATGCCCATGTATGCCATCGCCGACTGGCTGGCTCCGCTGGACGAACAGTGCCTGGGACTGGAGCCCGCGGACCGCGGCTCGATTCAGGATGACCGGGTCGGTCAGGCCTTGGAACGGTTCTACCGCGGCCGGCACAAAGACGTCTTCTTCCACTTAGCCCTGCGCGCCATCAAGACCTTCGGGCTACACTGTGGCCAGATTCACCAAGACACCACCACCGTTACTTTCAGCGGCCAATACACCGACTGGCACGCGCCAGAACTGTTGACTCAAGGCAACAACAAGGATCACCGTCCAGACCTCAAGCAACTGGTCCTGGGCTTATCGGTGACGGCCGATGGTTCGGTGCCACTGGTTCATAAAATCTATTCGGGCAATCAGACCGATGATCGTCTGCATGTGGAGAACCATCAGCGCCTGCGGCGACTGCTCCAACGCGCCGACTTCGTCTATGTGGCCGATTGTAAGTTAGCCACCGAAGAAAACCTGGGCCGCATCGCCAGCTTTGACGGTCGGTTCGTCAGTGTGATGCCCCGCACCCGCAAAGAGGACAAGCTGTTTCGTCAACAGGTCCGCCAAGGCCAAGTCCAATGGGTTCACTTGCTCTCCCGCAAAAACAATCGCCGCCCCGATTCCAAAATCGACCGCTACTACTTGGCCCAAGGTCAATACCAAGCTGGTACTTACCGCTTGCTGTGGATCCGCAGTACCCAGAAAGCCGAGCAGGACGCCCAAAGTCGCACCCGGCGCATCAACCAAAGTTTGGAAGATTTCCGACAACTTCAAACCCGCTTAAATGCCTATCATCTCAAGCGCCAACCGGACATCGAACAAGCCTCCGAGAAGATCCTCAAAATCCACCAAACTCAAGACTGGATAGATTACGAGATCCAGGCTCATCGCCAATACCAAAAGCGCTTTTCCAAACGCGGTCGGCCCAAAGCCTCCCAACCGGGACAATGGCATTGGCAACCGTATTTTTCGATCAACTTTACGGTTGATCGCCAGGCCCTCCAACAAGAAGCGCTGACCGACGGCGTCTTTCCCCTCATCACCAACTTGGAGGCGACCACCCACCCCGCCAAACGAGTGCTGGAGATTTATAAATTTCAACCCTTTCTGGAGAAACGCCACTCGCAGCTCAAAACCTGGCAAGAGCTCACGCCTGTACTGCTCAAGAAGGATGAACGGGTGGTGGCTTACTTGCACCTGCACGTTATGGCCCTGATGGTGGCGACGCTCATCGAACGGCAACTTCGTCGGGCCATGAACCAGCACGGTCTGCCCTCGCTGCCACTCTACCCGGAGGACCGGGCCTGCCGGTATCCGACCCTGTTTGATATCGTGCGCGTCTTTCGGGGGGTCGAACGTTATGAGGTTCTCGAGGGCGACCAAACGACCTTGTTCCCAGCAAATCTGACGCCGCTACACAAGCAACTGCTGGCACTGCTGGAGGTTCCGCTATCGTCCTATCAATGACGGCAAATCAGTCCAAACCTCTGGCCCGGTTGAGCTTGCGCTTACCTCCAAGCAGGCCGGCGCGCGCTCCACCCACGCTTGCCCGCTCTCCGTGCCCGCCCCCGCAAAATCCAAAATGTCCGGTTCGGATATGCGGAATGTGGGTTTCAACAGAAAACAGTTATAAATTATTAAATCCACAGGTGCCGAGTTTTCTTGAGCCCGTTGCACTGACCATTGAGCCATAGTCGCGCCCTGCTCCTCACCTAACTGGTTT
>CAZOOK010000112.1:2979-3206 GCA_964581385.1 uncultured Salinisphaerales bacterium
GGAAGGGGGGCTGCAAGAATGTGCAAGAATGTGAAAAAAGCCGCAAAAAAGTGAAATGTCTGTGGTTAGTGAACTGTGGACAGAAATTTTCAAAAACAACTCCACCGCAACAACAGCACGCGTTCATTATAATTCGTGTCGGCTGGGGAGGGAGCCTCGCAAGGCGCCATCCTGCCGACCTCAGGTAGAATAGAGCCTGAAAGAGAAGCTTTGTCAAGAAAAACATC
>CAZOOK010000113.1:0-3140 GCA_964581385.1 uncultured Salinisphaerales bacterium
GTTGTTGTCCAGGGGCGCACCCGGGACCGAGAGGAAACGGGTCAAGGTCTCCCAACGCTTGAGCATGTAGTTGATGGCCTCCCCGAGCCCGGAGTTGGGTTCAACCTTCTTTTGGTCCATCTGGGTTTGCATCCACTGCTGGAGTTGGTCCATGACCGGTTTGCTCTGTTGCTGGTGAAAGTGCAGCCGTTCCAATGGGGAGAGTTTTGCATGCTTGGCTTGGGCCTCGAAGCGGTAAATGTCCCGCAGGCTTTCGATGACGTGGCGGCATTGCTGGGGAAAGCTTTCGTTCAGGTCGACGAAATTTCTTCGCGCGTGCAGCAGGCAATTGCAGAGCAGGGTTTGAAACTCCTGGGGCTCATTGCGGGAAAGCGCATCACACATCTGCATGGGCTTGGCCAGCTCAGCCGCTCGGCGCTTGAGCAGTTGGTTGAGGTTTTCCCCCGCGTGGCTCTGGCCGGTGAAGAACAAGGCCACTGAGACCGGGCCGACTTGGGCAATGATGCCGGTGGTGAAAATGCCTGTTCGCGAGTCCGGGTTCTGGCAGGCCGCCATTTCCCGGCGCAAGCTCTGGACCCGCATGGGGGTGTCGTCATTGTGGAGGAGTTCGGCTTGGGCGGCGAATTGGATCAGGGCCTCATAAACCACTTCGGGTGTTTTGGCGGCGCTGGCCATCAGTTGCCATTGCGTGGAGGCGGCTATGGGCACCCCAAAATAGTTCTGCCACTTGTCGGTGCGATACATGGGCTGGCCCACCCCAAAGCGCTGGAGGTTCAACATCACCCCGCAGCTGGGATCGTATTTGCCCGGCCCAGCCTCCGGCGGGGCCGGGGCGGTAAAGAGAGTTCCGCACAGAGCGCAGCGCAATCGTTCCAGTTCAAAGACCGTTGCGTTAAAGATGGGCTGGGCGGCGATGCGCACGATCCGGGCTGGGGTTTTAAGCAAGTAGAGTTTGCCTTTGAGGCACTTGGGACAAAGCTCTCCGATATGGAGCTTGGGGTGAGGCACTGGGACGCGCTTGGCTCCCGGATAATCCTGGGCGGCTTTGCGCCCGTGGCCTTTGGCTTTAGGCTTGGGGGCTTGCGTTTTGGCGCTGGTGGCGGCCGCGTCGCTTTGCGCCAGCAGGTGGTGAGCCTTCTCGGTCTTGGCTCCGAAGAGCATCCGCCGCAGCCGACCCAAGGTGGTGTTCTTGGCTTCCAGTGCGCCGGTGACCCATTGGAGGGTTCGCAAGAGCGTTTCGACCAATTGGTAAGTCTCCACCGGCAAGACCGCGGCCAACTTCACCAGCAACGCCTCCAGTTGGGCGGTGCTGAGCTCAACCACTTGGGGAGCGGCGCTTTTAGCCATGGCCAAGGGCGCCAAGTTGGCGACGAAAGTTCGGATGCAACGGATAGACCCACAACTGCTTGAGCGAGCGATTGGGCACTCGGCTCTTGGCATCCTTGCCCAACCCGGCGGTCAGGCCCAAGTAGATCCAATTGGCCGCCCGATAACAAGTGCCCCGGAAACGTTCCGGGTCGATAAAGGTCTCCAACAGATAAACCGGATGGGCATAGAGTTCTTGCCAGTCCGCCGCGATCCGCTGCGCCACGCGAGCCAACAAGTAGCTGGCCAGATGCGGCACTTTTACCCAAGGCAAGATCAGAAAGCGCGTATTGTAAGCCAGCAGGTGGAGGTTGGCCCGGCGCTGCGGCGCCGACCACCCGATGAATCGGTCGCGGGGACCCAAGTGCCGCGGGGCCGAGGACCAGGCCAGGCAAGCAATCGGCCTGCCCTGAGCGCTGACCAAATACTTGAGATGCTCGCCCACCGGCTGGGTGTAAGCCAAATAATGGTGCCCCTGCATGAGGCTGCCGAAGATCTTTTCCTGCGGCGTGCGTCGTACTTGCCGGATCTCCAAGGCGCCTAACTCAGCCAAGGAACACTCCAGCGGCGGGGCCGCTGGCGCCAACAGACACACGGGCGCCCGGTGGCGCGCCGCGTTATTGGGAGGACACAATCGTTGGGCTGGCAGTTGGATGTGTCCAGCCCGGTGCAGTTCCAGCATCAGACTGCGGGCCACCATGTCGCGCGGCCGGCCATTGGGTTGCACCCAGTTCCAGGCCTCACACAGCTTGGCCGAAAGCCGCCGCCGGCTTAAAGCGGGATGGGCGGCAATCAACTGCCGGATAAACTCAATCTCCAGGGCGCTAACTTTGCGGCCCCGATAAGCAAATTCGCACTGCACGGGCGCCAGCTTAAAGCGTCAAAAAGTGGAACGCAAATGCTTTCCGGCTTTATTTTTACTCCTGGGCACGCCTAAGCCGCCGGAGCAATCGGCCGCCACATCGGTGCGGCCTGGGCGCTCTGGGGATTACCGTTCCAAAGCAATAACTGGAGTTGATGCACATCCAAACCTAAGGTGGGCTGCTGGCCGAGACTGGGCCACCAGCCAAACCGACCTTGCGAAAGCCGCTTCTGACAGAGCCAGTAGCCCTGGCCATCATAGCAGAGGATTTTCAAGGCCTGCCGTCGCCGATTGGAGAAGACGAATAGAGCGCCGGCCATCGGATCGATCGTGAGCTTTTGCCGGCAGACGGCCACCAGCCCGTCAATGCCTTTACGAAAATCCACTGGCTCGACTGCCAGCAGCAACCGCATCTGCGGGGTGAGCTGAATCACGCGCGCGCTCTCCAAAGCTCCCTGGCCAACGCCAGCGCCTCCGGGTTGCCGCCTGGGACCAAACGCACGGTCAGTTTCAAACCGAGTCGATCCTCCAGTTCAATGACCGTTGGTGGGCCAACCAGTCCAGGAACTATGGGCAGCTCGACAAATTCGGGTCGGCTAACAACTCCAAAAGGCGTTGCCGCCGAGTCGCCCAGCAGGTGGGCTTTGAGGCCGGTATAGTTGACCCGCAGTGCTCGGGCGACAGCGCTCACCCCGTGGGCTCTGGCCAGTGGCACCATCGCACGCCATAAGGCGGGCGGAATTGGTTCTCGCTGCTTGCGTCTTCTACGCCAGGCTGCCAGTGCGGTTTGTATCGGCAGAACAGCCGCCCAGAACGAAGCGTCGGATTTGATCGATGTCTTTGCTGCCATAATCTGGCACGAAGACTACCGCCGGAAGCGTCACGCGTCACACACCGTTGCAGAAGCAACACG
>CAZOOK010000114.1:0-3079 GCA_964581385.1 uncultured Salinisphaerales bacterium
CCGTCCAAAGCGGACAGCGCATGAAGCGATCAGCCGAGTGGCCGAGAGTATTGTGCGGCAGAAGGTACGCATTATTGATCTGGATCTGAAAGGCCATTTCGATAACGTACGGCACGATG
Source organism: uncultured Salinisphaerales bacterium (assembly GCA_964581385.1). GTDB lineage: Bacteria > Pseudomonadota > Gammaproteobacteria > Nevskiales > Nevskiaceae > CAZOOK01. The sequence continues at coordinate 120 of CAZOOK010000114.1, forward strand.
TGCTGCTCGCGAAAGTGGCCCGCAGGGTCAACGACCAACAGATGATGCATCTTCTGAATCTGATACTCAAATCAACTGGCAAACGAGGTGTCCCGCAAGGCGGTGTTATTTCTCCCAGTCCTAAGTAATCTGTACCTCGATGAGGTAGATCGGATGTTGGAGCGGGCCAGAGAGAGCACGCGAAATGGGACCTACACCTGCGTCGAGTACGCGAGATACGCGGACGACCTGGTGGTGCTGATCGATGCCTACAAGGCACATGACTGGTTGCTCGCGGCGGTGGTGAAGCGGTTACGGGAGGAGTTTGCCAAACTCAAGGTCGGAATCAACGAAGAGAAGAGCCGAATCGTAGATCTCAGCCGGGGCGAGAGCTTCGGTTTCCTGGGGTTCGATTTTCGCCGTATCCGCTCGCGCAGAGGGACATGGCGGGCGCAGTATACGCCGAAGCTCAAAAAGCGGACGGCGCTGCTGCGCAAGCTCAAGGAGATTTTCCATCGCTTCCGCTCCAAGCCGTTAAATCGGGTGGTCGAACTCATCAACCCGATATTGCGCGGCTGGGTCGCGTACTTTGCGATGGGACATTCTGGCCGGTGCTTCGAGTTCGTAAAAGACTGGGTCGAGATGAAGGCGCTGAGACATCTACGGCGAGCCCGGGGACGCCGCGGCATCGGCTGGTACAGGCGGAGTACGCACTTGCTGTATGACATCGTGGGGCTGTTCAACAGTTATACGGTGAAATACCGATGGAGCTGAAAGCGCTGCCATCATGATAAGTCACATAAACTTTGATGTGAACCCTGCAGGAAAGCGTAGTGCGGGAAATCCGCTCGCTACGTTTGCTGTGGCGGGGGCTGGAAACGTGGCACGGTTGAGATGTAGTGGCACTCGCAGACAAAAGAGCGAGCAACAGAGAACACAAACGTAAACCTACCCCGGCGCGCCAGTCCTCGACCCTACCACAACCGAAAAGAGCACCTCGAAGCGCTCCTCGGGCTTTGCGCGCGGCGGACCTGGTGGACCGGCGCTTTTACTCGGAGGGTCCAGATCGGCTCTGGGTGGCTGACATCAGTGTGCCGCAGCAAGCGGCGTAGGAGATGAGAGAAATAGATAACGAGAACAAACTGGCCTCTCGCAATCGGCTTGCAGGAGCAGGTTGCAAACCACCGCAAGCGGCTGGGGTCAAAAGCCCTGGTCGTGAGCGTTGCGGAAAAGGTGCCTGAAGGCATCAGGTGAGAATCGAAGAAGGCGAACACACGTGAACTGCCGTTCAATTGTCGAAAGTGCTCAAACGACGTCAAAACCGGGCGTTGATGTTAACCCGGGACCAGCATGGCGGGAGCCTGTTTACTGGCTATGCGACGTCCGGCATAGAGGCAGCGCCAGCTCGGTTCGGGCTCCTATGTTGAACTGCGGGAACCTTCGATCGCCATGTGAAGGAAAAGGCTCAAGCGCAAAACGCAAGGCCGACAGTACCGAGGCGCGATCAAGGGGCGGAGTGGCTCGTAGTAGCGATGAAGTCACCGTAATGGCGATGGAGCGAAGGGGCCGCGTCATCGAGTCACGTTCTTGGGTCAACCGCGTAAGCGGGAGGAGCCGAGGGACGTGACGAAGTCGTTCGAAATCCCGAAACGACTTGTCTGGGAAGCGTTCCAGCAGGTCAAAGCCAACGGCGGTAGCGCCGGGGTGGATCAGGAATCGATCGAAGCGTTTGAGAGTAAGCTCGGCGACAACCTGTATCGACTTTGGAATCGTATGACTTCCGGCAGCTATTTCCCGCCGCCGGTTAAAGCTGTACCGATCCCGAAGAAGAGCGGCGGCACTCGCATTTTGGGCGTGCCGACTGTCGCTGATCGAGTCGCACAGACGGTGGTCAAGAAAGTCCTCGAGCCGTTGCTCGAGCCAGTGTTCGATCGTGACTCCTTTGGCTACCGTCCGGGGCGTTCCGCCCTGGATGCTGTAGCGTTGGTGAGGCGGAGAAGCTGGGAATATGACTGGGTTGTCGAGTTCGATATCAAAGGACTGTTCGACAACATTGACCACGAGTTGCTGATGCGAGCGGTACGAAAGCATTGCAGCGTTCCATGGGTTCTACTGTACGTCGAAAGATGGCTGAGGGCACCTATGGAGATGGAGGATGGCCGGCAGCTGGCCCGCGATCGCGGTACCCCGCAAGGGGGCGTGGTTAGCCCAGTGTTGGCCAACCTCTTTTTGCACTATACCCTGGATGCGTGGATGCGTCGTCAGATGCGGAGCGTGCGATTTTGCCGTTACGCGGACGATGGTGTTGTCCACTGTCGAAGCGAAGTGCAGGCGCAGCTGGTGCTTAGGAAACTCGCAGCGCGGTTGCGTGAGTGCGGACTCGAACTGCATCCAGAGAAGACGCGAATCGTGTACTGCCAGGACGTCAATCGGACGGCCCAGTACCCGACCGTGAAGTTTACGTTCCTCGGATATACCTTCCAGCCTCGAAAGGCGCTGGACAAGTATGGCCGGGTCTACGTGAACTTCTCTCCAGCGGTCAGCCGGGACGCGATGAAGGCTATGCGTCAAACCGTCCGTGGTTGGCACTTGCAGCTTCAGTGCGACAAGGAGTTGAGCGACCTCTCCAACATGTTCAATCCCGTGCTTCGGGGTTGGGCGACTTACTACGGTCGGTTTTATCCATCGGCGATGAAACGCCTATGGTGGCACGTGAACGATTATCTGGTCCGCTGGATGCAACGTAAGTACAAGCGTTTGGCAAGCGGGGTTACCCGCGCTGCTCGGGCGCTTGGCCGACTTGCTGAAAATGCGCCCCGATCGTTCGTGCATTGGGAGCGGGGTTTTGCCCCGCTGGCTCGATGATGGGAGCCGGATGAGTCGAGAGGCTCACGTCCGGTTCTGCGAGGGGCTGGGGCTGCCATGCCCCGGCCTACTCACCCCTACATCCGCACATGGGAAGGTTGGCTCTACCTCGCCAT
>CAZOOK010000115.1:0-2979 GCA_964581385.1 uncultured Salinisphaerales bacterium
CCGCGGAATAATAGATGAATTGGCGGCGGTTCATCGCGGACTTTGAGGAAGAAAGGTATTTTGGCATAGGCTTTTCCTTACGCCCGGCGGGGCATTCGCACAAGCAGAAACTGGCTGCGGCGTTCGCTTATGCAATGGTGCAACCGCGAATGGACGCGAATTTGTGGGGGATGAACAGGAGGAAGCGGAGACAGCGGAGAAACCGCGAGGCAATGGCAGAACCAGCCGCGAAAAGGCGCAAGAGGCGCAGAGCAGCAGCCGCAACCAAGCAGCGGGACCTGGCAGAAAAATGAGCGGGCAGAAACATCGGGGAAAGGAGCGGGGCCGGCGAGAGAAAAACATGTGGTGACGGGGAAGAGGAGGAGAATCCGCGAATTTCGCCAAGGTTCGCTAATTAGTGAGCGGCATAAAACGCAATCTGACCCAGCCCACGGGGCGTTTTCTGAAGCCGGGGCGTGCGAATCTTCATGGCAAGCTGAACGCGTACGGAGGTTTTCTGGAGTTTTTCACTGTTAGCGCTCCAGGATTCGGTTCTCCAGGCAGCCCTGGGAGTCATTTTCGGCGCTGCCGGCAGACCTGGCGAGCTTGAGCCGGAGTTTAGCTCGCTGGATTGCCAGGGAGACCCACCGGGCGTTCAGCCGCTTGTAGCGCTTGTATCGGGCGATCTCCCTTCGGACTTCGGGCACCTCCTCTGGGCGCACATACTCGGTACAGCTGCGCATTTGGAAGGTGTAACTGAGTTGATAGTAGGCGCCATGCCGCTGTTCGGGCTGTCGATACTGGCGGCTAAGGGTGCCGGGCCGTATCGGGCCCAAGTCCGCCAGGGTCTGTTGGACTTGGCGGATCTGCCGGTCCAGGTTTTTCATCGGGTCTGACTTTTTCATTTGTATAGATAGCATATGTATGCTATACACAGTCTCAAGTCAATAGCTTATGCGCCAACACTTCAACCTCTGCCCTGAACTGACCTCCACTCCCATCGAGAAAATCTTCCTGCCGCTTACCAGCCGGGACGAACTGCCTCCCATCCTGGGGGGCTTGCAGTGGCTCTGGAACCATCCCACGCTCAAGCCGGCTGTGCTCCAGTTGCTCGAGCGCCGGGTGCTGGCCAACAAGCAAGCCACCGGGCGACCCGGCATGGACCTGTGGCAAATCCTGGTCTTGGGGGTTGTGCGCCTGGGCCTGGACGCCAACTATGATCGGCTGGAGGACCTGGCCAATCATCATTGCCTGCTGCGGCAGATGCTCGGTCTGCCCCAGACCCCGTGGGGCGATGCCCCCCGGCGCTTCACCCATCAGAGCTTGCGCGACAATGTTTGCTTGGTGGACAGCCCATTGCTCCACGAGATCAATGCCTTGGTCGCGGCCGCCGGTCGGCAGGTTTTCACCGTCGGAACTCCGGCTCCCTTGGCCATCAAGGTCGACACTTACGTCCTGGAAACCGACGTCCATTTCCCCACCGACCTGAACCTGCTCTTGGATGCCGGACGCAAGTGCCTGGATCTAATCGAGAAATACCGTGACCAATATGGCTATGAGCTGCCGGGTTGGCGTAAGCTCGCTGCTTGGCGTGCCCGCTTCAAAGCGGCCGAACGGGTGGCCAGCAAAGCCGCCTTTGGCGGCGGCAAGGACAAGGAAAAGCGCGTGCGGGCTGCCGTCGACGACTACCTGGAGGTGGGCCAGCAGTTAGCGCTCAAAGTCACCGCCAGTCTCTTGAGCCTGTGCGACCAACCGGTGGACCGCGCGGACTGGGATAGCTTGGCTTACTTTGAGCAGATGCTCAACAAACACCTGGACTTGGTGGACCGGCGATTGCTGCAGGGCCAGACTATCCCCAACGCCGAGAAGGTCTTCTCGTTGTTCGAGCCGCACACCGAATGGATCACCAAAGGCAAACTGCATCCGGGGGTCGAACTGGGCCATCGGTTATTGGTGGCGACCGACCAAAACAGCTTAGTCCAGGACTACGATGATCTGCTCGATGAGGTGGAGGTGGATCAAAGCGTGCCGGTGACTGATCGGCTGCTGGGCCGCTACGGCGAGGGAAGCATTGCCAGCATAAGTTTTGACAAAGGCTTCACCCGGGCCGCGGACCGGGAGTTGCTCCGGCTTTACATTCCAGAGGTGGTCATGCCCAAGCGCGGGCGTAAGAACGAAGCGGAAGCGGCGGCGGAAAGCAGCAAGAAGTTTGTGGCGTTGCGGCGGCAGCACAGTGCGGTCGAAAGTAACATTGCGGCGCTGGAGCATCATGGCTTGGATCGATGCCTGGATGTGGGTTTGGAGGGCTATCGGCGCTATGTGGGATACGGCGTGTTGGCCTTTAACCTGCACCAAATCGGACGCGAGTTGCTGGCGCGCAAGCGGGCAGTCTGTGCGTTGGCGGCCTAAGGCCGCAGGGCACGGCGCAGAGGCGGAACAGCGGGCGAGGGGGGCAGTGTGCCCGGAGCTAGCGTGCGGCGGGACGAATATACATATTGCTTATCTTACTATACTAGTACTTTATAATCTCCACTGTACATGCCAGGCCGCCCGCCAAATTCGTGAGTTTTCGGCCAGATACTAAATAGTGGTGCCAATGCAGCAGAGCATCAAAAAGGGGGCGCTGGATTTTATCCCCGTGGGAACATTCCCGGACGAGCAAGGGCAGCAAAGCCGGGAGTGGCCCACTTAGCAGTGGTTGGGGTGTGGCCAGATCCAGCGCCGGCACCTGCTTGTGCCGCATGCGGTTGAAAGGAGTTCTGCGTCGCGACGGCAACCCAATCCAGCCGCGCTGTTCCAACTTAAGCAACAAAGTGCGTGCGGCCATATCTTTGAGTCGGCCAGCCCCGTTGCGCCAGTTCCAGATAGTGGCCACCTCTTCGCTCAGCCGGCGACGGCTCCAATCGGGATGGCTCGCCAGTAACTGGCGAATCTGCTCCACCTCCGCCGCCCCAATGGGGCGGCCTTGGACGATACTCGTTTCCATCACGGCCCCAGCGT
>CAZOOK010000116.1:0-2959 GCA_964581385.1 uncultured Salinisphaerales bacterium
TGACCAAGTTAATTTTCTCAAGTAGCCCGTAGATGACCTGGCGCTGTATCAGTCTCTGCTCCCGTATGTTCCCACCCCCTTGTACCGCTTTTTCGACTACTCGGCAAGCAACCTCGTAAAAGGCCTCGCGCGCAACCATTTCAGGCCCGATCGGCAGGGTCTTTTCGAGTTGCACAGAGGTTTTCATGTCTCGGCAGGCCCTCGGTCGGTTCCCCAGTAGGCGGCACGTTTGAATCAACCGGGAGACCGCTTCTTCCACTCCACGGAGCACCACCCCGCGCCCCAGCCCCGACTCCTCCTTCAGCTCGCGGATACCCCGTTCCGCCGACCCATTGTCCTGAGGCACGTAAGGCCTTGAAAACAGGTGCACCAACTTTTCTTTTTCGCAGAACCTCGCCACTTCTTGGCTTTTGTAGGCTGGGCCGTTGTCCGTGGCCAGGACCAATGGCAGACGACCTTCCCGCTTCTGGTTTTCGAGGACCTCCACCACATCTGCCCCTGTGGCCGCGCCCCCCACCGCAATCGCCACGTTCTCAAGCGAACCCCGGTCTTTCACCACCTCCGCCAACACCGCCTTGGAACCCACCCTTCCGGCGTGCATGGCGTCCTGGGCCCAAACCACATCTTTTCCCAGTACCTCGATGTTGGTCCGGTTCTTGGTCCGAAAGTCCCTCATTCGCCTTCGGTGCCTGGCCTTCAAGGCACGCAAAATCTCCTGCACCGATCGGGTGGGTAGACCACTGGCCGCCTCGATGGCCCTCCACCCGGCCTTCCATCCCATCGCCTTCACCTGGCGCCTCACCGCCAAGGTGTCGCGGTATTTCTGGCTTTTGGAACGCGCGGGGCGCCCCAGGGGCTTTGGGGTCCCCTGCGCCCCGCGCTTCCAGTTCCTCAAGGTCCGGTCAGTGACTTGTAAACAACCGGCTAACCGGACCTCCAGGCCCCGTTTCCCTGACTTCGACAATAGGGCTCCCGTCCGCCGGGCTTCCTTCCTGGGCCTTCTTTTTTTTTCCTCCAATCCCCTCAGACTTTTTCAGCGCCTCCCGGTTGCCCGGGAGCTCCCGCAGGAGCTTCACCAGTTCCTGCGTCAGTGCCAGATCCCTTTCCAGCCCCTGGATGCGCTTGTTGAGCACCTTCGGGTTCTCCTCGGGAGCCAACATCTCCCGCAATCTCTTCTTGCCCGATTTGGGCTGTTTCACCAGCGCCGCCGCCATCCCCGACAGGGCCTGCTGGGACAACTGCCATACCCGGAGCGGGGGAATCCCCAGCTTCTGCGCCGCCTCCTCCTTGCGCACCCGGCCCGTCCAATACTCCAACATCACAGCCGCGGTCTGGTGCGCCTTCTCTTGGTCCTCCGGACTCGCCGATTCCCACAGCACCTTCACCGCCACGGCGGGTTTGTTCGGCATCTTGAACTTCCGCTTCACCCGCCCTTTGCCCGACTTCTTCCGCTCCTGCTTCTCGCCCTCTTCCATGGCCGCCCTCCCGGAAACCCGCGCCCAGTTCGTCCAGACCCATATCCCGGATACGTCCGTCCGGCGTCTGGATCACCACCCTGCCCTTTTCCCCGTGGATTGAAAGCTGTTGGTCCCCGATCTGTCCCACCAGGTACATCGGCTTCCTCGGGGCCTCCCCTAGGGCCATCAACAGCTCGTTCTTGGCCATTTGCTCTTCCATGGCCCTCCGCACCTGCGTTTCAGCCCCGAAGAACCGATCCGCCGGCACCATCCCGTCGATCCCCTGGTGCGGCCGGAAGTGGTTGTAGTGGTTGATAAAGTGGCCCAGCCGCTCCCGAGCCTCGGCCAGTTCCTGGGGCTGTACCCGGCCCCAGAATTCCTCCATCACCGTCGCCCAGAACCGCTCGGTCTTTCCCACCGTCTGCGGGTGGTGCGTCCGCGCCACCACGTGCTGGATCCCCTCTTTCCGCAGCAGCTTCTGGAAGTCCCCCTTGCCACGCCAGGCGAAATACTGCCGCCCCTGGTCCGTCAGCACTTCCTTCGGCTTCCCGAACCGCTCGATCCCGCTCAGCAGGGCCTCCACCACCAAGTCCTGCTTCTGCTGGAGCGCCAGGCCCCACGACACGATGTACCGGCTGAAATCATCCAGGAATACCGTCAGGTACACCCGTTGGCCATGGCGCGGCAGAACAAAACTCGTGATGTCGCTCTGCCACAGTTCCCCTGCCACTGATCTCTCAAAGCGCCTCGGAAGGGCCGGTTTCTGCCTTTTCCGCTTTGTTCCACCGAGGGGATACCCTTTGCCCCTCAGCGCGTTCCTCACCGTCCCGGTGGAGACCTTGACCCCCACCATTCGTCCCAGAAAATCCTTCACTTTCCTGAACCCGAAAGTTGGGTTGTCCCGCTTCACCTCCTCGATCACACCTCGGAGTCCAGTCAAAACAGGTCGCCCAGGGTTCAAACAACGCCTTTCCAAACCCTTCGGCCCCACTTCCCGGTATATCTGCACCCATTTCTTCAATGGGCCACGACCCACACCCCAAGTCCTCGAAAAATCCGATAGATCCATCCCTGATTTTTGATAGGCCTCCACGGCCGCCCGCCGTTCATCCGGTGACCACGAGCCTTCGTGCCGACCCACCATGCACTGTTTTTGCAGGCCTTTTTCCCCCAGGAGTTTGTACCGGCACCACCAGCTGTTGAATGTATTCGTATTGAAACCATGCCGAAGACAGAAATCCCTTTGGTTTCCGCCCTCCCTCTCAAAATCACGAAGGTATGAAATCCAATAGTCAAAAGTTCGGTGTGGTTTGCCGGTGGATGACGGTGGCGGGGACTGCAAGGTGGGTGTGCTGGGTGTCGATATGACGTCTGCTGGACTTGCCTGAACTGGTTGCTCATTCATTTTACCCCTCCTGCAAGGCTCTGTGGCCATGCCCGAAGAGGCGGTTTTTATGCCCTGCTAGATGGAGAAACCGGAAAGACTTTTGTTACACCCCACA
>CAZOOK010000117.1:0-2932 GCA_964581385.1 uncultured Salinisphaerales bacterium
AACGACATCCACCTTGGCTTTCTATTGGGCAGGAAAAATTGTGGGTAATTGAAAGCACTCCAAGCACCTCTGGTGCCTGGCATGAGAGATGTCAGGGCGTTATGCTCTGAGGTTTATGATGCGAGCTGGAGTTGACGACGGGCTTTGCACCAGGCCTGCGGCGTGAGCTGCGGGATCTGGTGGTTGGTCATGTGGGGCAGGCGCGTGAGCACGTCGCGCAGATAGGTATAAGGATCCTGGTCCCGGCGCCGGCAGCTCTCGACGAGGGTATAGATGATGGCTCCGCGCTGGCCGGCACCGGCTTCGCCCATGAACAGCCAGTTCTTCTTGCCAATGGCCGTCGGGCGAATGGCGTTCTCCACCAGATTGTTGTCGATCTCCACCCGGCCGTTGCTCAGATACACCTGCAAGGTGGACCACTGTCCCAACGCATAATCAATGGCTTCACCCAACAGACTCTTGGGCAGGAAGCGCCCCAGCGTCTTGAAGCGAACCAGTGCCCGGTGGATTCGTTCGATGATCGGCCGACTCTGGTGCGCCCGCACCGCCTCGCGCAGAGCCGGGCCGGCCTTTTTGTCCCGCAGCACCGATTCGATGCGGTAGAGATTTTGGATCTGACGCAGGAACCAGCCGCTGACTTTGGGTGATTGCTCCCGCGCCTCATAGAACCCGCGGCGCACATGCGCCCAGCAACCGGCCAGAACGATGGCGCCCTGGCGGCCACCGGCAAACGCCGGATAGGCCGAGTAGCCATCACATTGCAGCGTGCCCTTAAAGTTCACCGGAATGATCGTGTCCAAACAGGCCGCTGCCCGGCTGGTGTGCCACGCGTAAAACACGTCGCCACCGGGACGGCTGCCAGTCCACAGATAACCTTGCCTGGTTTTGCCGTGGCCGGGTTCCAGGTATTGGACCGGAGTTTCATCCATCTGCACGTAGCCCCCGGCCAGTACCCCAGTTCGGATCTGCTCGTAGATCGGCTGGAGCCAGTCGGCGGCCAGTTCCACCCAGCGGGCCAGCGTTTGGCGCGACAGGTTCAATCCATGGCGGCGGGCAAAGATTTGCTCCAGCCGGTAGAGCGGCAGGTGGTCGCAGTATTTGCTCACCAGGATGTGCGCCAGCAAACCCGCAGCGGCCAGGCCACGTTCCTGCAAACATGGCGGCAGCGGCGCGATTACTGGAACGGTGTCCAGCTCGGTGCGATGCACGTATTTGCGCCGCACCGTCCGTCGCTTCAAAAAGCGGCCCGGCTCATAATCCAGTTGTTCGCTGACCTCCTGGCCAATCAAACGCCAGTTCTCCGGTTGCGCTTTCACCGGCTCGGGATCAATCACTTCTTCCACCACCGGCAGGTTGTCCGGCAGCCGCGGCGGCTTGGGTTGACGAGTGCGCGGCGTGCGAACCGGTTCGACGTCCGCAACCGGAGCGGGCTCGGGCGTCGTCGCAACCTCGGGCAGTTGCAGCAACTGCAGTTGGGCCGCGTCGAGCTTTTCACTGCTGGAACCAAACACCCGCCGAACCAAAAGGTCCACCTTCTGGCGCAACAGTTGGTTTTGCCGCTGCAGCGACGCAATGACCCCAAGCGCTTGCTCCAGTTGCTGGGTCAGTTGAGCTTCGCGTGGCGTCATGGGTTGTGGTGTCTGACGCCTCGCGCAATACTCTGTTCAAACTTTTCCCAAAGATTTTTGCGCGGTGATTTTTCACTCCTCCCGCTCATACCACGGACGCATTTTGGCCCCGCGCAGATCCACTCCATCAGTCAACATCGCCAAGGCTTGGGGTGTCAGCGATAGCTTGGTGCGTTGGGGATCGCTCAGCTTGGGCCAGGCAAAGGTTCCCGCTTCCAGCCGCTTGGTCAAAAGCCACAGACCCGTGCCGTCCCAACAAAGGATCTTCAGCCGCGTGCGCCGGCGGTTGCAGAAAACAAAGAGCGTCCCGGTCTTGGGATCCTCCCCCAAACGTTCGCTCACGGCCGTGTAAAGTCCGTTGAACCCCTTGCGCATGTCCAAAGGCTCCACCGCGACCAGGACCTTCAGGCTCCCGGAAAAACTCAACATGCGGCCGAAGGCTTGGCCAAGGCCTGCACCAGGGCTGCTGCCAGACCAACCTGCTGGAGGTCAGCGACCTCGATCCAAACTCCGTTGGGCAAGCGCACGTTCACGACTGCCGGGGCGCACCTCGGGCCTTGAGCCTCGCCAACCACCGCTTCCAACCAGCGCACTGAATCCACCGGCTGGGTCGGTGGGGTGAGCTGGCCCCGTTGTTTACGCCGTCGCGCGGCCCAGGCAGCAAAGGTCTGATACTTGATGCCGGCAAGTTCGGCAAACTTGGTCCCGCTGAGCCCACTGCGCTCGAACTCATCCAGCAAACCTTCCCGCCGTTGCGGCGTGGTGCGCACCCGCCCTTTGGTATCCGTTTTGAGAATCGCTCCTTCGCCATTCAGAGATGTCATAGCATTATGCTACGACATCTCTGACGCGCTTTAATAGAGGCGCTTGGGGTGACGCTTACTTTGAATCAAATGTCGGGGGTTGTATAGGCTTCACGGGTGGATGTGGGTCGGGCTTCTCGTTACCCACCTCTGGCAACACAGAAAAGATCCAGACGGAAATCCCAACAATAGCCATGGCAATTCCGAGCAAAATTAAGACAGCCAAAAACTGATCCCTAAATCGTGGTTTTATCTCTGTTTTCGGAAGTCTGTCCAGCTGGTATCCACCACGCGTAATCATTTTCTCTCCAATTGCTCGCCATTCTCCTAACAATCACTGCAGTCGAAAATAATTCGCCAGCAAGAGGAGTCAATGGAAATATTGGACTTCGCGTATCAACCCAGCTCCCTCGGCCTTCTCGCTGCAACTGCTCTTAAACTGAAACCCTTACCATTTTCAAAAGCTTCGACTTTAGCCTCAATTTCCAACACAGGGTATCG
>CAZOOK010000118.1:0-2876 GCA_964581385.1 uncultured Salinisphaerales bacterium
GTCGCCCATCCGGTGGATTGAAAAATACACATCAACAAGAGCACCGAAGCACACCCCAACAGCTTGGGCTTTAAAGGACGGTTCGCCTTCATCCGGTGGAGTGTCGCAGTGACTTGCCGATTTGGCGAGCCGTCTTCTGTTTCCCAAATCCTCGCCTAAGAACGGCAAAGCGAGGAGCAACCACCAATTAACACTAATAAACACGAATGTTTCAGGAGGGGTGACAGGGAGTGAGAGTTATCCAACCTGTATAGAAGCTGGCTCGAAAAATGCCGCAAGCTCAACCACCGGAGTCGCGCCACCACCTAAAAATTCCAAAAGGCTTCCGACGGCGCGATGGCGGGCAAGAACGCCTGCACGCGTTCATTTTTGATGAATCCCCGGTCGCGTGGTGCTAACCAAAATGAAAAGGTGCGTCCTATCCCCACCCCAGGGCGGATTCAAGAATCCATAGAAGAGCCCTGAATCAGCGGGAAAAGTCAATTGTCAGATGGACAAGCGTTTTGCTTGCGGCTATAATTTTTTCATGCCGAAGCCACTACGACTGCCTAACGCGAGCGAACAAGCCGTGCTGGATGGCTTGAAGCTCCGCTTGCTCACCGATCCCGAGGATAAGCAGCGATGGGACGAACTGGTCATTGAGCACCATTATTTGAAGAGCGCCAGTATGGTGGGCGAGCAACTGCGCTATGTGGCCGAATACCAAGGCCAATGGTTAGTTTTGCTGGGATGGTGCGCTCCGGCGTTGCACCTCAAGGCCCGCGAGGCCTGGATAGGGTGGTCTTGCGAACAACTGAGCCAGCGGCGCCATTTGCTGGCGCAGAACAGCCGGTTGGCGCTACTGGTGGAGCGGCAGCAGTTTCCCAATCTGGCCACTCGGTCCTTGGGCCTGTGTTGTCGGCAGCTTTCGGCGGACTGGCTGGAGATGCATGGCCATCCGATTGTCGCGGTGGAAAGCTTTGTCGATAGCCAGCTAATGTTCCGAGGCACGGCCTACAAAGCGGCGGGCTGGCTGCTCTTAGGACCGACTGCGGGATTCGGCCGCTGCGCCGAGGATTTTTATCAGCGCCATGATCGGCCCAAGCAGCTTTGGGTGCGCGCGCTGGACCCCGAGGGTACGGTCGCACTCAAGGCCCAGAGCCTGCCCCCGCGACTGGCGCCTTACGAAGCGGTGGCGCAGCCCCGCCCGCTTTCGGGCAAGCCGATGCTCAGCTTGCTGGACCGTCTGCCTGCGGTGCCGGAGCCACGGGGCACTCATGGGCGGCGGCATCCCTGGCCGGCGATTCTGGGCATTATGTGTCTGGCCAAGCTGGCGGGGGTGGCTGGCTCGCAGCGCGATATTGCCGGGTTCGCCAAGCGCCTCAATCAGACCCAACGGCGGCAGTTGAGTTGCTATCGCAATCCCAAGACCGGCCTGCGGGAAGCGCCCAGCCAGAGCACCTTCTTTCGGGCGCTTAAAGCCGTGTCCTACGACTCGTTGGAACCGCTGCTGGTGGGCTGGCAGGACGACCTGCTGGGTCCGGCCGACCCAAAGGAACTGGTCGTCTTAGATGGCAAGGTCGCCAAAGCAGCGGGACACCAAATGGTCATCAGTGCGGTCGCCGTGCCCAGCGGGCGGGTGCTGGGCGTCGAGGTGGTGCGAACCAAAGAAGAGCTCCAACCCGATGACCGGCCCCAAGGGGCATCCGCAGCGGCGGCGGCTCCGGCTGCCCTGGCGGTCCAACCGGCGCCCGCGGCTCCTGCGCCAACCGCCGTGACCGCCGCACCGCTCGCACCCGCTATGTTCAACGCACCCGCCGCACCTGCTGCGGCGCCTCAGGCCCCCAAGTCTTCCACGGTCGAGAGCGCTCCGGATCCCTCCACCAAGCCCAAGAAGGAAAATGAGATTCCCGCCGCCCGCCGTCTGCTGGCGCGAATCCCCATCAGGGGGCGCTTGGTCAGCCTGGACGCGATGCACACCCAGCACCAGACCGCGGGCCAAATCGTCCTGGATGCCGGCGCCGACTATCTACTGACCCTCAAAGACAACCAACCGACCTTGACCGAAACCGCCCAAACGCTCATTCCGAGCGCCTTTTTTCCCTCAGGACCCGCAGGAGAGCAAAAAACGCACGGCCCGAACGGAGGAGAAAAACCGTGACCGTTATGAAGTGCGCCAAGTGGTCAACCGTTCGATCCAACCGGCCGAACTGGGCCTGGTCGGGGCCGAGCAGGTAGCCCGCCTGGACAAAGAACGCACCCATAAAGGCAAAACCAAACCCACGCAGATGTGGCTGGCCACCAGCCGCGATGCTCAAGCTTTGCCTCCCTTGGCCTTGCTCAACGCCCGCCGTAGCGAGTGGGGCATCGAAAATGGACTCCATTATGTCTTGGACGTCAGCGGCGACGAAGACCGCCGCCTCAAAGTGCGCACCCCCAACTCGCTGGCAGTGCTGACCCTGCTCGACCGCCTGAGCGTCGCGCTCTTCAAACACAGCCACCAAAAACGCGAGAGTTACTACGACTGGCGCGAACAGCACAAAGCCCGGTGCGATTGGCTGCTGCAACTGCTGCGTACCGCTCCGGCCAAGGTCAAATGGTAGCTGCCTCACCTAGCCCCCCGTGCCAGTACTGGCCTGGCGCGCACTGCCGCGCGCCTCCGCCGCCCCGTCGCCCGTGTCGGGGCAAAACAGGCCTCAAGCCGAGCTTCGAGGGCAGCGGGCCAGCGAACCTGCTCAGAATCGGCTGGCGGCCAGGTGGACCCCAGATTACACACGACGAGCCGCCTCAAGCTTCAGGCCACCAAGGTCCATCTTCTTGAATCAATCTTGAGTGCGCCCTGGTTCGACGTTAGGGTCGCGTGTTTTACCTTTGACTTTCCTACTGCTCCGCTCACA
>CAZOOK010000119.1:0-2863 GCA_964581385.1 uncultured Salinisphaerales bacterium
TCAACCAGCCGGTCGCCCCGACGCCGGTCGAGACAATCACTCCGCTAGAGGAATGAGCTTCACCCGCACCTCCGCATTGGATGAAATATCTAGCCGAGGTATGCGTCTTTGGCCCGATGAACAGGTCATTCACGCCATACAGAGTCTGGCCATTGTTCAACGACGCCTTCGCCATCGTGACCGAGCGCGTGCTGCGTTTCCGCATCACGACTTCGGGCATAAGCTTTGCCAGATCACGCACGCGGAACGGAAGCAGCCGGCCGTCCCAACGTTCGGGGTCGGGATTCACGCCGACCACGGGTTGGCCGTCCAGATATTTCAACGTGTTGGCGACCAACCCATCTTGTCCCAGCGTGACGACTGTGTCTTCCGGCGCGAACACGAAGTTCGGCAGGAAGCTTCGATCCACGGTCTGGACCAAGCCGACTTGACCGAGCGCTTCTTCGGCCTCCGTCAACGCGCGATGATAGGTCTCATCCTCTCGGAGATAATCCGAGAAGTCTGCGCCCTGATGCTCGACATAGAACTTGGCCTGGCTGACGGTGTTGAACCGGATCACCAATTCAGCCAGGCGCGTCGGTCGCGTCACAAGGACGATTTTCTTGTCGGTCAAGCGGTTCATTTTCTCGCGGGTTGCGGAGCCATCAATTCGCGGAGCAGGTCGGGCGTAATGTTGAGCTGGCCGATCTTCTCAGCTTTGCCAGCCAGTTCCTGGAACGCGAAGGCAATCAGTTGCTCCGGCTTCATGCTGGTGCTCGCCAAGGCTTGCAGAATCTTCGGGTCAGCTGTGCCCAGTGCTTTCATGGTCGTCTCAACGCCATAAGCACGAGCATCGGCCTCGGCTCGTTCATTCTCTGCGGCCAGTGCCACCAGTTTCTTACGCTCGCCCTCTATGCTGATATCAGCGGCGAGGGCTTCCTTCTCGACGAGATGTTTCTTCTCCTGCACTGCTCGCTCCGCATCCATCTGCGTCTCGCGGATCTGGCGCTTCTTGTTCTCCACGGCGATCTCGGTGTTCAATTCGTTTTCCTTGATGGCGCGTTCCTGTTCCACCGCAGAATTGCGACGGGCATAGATGGCTTCGTCCGCCTCGCGGAACATCTTCTCACGAGTTTCCGCCTCCAACGCCCGGACTGTTTCCGGCGTCGGCTTGATGGCCAGGATCGAGGGTCCCAGCACTTCCAATCCGAGGGAAGTAATCTCCTCCGCCCGAGTGAGCCGTGTCTTCACGGCGTTAACCAACTCGTCCGAGGCACGCACAGCCGCGCGGAGTTGCAGTTTTTGCAACTCACCACGGGCGAGGACATTTACGACATGGATGACTCGCTCCGGCAGCTTCTTGGGATCTTCTGCGGCATACGTCTGGCCATTCGGAGCCAGCGTGTAATTAAGCAAAGCGGCCAACCGTTTGGGATCGCCCACGCGGTAGGTCACCTGGCCCTGAATGGTCACAGTCTGGAAATCCGCCGTCGTTTCCTGAAAAATAAACGGCACGTCGGCGCTGCCCACCGGCACCGCCACCAACGACGTGGTCGGCCCGTAGTAAAAGAAAGAGAGCCCCAGACCTTCGCGGACGACTTTGCCGCCGCGATATTGCAACAGGTAGGTGGTGGGCTGAACTTTGATGAACTTGATGCCGAACATAACGTGCCTTTCGCTTAATGGTTTCTCCGTCAGTCAAAATATTTCACAACTCAAAATTAAATCCGCGCTTCTTTAGCTTCTCGTATTTATCCGCCTCAAAGCGGAACAGCTGGGCCGGTCGATGCCGGCCGCCGACTTGGGATTCGTTGAGAGCCTCCAGCAGCCCAAAGCCCAGCACTTTTTTGCGAAAGTTCCGCTTGTCCAATTCAACACCCAGAATCGCCTCGTAAAGGTGCTGAAGGTCGGACAACGTGAATTTTGGCGGCAGCAGTTCAAATCCGACAGGCTGATAGCGCACCTTGCCCTGCAACCGGGTCAGCGCCAACGCCACGATGTCGGCGTGATCAAACGCCAGCTTGGGGAGCTGGGAAACCGGGAACCATTTGGCTTCGGCGGCGTCGGTCGCCGCTTTCGCCTTGTGGTCGGAAAGTTTGACCAGCGCATAATAGGCCACGCTGACCACGCGTTCGCGCGGATCGCGCTTCACCGTCCCGAACGTGTAGAGCTGTTCGAGGTAGATGTCTTCCAGGCCGGTTTCCTCAACCAGTTCACGCCGGGCCGCATCATCCAAGGTTTCATCGACATGAACGAAGCCGCCGGGCAATGCCCATTTTTCCTTGAAGGGTTCGAGGGCGCGCTGGATCAACAAAACCTTGAGCTCGCCGGCGCCGAAGCCGAAGACCACGCCGTCCACGGTCAGCGCGGCTCGGGGATATTGATAGGTATGTGGCATAATTTTGTCAGTCGTTACGTTTGAATTCGGCAATCACTTCAATCTCACCAACAATGTTGGCGTTAAACTCCGTTAATTCTTCCGCCGGCACCCAAAGTTCCACGCAGGTCCGGTCCCCAACAATCTGCACCGGGTATTTTCCAGCAAAATCCTTACGGACGCGAAATCGCGTCACGTAGCCCGCACCGTAATCCCTCACGTTCCATTTGCGTGAAATGTCATTGGCGTATTCTTCATTGAGAACAGGATAAAAAATCGGCTGCTCCGGCAGGCGCGGAGGGAACGCCCGGTTTCCACTGGCCCGGATCAACTCCAGCTCTTTCGGGCCGACCGGACGATACATGATGATTGTTTCGATATTCATTTTGTTCGTGTTCTCTTTACACGTTCTATTATTAGTGTATTGTGAACACTATGTCAAGCGACAATCTGAAAAGCGTGGAGTCGGGCCGACTCTCTGGTAGTTTTGCCGGCGTGAATTCAACC
>CAZOOK010000120.1:0-2783 GCA_964581385.1 uncultured Salinisphaerales bacterium
AAAGGGAAGGTTTCATACTGCACTTCATTAGCACGATCTAAGCGAGGGCCTCGGTGGGTTTCAAGCGAGTGCGCATTTTGATTTGTTTGACCACTTCTGGATCCGGCTGTTCATACATATATTCGCCTTTGTCATTCAGTGGGACTCCCTTGAGCAACCCTTGCTGGCGCCAGTAATCGACGAGGAGAGGTTTGCTGCCGATCAGCTCGGCAATGCCCCGCGCGCTTAATAATCCTTTTTCCAGCAACCTTTGCTGGCGGGTTTTGAAGCCGTGGTAGCGGCACAACCCTCTAATGCGGAGCGCCGAGAACGGGAGCTTTAACGAAGAGCAGCAGCCGCGCTCGTTAAGCTTCTGCGCCAACTGAGCCTCAGTGAACTGGTCCAGCAACCGGTCGATCTCGTCTAACAGCTCAGGCTGAGTCATGCGCGCTTGCCAGCCGTTGAGCGGCAGCGGCAGGTTCAGGCACCCAGTAGCGCCACCCTTGAAACGTACCTGAACGCTCAGATTTTCCCCCCGCAACAGGGTTACATCCTCCAGTAACAATCGGGCCATGCGCTTTCGGTCCTTATCGGTGGTGGTGGCTGATCGCCATAATTTGGGAAAGTTGGAAGCCAGGTTCAGAACCTGCGCCCGTTGCTCTTCGGTCAGTTTCTGTTGGTCGGTCTGGCGATGCTTTTCATAATCTTCCTGGGTCTGGGTCAGGGCGCGTAATTTGTTGTTCCAGTCGGCCTCCAATGTGCTGGCCACCAGGCGATTGTTGGGGTCCACGCGCATATAGCGAAGCTGGGCCTGCTCGGCCTCATAACGGGCACGCTGGACTTGTTGTTGGCGCAAACGGTCCACTTCCTCCAGGCGGTTTTGCAGCTCCTGCTGCACATTCAAAGCGACCTCGAGGGAAAGTGGCGACACGCTGTCTAAGACCAGTTTGCCAACTGCCTCGTCGATCCCGCCCCCGGGAATGCACTGGCAGATGGGTTGCCCGTGCTCGATACCTTCGCGTTGGCAGACGTAAGCCGGTACCGGGCGACCCTGGCGCTGGTGATAACGCACGGTCATGCGTCGGCCGCAACGCCCGCAGAGGACGATTCCCTGCAGGAGAGCGCAACCTTCGCGCGCGGGACTCTGCCGGCGCTCGCTTCCATAAGCCTGGGCATTGCCTTGCAGCCGTTGCTGGTTTTCCTCGTATTGCGCCCAGGTCAGGTAAGCTGGGTGAGCGTCTTTGATCAGAACCCGCCATTGGTCGGTGGGCAGGGGCTGGTAACTGACTCGGCCCTCCGGCGTGCGACGCGTCCGCGTGCGGCCAAAAACATAAGCGCCCGCATATCGCGGATTGTGGAGCAGGTCCAAGGCTCGGGCATGCGTCAGTTCTTCCCACTGCAGGTCGCCCGAACCGGCTTGGTGCCGGTGAGGAAACTTCAGGCCTTCGCGCCGAAAAACTCGCACTGCGGATAAGGCCGAACCGGCACGCCGGAAGGTCTCAAAGAAGTGTTTGACCGCCTGCTGCACCTGTTGGTCCGGGTCCAACATCACCCGCTCATCGGGGCCGTAAACCAGCCCCGGCGGCAAGGGCAACTTCAACTCGCCACGCCGGGCTTTGCTTAGAATAGCCCCTTGGAGCCGGGCCTTGATGAGATGCAACTCGGCCTCGCTCATGGCGCCTTTCAAGCCCAGCAACAGGCGGTCATTGAACTGATTGGCGTCGTACAGGGCCTCCTCGTCGAGGATCAGGGTGTCGCTTAACGCGCACAACTCGAGCAACCGATGCCAGTCGCTGCAGTTACGGGCTAGGCGCGAAACCTCCAAGCCCATCACCAAACCGGCATGACCCAACCCCACTTCAATGACCAATTGCTGGAAGCCTTCCCGACCGGCGGCGGAAGCGGCGGTGTGCGCCGTGTCGCCATCTACCACGATGATTTGGTCCTCCCGCCAGCCCAGTGCCACGGCGCGTTGCCGCAACGCATATTGACGGCGGGCGCTTTCGCCGTGCTCCAGCACTTGCCGCAAAGTGGACTGGCGGACGTAAAGGTAAGCGGTTCGTTTCAGATGCTCGGGAGTGACTTTTTGTTCCGGGTTCATAAAGGAAGGCCCAGGCAACGCAGGGTCATGTTGGTCAAAAGCACCGTGGCCTCCGGACTGTCATTCAGAGATGGATTGGGGATGGAGGCGCGCTGGGCGGCAGCGCCGGTATCCGGTGGGGACCGCAGCCAGGCGCGCATCCAGCCTCGCATGCCCTGCTGAACGAATACCACCATGCCCCAGGCTTGGGATTGGAGCGCGGCCAGGGGGCCAAGAGTGTGCGCGCGCAAATCCTCGTAACGTCTGACCCAGTCTGGTGAGTGAACGACGGTCATGGATTCTTGGGTGGCGGGTTGGGGCGCCCTTTTTTTTCTTGGTGGCGAACCAAGGCGCGTTCAATGCTTCGGGGGTGGACGGTGACCCGAAAGCGCTGTTTGACCCGCCGGGACAACTCCTCGGCCGACAAAGCCGGTTCGTGGGCACGCGTGGCCTGAAGAAAGTCCAGCACCTCAGGAGTGAACTTGTGGGCGGTTTTAGGACCGGACTTGCGTGGCACCAAACCGTCCAGGCCCTGGAGTGCCAGCAGGTTTTTGGCTTCATAGACCGTGGGTCGAGATAAGCCGAAATCCCGGGCGACCTGGCACAAAGATCGGTCCTCGCCTTGAAGAGCGCGGAGCGCTTCATATTTGACCTGCAAGAGGTCGCGGGAGTCGAAAAACCCGCCACCGACAAAAAGCGGATGTCGGACTTTGTCAGGATGGGG
>CAZOOK010000121.1:0-2774 GCA_964581385.1 uncultured Salinisphaerales bacterium
AACAGTGCCTTGGTCTTTGTGTAAACGAGGTGCTCTTCCATTGAGCTAAGCGCCCAAGTGACTTATAGTCAACAAGTTGCATCGCATTTCTAAAGCGCCAGATCAATCTGTCACCCCCAAAAATCCACCCGCGCGTTAAACAGTTCGGACCTGGACCTGGAACTTTCTACAGCCGCCATCGAAATGTCGGCGGAGCCTATTATGCAGTGAGAATCTTCCGCCGGCAAGTGCGGTTCGTGTGGAACCAGCAATTCTCATTTTGACCGACCCGCCGGCGTGATTGCCGGTGGAGGGTGATAAGCGACAGGGCCAAAACGTGTCCGGCGCGCTATCGGAGCTGATCTGGCACGCTCAGCAGGGTGGAATAGGTGTTGAGCGACCGGGTTGGAGCGCGCTCCACCGGAGCAGTACACACCTCACCTGTCGCGCTCGTGGAGGGGTTAAGGCGGCTTGGCGTAGGGGCCAATCTCCAGGCCCCGCAGCATAAAGTCCATGAGCGTCTCCCAGTTGGCAAAGAACATATACCGGGTGAGGGCGCGTAGGTCGTCGAAGAAGGTCTTGCGGGTCGGCAGGGTGGCCCGGATGAGCCGATAGTGCTCGTCGGTAAAGGACAGGAAGGTGTGATAGAGAAAGGCCAGGATGTTCATGGCCGCCAGGAGCGAGGACAGATGCATTTGACCGTGGCCGAAGTTGTGCTCGAGGTGATAGCCTTTGGTCTTGAGCGTGTTGTTGTTCTCGTTTTCGATTTTCCACCGGGCGCGGCCGGCCGCCACGATGGCCGCCACATTTTGGTCGGTGATTTTGAAATTGGTAATAAAGCCGTTGCGATAAATGACTTTGCTCTTGTGGTCGGTCACCGTGACTTCACACCAGTTGACCTTCAGGGCATCGTCGCCTTCGGCCAGCGGCACGTCGTTGGCGTAACGGTAGGCATAGGTGTGGAAGTGAGCGCCGACTTTGACGCGTTCCTTGACCACGCCCAACTGCGGTCGCTGCATCAGGTTGACCCAGTTGTAGAGCGTGGTGTGGGACTCGGGCTTGCAGACGAAGATAAAGTCAAAGCCGTGCAGTTGGGTGCGCCGGCAAGAGGGTTGATGGGCGTAAATGTCGTCACCTAGCAAGATGGCCCGCAGCGCAGCGTACTGGGCCGCGTTCTTTTCCAGCCAGCGTTTGGCGGCGGCCATCTCGCAATCCTGTTTAGTGTGGCCGTCCTGAGGCGTGATGAACTCCGCACGTAAGGGGATGGCGTGCTCGTGGCCGGGGGCGACAATGACCGGGGTGATCGCGCTATGATAATAGGTTTTGTCGCCGCTTTTATGTTCCAAGCAAGAGCAGTTGGGGCAGTGGATCTTTTGCGACGAGCAGTACCAGGTGCCGTCCAGGGCGATGAGCAGTTTGTCCTGGAACCCGCGCCAACTCTCCAGGTGGCCGGCCTGGTGCAAACTCTCCAACACCTGATCATAGCAGGGAAAGAGTTTTTCGGGCGGGACCGGATCGAGCAGGTCCCGGAGGTGATTGTCACAAGGGATTTTCTCCAGGTGGAACAGGCTCTGAGCGTTGCTCCGCCCCTTGGCCTGCTGCATGGTTTTCTGGTGGGCCAGGAAGGAGGGGCATTGGGTGAAGAAGACCGAAAAGGCGCCCAGGCCAATGTCTTCCATGGAATACTTGAGGTTGTCGCCCGTGCGCCGGTCGGCAAATCCGCCCACCACCCCGCGCAAATGCAGCAGGTGCTGGTCCCAGGTTTTGAGAACTTTGGCGCTCACGTCGTCAATTGCTCCCGCGCCTGGGCGCTGAGCGCTTTGAGGTAGATGGCCTTGAGAGGGACTGGTGGCTGGCGACCCTCGTCATTGCGAGTGCGCCCGGTGGTCTGTCCCACCCACACCCAGCCGGCGGCGCGGTAGCAAGTGCCGGCAAAACGTGGCGCTTCCACAAAGGTTTCCAGCAAAGAGATGGGATGGCCGTACTTCTGCTGCCAATCGGCCGAGAGCCGCCAGGCCGCGCGCCCCAATAGATGGCTGGCCAAGTGCGGCACCCGGACCCAAGGCAAAACCATGAACCGGGCGTTGTTGCTCATCAGGTGGAGGTGGCGCTGGCGCTGTTGGCTATCCCAGCCAATCCACCGGTCCCGCGCCGCCGCCTTCCAAGCCGCCGCGCCAAACAACAGGCACCCCAGCGGGCGGCCCTGCCGGTCCCGCGCCAAGTACTTCAGGTTCTGCCCGACGCAATTGCGGTGCCCCAGATAATGATAACGCTGCAACAGGAACTTAAAGAGCAAAGCCTCGGTTGTGCCTTCCGCCACCGGTTCCAGCCGGATCGGTTGCAAACACCCCAGCGGCCCTTCAACCGCCCTTTGGTCGTGCTCCATCCGGCCCAGCGAGCGATTGCGCAGGCCATTGACCGAGGCCGTCACCCGCGGTGGCAGCCGAATCCAACCGCGGGCTTCCAGTTTGAGCAGCAGGCTGCGGCACGCCATGTCCTTGAACCTGCCGGTGCCGTTACGCCAGTTCCAAACTCGACACAACTCACGGGATAACCGCGTTCGATTAGACCCTGCTGGCCCCTGGAGCGCAGCTCGAATCAAGGCAACATCTTCGGGGGCGATCGTGCGCCCCTGGATGACTACTTCCCGGTCCACGCATCCACAAATAGCTGAACGGGAAAACTGAGTCCAGAAAAAAAGAAAATATTTTTCCGTCCTCCTGCCGCTCAGCGGACCCAAACCGTCAAAAACCATGCCGGGCGTACCGCACCTACTTCAAAATGAGAATTGCTGC
>CAZOOK010000122.1:0-2763 GCA_964581385.1 uncultured Salinisphaerales bacterium
CGGGTACGGGGCCTTCGTGGCGTTGAAACCCTCCAGAATCCGCTCGCGCTCGGCCTGCGGCAGGATTGGTAGGTCCAGCAGCGCCGTGTCAGGCGTCGTCTCCAGAGCTTCCACGAGCGCGGCCAGCGCTGCGTGCAGATAAGCATTTATCCGACTCGGATCAATCCGGCGTTCAGTCTGGGTACTGAGCATGAAGTCGTTGCCCAGATCGTCCACCGATACTGAAAACGGATAGTTGGTGCGTTCCTGGCTCGACAGGATCTGGATTCCGGCCGCTTCAGCGTCAGCATTGCCACCTGCGGTGCTATGCCGGTAGTTTATTACTGCGCTAAACAGCGGCGTGCCCGTCGGCACCCCACTGCAGCGTTGCGCCAGCGTCAGCGACGCGGCTTCGTGCTGCAGCAGTCCCGCCAGTTCACGCTGGACGTGCTGCACCAATTGCTGCACGCTGCTGCCCTTCAGGGATAGCCGTATGGGCAACGTGTTGATAAACATGCCCACCACGCTGTCGGCACCCGCGATGCCTTGCATGCGCCCCGACAGCACGCTGCCGAAAACCACGTCGTCACGCCCGCTACAGCGCGCCACCACCAGTGCCCAGGCGACGTGAAACAGCGTCGCCGCACTCACACGCAGGCGCCGGGCGCCATGGCGCACGCGCTGCGCCAGGACGGCATCGATCGCTTGCCGCGCCTCTTCGATCCGGCTGCCGTCACCATGCACGTCGAGCAGTCCGAAAGGCGCGGTCGGCTCATCGATGTCCGCCAGGCGCGCCCTGAAATAAGCTTCAGCTGCGTTGCCCTCGGCATATGCCAGTGCCTGGGCGACATACTCGCGGTAGGTCACTGGTGCGCCTAGCATCTTGATGCGACCGTCCAGACAGGCTTTTATTTCAGACAGCACGATCTCCAGCGAGACGTGGTCGCTGGCCAGGTGATGCAGTTGCAGGATCACAAACCATCGCGGGCCATACGGGTCGCGCGCGATCTGGATGCGCACCAGCGGGGCCTGCTGCAGATCCATGTGCTGCCGCTGCGGTGATAGCCGGAGTTTGAGCTGCTCGATCGGATCCTGCGCTGGATCCAGCTCGATGACTTGCACCGGCAGCTCAGCCTGACGCCACACCACTTGCACCGGCTGCGGCAGACCCTGCCACAGCACCGCACTGCGCAGGATGTCGTGACGATCGATGACGCTTTGCAGGGCGCCCAGCAACGCGTCCAGCCGTGCCCGCGAATCCACGCTCAGCAGCGTCGGAAGAATGTAGGCATCGCCCTGCTCGCTGAACAGATGATGAAACAAGATGCCTTCCTGCAGCGGTGCCAGTGGGTAAATGTCCTGGATGTTGCTCGCACCCCCCGGCACGGTCTGCACGATGCGCGAGATCTGCGCCGCATCCAGGGTGATCAGTGTCAGCATCTCCGGTGTAATCGCATCGCAGCTGACGGGAATGCCGTTGGGAAAAACCGTGAATCCAGCAGCCGCTTTTTCGCCGCCGATGGCGGCAGCCAGCTCTGACAGAGTCGGCGTATCAAAAACGTTGCGCATGCCACATTTCAGACCGGCACGATGCAGATGCTCGACCATTTTCACCGCCAGAAGCGAGTGTCCGCCCAGCTCGAAGAAATGATCGTGACGACCCACACGCTTCACGCCCAGCAGCTCCGACCAGATCGTCGCCAGCGTCTCCTCGATCGGTCCCCGCGGCGCTTCGTATTCACCCACCGCATACGACTCCAGATCCGGTGCCGGCAACGCTTTCCGGTCCAGCTTCCCATTCACCGTCAGCGGCAGACGCTCCAGCATCACGTACGCGCCAGGCACCATGTACTCCGGCAGTTGCCGCAGCAAATGCGCGCGCAGATCCCCAGCCTCCAGCCCCTCCGCTCGCAACGTCACGTACGCCACCAGCCGCTTCTCGCCAGACATGCCCTCACGCGCGATTACCACCGCCTCGCGCACCCCCGCATGATCAGCTAGCCGGGCTTCAATCTCCCCCAGCTCAATCCGGTACCCGCGGATCTTCACCTGCTCGTCGTTGCGCCCCAGGTATTCAATCACCCCGTCCGCACGCCACCGACCCAGATCCCCCGTCCGGTACATCCGTGCGCCAAGCTCTTCGCTGAACGGATCCCGCAGAAAACGCTCCGCCGTCAGATCCACACGATTCAGATACCCGCGCGCAACGCCCGCACCGCTAATGTAAATCTCCCCAGACACGCCCACAGGCACCGGCTGGCCGTGCCCGTCGAGAATGTATATGCGCGTGTTGGAGATCGGTCGGCCGATGTTCGGATGGAACGGTCGCGATCTCTCAATACGCACCCGCGTCGAATACGTAGTCGTTTCGGTCGGACCGTATAAATTCATGACCCAGTGCGCCTGGGTTTTGGAAAAAATCTTTTCAACTAGATCTTGCTTCAACACCTCGCCCGCCAGATTGATCACTTTCGTCGAAGCTGGAATTTGATCTGATTCCAGCAGTGCATTAAGTGCCGATGGCACTGTATTGATCAGAGACAGCTCCCTTACCATCGCATCCAGATCCATCGGGGTTTTGACCAGATGTACCGCGCCACCAACCATGAGAGGGGCAAACAATTCGAAGACCGACAAATCAAAATTGATCGATGTGGAAAACAGCGTCCGTCGTAACAGTCCTCGCCCAAATTCGGCGCTTGCCCAGCAAATGAAGTTGATCGTATTGCGATGCTCGACCATGACGCCCTTGGGCTGTCCAGTGGAGCCTGAGGTGTAGATGAC
>CAZOOK010000123.1:0-2761 GCA_964581385.1 uncultured Salinisphaerales bacterium
CCTGGCACCGTAACCAAAGCGTTTTCCGAAATACTCGTAGGCGCTCATTCCCACGACGCGCCGGTAAAACGGTATCAGGACCACGGCCGCCAGCACCAGCACCGGAAGTACCATCAATCCGGGAACCAGTTCTGCCCAGTTTCCTCCGTACGCAGACCCTGGGTAGGCGATATAGGTCACGCTGCTGATAATGGTGGCGAAGAGCGAAATTCCCATCGCCCAGCCCGGAATTGACCTTTGCGCCACAAAATAGCGCTCGGTGGAGGTTTGCCGCCGGGCGAACCAAATCCCCATCACGGCCATGGCGGCCATGTAAACGGCGATAACCGTGACATCCAACCAAAGTAGCGTTGATGCAGCCATGTTTTGTCCTCTCTTTCTAACCCATCCCCGCTGAAAGGGTCATGTTAAAAGCGCCAAATGTCTTGCAAAAATTGCCAATCCAAACCCATCGGAATGCCGGATTTGTCTGGCCGACGGCGGAAGCGGGGTGCGCACGTCCCAGCGCTAAGAGCGTGTCTGAGTGCGCCGTGAAAAGGCGCAGAACTCCAGTGGGAGAGCAAGAAACCCACCCGGCAACTTCCGCTCCAGCCGGTAGCAATCGAGGCGGGCATGGAAGCAATGAAATGTCCGAAGCCCTTGGTGTAAAAGGCCCCGACAGGGGGTCAGCGAGCGAGCAGGCCGTAATGCGAATGAACATCGAGCAAGTCCCGAAACCATCTGATGTGGATGCCGACCCAGTTCAGACATGGGGAAGGCTGGCACCCAACAGTACGCGAGCGAAAATAACGCTGTTGGGGTCCACCGGGGCATTGGTGACGGCATGCTGGCAAGAGGAGTTCTGCCGCAACACGGGAGATCCCACCCAGTGCGCCGCCAGGCGGCGGGGCAACCGGCCGCCCGCGAGGGCAGGGCAGGGCTGGGCGGGAAGTCGGAGAGGCCCATCTGACCGAGGAAGCTGGGTAATGCCGGTAGAGGGAAGGGGCCTTGGTTCAAGAGCAACGCAGGAAGAAGCAAAGGCCAGGAGATTGGCATGAGCCTAATAACTCCGGAAAGCGTCTGGCAGCTTCAGGAAGCGTTGCATGCCAAAGCGAAGAGAGAACCGGCCTGCCGGTTTCACAGTCTCTACGACAAGCTGTATCGCAAGGACGTGCTCCTGCACGCCTGGCGGTGCTGCCGTGCGAACGGCGGTGCTCCGGGGGTGGATGGGGAAACCTTCGAGCAGATTGAACGGCGAGGCGTGGCGGGCTGGCTGGAAGAACTGGTCAAGGAATTACGTGGGAAAACCTATCGGCCCAAGGCCGTGCGCCGGGTTTGGATACCCAAGCCCGGAACCGACAAGCAAAGGCCGTTAGGGGTTCCTTGTATCAAAGATCGGGTCGTACAGATGGCAGCCGTCATCGTACTGGAACCGATCTTTGAGGCGGACCTGCCCGAGGAGCAGTATGGGTATCGTCACGGGCGCAGTGCGCATGACGCGATTCGTACTATCCACGGGTTGCTCAACCGAGGGTACCGCGAGGTGGTCGATTGCGACCTGAGCGGGTACTTCGATTCCATACCCCACACCCAATTGGTAAAAAGCGTGGCCCGGCGCATTAGCGACGGACCCATGCTGGCGCTGATTAAGGCGTGGCTGCAAATGGCGGTGGAAGAGAATGACGGACAGGGCGGCAAGCGCCGCACGACCGTCGCCAAGGACAGCGGAAGAGGCACTCCCCAAGGGGCGCCCATTTCGCCGTTGCTGAGCAACCTCTACATGCGGCGGTTTGTATTGGGGTGGAAGAAACTGGGTTGGGAAGAGAAGCTGCAAGCGCGCTTGGTGGTGT
Organism: uncultured Salinisphaerales bacterium; assembly: GCA_964581385.1. GTDB lineage: Bacteria > Pseudomonadota > Gammaproteobacteria > Nevskiales > Nevskiaceae > CAZOOK01. The sequence continues at coordinate 1,830 of CAZOOK010000123.1, forward strand.
ACGCGGACGACTTCGTTATCCTCTGCCGCAGCCATGCGGCCGAGGCCAAGAAGCAGATGCAGGGCATCATGAGCACGCTCAAGCTGAGGGTCAACGAGCAGAAGACGCGCATTTGCCGAGTGCCTGAGGAAAGTTTTGATTTCCTGGGATACACTATCGGCCAGTGCTACTCGCCCAAGGACGGACGGGCCTTCATCGGCACGCGACCCGCCCACAAGCGAGTCAGCGCCATCTGCGAGCAAATCAGCCAAATGACCCGGCCCGCGTTCCACTGGAAGGCAGTCGGGGAGATGGTTGAAGAGCTCAACCGAACCTTGCGTGGCTGGGGCAATTATTTTTGCCTTGGCGCGGTCAGCCGAGCGTACCGGGCGGTGGACAACCATGCCCGGCATCGGCTGCGTCAGTGGTTGAACGGCAAGCATCGGAGTCAAGGGGTGCACCCGGTGCGCCAGGCTCCGCTCTACTTGCACCGGGACCTGGGTCTGCTGCGACTGGCGCCTACGACTGGCAACCGCTCGTGTGCGAAAGCATGAATCCTCTTGAACGAAAGCCGGATGCGGGAAAACCGCACGTCCGGTTTGATGAGCGGGGAGTGGAAACGAAGCGAATGGCGGGATATTCAGACACCGGCAACCGAAAGGGCCGGACACAGTTACGGCCCGCCTTCACGCCACCGCGCCACTCCTCGACTCTACAAAATGCCAAAGACCACTGGCCTCGTGCTCGTCCTCGTGCTCGGTCCGGTGTCCGTTCTCCCCTTCAGAGAAGAAGGCCCGAGGACAAGCAGGAGCACGAGGACGAGACGTTCAACAGATTACTGAGGCACGCTCTTAAGCAGCCCGTTCAGTTGGCAATCGGTGGGAAATGGATTCTCGGGTGGTGGGGATAGAGCAGGGCAGCAATCAGCGGTAACGGGACCATAGGCAGAAAGA
>CAZOOK010000124.1:0-2757 GCA_964581385.1 uncultured Salinisphaerales bacterium
GTTGACAGCTCGTATGCTGATATTTACGCTCTGCAAGCAGAGCGTAAATATCAGCATACGAGCACTGAATTACTCCTATGGCAAAAGCTCGAGCTATACAACAGGAAGGGTCGGTAGAAGCCTTCCTGCGGGGTTTTTCAAACAAACTCGCCGATCCGGCCATCTCTTTACCCTCAACGCGTTGTGTGACGCGGCCGGATCTCATCCGCCTGCTCGGCACCATCCGCAACGAACTTGCCCTGCCGAGAATTCGATCCGCTTCGGCCACGGCGCTATTAGGCATCCTGGAGCGCAGCGGGCTAATCAAGAGGATCGATATCACCCCGCTCAACGAGCGGGTCAGAAAAGACCGCTTTTACGCCGTGGGCCTGGATACCGATCCCGCCCTGATCGATCCGGCCGAACTCCTGCAGGCCCATGAACCCGAGGGCGTGATTTGCTACTTCAGCGCCCTGCAGCTGCATGAGCTCACGACCCAGCCGGCACCCCACCATCACATCGCCAAAGTGCGCGCGATCAGCGACGAGGCGGCGCCACGATCAGAGATCGTGACCCCCGGCACCACCGCACCGCCCCTGGGCAGTGCGCAGTTCAAATACCAGGATGTCCCCTATTACGTGACGGCGAGGGATTCTTCGATCCTCCGAAAGCATCAGCAGCGCTACTTGAACGCTCACAGCAAGGTGCGCGTGACCACGCTGGAGCAAACGCTGATCGATACGCTACATCGCCCGATGAGCGCCGGCGGGCCGTCTATCGTGTTTGAGGCCTGGAATGCCGCCGCGACGAAAATCAATGTTGCCAGCGTCCTCGACACCGTTATGCACATCGGCAATCCTCTCCTCGCACGGCGCGTGGGGCATATGCTTGAGCGAACCCTTGGTGAATCCCTTTCCGCCTCGACTGAGTTATTCCGCGCCCTTGCCCGCGAAAATATTATCAGCGAGAGTGGTGAGCCACCCTCGCTGATCGCATTCATGCCTTACAAAACAATCGACGCCCGCTGGCAGTTGCTCGTACCGTAGAAACGATCAAAAGCAGATGGACCCGCACAAAAGCGAAGCTTGGAAGGCCGCCGCGCTCGATCTGATCTTCGAAGCCCTGGCAGCAAGCAAGACCCTGGAAGGAAAGGTTGCCTACAAGGGTGCGCGCGTCCTCGCAAAATTGCTGGGCGGCGCGTATCGGCAGTCCTACGACATCGATTTGAACCTGATCCAGAGCTTTGTTGACGCCTACCCCGATCGCAACGAGCAACTGCGGTGCTTGCACGACGAGATTCACATTGCCATGGAGTCATTCGTGAATGCACAAGATCCGGTGCGATATCAGCTCAAGGACGTGCGAATCAGCCACCGCCCCAAGGTTAGTCACCCGCGGGGCTGGGATGCCTTCGACGGAAAAATCCGTCTCGACGACTTGGCCATGGCCGGCGTCAAGGGGTTGCCCACGCTGGAGCTCGACATCGCAGCACCCGAAAGCCTCGGTTTACATTCACTGGCACCGATTGTTGTAGGGCATCACGAGATTCTTGCGTATACGCTTGAACGCATCGCCGGTGAAAAGCTCCGCGCGTTTCTCAGCACGCTTCCGGTATACCGGGCCAAGGTACAAAAACCGGGCGAGGCGATACGCGCGAAGGATATCTATGATTTAGCGCGGATCCTGCAAGTGCGTACCATTGATAACCACACTTTCTGGCAACTTGCCGGAGAAGAATTCCGGCGCGCATGCGCGTCTCGGTACATTGACTGTGACGGATTGGTGACTTTTGAAGAGCAACTCGATGTCACGCGAGCAACCTATAACAGCGACGCGATCATTCCGCGAGAAATTGCCTTCGACGACGCCTGGGGCGGCCTTCGCGAAGTTGTTCGTGTGCTCGAACAACTCCGAATTATTCCCTTTTCGTTTCCGCTCCCTGAATAACGTGCATCGTTACCCGAGGTCTGCCTTCGGCGATGAAAATCCGTAGGTGTATTGCTTGCCAAACGGTGCTCGAACCAGGGCTGCAAGGTGCCGAGGCTGTGTGAAAACTCAGAGGCGGCACGCGAATTTTGAAAAAATGCTCTCGTGGATTAGGTGAAAACCAATTTGCGTTCGAGGAGTGAGCCAACATCTCACTCACGCGAGCACTTTTTAGAGAATGCTGAAAGATCGGTACGTTTTCACACAGCCTCTGCCAACTCCGGCCATTTGCCCATTCATTTTGATTGCTCCAAAGCGGCCGGCCGTGAATCGGTCACGGTTACCCATGTCTCCAGACCTTTTTGCCACCCATGTTCTCGCCGCTCAGCCGCCTCATGACTTTGAGCCAGCGACGATGCCGGTGACGATAAAGCCACTGCGCAGAGATCCATACTGACAGAGTGGACAGGCCGGCTTCAATATCCACAATGTCGGAGTAGAAGGCCTGACCATGAGGCGCAGGCCGAAGGGCCATGCGGTGCTGCCAGAGATGAACAACCGAATCTCGTTCCTGTGTTTGGATGACGTGCTCCTCGGGATGAATGAAATTCACTTCGATGGTCCGCACGCCCAGAACGATCCCGCCAAACAGGTAAGTACGAAAACGGAGGACGCGAGACGCTGTCCAGCGCTCTTGCACCGACAGTGGCTCAACGGCCTCAAAGGGCACGAGCGGGCCAGACACTTCGCTGAGCAGTGCAGCGGATTGAATGGCTTCCCAAGCCTGCTCGACGGAGCACGGGAGATCGGTTTCTACGTGAACTCGCATAGGTCATGCAAACAATTGTTTGC
>CAZOOK010000125.1:0-2661 GCA_964581385.1 uncultured Salinisphaerales bacterium
CCTGGTCTGCATCCAGTGCGCGGCTGTGGTCGAGATCGAACAATGCTTTCCGCGCGAATTGGAGGAACAGATCGCCCAGCGCAACGGCTTCAAGCGTGTCACACATAAATTGGAATTCTTCGGCGTCTGCCCCAAGTGCGGCCCCGCGCCGGCCAAGGGCTGACCCAAACCGAGGCGCAGAGCGAAGAGTCTCCCCAACTCGCGCAAGGGTTCCGGACGCACGGCTATGCCGCTGAGATAAATTGAGCAGGCTCTGCTGAGATAATTTGAGCAGCCGGCTCTCGTCGTTGGAGCCGTTTTTTCATTTCCAAGTAGTGGGCGTGGGGAGACTGTCGTGGACTGGGCGGCTGGATATTGGGAGCAAAAATCCCTGTCTCACCTTCTCGACACCTGCGCGCCGATTCGGTAAGACAGGGACATCAATTTTTGCGTTAGCATCCTAAGTCAAAATTTTGGTTTTTTGCAAGCGCGATCGCAGAGCATTTTGAGTTTCGACCCGACTGGTATCGCCAGGGAGCCGTGGCGGCCCTGGTGTTGGATTATTACTGGCTGCTGCGATCGATTTTGCGGGCCAAGCCTGATCTGCGTGCCTGCCTGACCCGGTGCCGGCATTGCCGCATTTTCTTTCTGACTCATCCCCGCAATGTCAAGCAGCACGGCAAGGTGCGTTGTCCCTTCGGCTGCCGGGAGGCCCACCGTAAGCGAGAGTCCGTTCGGCGCAGTGTGGCCTATTACCGTGACCCGGACGTGAAGAAGGAGAAGAAGATCCCCCTCAATCAACGGCGCAATCGCCAAGGGGCGACGGCTCGAACCGCGACGGTCGCGCCCAAAGCCAGCTCTGCCAAAGAAAATTGGCTGATCGTGGACCATGTGCGGATGGTGGTCAGCCTGATTGAAGGCCGCCCGATCAGCCGTCGCCAGGTGCTGGCGATGGTGGCCAAAGTTTTGAGACAACACACCATGTGCCGGATCCGCCAGATCGATCATGCTGTGGCTTGGCTCAAAAAACAGCCTCCATGACTCCGAAGGCATGGCGGTCAGAGACCACCGCATGGCGAACGAAATTGAATTGGCCAGTTTGGACCTGCGTTACGAGAGTTTTCGGCTGAAACAGGCCGCTCTTGAGGAACGGCTTTTGTCCTCGATCGCCCAACGTGGCATCGAGGAGCCGCTGGAAGGGGTCGAAGTCAAAGAAGCCAAGGTCTTGCTCAACGGATTTAAGAGGTATCGCTGCGCGCGCAAGTTGCGCCTGGCGACGGCGCCCTATAGTTCGCTGGGACAAGACGAGGCCGCGGCGATCCTGAGTCTGCTGAAGATGTCCAACAATCGGTCCCTGAGCATCCTGGAACAAGCCGCCTTTATTGTGGAACTCAAAAACGGACGCCGGCTCAATGTGGCCGAAATCGCGGCCGATCTCTGCCGGAGCAAAGCCTGGGTGAGCATGCGCCTGGGACTCATCGCCGAGATGAGCGACAAAGTGCGCGGCCAACTCTTCGCCGGCGCGTTCCCCGTCTATTCCTACATGTATCTGGTGCGCCAGTTCATGCGTATGAACGGGGTTAAAGCCGAGGAGGTCGAGGAGTTTGTCCTGGCCGTCAGCGGACATGGTTTAAGCGTGCGCGAGGTCGAGCAGCTGGCCCACGGTTTTTTCCGAGGGCCGGAGTCCTTCCGGCAGGAAATCCGCCAAGGCAATTTGGCCCTGCCTTTGGAACGAATGCGGCAGGTGCCCCAAAGCCCCGATGGGTGCAGCGAGTTTGAGCGGGTCCTGCTGGGCGATTTGGAACTGACCCAGAAGTACATGCAGCGGGTGATGGGCAAAAGCCAGGAGCAGCCGCGGCTGACCAGCCGGGCTTTTCACGCGCAGAGCCATCTCCTGACGGCGGGCATCCTGAGCCGCTCGCGGGCGTTCTTTGACACCTTAAAGCAACTCCATGATCGCAACGGACAAGCGTAACGCCATTTTCCTGCTCCACCAGGAAGGCATGCCCGCGAGCGAGATTGCCCGCAAACTGGGGGTCAGCCGCAACACGGTGCGGGACATTATCCGGCAAGGCGGCGTGCGGCCGCCACGCGTGCGCACGGACAAGAAGCGGCTGGATGAGGAACTGCTGCGCCGGCTTTACCACCAGTGCCAGGGCCGGGTGGCGCGCCTGCATGAAAAGCTGGTGGAGGAGGAAGGCATCACGGTGTGCTATTCCACTCTGACCCAGATGCTCCGCGATCTGGGCATCAGCACGCCGCAAAAAGTCCGTTGTGCACACGTGCCCGATGAGCCGGGCCTGGAGATGCAGCACGACACCACCGTCTATCAGGTCGAGTTGGCCGGACGCCGGACCAAACTGGTCGCCAGCTTGATTTACCTGCGTTACAGCAAACGGCGCTACCTCCGGTTCTATCGCGCCTTTGATCGCTTCAAAATGAAATGCTTCTTCCATCAGGCGCTGACCTTTTGGGGTTACAGCGCCCGCCAATGCATTATTGACAACACCAATCTGGCGCGCCTGCGCGGCACCGGGTCCCAGGCGCTCATCGTCCCGGAGATGGAGGCCTTTGCCCGGGAATACGGTTTCTTCTTTCGCTGCCACGAGCTCAAGCATCCCAATCGAAAGGCCGGGGAAGAGCGCAGTTTTTGGACGGTAGAGACCAACTTCCTGCCCGGTC
>CAZOOK010000126.1:0-2648 GCA_964581385.1 uncultured Salinisphaerales bacterium
GGCCATGGTGGCCCGGTTGATAACGGCGCCTTGAACAATTGACCGGTAAGCGCGCGGGAATGCCCGCAAGTTGCACGATTGCTTTGTGACGCCTCAACCGTTCAAGTCAACGGCATGTTCTGACAAAACGGTGATCTGCGTCGTACGCGGCCGGATCTTGAAGATCAAGTGCAAACTGCTTCACATTTCCGTCTCAACCGAAATGATAAGTTCGTGTTGTAGTGCGGCAGGCTTGGATGGAACGAAGTGAACGGGCTGGAGCGCAAGTCGGATACCGAGCGGTAATTCAACAACAATAAGGGGTATTTATGGCAGACGGTGCCAGACTCAAACCGACGCCGATATTTTCGTCGCTTGCAGCGTTGACGATCGGGTTGTCCGCTTTCACGACATCTGCGCTGGCCGATAGCGGAGTGACGCCGGTGGGCTCCCCGGTGACCGCGATCGCGAATGCAGCGAACTCTGATAATGCGTCGGAGATGGCCAGCGACGCGGCTGGAAATTTCGTCGTGGCGGCGGAGTGTATTTCTGGCACTGGTGCGGCCGTATGCGCACAGCTTTTCCAGGCAGGCGGAACTCCTGTAGGAGCTCCCTTCTTTGCCGTGAATAGTGTCCCGGAAAACATATCCTTCAGCGTCGCAATGAATGGGGCAGGAGAGTTTGCCATTGCATGGTCGGATATTTCGACAAGCGGTATGGGAGATCGGGCCGGACATATCCAACGCTTCACCGCGGATGGAACTCCAAAAGGCGGGCCAATCGACATGCCCACGACCAATGCTGTGTTCGGTTCACGTGTATCGGCGTTGGGGATGGACGCAAGCGGTAATCTCGCAGTCGTCTGGCTGACGGCCTGGGGCTCGCATCCGGTCGAAGGAGAATCCCTCCACGCCGCAGTGTATTCGCCCAGCAATGTATTGCGAGGATCAGCTCGCGTATTGGACAGCAGTATTCAATTCCAGACTGGCAAATATAGCTCCGCCGGTTCAGAAATCGGCGGCATATCCTTGGCGATGGATGCCGCCGGCGACTTTGTCGTGGCGTGGTCAAAGCGGGACGTCGGCACCGGTGCCGGACATATCTTCGGGCAGCGCTACGCTGCGACTGGAGCTCCTCGCGGTTTTCGTTTCGCAATTGAGGACTTTGCCTCTGCTGTGCCTGACACGGTTCGCGTAGCGATGAACGCGAGCGGGGCCTTTACCGCAACCTGGCTTGAGTCCGCTATCGCTGATTCCGGCATCGTTACGTTCCGGCAGTTCAATCGCCAAGGCGTCGCAGCAGCCGCGGCGCAAACGGCCGCGACATATTGCAACGCCATCCTCACCGCAAGCAGCGACATCGCTATGGACGCGGGTGGAAGTTTCATCGTTGTCTGGGCTGGCTCAGCACCTGCCGGCAGTTGCGATGGCGGCGTTTCCCATGTTTATGCGCAGCGCTACGACCTTGAGGGACAGCCGCTTGGCACTTCGTTTATCGTCGATAGCGGCAGTGAACAATCGGTGGAGCTCAATTTCCCCCGGGCCACTATGGCCTCGTCCGGCGCCAACTTCACTATTACTTGGAATCAAGCGGATCAATTTGGCATTTCAGTGCTGGCCCAGCCATTTTCCGTACCTTGAGCGGCGGAGATTACGCTCTGCGGTGAAGGTGTTTGGCTTATAGACCACGACGCCAGCATCGTCTCCACGAAGCACTCAAGGCGCATACGAGACGGTCGCTGGCGCCGCTCGGCCCGTCCCGAACTGGAGCTCCACGCGGGTTATTTGTTGGACATCTCATTTTTGAAAATCCGGTCTTTCATCCATATTGAAAGTTTGGTGAGCAGTTAGGGACAGAGACAGGGGTAACAACTGGATAAACGAACGTCAGCTGACGGGCAATGATTTTTAGGGAGCCTATGTCCGGAGTTGGCACCTAGTGAGCGTCCTTGGGCGGAGCATTTTGGATGACCGCCGGGGTTTCAATGCGCCGCCGCGGCAATGGTAGCGACACCCCAGGGCCGATTGCCGACCTTCACCGTAGCAATAACGGTCATACTTTCAGTATCGACAACCGAAACGTCATTCGACGGACCGTTAGCTGTATACAGATATCGGGAATCTGGGCTGAGCGCGATTCCCCAGGGGCGAGCGCCCACTGCAACGTTGGCGATAACGGCAAAGGTCTTCGCATCATAAGCGACCACATGTCCGCCGTGCCCGGTCGAGACGTAGATCCGCCGGCCGTCGCGCGATACCGCAACTCCTTTGGGCAGTGAGTGCTCGTCCGGCACTTTGACGGTTTTGATCACCGTCATGGATTGGACGTCGATCACCGACAGGCTGTGATCAGCTTCGCCCGGCACATACAGCAGCGAACCATCCGGCGAGAAAGCGGCGTCGCGCGGCCGCTGGCCGACCGCGATGGTCTTCAGCACGACGTTGTGCGGCGCATCAATCATGCTCACGTCGTTGCCGTTCTCCGATGTGATGCAGACCAGGGTGCCGGCCGGATTGATTGCGAGACCTTCGGCCTCACCGTCCACAGCAAGGCTTGCGACGACCTCGTTGGTACGGGCGTCCATGATGATGGTCTTGCCCAGATCCTCGCTGACTGTCAATGATCATTGAAAACGGACCAAGTGTGATCACGCAAAACTGACCAGGGCT
>CAZOOK010000127.1:0-2615 GCA_964581385.1 uncultured Salinisphaerales bacterium
CACACTATCGTTCGGCGCGGCGCGCGCAAAGGTTTTCTCTTCGGCTGCAATTTCTCTATGGTCGCAAAACTCAGTTGGCCGATTGATACGCAAGCACTTACAGCAACCGCGGCATTTCATACTCGATCATTTTAGGCGATCGAGCACGACGAACTTTTTGTCGGTAAGGGAGGTTATTTGGTGGCAAACCCTTATCATCGCCTAGGTTAAGCGGTGTGTCGCTCCGTTCTGGCAGATCGGCCTTGCGGGTTGACGGCGAATCAAGCAGTGATAGAGTATTAAATATTCGACGATCATTGAATACTCTATCATTCGCTTATGACTCCGCTACGCCCCCCGGCCGATCGCCTGGAAAAACTTTTCCACCGCCGCAAATGCTGGATGCTGGACCAACTCGCTGAGACTCTCGGCTACGCGCTCATCTCCGTGCGTCGGTTTCTCAAGCAAATCGGCTATTTCAGGAGCTACACCCATAACGGCAAATGGTACACTCTCCACGACTCACCCGACTTTGATCGGGACGGCCTGTGGCACTTCAAAGGGATCGGTTTCTCCAAACACCACACGCTCACCGCCACGATCGCTCAGTTGGTTGGCCGCAGTCCCGCCGGATTGTCCGCCAACCAACTGACCCAAAAGTTGCAGCACCCTTGTCATGCCGTCTTAACCCAGTTGCACCAGGCCGGCCGGTTGGATCGACTTGCGCTGGCAGGCCAGTTTCGCTACCTCGCCGCCGACGCCGAGCTCAATCGCCGTCAGCGCCAGCAAGCCGCTGGGGTGCCTCCGCCCGACGTCACCAGTTGCTTAAGCCCGCAAGCGGCCCTCTGGGTTTTGGTGGAATACATCAAGTATCCCCAACTGAGCTTCGAGCAGCTGGCGCTGCGCCTCCAAGGGCAGCGCAAACTGACCTTGACTCCGGCATGCATCCAACAGTTCTTCCAGGAACACGATCTAAAAAAAACGCCCGCAGCACCGAGTTAAAAACGCTGCTGGTCTTCCAGGATTATCAGGAACGAATGGCCCGGGAAAGTTCATCGGCTTATTTGTTCGCGCAGCCACCCAGTTTGCCCTTTCGGCCGACGCAGACCAATTGCCCCGCCTGTCAAGCGCTGCTGCAGGTCTATAAAACCCAGCGCAAAACCCTGCGCACACTTCACCTGGGTTGCTTCACGGCACACGAAACGCTGCTGCACTGCGAGCGCTGTCAGAACGATACGATCTATGCGGCGGAGACCCTGAGCCGGTTGGCGCCCTCCGGCGGTACCTTCGGTTATGATGTGCTGGTCTTTATCGGCCGGGCACTTTTTCTGCGCCACCGACGAGTGGAGGAACTCGTCGAGGAATTGCGCGCGCGCCACCTGCGGCTCAGCCTTAGTGAAGTGGGCTATCTGGCCAGGAAATTTATCGTCTATCTGGCCCTGGCTCATCGGGAATCGGCCCCGGCCCTCAAAGCCGCCATGCACACCCAGGGGGGTTACATTCTCCACCTGGATGGCACCTGTGAGGGCGGCGGGCCGATGCTCATGAGCAGTCTGGATTCCCTTTCGGAAATCGTCCTGGGCAATGTGAAAGTGCCTTCGGAGAAAGCCGAGCAAATCATCCCCTTTCTGCAGGCGATCAAGCAACGTTACGGTGTGCCCCTGGCGGCGGTCCACGATATGGGCGCTGGCATTCTGGCCGCCATCAAAGAAGTTTTTGGCAGCCTCCCGGACTTCATCTGTCATTTTCATTTTCTGCGGGACCTGGGCAAAGATTTACTGGCCGCGGACTATGACGCCATCCGCCAGCGCTTGCGCAAATATGGGCTCACCGACAAACTTCTCTATCAGGCTCGCCGACTCAAAAGCGCCATCGATCAACAGCCCGGCTGGGTCGAGAGCTTTTGCCAAAGTGTGTCGGCGGACGGCCAGCCGCCCCAGCCACTGGAGGCCGTTCCGCTGCTCTGCGCCTACAGTCTGATCCAATGGGCGCTGGCGGGCAAAACTCAGGGCCAAGGCTACGGTTTTCCCTTTGATCGACCGCACGTGCAATTTGCCAAACGCTTGCTGGTTTTGGGGCCAAGGCTGGAGCAAATCAAATACGTCCTCCTGCGGGGTCAGTGGACGGACAACAAGCCCCTGGTGAAGTTGTCCTGCCAGCTCAAGCAAGTCGCTGCCGATGAAGGCTTGCGCCGAATGCTGGCGGCGATCGATCTCAAAAGCCAAGTGTTCGACCGACTCCGTGGCGCGATGCGCATCGGCGAGGTCGATGGCGCCGAGGGCCTCAACTCCGGCAATAGCCCTGCGGCCATGGGCCCAATTCAAAGGGCGGTGGAACAGTTCCGCCAGGAGATTACTTCCCGCTCCGATTACGATGCCAGTGGCCACTGGCAAGCCCTCATCGGACAGATCGATAAGTACGAGGACAAGCTCTTTGCCGATCCCATCGCCGTGCCCACCGCCAACGGAACGCGGCTCATTCAACCCCAGCGAACCAACAATCTTATGGAGCGGTTCTTTCGCGATTGGCGCCGAGGTGTTCGCCGCCGAACGGGCCTCAACTCGATCAGCCGCTTTCTCCAGAGCATGATCGCCGACACGCCCTTGGTTCGGAATCTGCAAAACCCTCACTATTTG
>CAZOOK010000128.1:0-2570 GCA_964581385.1 uncultured Salinisphaerales bacterium
ACGTCCTGATCAGTGCGCTGCGCCGCATCGGCCTGCGCAAGACGGCCCTGGAAAACGGGAGTATGTACTTAACGAAACATAGTACCCCGACCCGATCAACGGCATATCTTTGTACTTGACGAAACTATTTACTCAAGTATAATGTTAGTCATCAAGAGGGCGCACCGATGGCTAACACGAAAGTCCAGAACCGCAGCACCAAGAACGATCCGGTTATCACCGCAATTCCAGCGGCGTGCGCGGACGAAGCCAAGGCGGTCGAGTTTATGGAAGAACAGCGCTGGGGCGATTCCCCGTGCTGCCCGCGCTGTGGCTCAGTCAACATCTACAAGATGACCGGCAACGGCCCCGGCGGTCGTCAGGCGAATTTCCGCTGGCTGTGCCGAGACTGCAAGAGCATGAAGGACACTTGCCAGTTCACAGTCCGCAACGGCACCGTGTTTGAGGACAGCAAGGCCGATCTGCGCCATTGGTGCTATGCCTTCTGGCGCGCATCCACGTCCAAGAAGGGTGTTAGCGCGCTGGAACTGCACCGCCATACCGGAATGTCCTATAAGTCTTGCCTGTTCATGCTTCACCGTATTCGCTATGCGATGGCCAATAGCGCCCCGGAAATGCTTGGCCCAGGCGGCGGGGACGTTGAAGTTGATGAGGTCTATATCGGCGGTAAGCCCCGCTATGCTGGACAGAGCAAGCGCGGCCGTGGCACGAACAAGACCCCGGTGCTGGCGCTGGTCGAGCGCAAGGGAAGCGTGCGCACCAAACCAGTCGCCAACGTCACAGCTGCGACGCTGAAGGCCATCATCCGCGAACAGGTCGATAAGTCGGCCCGGATTATTACCGATGAGAATTCAGCCTATGCCGGCATCGGCGCCGAGTTTGCTGGCGGTCATGAAACCGTATGCCATAGCGCGAAGGAATATGTGCGCGGCGATGTGCATAGCAACACGGTGGAAGGCTTCTTTAGCCTTGTTAAGCGCGGCCTGCATGGCATCCATCACAGCGTCAGCAAGGAGCACTTGCACCGTTACCTGAGTCATTACGAGTTTCTGTATAACTTCCGCCATCTTGAGGATGGGGCTCGGACAGCCGCAGCCATTCAGGCGGCCAACGGCAAGCGCCTTATGTACAAGGAGCCAAGTAAAGCGATACACTAAAAAAGGTGGAGCGTGAGGGGATCAAACCCTCGGCGTTCAGGGTCCAAAGTCTGCCGCCATCATCAAGATACGCCCCGCTTAAGTAGTGGCTACCTCGGCCCTTACGTGCTCGATCTTTCGCAGGAGCAAGGCACGTAAGGGCCTTTTCACGACCGCGGCCGGCAGGCCTTAAACCGCGGCTGGTTCAGTTATTGGCATACATCACCTCCTTTTGCGCTCAATGACAGCGCGGTTATCCGACGAATTTCCAACGCCCATCATCGGACCTTTCATAAGTCTTATTTCGCGACATTCCCATCATCGTGAAATTGACCGTGTTGAATGGATGCTTGCCCGCGAAAACGATTCCTTTAGCCTCCGCAATCCGAATTAAATCTTCTACTGTGTGAGGGCGCCGGTCTGCCAATGCGTGACGCAAAACGTCCTGCAATGCGGGGGCTTCGGAAGATCCGTTCAGGGGCTTCGTTGAGTCAGTATCTGCATCAGTGCCAAAACTCAGGTCAAGCGTTACGCCTTCAAGTCTAAGCAGTGTTTCAATACCTGCCAACGCTCCATTGATATCGGTAAGGCGCCTCTCGCCTTCTGCAAGCTTCTTTTTCAGTCGATTCCTTTCGGTGGAAAGGTCCGTCGCCTTCTGCTTCAAAGTATCTACAAATGCGCTCATGGCGTATGATCCTACTAGACCATTTATGACATGGAATGGTGTGGATGATACTCATAGACCATTACCATGGCAAGATCATGAGGATAAGACACCATATGACTAAAGAGAAGAAGGTTAAGACCGGCCCGGCTCCAGAGCGCGTCAAGTTCTCCGGAGACTGGAAGAAGGCGGTCGGTAAGGCGCTGAAGAAGGAGCGCCCGAAAGAGGGTTGGCCGAAGACAGAAACGAAAAAGGGCGCCAAGTAGGCGCCCTCTGGTGTTCGACTAATACGATTTCAGTGGCTATACGAATCACCTGCGCTGTTGTTTTCAGAAGCCGAATCGTGGCCTGATTGTCCCTGCGCATTCGGGCCTTGATAGTAAGACGAGGTCGTATCGTGGGTATAACGATTCGTTCCTTGCTGTCCGGTATATGGATTGGTATTGCCTCTATAGCTGTAGTTATCCTGCACAGTGCCGTTCGGAGCACTTCGTTCATAACCTTGCACGTATGTTCCGTTTGATTTCATATAGCCATTGACGTGATCCGCTAGCGCCAAATTGCAAGTTGACATCAATACCAATGCTGCGATGAAGTAACGCATCTAAATCCCCTGCTCTGTGGTCCGAGCGCGTACAGTGCGCCGATTTACTAGGAATGGCTATCGCGAATCGGCCGGCTTTTGGGGATCAGTTTCGTTAAGTACATACTTCCGCTGGAAAAAGCTCAGATCGATACGATCCGGCTGCAGCTGTTCAAGATTGGCGTGG
>CAZOOK010000129.1:0-2536 GCA_964581385.1 uncultured Salinisphaerales bacterium
TGGTCGAACAGATCAAATCCTGCCTCCTCCGCACGCCGCTGACCGCCAAGCTCCGCCTCGGGTGGGATGACTCCTGCATCGTCGCCCCATATCTCGCCAAACGCCTCGAAGAAACCGGCGTCTCCCTAGTCACCATCCACGGCCGCACCACGCAGATGAAATTCAACGGCACCGCCCGGCTCGACGGCATCGCCGAAGTCGTCGCCAGCGTCAAGAACATCCCCGTCATCGGCAACGGCGACATTAAAAACCCCCAGGACGCCGCCCACATGCTCAACTACACCAAGTGCGCCGGCGTCATGATCGGCCGCGGCGCCCTCTCCCAACCCTGGATCTTCCGCGACACCTGGTCCTACCTCACCTGCGGCCAAATCCCCCCGCCCCTCACCATCGCACAAAAATGCAGCCTCATCCGCCAACACTTCCACGGCATCCTCCACCAGCGCGGCGAAAAAATCGCCGTCCTCGAATTCCGCAAACGCATCAGCTGGTACGCCAAAACCATGAACCCCTGCCGCCTCCTCCGCGACCCCATGCGCCTCATCAACTCCACCGCCGAATTCAACGAAGTCCTCGAAACCTTCCTAGCCTGGCGCCACCAATACGACGAAGACCTCGCCGCCGGCAAAATCGCCCCCATCCTCGAAGAAGCCGCATAAATTACAGACTAGAAAGTTGCCCCGGAGGGGCAAGGGAGTGTAATTCCAAGAAAGGCTGTCTCCTCCGGGGGATAAAATCCCCGGTTGAGTCAATGTTTTCTAACGAAGGAGACAGCCATGGATTCTCGAGCCGAGCGCGTGTCACACATGGGTATGGACATCCACAAGCATTTTAGCCGGGTCACCGCCTGTGATTCCAGCGGCAAGGTGGTTTTCCGCCAGCGCCTGGAGCACGCCGACCGCGAAGCGTTGCGGGCGGAATTCCGGCGCTGGCCGGCGGCCACGCCGGTGATTCTGGAAGGGACCTTCGGCTGGGGCTGGATGACCGACGAGCTTCTCGAATGCGGACTGGCGCCCCATCTGACCAGCGGATCAAAAACCAAGGGCTGGCGGCAGTCCCAGGGCAAGGCCAAGAACAACCGCCTGGACGCCGACCTGCTGTGCGAACTGTGGCTGGAACCCAAACGCTGGTGGGAGGTCTGGCTGGCTCCGCCGCCCGTGCGCCAGCAGCGGGAATGGCTGCGTTACCGCATGGGCCTGGTGCAGACCCAGTCGGCGCTGAAGAATCGCGTGCAGGCGGTATTGCATCGCCACGGCATTCTGCATCCTTATACGGATCTCTTCGGAAAGAAGGGTCGGGAATTCCTCCAGCAACTCATGGTGCCTGCAGACCCACGCGTCCCGGAGAGCGCCAAGGCCGTCCTCCAAGGCACGCTGCAACTGCTCGAGGATCTGCGCCGTCCGCTGGCGGAAGTCACCCGGCACCTGCGCCGGCAGGTCCGGCCTGACAGCCACGCGGCGCTGTGGAAGACCCTGCCGGGCATCGGCTGGATTCTGGCCTACACCATCCAGGCGGAGATCGGCACGCTGGAACGCTTCCAGGACTCCCGGCATCTGGCCGCCTACAGTCTGCTGGCCCCGCGCGATGATGACAGCGGCGAGGAAGACTCCAAGAAGATCCCCACCAACCGCCACGTGGGCGTCATCGGCCGGCGCACGCTCAAGGCGGCCTTCCTCCAGGCCTCGTACAGTGCCGTCAATGCCAGCCCACGCCTCAAGGATCTGTTCAATCGCATCACCGACGACGGCCAGCGCAACCGCATGCGCGGCTACATGGGCGTGGCCCACCGGCTCTGCCATGTGGGCTTCTCCTGCGTCAAAAATAACCGACCCTACAAGGAAACACCGCCTGGGCGTCCGGGCAGTGAGAGCGCCAAGACCTGTCAGATGTCTCATTCGGGAGCTGGCCAGCCCGTCGTGGCTATGGCCGCAGTGTCCTCGTAAGAGGTCACTGCAGACCTGTTCTGTAAATGGGCCGCCCGCACCGGATGAGAATGATGTGCCGCGTGAGATAGTCATCACGCCAGCGCCAATGGATAGCTGGACCCGCTTGAGGCCAACGCCGGTGCACCGCAATGAACGTTCTGACCCCACGGCGGCGTCCGCCGCGGAAAGAGAGTCGATTGATGGATTTAGCGCATTGGGGCCAATGGCATGCAGGCTCCAAGGCGGGCAAAAAGAAGGCGGCACCAGTGATCACCAATGCCGCCCATGCCGTATGGCACCACCGCGGCGCTCAGGTCGCTTCCCAGCGTTGCCCTATCCTCCGCGGCGGCACATAAATGATAAGCCCGGCCCCGCCGGGCACGGAAATGTTTTTTTTGAGATTTTGTCCTTGACCGAGAGAAGCCTTTCATGGATAGCCACGGGTGCAGCGGAGCTTTGCGGAGCGTAACCCGTGCGAGCCGTTGTGCCTTCATATTCCACCGCGCAGGGGCGGAGGGAGCGCTCGCCGGCGATGGGTCAATCGAATACATATTGCTCGTCGAATTCCACTTCGTGGGCGCGGAGCAGGCGTAAAAACTCGGATTTGAAAT